>CAZJFX010000185.1:0-1579 GCA_964545395.1 uncultured Gemmatimonadaceae bacterium | reverse complement strand
ATACCCCTTGTTCTACGCCGTTTCTCGCCTTCTCGCGTCGGGAACTTCGGGTTAGTCCGCCCCCACAGGGCTACCCGATTCGACGAAGTCCACCGGCGCCGACTCCGCTACGAGGACGGTGGACGCAGGACTACGGAGGGGGCAGACCGCGGCGTGGAGGACGAGGGACAAGTGGGGCGGTTCTCCTATGGTCGGCCGCCCCACTCCAAGTCAGGCCTGAGCTGTGGTCCCATGCCCGAGTGACTGCACCGCCCACAACGCGTCGACAGCCACCAGCATGCCGATGATGATGTGGTTCCACATCGCCCCGGCTTCCGCAGTGAAGCCCAGAGCGAAGGGAGCGACGATGAGCCAAAGGCCAAGCACGGCGTTGGTCCACTCCTCCCATTTCTGCGGCGTCGGCTCTTCCGCCGATCGAGTCAGAGAACCCGAAGAGTTCGGGCGAGCAAGCTCTCGCAGGTTGAGTTTTGCCCGGAATGTGCCTCCAGGTTCCGCACGTGAGGGTTTTCCACTCGACCCCCGCCATCGGCGTCGAGAAGTCCCACGCATCACCCAAAGCCCGGCACATGGAGCCGTGCTTGGAGCTGCCGCCTCACGTCGGAGAGCGCGTGGCCTCGGGATCCGGTGACTCCGCCGCAGCCAGCCGATTCCCCAGCGCCAGCGCCACGTCGCGCCGCAAGCCCATGTGGCCTGCGCGCCTGAGGGCCGAGCCCCGCGTGAACGCATCCCAGTCGTCCTCGTCCATCCTCAGGAGCTCGACGAGATCCGGGCCGCCCGTGCCGGCGCGCGCCGCGTACGCCGGCTCTTCGGCCACCCTCGCGAACCGCCGGTTCCACGGGCACACCTCCTGGGAGATATATCGACTCACCCGAATCTCCCTGCGGCTGGAGACCGGAAGCCGAACGGCAACGGCTGCAATGCCTTAGGACGGCCCTCCGATACCGGTGGATGCTCAATGGTCGGTGCCTGCACTCTGGAGACGGGCGCTCCCGAGGCCCATCGGCCCATGGCGGCGCTCGGTAATCCACGCCACGCTCGGCCATGGCGACTCCGGCCAAGCAACTCTTCCGGCCCCCACCCTCACCCTCCAGGCCGCGGCATCCGGCCGCCTCGCCCACGTATCGCCCGCGACGGCCGACTGCGACGCCGCTCTATCCGGTTGTCCAACACCATCTTGAGACCTTCCTCGCCCAGACCACGGAGGCCGATCCCCTGGGCAACGGCATCCCCTGGTGGGTGGAGAAGGAACAGCTTCCCCTCAGGGTCCAACCCATCCACGCTCTCGTGGCCCCAGCTCCGCCGGTACCCGACCAGCGCGAACGTCTCACCCGAACGGGGATGGAAGGGATGTGTCACCCGGAACCGGCGCTGTAGCCGGTCCACAAGGGGTGCAGTGTGATGGGGTCCCCTTCTCCTGCAAGGACCGCGGGATCTGCCCCTCGTGCAACGCCCGCCGCATGGCGGAGCTCGCCGCCCACCTCACGGATCACGTTCTGCCCCACCTCGCCGCCAGGCAGTGGGTCCTCTCAGAGGGTGTTGACAAACTATGCCTGACCTTCTGGCGCGGCGTTCGAGAGCT
>CAZJFX010000184.1:0-1635 GCA_964545395.1 uncultured Gemmatimonadaceae bacterium | reverse complement strand
AAAACAGTCGCGCCCGCCCCTGCCCCTGCACACTCGCTTATTTGAGGACTAGAGCACCCGCACGCGCCCCTCGCCCCGGGTCAGGTCCGACACCGCGCCCCGGAAGCCCTCCAGCGCCGGCTCGGGCACGGCGCACACGTAGCGCACGTCGGCTCCGTACTCCTCGGTCTCGACGAGCACCTCCAGATCAGCCGCCAGGCGCTGGAGGGCGGCCACCTCGGCGTACCCCACCGTCACCTGCACGCGCAGCCGGTCCACCCGCTCCTCGGTGGGGAGCGACTCCAGGACGAGCTTCACGCCTCCCGAGTATGCCCGGGAGAGGCCGCCCGTCCCCAGCTTCACGCCGCCGAACCACCGGCTGCAAACCACGACGATCTCCCCGACGCCGGCGTGCAGCAGGGTGGTGAGCATGGGCTTCCCCGCCGTGCCGTGGGGCTCGCCGTCGTCGCTCATGCCGATGTGGGTGGTGCTCCCCGGAGGGCCGGCCACGAAGGCCCAGCAGTTGTGCGTGGCGTCGGGGAACTCCTCGCGGACGGCTTGCACGAACGCGTGCGCCGCCGCCGCGTCGGGGGCCCGGGCGGCGGTGGTGACAAACCGGCTCCGGTGGATCACCTCCTCCACCCGGTGGACCCGGGCGGGGACCCGGTAGCGCGACATCCCCTACCTCGCCATCCGGTCCAGGAACGAGCGCTCCGCCGGCGTCAGGGTGCGCGCGCCCTCGGCCTCCACCTTCACCAAGAGGCGGACCACCTCCTCCCGGTTGATCTCGTGGAGCGCGTCCAGCCCGATGGCCTTCCAGCGCGCCACGGCCTCCCTCTCCGACATCCCCACCGACGGCTGGTGGACGGCCATGGCCTTCCGCCAGGTCCGTCGCCCCGCGCCGCGCCGCCACTCGCTCCAGCGCAGGTACGCGAACGCGAACACGAGACCGCCCAGGTGGGCGAAGTGGGCGGTGCGCGACGCCGACCCGGAGAACCCCGCCCAGAGCGAGCCCACCACCAGGAGCACGCACAGGAGCCACGCCTCCACCGGGATGATCGCCCACAGGTAGATGCGCTCCCGGGGCCAGAACATGGCGAAGCCCAGGAGCACGCCGTAGACGGCGCCAGAGGCTCCCACCACCGGGTACTGGCGAGCGAACAGGAAGCTGAACACGGCGCCGCCGAGCCCGGACAGAAAGTAGAGCGCCAGGAAAGCCCGGCCGTCGAGCCGGTCCTCCAGGCGGGGCCCGAAGAAGTAGAGCCCCAGCATGTTGAAGAAGAGGTGGCCGAACCCCCCGTGCAGGAACATGTACGTCACGAGCGTCCACGGCCGGACCAACGCCAGGGGCGGATACAGCAGGAGGGCGCGGTACAGCACGGGGCTGGCCATGGTCACCAGGAACACGGCGACGTTGGCCAGCAGGAGGCGCTTGACCCACGGGGTGAGGGGCATCATGGCTGTTCAAGGTAGCAGACGCGGGGGGAGGGGTGGAGGGCGGGGGGGTCCCGAACGGGTGTACCCGATAGGATCGCGGGGCCCCGGCTTCGGCCGGGACCGCGCGCTGTCTTCCGCCCCCCCGATCCGTCTCCCCTCCTATTTCCGGCTCTTCACCTGTTTCCGTCCGCGCAGGCTATCCGACGAGCTCGTAGCGGG
>CAZJFX010000183.1:0-1641 GCA_964545395.1 uncultured Gemmatimonadaceae bacterium | reverse complement strand
TACAACATCTGGGACAGCCGGGCCGAGGGGGTGGCCACCGGGATGGAGGAGTGGATGATGAACGCCGGCCTCTTCGACGACCGGCCCCGCTCCAGGGAGCTCATCTACATCCTGGTGGCTCAGCGGGCCGCCCGCTCCATCGCCGGGCTCATGATACACGCCAACCAGTGGCCTCAGGCCGAGGCCTGCGCCTATGCTGCACGCTGGACCCCCCGCGGCTGGATGCCCGAGGACTCAGAGACGGTCTGGGGGGAGCAGGACCTCTACCTGGTGCAGCCGTTCTACGGGGCCAGCTACCTCACGGGGAAGCACCAGCTCGAGCAGCTCATGGCCGAGCGGTCCCAGCAGCTCGGCGCCGACTACTCCTTCAAGCGGTTCATGGACGAGATGGAAGCGTCGGGCCTCATCCCCGTCTCCCTCATTCGTTGGGAGATGACGGGCCGGGACGACGAGATCCGGGAGATGACGAGAGAATGACGAAGGAGAAGAAGTACGCCTGCGAAGACTGCCCCTTCAGGCGGAAGGCCGAGGAGAAGCCCCGCTCCCTCCTGGGCATCCTCTGGAGGCTCCACACCAAGATCTGCCCGGGGTGGAAGGCGTACCAGCGTTCGCTGCAGGGAGGATAGGCCCCATTCGCATGTCGCCGGCGAGGATGCACGGCGGGCACCACGGGTGGCGAGGGTTGGAGGAGCGAGGCCATCCGGCGGGGCGGGGGAAGGCCGAGGCCGGCTGCTTGCGATGATGTTGAACTCTGATAATCATATAGTATGACAGATATCACCATCACCCACCTGGCCCGCAACCTGGCGGACCTGGTGAACCGCGTCGCCTATCGGGGAGAGCGATTCACGGTGGTCCGCGGCAGCCGGCCGGTGGCCGAGCTCATCCCCGCGCCGCGCGGCCGGCGGCTGGGCGAGCTGGGGGCGCTCCTGGCGGATCTCCCGGGCCTCGGGCCCGCCGAGGCGGAGGCGCTGGGCGCGGACCTGGACGCGGCACGCGTGGAGCTGGGCGGGCCCGGGAGGAACGCGTGGGGATCCTGATGGACGCGTCCGTGCTCATCGAGCACGAGCGGGGGCGCGTCGACCTGGATGCCCACATCGCGGGCCGGGAGGACGAGGAGGTCTTCCTGTCGGTGGTGACCGCGAGCGAGCTTCTCCACGGCGTTCACCGTGCCAGGGACCGCAGCGTACGCGCCCGGCGGGCCGCTTTCATCGAGGCGGTGCTGGACGAGTTCCCGCTCCTGGGCGTGGACCTGCTCACCGCGCGCACCCATGCGCGCCTCTGGGCGGAGCTCGCGGAGCGGGGCGAAGTCATCGGCGCCCACGACCTGTGGCTCGCGGCGACGTGCGTGGGGCGCGGCCTGACGTTAGCGACGGGGAACGTGCGCGAGTTCGGGCGGGTGAGCGGGCTCGTGGTGGAGGATTGGACGGGAGGCGAGGGCCGGGCCTGACGAACGGAGGCCCGATGTCACGGGGCGTTGGTGTTCAACATCACCCGCCACGCGAGGAGGGAGCCGTCGCCCTGCCGCCGCAAGAGCCACATGTACTTGTTGTCGAGCTGCATCGGCGGCCCACCCGCGGACGGATAGGAACTCCAACCGCCCTGTTGGGCTGAAGGGCACGGTAGGCTGCGGGTCAAGGA
>CAZJFX010000182.1:0-1740 GCA_964545395.1 uncultured Gemmatimonadaceae bacterium | reverse complement strand
GTGTCAAGATAGTTGTCGCCTCGGCTGATCATGCGACTTGGGTCTGCGGGACGGGATTGGCTCGCGGGCAGAGGCGGACTTCGGCGACGGGGGTCCAGTCGCGGACGGCTCCAGACCAGCGTTCCGGGTGGCACTGGCGTGCCTGCTCGTAGACGCGCTGGCGGTTGGCCAGGATGGCGTCCTCGAGACCGTAGTGGCGCGCATCCGGGGTGACGTAGCGGATGGCGCTGTGCAGGTGCTGGGTGTTGTACCAGTGGACAAAGGCCTCGACCCAGCGCCGGGCCTCGTCCGGGGAGGCGAAGGGCTGCGAGGGATAGGCGGGGCAGTACTTCAGGGTACGGAAGAGGGCCTCGGCGAACGCGTTGTCGTCGCTGACGTGGGGCCGGCTGAAGGAGGCCGTGACGCCGAGCCACCGCAGGGTGGCCAGCATGGTGGAGCCCTTCATGGGCCCCCCGTTGTCGGAGTGGAGCACGAGCCCGCCCGGATCGAGATCATGGCGCAGGCAGGTCTTGAGAAAGAGCTGCGAGGCGTAGACGGAGTCCTCCTCGTCGTAGACGGCGGCCCCCACGATCTTGCGGCTCCAGATGTCCAGGATCAGGTAGAGGAAGAAGAACGTTCCACGGATCGGCGCGCTCAGGTAGGTGATGTCCCAGGCCCAGATCTGGTTGGGTCCGGTGGCCACGCGCTCGTCGGGGCGGCGCGCCGTCGCCGGTCGTGACCGCGCGCGGTGGGCGAGCTGGTCCTCTTCACGCAGGACCCGGTAGAACGTGGACTCCGAGGCCAGATACGTATTGGCATCGGCCAGGCGGGGCACGATCTGTTTGGGCGAGACATCGCGGTATTCGGGCGCATTGGCGGTCTGGAGAACCACCGTTCGTTCCTCGGGCCTCAGCTTGTTGGCCGGAGGGGTGAGAGGTCCTCGTCTACGGTCCTCTCCGCCCCCCTCACCTTGCGTTCGCCAGCGCTGCAGCGTGCGCACGGGGAGGTCGAGGATCTCGGCGGCGGCCACCTGCCTGGCTCCCGCTCCTACGGCCTCGTCCACCAGGCTCAAGATCTGCCTCCGTTCTTCGGAGCCGTGCCATCGTCCTCGTCCCCCCACAGGGCCCGGACTTTTTTTTGGAGCACCAGCAGCGCCGCGGCCTCGGCCAGCGCCTTCTCCTTGCGCCCCAGCTCCCGCTCCAGTTCCCGGATCCGACGAGCCTCACCCAAGGCCTTGGGGGATCGCACGGCGGGCCGCTCCAGCCCGGCGAGCACCCGCCGGCGCCACTCGGCCAGGTGGGCCTCATGCAGCCCCTTGTGGCGCAGGAAGGCCCCGAGCTCCTCCTCGCCCAGCCCCGCGGCCTCGATGACGGCCTCCAGCTTCTCTTGGGCGGTCCAGTCCTGGGGGCGGCGGGCAGGCATGGCTCGGGTAGCTCCTCTCTCGGGGTTGAGCGCGTCGGATCCGCCCCGGCGCACGGCCTCGCGAACCCAACGCAACAAGGTGGTCGTGTGAACCCCCACCTCCCGGGAAAGTTCGGACGCCCTGGGGCCTCCCGGACGGGTGAGCTTCTGCACCATCTGGCTCTTGAACGCTGCGGTGTACATCCAGGCTCTCCGGGTCGCCCCCTTTATGGCGTCACGACACAGGGAAAAAGCCCGCCGGAGGGCCCTGGCGCCGCTCCGCTACGCTCCGCGGCGCCAGGGCCCACCCCTTCTGCGGCTCCGCCCCGCTTCAGGCGACAACTATCCTGACGCCGGGGG
>CAZJFX010000181.1:0-1812 GCA_964545395.1 uncultured Gemmatimonadaceae bacterium | reverse complement strand
GCGGAGGTTCGGCGGCAGCGCGCGGGCGGAGATTGGACACTAGATTTCCTCGTGCCGATGAGGGACCTGGACGGCATCGAGATCCATGTGGGGCCAGAGGGGCCTCTGATTGACCCCAGTGGCTGCGGGGTGCTCCTCCTTTGGAGCGAGGCGGCCGCCCGGGGGGGCTCAGCGTCGTTCTATGGAAGCATCGAAGGGATTTTCTGGGGCACGCACGAAGCCGACGTGGTGGAAGTCGCGCTGGAAGGGAGTGATCAACGAGCTGACCTCACCGGGGGAGGCACGTTCGTCTTCCGCGAGGTACTTCCTGGGCTCCGGGAAGTGCTGGTCCGCACGGCCGACGAGATTGTGGGGCGAGACACAGTCCGCGTGTATGCCTTCGCGAGGTCGGCGATCGACATCTCTATCCGGTGAGGAGCGCCTCGGCTACGCAGTGGTGACACGAGCGTCCTGGGGGAAGAGCGGAGGGACAACATCCTTGGACGCTCGGAGACGTTCAGCGATTCGTGGATATGGCATGAGACGCGCCCTGACCGTGTGTCTGCTCGCGATCACGGCGGCGGCCGCCCCGGTCGCCGGGCAGATCGTGCGCGGGCTGGTCCTGGAGGAAGCGACCGACTTCCCAATCCAGGGCGCCATGATCGTGCTGCTCGAGCCAAACGGGCAGGTGGCCCAGCGGGTGCTCACGGGGGACGCCGGGCAGTTCATCGTGCAGGCCACCCATCCGGGCACGTACCGGATCCGTGTGGACCGGATCGGGTACATGAGCCTCACCACCGGGCCGTTCGAGGTACCGGACGGCGGGACGTACCAGAGGATTGCCGTCCCGGTCAAGCCTGTGGAGTTGGCCGGAATCGACGTGGAGGGCTCACGGCGCTGCGCGCTTCGGCCCCAGCAGGGGGCGGCCACCGCTCGAGTCTGGGAGGAGGCGCGCAAGGCGCTCGAGCTGGCTGCGTGGACACAGAAGTCGGGCGTGTACCGGTACACCCTGCTCCATTTCGAGCGGACCGTCGCCTCCGACGGGCGGAAGGTGACACGAGAGACCCGCAGCTTCGCGCGTGGCATCTGGCAGGCTCCCTACGTGAGCCGGCCGGCCCCGGACCTCGTCGCGGACGGATTCGTGCGCAGGAATCCCGACCAGACCTACACGTATTTCGCGCCCGATGCCGAGGCGTTCCTGTCCGACGCATTCCTCGACTCGCACTGCATGAGGCTCGACAAGGTGGAAGGGGGTCTGGTTGGGCTCGCCTTCGAGCCGGTGCGGGGGCGGCGCGTCCCGGACATCGCGGGGACGCTCTGGATCGATCAGGCCACGGCTGCGCTCCGGCGTCTCGAGTTCTCCTACGTGAACATGCCTGGCAGCCTGAGCGAGACAAGCTCGGGTGGCGAGGTGCACTTCAGCGGGCTTCCCAAGGGAACGTGGATCGTGCGGGAGTGGAGCATCCGCATGCCCCTCGGGACGGTCTCGCCGAACCGTGAACAGGTCGTCGTCACTGGCTACACGGTCAAGGGCGGCGTGGTGTGGAGGGTGACGGAGCCGGGAGGCCAGCTCGTCATGGAGGCAGAGACGGCCACGGTATCCGGGACAGTGATTGACTCCACGGGTGCGGCTGTGGGCGACGCGATCGTCGAGCTGGAGGACTCGACGGTGCGCGTGGTCGCGAAGGGCGAGGACACGTTCCTCCTGACGGGCTTGCCCCCAGGCCTCCAGAGCTTCCGGGTACGCCACGCCTCTCTCGACTCGTTAGGCCTGGGTCCCGCACGGTTCGACGTGTTCGCTAGGGCGGGTGAGATCGCCTCGGCTCCCCTAAG
>CAZJFX010000180.1:0-1921 GCA_964545395.1 uncultured Gemmatimonadaceae bacterium | reverse complement strand
CGCAAAACAGTCGCGCCCGCCCCTGCCCCTGCACACTCGCTTATTTGAGGCCTAGACCTCGGACGAGCAAGGCTCTCCGAGCTTCTCGGCCAACGCCGCACGAGACAAGCGTGAAAGTAGGAGACAACATGGCTAGGAAGATGACGCATTCGACGGGCAACGTCTTCGAGGACCTGGGCTTCCCCAAGGGCGAAGCCCAGAACCTCAAGGTACGATCTGCGTTGATGGCTGTTATCCGAGCGATCATCGACGAGGAAGGTCTTACCCAGGCACGAGCAGCGAAGCTCTTCGGAGTCACTCAACCCCGGATCAGCGACCTTGTCCGAGGCAAGATTGACCTGTTTAGCATCGATGCTCTTGTGAACATGGTGGCCGCCAGCGGTCGCCACATCGACATCTCCATCGAAGTATCCAAGAAGGAGGTTGCATAGCTCCTCTTCCTCAATGGGAGAAGGGCTTGCGTATAACGTTTGACTCCCGCATTGCTGCGTGTAAGCCGTTCCCGGTCGGTCATTGGCGTGGTGCGGGATGCGTGATCCGGGCCGGGGATTGGCGAAACCGTGCGGGTAGGGGTTTATGGTGTGCTGTTGATCTCTCGTCGGAGCCATCCTGGATGCCTCTCCACGACCTGGGCCGACCTGCGAGGGGGGCGCGCAGGAAGGGAATGGTGTCGGCCGGATGGCTCGTGGCCACGGCGGTGCCGCCGTGGGTGAATCTCACCGGCGCCCAATATGCGCCCGGAGATCGCAGGGCGCCACATCCGATGACGGGCGTGCTCCGGGTGCGTGGAGAAGCCGAAGGCGAGGGGTCGGGCCGAGCTCACGTACCTGATGCCTGGACTGGCCCGAGCGCGGTGGTCACGGGGTGTCGCGAGGGCGTCACCGTCCCCCGGGTTGGCGCGGCCGGTGAGGCGTGACGCGACTTCTCGAGACGTGTCTAGAGCCAGCGCCGGACCCGGCGCCGGTATTCCTCGTACGCGGGTCCGAACACTTCCTGCAGAGCAGCTTCCTCGGCCCGGATGAAATGCCGGGTCGCCAGCCACCCGAAGAGGAACGGCACCGCGAAGGGCGACAGGCTCCCGAACCCCAGGGCGGCGCCCGTGAGGACGAGGGCCATCCCGACGTACATGGGATTGCGCGACACCCGGAAGACCCCTTCCGTCACCAGGAAGGAGGGCTGCTCGAAGCACCGGACCGCGGTGCGCGCCGCCTTGAACTGGTGGTCCGCGACCAGCACCAGGGTGAGCCCGGCGGCGATGGGGATGGTGCCCGAGAGCACCCAGTCCCCGGGGATCACGCGTTGGATGGGAACCGCGAGATGCGCCGCCACCTGGAGGACCAGCGCGGCCAGGAAGAGATCGAGAGGCTGCCGCTCGGTGCGTCTTGCGCTCATGGGGCCCTGCGGGAAGGGCGACACGACACGCGGTTCCCTACGGCTGCCGGTCCCGGGTGGGTTCAGCCGAGTCGGCGAACGCTCCTCGAACGCCGATTCGGGCATCGTTGATGGGCTTGTGCGACGCGGTCAACGACGGACCATTGGGGCCCGGCGGATCCGCCCGGTGCCCGCTCATTCGTCAGATCCAGAGGAACGCCGCCTGGTCGTGGCCGGTGGCCTCCCGGAGGATCCTCTCCACCAGGCGGGTGCCCGTCGTGCCGTTCGTGAACACGACCATGGCGGACCTGCTGGGCTCGTGGACCAGCACGTGGTTCTTCCACGCTCCGTTGTCGCCCCACTGCCACAGGTACTCGCGCCCGGCCTCGCTCTGGATGCCCCAGCCGAGGCTCCACGACAGCGCGCTGTTGATGCGCACGGCCGGTGCGCTCATGGCGGCCCGCGTCGGAGGCGCGAGGGCGACGTCCACGTTCCGGGTCTTCACTTGTTTCCGTCCGTGTGTCGGAGTGACGCGGGCACGCGGCGGGGC
>CAZJFX010000179.1:0-1962 GCA_964545395.1 uncultured Gemmatimonadaceae bacterium | reverse complement strand
CGGAGTGGATCTCCACCCGCGTGCTGGCCCAGTCGGCGTGTACGATCCTGAACCTGGTGCAGCTGTTCGCGGAGGGGTCGGGAGGGCATCCCGCGGAGTGAGTCGAGGGGGGGGGAGATCCGGTTCTCGAACCTACCTGCCCACGCTTCGCTCGGCGCCTCGGACGTCCCATCCATCCGCCTGGTTCCGGTCCCGCCCCCACTCCACCAGATTCCCTTAGCCGCAGCACTCCGCCCGGACCCTCTCGGAGCAGGGACCATGACCTTCGTATCCGACCTCCATCCGAAGCCCCTTTGGCGCCACTTCGACCAGATTCTTACCATCCCCCGGGGGTCCAAGGAAGAGGAGAAGATGCGGGCCTTCGTCGTGGGCGTCGCGGTGCGGAACGGTCTGGAGCACCGCGTCGACGCGACGGGAAACGTGGTGGTGACAAAGCCCGGAACCGCGGGTAAGGAGAGAGCGCCCGCGACCATCCTCCAGGGGCACCTGGACATGGTGAACGAAAAGAACTCCGACGTGGACTTCGACTTCGCGACGGACGCCATACGACCCCTGCGGGAAGGGGACTACCTGACGGCCGACGGCACCACCCTCGGCTCGGACAACGGCATCGGCGTCGCCGCGATGCTGGCCATCATGGAAGCGACCGACTTGGTGCACGGCCCCCTCGAGTTCGTCTTCACCGTGGACGAGGAGACCGGGCTCACCGGGGCTGCGGAGCTCGACCCCACCCTCCTCTCCGCGAAACAGCTCATCAACCTGGACTCCGAGGAGGAAGGGGCCCTCACGGTGGGATGTGCCGGCGGTGCCGACACCGAGTTGACCCTTACCCTCGACGCCATCCCGGCGCCCGCCAGCGCCACAGCGCACATGGTGAGGCTCTTCGGCCTCAACGGCGGGCACTCGGGCGTGGACATCCACCTACAGCGGGGAAACGCCGTGCAACTCCTGGCCCGAATGCTCCAAGCCGCCGGGCAGCCGGGCTTCATCGCAGCCATCGAGGGTGGGAACAAACACAACGCGATCCCCCGTGAAGCCCGGGCGACGCTGGTGATCCCTGCGGGCGCGACCGGGGACTTCTTCGCACGCCTCGACGCTCAGTTCCAGAGCGTCAAGGCCGAGTACTCCGTGCCCGAGCCGGGCATGGCGATGGCCGTGGACGACGTTGCCGTACCGGAAGCCGTGTGGAGCGCCGACGCCGGCGCCCAGGTCCTCCGACTCCTGGTGGCGTTGCCCCACGGCG
Organism: uncultured Gemmatimonadaceae bacterium; assembly: GCA_964545395.1. Lineage (GTDB taxonomy): Bacteria > Gemmatimonadota > Gemmatimonadetes > Longimicrobiales > Gaopeijiaceae > SZUA-318. Next base: position 719 of record CAZJFX010000179.1, on the reverse strand, counting down.
TCGCGGCCATGAGCAACGACATCCCGGGCCTGGTGGAGACCAGCTGCAACCTGGCGGCCGTGAAGAGCTCCGGAGGGACCCTGCGGATCCTCATGAGTTCCCGGTCGTCGGTGGCCTCGGGGATGGACTGGATCAAGGCCAAGATCGACGCCGTGGCGACGCTGGCCGGCGCCGGTGTGCGCCACCACGACGGCTACCCCGGTTGGAAGCCCGACCTGGATTCGAAGCTCCTCGGTGTCGTCCGCTCCGTGCATGCCAGGGTCCTGGGATCCGAGCCCCGGGTCGAGGCCATCCACGCAGGGCTCGAGTGCGGGCTCATCGGGAAGATGATCCCGGGCATGGACATGATCTCCATCGGGCCGCAGATCGAATTCCCCCACTCTCCCAACGAGCGGGTGAAGGTGGACTCCGTCGGGCGGTTCTGGGAATTGCTCGCCGGGACGCTGGAGGAGCTGGCGAGGTAGCGGCTCCGGCCCGCGGTGGGCGGCGGCGTTCAGACAGGCGAGAGCCCGCCCGGCAAGGAACAAGGCCCAACGACGAAATCGTTGGGCCTCATGGACTTGGCTGATTCTGTATGGTCGCTGCAGGACTTGAACCTCACGAGCCCGGTGCCGTAAGTCGTTGTGCCCGCAACGCTGTTCCGGCGCCAACCCCCGCTCTGGTGGGTTAGGCAGTGGAAGTAAATAACATTCACGTACGAGAGCGCGGCCGAATCGCGT
>CAZJFX010000178.1:0-1979 GCA_964545395.1 uncultured Gemmatimonadaceae bacterium | reverse complement strand
AACAGTTTGGGCCTTCAGCCACGAGGCGGTTTGTTGTGGCACAAGGGTTTCCGGGGTTCGGACGGGGTCTGACGCTCGGTTTGTAGTGCCACAGAGGCGCAAGCCGATGTCCGCGATGACGCTACTGTACTCTTGCTAAAGCCTCCATCGTCTCCCAGATTCGTGTAGTGCTGCTACTCGGGAGACGCTCATGTTTGCTCGCACGAAGCGATCCGGCCGCCACGAGTACCTGCAGATCGTCCACAACGACCGGGTGGATGGCAAGATCCGCCAACGCGTGATCGGGACGCTGGGGCGCCTGGACCGGCTCCGGGAGTCCGGCGACCTGGGTCGCCTTCTGTCCTCGCTCAGCCGCTACGAAGAGCACACCGCGGTGCTCACGGCCCATCAGCGGGGCGAGCTGGCCGAGGCCCGCACGAGGCGCATCGGCCCGGACCTGGTCTTCGGGCGGCTGTGGGAGGAACTCGGGATCCGCTCGGTGCTGGAGGAACGGCTTGGGACCCGGCGCTTCGAGTTCAACGTGGAGCGGGCGGTCTACCTCACGGTGCTCCACCGGCTCTTCGATCCCGGCAGCGACCGGGCCTGCGAGGAGTGGCGGCATCGGTATCGGATTGAGGGCACCGAGGACCTCGGCATCCACCACCTCTACCGGGCCATGGCCTGGCTGGGGGAGCTGTTGCCCCGGGAGGAGCAGGCCGGCGCCACCCCCTTCGCTGCCCGCACGACGAAGGACGTGATCGAGGAGGCCCTGTTCGCCCGGGGCCGGGATCTGTTCAGCAGCCTGGATCTGGTGTTCTTCGACACCACCTCGCTGTACTTCGAGGGTGCGGGGGGTGAGTGCCTGGGGCGCCACGGCCACAGCAAGGACCACCGGCCCGACCGACCGCAGATGGTCGTGGGCGCGGTGCTGGACAACGACGGCCGACCCCTGTGCTCCGAGCTGTGGCCAGGCAACACCACGGACGTCACCACGCTCCTTCCGGTAGTGGACCGGCTCCGGGGGCGCTTCGGCGTCGGGGAGCTCACGGTGGTGGCGGACCGGGGGATGGTCAGCCGCAAGACGATCGAAGCCCTCGAGGGCAGGGACCGGGGCGTGCACTACATCCTGGGAGCCCGTATGCGCAGGGTGAAGGAGGTCAGGGACGCGGTGCTCTCCCGGCCCGGGCGCTACCGGGTGGTGCGTGGGCCCCGGGAATCGAAGAAAGATCCGGCGCCGCTCAAGGTGAAGGAAGTCTGGGTCGGGGAGCGGCGCTACATCGTGTGCCTCAACGGGGAGCAGGCGGCGGCGGACCGAAGGGCGCGCGAAGCGATTCTGGCGGCCTTGGAGCAGCAACTCCGCCGGGGCGACAAGTCGCTGGTAGGCAACAAGGGCTACCGGCGGTACCTGAAGACACGTGCCGCAGGTCACTTCGAGATCGACGAGAGCAAGGTCCGGGAGGAGGCCCGTTACGACGGCACGTGGGTACTCACCACCGACCTGGGGATGGACGCGGCCGAGGTGGCGCTGAAGTACAAGGAGCTCTGGCGGGTGGAGAGCCTGTTCCGGAGCGTGAAGTCGGTGCTCGAGACCCGGCCCATCTATCACCAGTCCGACACGGCGATCCGGGGCCACGTGTTCGCGAGCTTCCTGGCCCTCGTTCTCCTGAGCGAACTGGAGCGGCGCATGGCGGCCCGCGGCTGGACGGCGGAATGGAAGCGCCTCAAGGACGACGTGGACGCCCTGGAGGAGATCTACGTCGAAACCGAGCACGATGCCCTGATCCTGCGCAGCCGCACCGAAGGCGAGGCCGGCAAGGCAATCCGGGCCGCGGGCGTCGCGCTCGGGCCCACCGTCCGCTTCGTCGAGCATACCGACCAGGGCTGGGGCTGCGGATGAACGATCCCAACCCCCACACGGGAGAGAGTGTAGTGCCAAGCCTTTTTCCCGTCCCCGTAACTCATTGATCTACAAGTACTTCACTTTTCCAACTGTTCAAGAT
>CAZJFX010000177.1:0-2004 GCA_964545395.1 uncultured Gemmatimonadaceae bacterium | reverse complement strand
CCAGGGCTCTTGACTGGAATCAGGGCTCCAAATACGGTGGGAACTTCAGGCTAGAAGATGAACACCGGCGTGCCGGGGACGGCCGCCTCGGCGACGACGCGGAGGTCGTTGCGGCCGACGCGGACGCACCCGTGGGTGATGCTGCGGCCCAGGAGGCGCTCGTAGAGGGTGCCGTGGATCATGTAGCCATCCCCCAGGTCCAGCGCCCACTCGCCCAACGATCCCTTCTCGCGGCGCTCGGACAGGCTCCTGGGCGGCTCCTGCCCCTCCTCCAGGAAGGCCCAGTCGGGCTTGTTCCAGACGGGGTTCCTGCGCGCCGAGAGCACCTCGAACCGCCCCGGAGGCGTGTCGAAGGTCCACACGCGCTCCTGACCGCGCGACTCCTTCAGGATCGTGCCCGAGCCCGCGGAGACCACGGCCTCCAGCCTGATCTGGGAGCCACGCCGGAGCCAGAGGCGGTTGTTGTGCCGGTCGATGACGATGTACGCCCGCCGGGGCACCCTCGCGGCCAGCGCGGCCTCGAGCTTGCCCACCTCCTTGCGGAGGGGCTCCAGCGAAGCATCAGGCGACTCGGGCGCCGGGGTCGACACGGGCACGGGAGCGAGGGTGAAGCTGAGCGCGGCAGCGGTGCCGGCCGCCGCAACGAACGCGAGGAGCGCGAGGACCGCCGCCACGGCGAGCACGGCCTTCGCCTTGCTCACGGTCACCGCTCGAGCCTCCGCGCCACCTCGGAGAACCGTCCCTCACCGTCCTGGCTCCCCACGATGGTCACCGGCGTGCCCACGGCCACGCGGGTGAAGAGCCAGTCGATCTGGTCGTTGGTGATGGCGACGCAGCCGTCGGTCCAGTCGTTGCCCCTTCCTCCCTCGCCGTGGATCTCGATGAGGCCGCCGGTATGCGTGGCCCGGGGGAGCTCGCCCGAAGCCTTGAGGGCTTCCAGCTCCCGCAGGTCCTCGGGGTTGGGATAGTCGAGGAGGAGCGCCTTGTAGTAGGGCGAGCGCCCCCGCGACTTCTTGTCGGTGATCCGGTATCGGCCCTCCGGAGTTGCTCCGTCGCCCTGGTGGAGCTTGTCGCCCACGTTGTTCCAGCCGAGCTCCGCATCATACTCGCGGACGACCCGTCCGCCCTGGTACACGATGACGCGATGGGCGTCCTTGTCCACGACCACGGCGGTCTTGCCGGTGCTCCGGGACCACGCGACGGTCTCCGCCACCCAGCCCCGCCAGGTGCGGAGGCGCTCGTCGTCAGAGAAGCGCGACGTGGCCATGTGCAGCGACGCACCCACGTGGTCGGCCTCCGCCCGGGCCGCGACGGCGCGGGCGATGGCGTCCTCGAACTCGTCGTGATCGAGGAACCTTCGGGCCTCCTGGAGCATGGAGCGGGCGCGTTGGAGCCGCAGGCGCACGGGCTGGGCCATCCAGATCCGGTCCTCGGTCCCCGCCAGGGCCAGGACCGCGGCGTCGGCGGACGCCAGCACGCGGGAGGCCCGGGTGCGGTCGCGCCGGGTGGAGCGCTGGGCCAGCGTGGCCGCGGTGCCGGCCTTCTCGAGTGAGGCCCTGAAGGCGGCGTGGGCGGGCCGGAAGTCGCGCAGGAGGGCGAAGCGCAGCTCGTGGCGGCGGCGCTCGAGAAGCCCCAAAGCGTACAGCTCCTCGGCCTGGGCCAGGGTCATGGGGGCGCGGGCCATGGCGCCCTCGCTCCGCGCGGCGCGCAGGGCGACGACGGCTTCCTCGGCCAGGTCGGAGGGATCCTCCCGCCGCTCTGGATTGGCGCGCAGCAGGATCGCCGCTCCGGCGGACATCGTCGCCAGAGCGAGGAAGCCCCCGAGGAGGGCGCGGCGAATGCAGTGGCGCCTACGTGTCATGAAAAGCAGCGGGCGGTTGCGGACCGCGCCTCGCCGGCGAGGCTCGCAACCGCCCGGTCACGCTTGTGAAGTCTGCTTCAATATCCTCCTTAGGGACCGCGCAACAATAAGCTGTACATCTTGAGAGGGGCAACGTATCTTGC
>CAZJFX010000176.1:0-2010 GCA_964545395.1 uncultured Gemmatimonadaceae bacterium | reverse complement strand
CACGCCGGGTTCTGTGCGGGGGGCCCCGGGCAACCGGGGTCCCTACCGCGACGCCGCACGGGCAGGTGGGGGAGGGCGACGGTGAGATGGGCGGCGAGCTCCGCCATGCGGCGGGCGTTGCACGAGGGGCAGATCCCGCGGCCCTTGCAGGAGAGAGGGCTCGCCGCCGAATGCCGCGGCCGGTAGACGGGTTGGGCACCAGCTCCGCTCGAATGCCAGGCCGGGGAGGGCGTGCGCCAGGGGAGTCGCTGGGCCGATATCGCCATGGCGCACCCTGCGGAAGCCTGCAGGGCGCCGCCATGGACGGCTGAGCAACCTTACCCCCTCTCGCGTGCGACCACCTCCGGGTCAGGTGCCGCGCAGGGCGTGACGCCGCGCTCCCGCCGGAGAAGATCTCGGGCCTCCGCTACTTGCCGGCGCACATGGCGATGGCGGATCGCTGAGGGGAGCTGCGGGGCGGAGAAGCGCTGCAATTGGCGCAACGGAATCGTTGCATATGGCGCAACGACGAGTGGCCGCTCACCCTCCCGTCTTCACGGGCGTGGCCTCGCCGCTCACCAGCGTCCCCGTCATGTCCACCACCGCGCGGATCACCTTGGTCATGTAGTCCACGTTCAGGTGCTCGTAGTGGTCGTTGGGGCGGTGGTAGTACGGGTCGTCGGTGCTGAGGGGGCTGGCCAGGGTGGTGGTGATGTGCCCCGCCGCGTCGAAGGACCGGTTGTCCGAGCCGTTGTAGTAGCGCACCTGGTGCTCCAGCGGATCCACCAGGGTGACGGGGGACGCAGGATCCAGGGCCGCCCGGAAGATCTCGTCCAGGGTGGAGCGCTCGGGACCCAGGAACATCAGCGCGTAGGAGCCGTCGGCGGCGGGCTTGCCGATCATCTCGAAGTTGATCATGGCCACGAGCTTCCCGGCCGGGAACGGGAGGTTCTCGGCCAGGTGCCGCGAGCCGATGAGCCCCTTCTCCTCCGCCGTGAAGGTGGCGAAGAGCAGGGAGCGCCGGCTGATGCCGGCCTGGGCGAAGTAGCGGGCCAGGGACAGGATGGCGGTGGTGCCCGTGGCGTTGTCGTCGGCGCCGTTGAAGATCACGTCGCCCGTGTCCCCCCGCATTCCGAGGTGGTCGTGGTGGGCGCCGATGAGGATGTACTCGTCCTTGAGGAGGGAGTCGGTGCCCTCTACCCACCCCACCAGGTTGGTGAGCTCGTAGGTCACCGGGGCCGCCGTTGTGTCCCGGCGGTTGCGGTACTCGTGGGTGAAGGTGTTCCGGAACCCCGGGAACCGGGGGAACTCCTTCAGCCCCGCCGCCCGGAACTCCCGGGCGATGTACTCCTCCGCCAGCCGGATGTGGGGCGTGAACGGGTCCCGCCCCTTCATCTCGTCGGAGGAGAGGAAGCGGATGTGGGCGTCCACCAGCTCGGTGGTGATGATCCGGGCGGGGTCGGGAGCGGACTGGGCGTGGGCGACACCCGCCGAAGCGGCCAGGCCTCCCGTAAGGGAGAGGGCGATGGCGACGGCGGCCCTGGACTTCAGGCTCTGGGTGCGGAAGCTCATGGGACTCTCTGCGTGATGGGCCGGGGTCGGGGCGCGCATGCCCCCACGGGGTGCCCGGCGTCCAAGGTTCGATCGCTACCACATAGCGCCGGCGGCCTTTCCAGGCCAGGCTGCGCTACCGCACCCCCGCCCGCTCCTTCACCCACGCCACCAGCCGTTCGTAGAGCCCGGACGGGTAGCCCAGGCTGTTGCCCGGGCCCAGCATCAGACCGTGGGACGCCTCGGGGATCACCCAGAGCGCCAGATCCACTCCCGACGCCGCCAGGCGCTCGTACTCGGGACGGTGCTTCGCGATGAGCACCCGGTCGTCGTTCTCGCCCAGCACCACCAGCGTGGGGATCCCGAGGCGTGCGTAGTGCTCGCGCGGGTCCACCACCAGGACCTCCCGGTACACGTCCCAATAGTGGCTCTTCACCTGTTTCCGTCCGCGCAGGCTATCCGACGAGCTCGTAGCGGGTT
>CAZJFX010000175.1:0-2054 GCA_964545395.1 uncultured Gemmatimonadaceae bacterium | reverse complement strand
CAACCCACCTCCGCAGCCGCCTGAACGGGGGGAGGTTGACACAGGGTGTCTCATGAGCCCCGCCACCGGCAGGGGGAGCACGTCGTCGGAGCCGCCGGCGTCCACCGCGCACAGGCCGCCCTCGTGCTCGATGAGCAGGTTCACCGCCCGGGCCAGCTCCTCGTCCGACGTCCCCACCACCACCAGGTTGTGGCAGTCGTGGGCCACGCTGGAGGCGAGGGCGCCTCGCTTCAGCCCCACGCCCCGCACGAAGGCGACGGCGGGTGGGGCATCCCGGTACCGGTTCACCACGGCGATCTTCAACACGTCGCGCGAAGGGTCGGCGAGGGCCAGGCCGTCGGCGATCCGCGCCTCCACCTCCCCGGCGCCGGTGACGATCTGCCCGTCCATCGCCTCGATGACGCGGAGCCTGCCCTCCCCGGCCGGCACGGCGAAGCCGGACGGGCGCTTGGGGGTCGCGTGGAAGCGGTTGACCCGTGGGGACCTGGTCCGGGGGAGGAGGGAACGGCCGTCGCGCGCCACGCAGACGCCGTCGATCCACGTCTCCAGGACCGCGAAGCCGGTGAGGTCGCCGAGGCGCACGAAGTCGGCGGCGTCGCCGGGCCGGAGGAGCCCGCAGCGGAGCCCGTAGTGCTCCACCGGGTTCACGCAGGCGGCGCGAAGCACGTGGAAGAGCGGCACGCCGTGGGCCACCGCCCGGGCGCACAGAGCGTTGATGTGCCCTTCCAGGAGCTCGTCGGGGTGCTTGTCGTCGCTGCACAGCATGCACGACCCGGGCTGGTCGCGCAGCAGCGGCCACAGCTCCTCGAAGTTCCGGGCGGCGGACCCCTCGCGGATGAGGATCTTCTGGCCCAGCGCCAACTTCTCCAGAGCCTCGTCGAAGCGGAAGCACTCGTGGTCCGTCTCGATGCCGGCGGCCACGTAGGCCTTCAGGTCGTCACCCCTGAGGCCGGGCGCATGTCCGTCGATGCGCTTCCCGTGTCGCTTGGCGATCTCCAGCTTCGCCATCACCTCGGGGTCGCGGTGGATGACCCCGGGGAAGTTCATCATCTCCGAGAGGTAGAGGAGCGACGGGTCGCGGCACAGCTCCTCCACCTCCTCTGGTCCCAGCGCGGCGCCGGCGGTCTCGAAGCGGGTGGCCGGCACGCACGAGGGGATGCCGAAGTGGATCTTGCACGGCGTCTCCGACGCCAGCCGCTGCATAATGCGCACGCCCTCGATACCCAGGACGTTGGCGATCTCGTGGGGGTCGGACACGGTCCCCGTGGTGCCGTGGACCACAGCGATGCGCGCGAACTCCGGCGGCGTGAGCAGCGAGCTCTCGATGTGCACGTGGGCGTCCACGAACCCGGGGCACAGGTAGCCGGGGTCGGTGACGCCGGCGTCCTCCCGCACCTCGACGATCTTCCCGTCGCGCACCTCCACGACGCCGGGGAAGATGCGCTGCGCGGCGATGTCCACGATGTGGCCGCGGTGGGCCGCGGTGGTCTGGCTCATGGCTCGGCTCCGCAAGGCGTCATCCGTGGTGCGAGAGATACGCCGCGCACGTGGAGGCGTGCAACAGCGATGCGGGTCGTGGGGCTGGGCGGAGTACGTCATCCTCCGGAAGCTGGAGCATCACCGATCATCCGGGTCCGAGCGACACCTGCGCGACGTGTCGATGATGCTCCGTAGGCCAAGGAAGACTCCCCGGACTGAGCTCGACCGTGGGGAGTTACGATGAGGCGGCGCCGCGTTTCTGCGGTGCCGCCTCGCTCTCTCAGTGGGCCTGGGTAGACTCGAACTACCGACCTCACGCTTATCAGGGGCAAAAGGGAGGGGCCCGATCCCGGCAGATTGGTGCCGTTCGTTGGTCTCCCCTGCGGGTTACGGCATACCGGTGTATGGGATGTCGGGCCGTGCTGAGCTCAACAGACACCCAGTGGACACCCCCGTTTCCCCTCCGCTCTCGACGCGACCCTTACCGCCGGCCCCGGGCCCAGTATCGGTAGGCTTCGATCCATAAGCCTGGCACGCGGGGACCGACTGCTTTAGCTGTCGGGGGAATCGTGCCC
>CAZJFX010000174.1:0-2129 GCA_964545395.1 uncultured Gemmatimonadaceae bacterium | reverse complement strand
TCCAGGGCTCTTGACTGGAATCAGGGCTCCAAATACGGTGGGAACTTCAGGCTAAAGCGCCCGAGGGCTCCGTGCGGACGGTCTACCGCTCGGAGCCCTTTGGTACATTGGGGGGGCGGGCTGATCCCGCTGCCGTTCCAGCAGAGCCCCTTGCTGAAGGAGCCCCGACCATGACCCATCCCGGCGCAGACCACTGGAGGCCGAGCCTCACTCCCCTGTTGGCGTTGCTGTCCGGCGCATTGGTCGGTTGCTCCACGCCCGGCTCGACGCCAGGCGCCGGGGCCGAGACATGCGCGCTCCCGGCTGAAGACATCGCCTGGATCCAGGACCTGGAGGCCAGACATGAGGAGCAGGTCCAGGCAGCGGACTTCGACGCGATGGCCGCACTCCTCGACGACGGCATCGTGCTCATGGCCCCGAATCAGGCCGACATCGTGGGGAAGAGCCAGTTCGCGGAGTGGATGAAGGCGTGGGAGGAGTTGACGTTCAAGAGCTACGCCCAGACGGTGGAGTCCGTCGTCGGCTGCGGGGATCTCGCGTACGTGAAGATGTCCTATTCCGTGTCAATCGCCCCGCTGGGCGCGGCCGATCTCGTTTCGGACTCCGGCCGGGGGGTTCACATTCTCCGGAAGCGCTCCGACGGAACTTGGGTGATCACCCACTGGTTCTTCAGCTCCGATCGACCGAATCCCGCCGGGTGAGCCCGGCCACCCTGTCGGCCCCCGGGGCGACGCCCTTACTCGTTCTCCTCGTCGTCCTCGTCGGACAGCCCCGGGTCGCCCGCCGGTCCCTGCGGTAGGCCCAACAGCGCCCGGGCGGCATCTGCGGGGATCTGCTCCACGTCACGGAGCTTGCGCCCCATCGCCCGCGTGCGCACGCCGGCGTCGTCGAGGCTCCGCCCCGCCGTCTCCAGCTGCTTCTTCACCTTGTCCAGGACCGCGCCGAACTTCTCGAACTCCGTCTTGACGGCGCCCAGGACCTCCCACACTTCGGAGGCCCGCTTTTCGATGGCCAGCGTCTGGAAGCCCATGCGGAAGCTGCTGAGGGTCGCGGCCAGCGTCGTCGGGCCGGTCACCACGACCCGGTGCTTCTGCTGGAGCTCCCCCACCAGCCCAGGCTGGCGGAGCGCCTCGGCGTAGAGACCCTCGGTGGCCAGGAACATGATGGCGAAGTCGGTGGTCCAGGGCGGGTCCAGGTATTTCTCCTGGATCTTCTTCGCTTCCAGGCGCAGCGTCCGGGCCAGCCCCTCGCCTTCGCGTTGCACCGCTTCGGCGTCGCCCCGCTCGGCGGCGTCCTGGATGCGCAGGTAGTCCTCCTGTGGGAACTTGGAGTCGATGGGGAGGAGGACGGGGCGTTCCGGGTCGCTCTTCGGCCCGGGAAGGCGGACGGCGAACTCCACCGGGTCGTTGGACCCGGCCTTCGTCCTGACGTTCTTCTCGAACTGCCCGGGTGCCAGGAACTGCTCCAGAAGGGCTCCGAGCTGGACCTCCGCCCAGGTGCCGCGGATCTTCACGTTGGTGAGCGTCCTCTGGAGGCTCCCCACATCCTTGGCCAGCGTGTGCATCTCGCCGACGCTCTTCTTCACGCTCTCCAGCCGCTCGCTCACCTGCCCGAAGGCCTCGCTGAGGCGCCGCTCCAACGTGCCCTGGAGCTTCTCGTCCACAGTGGTGCGCATCTGCTCGAGCTTCCGGTCGTTGTGCTCCTGGAGCTCGCGGATGCGGGTGTTCAGCGTGGCGTCCACGGACTTCAGGCGCTCCGACAGCTCGCCCCCCACCGCCGAGATCTGCGTGTTCACCTCGGTGCGCAGCCGCGACGCCGACTCGGCGGCCTCCCGGCGCCCCTCCTTGAGGTCGGCGTCGATCCCCTTCCGCAGCTCGGAGGTCAGGTCGGCCTTCAGCCGGACCACGAAAAAGACCAGCACGCCCAGGTTGGCCAGGGTGAGCAGGGTGAGGACCAAGACGATGGGCGGCGTGGAATTCATGAACGGCGGCGGGCAGGCCCGGACGTGAGGGGGGTCGGAGCGGAGAAGCCCGAGGCGCCGACCTCCCGGAAATCTACTCCCCGCGGGCCCGGCGCTCTAGGCCGAAGTTCCCGACGCGAGAAGGCGAGAAACGGCGTAGAACAAGGGG
>CAZJFX010000173.1:0-2306 GCA_964545395.1 uncultured Gemmatimonadaceae bacterium | reverse complement strand
CCGCGAGAAGCGCTTCAGAGGTCTACGTCACCTCCGCTCCGAAACTGCTGCGCCGAAGGCCGGTCGGGCGCTCAACCCGCGCCCGGCTCCCTGTGCTTCTCCAGGAATTCCGCCGTGCCCTCGGGAAGGAGCAGGCTGTCGGAGATCGCGGCGATCTCCTCCGCCTCTTTCCACCGCCGCTCCAGGAGCCAGAGCTCGCCCTCCAGGGCGCGGCGCTCCTGCTCCTCGTGGAGCGCCATCTCCACGGCGAGTCGGGTGGGAGCCGGGAGTCCGCTGAGCCGGCCCGCCGTGGCTCTCCCCCTCCCGAACCCGCGCCGCGACTCCTGTGCCGCGGCGTTCCGGAGAACTGACTCCGGCGAGCCCAGGTCGTCGAGCGTCCGCACCGCGTCCTGGACGGCCTGCTTGCCGGCGCCGGTCCGGTTGATCCTGCTCACCAGCGTCGCCGCCGTAAAATGGGCGTCCTCGCCCGAGAACCGGTACTCCTTCTTCCCCTTCCCCACCACCAGGTCCCACCGGCCGTCGGCGGACTCCAGGCGCGTCTTCTCCAGATCCCGGCGCTTGAGCTTGAGGAGGCTCCCGTCCGGCGCCTTCACCTTCGCCAGCGTGCGGCCGTTCATGAAGACGTTCACGAAGTTGCCGGACTGGCTCAGCAGGGTGCCGCTGATGACGCCGGCGGCCACGCCGCTCGCGATCACCCCACCCACCACCACCACGCCGCCCACGCCGTAGAGGATGGCCCTGCGCCGGCGCCGGCCGAACTGGTCGCCGTAACGCCACGCGGCGAATTCGGGGCGCAGGGGCTCGCCGATGCGCACGAGCTCGAGTCCCTCCGGGTGCCGGGCCAGCCCGACGTTCTCCGACGACACCCTCACCCTCGTCCCGCGGAAGATGGCCTCCAGCGCCTCCACCGCCTCCCAGCGCTCCTCGATGGGCGAGAGGTTCCAGCGCTCGCACTTGGCGCACACCACCCAGAGGCGGCCCTTCCCGGCGTCGAAGGCGAGCCTCCTCCCCACCGGGAACGTCTCCACCACCTGGTTCGTGCCCAGGGAGCGGTTGCAGAACATGCAGGTCGAGTACATGGCGGCTCGTGCGGAAGGTCTCGGTGCCCGTAGGCGGATACGGCGCAGGAGCGCGGGGCCTTCACCCCGAGCAGAGGGGGCCGCTCACCACACCCCCAGGATCGTCATCACCCCCCACACCACGATGGCCCCACGATGGTGCAGGAGGAGCGCATACGCCGTCGCCCCGGGCGCCGAGCCGGGCGCGGGGAAACACCCCGCGCCTGCGGACCGTACTGGGAGATGAGGGACCCGAGCTCCGAACCCCTTCCGGAACAACCATGACCGACGCCGCCTCTCGCAAGCTGCGCTTCCTTGCCGGCTTCGCCGTCTACTTCGGGGCGCTCTGGCTCCTCTGGGACACGGTGCTGGTCTATCCCCTGAAGATCTTCGTCGTGCTCCTCCACGAGGTGAGTCACGCGGCGGCGGCCGTGGCCACCGGGGGAGCCGTGGAGCGGATCACCCTGGATCCCAACCAGGGGGGCGCCACCTACACGCTGGGCGGGAGCAGGTTCGTGACCCTCTCCGCCGGATACCTGGGGACCCTGGCGTGGGGCTCGCTCATGGTCGTGGCCGCCCGGGGAAGGCGCATCCACCCGGACCTGGTGAACGGGATCATCGGGGGGCTCGTGGTGGCCCTCACGGCCTTCTTCGTGCGCAACCTGTTCGGGATCGTGTTCGGCGTTGTCTTCGGCGCGGCCCTCGTGCTGGCGTCCCGAAAGCTGCCGCGGGCGGCGAACCGGAGCCTCCTCCTGACCCTGGGGATGACGTCGAGCCTCTACGCCATCCTCGACATCAAGAGCGACGTCCTGGACCGGCCTCACCTCCCGTCCGACGCCCACATGCTCGCCGAGCTCACCGGGATCCCCACGCTGGCCTGGGGCCTGCTCTGGATCGGCCTGGCTCTCGGGGTGACGTTCCTGCTCTTCCGCTGGGCCTGGCGGGAGGCTTGACGCGCCGCGGGGTCCGGGGAAACCCTCTCCCCCAACGCCTGGGGGGCCGTCACGCCCCTGGCACGACATCCGGTGTTCGTTGGGCTTGCGGCCTCGGACCGCCCGCATTATTCATGGTTCAACCAGGTAAACATCTGGTTCGGTGCTCTGCCCGATGTCGACCCGAACAAAGGAGGTGATCCTTGTCTAGTCCATGTACCCTGTCCAGCCTGGCAAGGGCAAGCGATCGCCGTACCGGCCTCTAAGAGGGTGTTGACAAACTATGCCTGACCTTCTGGCGCGGCGTTCGAGAGCT
>CAZJFX010000172.1:0-2316 GCA_964545395.1 uncultured Gemmatimonadaceae bacterium | reverse complement strand
TTCCGGAAATTCTGGCACCAGGGATCACCGCAGTTGACCTGAGAGGATTCTGCATCCCGCCTTGGGGGATCGCTCCCCGAGGCGGAGGCAGACCGAGGTGATCCCGACGATGAAGAGACACGAAGTGCAGGTTCTGCTGGATGCGGGATTCACGCACCGGCAGGTGTCCAAAAAGACCGACGTATCGAAGCGGAGTGTGACGCGCATCGCCCAGGAGCCCCCCCTCAAGGGGCTGGACGAGGTTGGCGTGGTGAGCGCCCGGCAGGTGGGACGTCCGAGTTGCGTAGGCGAGTTCCGGGAGGCCACCCAGGCGACGCTCAAAGCGGAGCCGGACCTGCCGACGGTGGAGATCCTGCACCGGCTGAAGCAGAAGGGCTACCAGGGCGGCAAGAGCGCGGTGTACGACTTGGTGAAGGCGCTGCGGGGGCCCGCGCCGTCCAGGGTCATGATCCGATTCGAGGGCCTGGCCGGGGAGTTCGCGCAGTTCGACTTCGGCAAGGTCCGGGTCTGCTACCTGTCGGGGGAGTGCGAGACCGTTCACTTCTCGGCCTATCGCTTGAAGTACTCCCGCTGGACGCACGTCGAGCTCGTGCCCAACGAGCAGGTCGAGCCCCTGTGCCGGAGCCTGCTCCACAGCTTCGAGGCCAGCGGGGGGGTACCCCTGAAGGTGGTGTTTGACAACCCCAAGACCGTGGTTCTGCACCCCAAGCGGCGCCCCATCGTATGGAACCGGACGACGGCACAAGTGGCGATCGACTTCGCGTTCGCCATCGAACTCTGCGAACCGAGACGGGGCAACCAGAAGGGGTCGGTCGAGAACCTGGTCGGATGGGTCAAGGGCAGCTTCTTCAAGGTCCGGCGGTTCCAGGACCGCGAGGATCTCCTGGCCCAACTCACCGCCTGGCTGAGCGAGGTCAACAACGAGCGTCCGTCCCGTGCCACGGGTGAGATCCCGGCTGTGCGACTCCTCGAGGAGCAGAAGCGGATGCAGCCGCCGGCTGTGGCGGCGGCCGAGTATGCGCTTCAGTTCGAGATCCTCGTGGGGCCCACCGGCATGGTCACCCACAAGGGGATCCGCTACGCCATGCCCGCGGAGTCCATCGGCTTCCACGGCACCCTCTACCTGTACCCGGATCGGGTGCGCATCACGGCAGGGCGCCACGAGGCGAGCCACCCACGCTTCCCTTCGCGCGACCTGAGCTATCCCGCGGAACTGAGAAGCGAGCACCTGGCCTCCGTCTCCGGCTCCCGGGCTCGCCTGTACTTCCAACGCCAGCGGCTCCTCGAACTCGGGCCCGTGGCCGAGCACTACCTCACCGAACTCATTCACCAGCGGCCCCGTACCTGGCGGGCCGACGTCGAGCGCCTCTATGAGCTCCTGGACGTCTGCGGGGAGCTCGCTCTGCTGAAGGCCCTTCAGGCCGCGTTGCTGCGCGGCCTCATCGGCGCCGAGTACGTCTCGAGCTTCGCTGCCGTGGAGGTGGGCGCATGAACAGCCCTATCCCCGCGGACCTCGATGGGATGCTCAAGCGCCTTCATCTGCCCACCGTGCACCGCCTCTACGCTGAACTTGAGGTCCGCGCCGAACAGGAAGAGATGAGCTACCACGACTACCTCGCCCTCCTCGTCGGCGAAGAGGTTGCCCACCGCACCCAGACCCGGGTCCAGCGTTCCGTGCGCAAGGCCAAGTTCCCCTTCCTCGGCGCCATCGAGGACTTCGACTTCACCTTCCAGACCTCGGTGCGGCTTCAGCTCCTCGGTTCGTTCCTCGGCCCCGAGTTCGTCTCCGAGGGCCGGAGCCTCATCCTGTCCGGGCCTACCGGCACGGGGAAGACCCGCCTCGCCATCGGCATCGCCTACCGCGCCATCCAGAACGGCTTCGAGGCCCGGTTCACCACGGCCGCCCAGCTCATCGAGGAACTCTCCAACGCCGCCCGTACCGGCATGCTCGCCCACGCCCTGCATCAGTACACCCACCCCCACGTCCTCGTCCTCGACGAGATCGGATACCTCACCCTTCGCGACAACGCCGCCAACGTGCTTTTCCAGGTCGTCAACGACCGCTACCTCCAGCGGCGCCCCATGCTCTTCACCACCAACAAGCCGCTTGCCGCCTGGGGGCACGTGCTCCATGATCCCGACCTGGCCGAGGCCCTCCTCGACCGCGTCCTCGAACGCGGTCGCCACATCCAACTCCGCGGGCCAAGCTACCGCACCCGTCACCAGCCGAAAAAGGAGGAATCAGCCCCCGACTCCCACGACCCCCCTGGTGCCAGAATTTCCGGAAATGTGGTGCCAGAATTTCCGGAACCCACA
>CAZJFX010000171.1:0-2464 GCA_964545395.1 uncultured Gemmatimonadaceae bacterium | reverse complement strand
CCGGTTGTAGCGCATGCGCGCGCCGGTGCGGTATTCGATGAACGTCCGGCCCGCGAACTCGTAGGCCTCGCGGATCTTGTCCACGTCCAGCCGGTCCGCGTAGGCCTCCATGGCCCGGGCCAGGGGCCTGGGGAGACCGCGGATGGTGGGCGTGGGACCGGGGGTGGGGGTTGCCAACGCCATGGTAGGCAATCCTACCGCGGGCGGCGTGGGGTGGGGCGAGGGGGGTACTCGGATCGAGCCTGCGACTGAGAGCAGACTTACGCGGGGGCCTCTACGTAGGTCGAGTAGCTATGGGGCTCGGGTACGTCGTACTCGTCGTCCCTGAGCCCGTCCAGGTGGAACCGGATCGCCTCGCGCATGTTCCGCTCGACTTCGTCGCGGGTGGCCCCGGTGGACACGCATCCCGCCAGGTCGGGCGAATACGCCGAGTAGCCCGTGTCGGTCTCTTCAATGACGACCAGATACCTCTTCATGCCTCGAGTCCCGCCTGCTCGAGGATGCTATTCAAGGTTCCCGCAGCCAGATCGTCGTTCATCGACCCCGGTACGGTCACGAGGCCCTTCTTCTCAGGGTGCTTGTATCGATGATGACCGCCACGGGCTCGCGCCAGGTACCAGCCATCCTCACGCAGCACTCGCACCACGGAGTCTCCTCTCGCCGCCGCGAAGACCCCGGGGGCAACCGGCTCAGGAACCGGCGGACCCGAAGATGTCCAACGCTACGTGAGCCCCACGGTTCCGATCCATGTCCGGCTGGGACGCCGGTGGGCGTGGCCCATGGGACCTCGTAGCGCCGCCCCGCGACCTCGGCGGGGATCCCGGCCTCCTGGAGCGCCTCGTATGACCCGGGCGTCCTCCGCCACGGACAGCAGCATCTTCCGGTAATTCTCGACCTGCTGCTCGGTGGCCACTTCCTTGCCGAAGCGGGCCTCCATGGCCCGGGCGAGGGGCTAGGACCGAACAGCCCAGGATTGTGGGTCACGGCGCTGATGGAAGCAGCCCAGGACCACGATCCCCTCCTGTTCAATCACGAACAGGAGTGAGTACGGGAAGCGCCGCATCACCGCCTTCCGGACCGGCCCATGGACTTCGGGAAACGCCTGCGGGAACCTCAGAATCGCCGACGCGGCCACATCAACCGCGCGCGCGAATTCCATTCCGAGGCCAGGGGCCCGTTCCTCGTACCACGAGCGCGCGTCCAGGATATCGAGGCGGGCCTCAGGGGTGAGACGGAGGCGCTCCAACGTCAATCGCGCGCAAGAAGCTCGGCGCGCAGGGCGGCCCAAGGGACCGCCACACCAGGGCGCTTCGCGTGGGTCGCCAGGCGCCGGTCGAGTTCGGCACGCTGGGCGTCCGTCAGATCCAGCACCTCCTCAGCCTGCGAGATGCTGTCCCATAGATCCTCCACGAGTTGGATCCGCTCAGCGATGGTCAGGCGATCGAAGTCATGCAGACGGCTGTGCATTCCTCACTCCCGGTGTTGGCGGCCCGAGCAGAAGGTGGCGCTAGCACCCGATCCGACGATTCCGCGAGCCTTTTCCAGCACCTCTTCCGCGGCCACCGCGCCTACCTCGCCTCGCCGGTACGCCGCGAGCCGCGCCCTCTCCGCTTCGGGAAGCGAGAGCACGGCCGAATGAAGTTCGTCGAGAGTCGTGTTCATGCGGCTTTCTCCGTGGCTCTGTGCCACCATCGCGTCCCTGCCTCGCCCTGCGCTCTCCGTCAAGCTACCCCGCCTGGTCGGCCAAGAGCCATGGCTCGTTGGGACAGCGTCCACAGCTTCCCCCGAGCCCTCCTGGCCCCCGCCGGCCCGAACACCGTGGCATGCGGGGAACGGTACATGCTGGACTTGGGCGTGGCGTGGTGCTTCGGGCGTCCTCCCGTCCACGATGGTGGCCACCTCCACGGTGTGGGAGACGTACTCCTCCGCCGAGGGCCGCCGCTGGCCGGCATGGGCCTCCATGGTCCGGACGAGGTGGAACTCCGCAGCGTGCTCGACGACGTCTACTCGCCCTCCGGGGACAGCGCCTTGTGCAGGCTCTCCCGCGGCCGAGCCCTGTCTCCCGTGCGACCCCGCTCATTCTTTTCGCACGAGCGATGTCCCCCAGTAAGGACGGGTGCGTTTAGTGCCCGGCATGTCCTGTTTCACTCAGAGCCCCCGCGCCTGCCCCCCGGCGACAGACTTGCGTTGCGCCAGAACGCTTCGTCGAGGACAGGAGCCGCGTCCGGGTCATCGGCGACGGCTTGGGCGATCTCAACGCTCCTCGCGCGGACGAGGCTTCGAGCGGCAGCTCCAGCCCGGTTCAGTACAGACAGGCGTCCAGCAGGGAGAGCGCCTCATCCAGCACCTGTGGTGGCGCCCTGCCTATGCGTTCAGCGCTCCGTGCGTGGAAATCCAGCGATTTGACCTGCTCCACCATCACGTACCCCGAGACGCCGTGGCCCTCGGGAATAGCGACGTGGAA
>CAZJFX010000170.1:0-2469 GCA_964545395.1 uncultured Gemmatimonadaceae bacterium | reverse complement strand
CTGCTACGCCTCGTCGTCGCTCCTTGCCTGAACCGCGAAAGCCGGGTACCCGCGCCGAAGGCGTGGGTGGCGCGCGGTGTACCCCCATTCCTAAGCGACCTGCTCGTGCTCATCCGCCGGAGAACGCTTCCTTCACCCGTGACCAGAACCCCTTCCGGCCCTTCCGCCGGGAGGCGGAGGGAGGCGGGGATTCCACTTCGCCGAGCCGGCGCAGCACTTCCTCCTGGACGGGCGTGAGCTCCTCGGGCGTCCACACCAGCACCCGGATCAGGAGGTCACCGCGTCCGTCGCCCTCCAGGTGGGGGAGTCCGAGGCCGCGCAGACGCATCATTTCCCCACTCTGGATCCCGGCGGGGACGGTCACACGGGCGCTGCCATCCACCGTGGGCACTTCCACGTCCGCGCCGAGGGCCGCCTGGCTGAACGTCACCAGGAGTTCGTGGACCAGGTCGGAGCCGTCACGCACGAAGCGCGGATCCTCCTGGATCTCGAGAAGGACCACCACGTCTCCCCGGGGACCGCCCCGGGGACCCACGCTTCCCTGGCCTCGAAGGGTGAGGAAATTCTCCGACGTGACCCCGGGTGGGACCTCCACCTCGATCTCCCGCTCGGCCCTCACCCGCCCCTCGCCGTGACAGCTCGGGCACACCTTGGTGATGACCTGCCCCTCCCCACCGCACGCGCGGCAGGGCTGCACGCTCACGAACTGCCCGAACACGGAGCGCTGCACGTGGCGCTCCTCGCCGGAGCCGCCGCACACCGCGCACACGGTGGGCCCCGAGCCCGACTCGGAGCCGGTGCCGCCGCACGCGGCGCAGGTGTCCAGGAGGGACACGCGCAGCTTCCGCCGGGCGCCGTGGGCCACGTCATGGAGGGAGAGGGGAAGCCGGAGGCGGACGGTCTGGCCCTTGCGGCTGGCCGTGCGCTGGTTACGCGCACCGCGCATGCCGAAGAGGTCCTCGAACCCCGAGAAGCCCCCGAAGTCGCGCATGAAGACCTCGATGGCGTCGGCGAACTCGAAGTGGCCGAAGCCCCCCGGCCCGCCCCGGGCCTTCAGGCCCTGGTCGCCGTAGCGGTCGTAGACGGCGCGCTTGTCCTGGTCTCGGAGCACCTCGTACGCCTCGGTGACCTCCTTGAACCGCTCCTCGGCTTCCGTGGAGCCGCTGTTGCGGTCGGGATGGTACTTCAGCGCGAGCTGCCGGTATGCCTTCTTGATCTCCTCCGTGTCCGCCTGGCGGGGGACGCCGAGGATCTCGTAGTAGTCAGCCATGGGAGCGAATCGGGGAGTCAGGACGCAAGGATGCGGGTGACCATGGACGACGTGTAGTCCACGATGGCCACCACCTTCTCGTAGGGCATGCGGGTGGGCCCGATGACGCCGATGACGCCTTTCAGGCCGCCCACCCGGTACTCGGCGGTGACGAGGGTGAAGTCCGCCAGCGCGGCGGCGTCGTTCTCGCAGCCGATGGTGATGTGGAGGTGCCCGGCGTGCCTGTGGCTCCCCACGGCCTGAACCAGGATGTCCCGCCGCTCGGTGAGCTCGATGAGCTCCTTGAGCCGGGCCCCGCTCTCGAACTCGGGCTGGGCGGCCAGCACGCTGGCGCTCCCCAGGTGGATGCGCGACGCATCCAGATCCTGGAGGCTGAACAGCTCCGCGCCGGACTGGACGAAGATGTTCAGGAACTCCGAGGTACCTGTGTCGCCGGCGTGGGCGTCGCGGAGCCGCTCGGGGAGGGTGCGCCGAATCTCGGGAAGCGAAAGCCCGGACAGGCGCTCGTTGAGCGCCACGGTCAGCGTCACCAGGGTGTTGCGGGGCACCTCCACGGGGAGGTCCACGTACACGGTGCGCACCACACCGCCCCGGATGGTGGCCACCAGCAGAACCTTGTCCGAGGAGACCTGGATGAGCTCGATGCGCTCCAGGATCGCTTCCTTCAGGCGGGGAGCCAGAGCCACGCCGAGCTCGTTGGAGATGAGGCTCAAGGCGCGCACGGCCTGGCGGACCAGCCGCTCCACGGCAGAGCTCCCGGCGGCGTCCAGCTCCTGCACCAGTTGCTTCTGCTCCGCGTGGGAGAGGCGGGAAGGCCCCATGAGCCGGTCCACGAAGAACCGGTAGGCCCGGTCCGTGGGGACCCGGCCCGCGGAGGTGTGGGGATGCACCAGGTACCCCTTCTCCTCCAGGTCGCTCATGGTGTTGCGCACGGTGGCCGGGGACACGCCGAGGCCGAACCGGCGCGAAACCGTCCGGCTCCCCGCGGGCTCGGCCGTATCCACGTACGTGCGGATCACGGCCTCCAGCACCTGCCGCTCTCGCTCGCTGAGATCATCCCCGGTGAGCGGGCGCTTCTCTAATCCTGCCATAGACTTGAAAGTTCGACTGCCGTGCGGGAAAGCTCAAGCGCACCACCCGTCCAGCAGGAATTTCGGAAGGTAGGGGATGTGGGGCGCAGTCTGGGGACCTGGAAGGTG
>CAZJFX010000169.1:0-2586 GCA_964545395.1 uncultured Gemmatimonadaceae bacterium | reverse complement strand
GCGGGCCTCGGTGACGCCCGAGCCCAGTTTGATGTCGGTGCCGCGGCCGGCCATGCCCCGGCGCTTGAGCATGCGCACCAAATCGCCATGGTACCGCCCTATCTGGGGCAGTACCGTTCTCTTTCGGCAAGCGAGGGCGGGCATTGGTAGCTGAACTGGCGGGGCGGGAGGCGGTTAATGCCGAGGAAGGGTGCTCAGGGAGATAAACATACGGTTCAGGGGCGAGGATGGCCAAGCTGGGTGAACGATCAGGACACGGGGAACCCACCCGACTCGTGGCACCAGTTGCTCGAAGCCGAGGGGTGAGGCGGCGTCCCATTCACGCATTCCCTCGCCCGCTCGCCCCGCGAGCTTCGGGGCATGACGCGTTCATGTCCCCCTTCCCCCCGCACGCCGGAATCGCGTAGAATCCGTTGTCGCCTCTCTTCGCCAGGAGGAACCCGGTGCCACGCCCCTCGACCATCCGTTACACCTGGGCGGACTACCTCTCGACGCCCGAGGACACCTCGCGCCGCTACGAGATCGTCGACGGGGAGCTGTTCGTGACGGCTGCCCCCCGGTTCCGGCATCAGCAGGTGGTGTCGAACCTCATCGAGCTGCTGCGCGGGTTCACGCGCCCCCTCCGCCTGGGGGAGGTCGTCCCCGGCCCCATCACGGTCCACCTCCACGATGAGCTCGTCGTGGAGCCCGACTTGATCTTCATCCGCGCCGACCGCCTCGGCATCGTGGGTCCGGAGGGTCGCGTCGAGGGACCGCCCGACCTGGCGGTCGAGATCCTCTCCCCCTCCAACCGTTCCTACGATCGCAACCTGAAGCGCAAGCACTACCTCGAGAACGGGATCCCCGAGCTGTGGATCCTCGACGCCGACGAGCACACCGTCGAGGTTTGGAAGCCCGGCGCCAAGGGGCCGGCGGTGGTGCACGACGTGCTGGAGTGGCGCGTGTCGGGGCATCGCTTCGAGATCTCGCTGGAGGAGGTCTTCAGGAGCTGACGCTGGGGTTCCGGGGTCCGGTAGCGTGCCATCGTCCCCACCCGCACCACGGAAGCCGACCACGGCGCTCGTCACCGGAAACGTCCGCCACTACCACGCGATTCGCGGCAGCCACGACGTGCGGGTCCTCTCGCCCCGGGAGCTCCTCGACCGGCCGGGGTAGTCATCCGGGACGTCCCATTCGCGCATTCCCCCGCCCGCTCGTCCGGCGAGCTTCGAGGCATGACTCGTTCCGGGGCCCCTTCCCCCCGTGCGCCCGAATCGCGTACAATCCGTTGTCGCCCCTCTTCGCCAGGAGGAACCCGGTGCCACGCCCCTCGACCATCCGCTACACCTGGGCGGACTATCTCTCGACGCCCGAGGACACCTCCCGCCGTTACGAGATCGTCGACGGGGAGCTGTTCGTGACGGCCGCCCCGCGGTTCCGGCATCAGGAGGTGGTGGCGAATCTCGTCGAGATCGTACGAGGCCTCGCCCGGCGGCACCACCTGGGCAAGGTCGTCCCCGGCCCGATCACTGTGCATCTTCACGATGAACTCGTCGTGGAGCCCGACCTGATCTTCATTCGCGCCGACCGCCTCGGTATCGTGGGGCCGGAGGGTCGCGTCGAGGGACCGCCCGACCTGGCGGTCGAGATCCTCTCTCCGTCCAACCGTTCCTATGATCGCAACCTGAAGCGGAAGCACTACCTGGAGAATGGGATCCCCGAGCTGTGGATCCTGGATGGCGACGAGCACACCGTCGAGGTCTGGAAGCCCGGTGACAAGGGGCCGGCGGTGGCGCGCGACGTGCTGGAATGGAGCGTCTCCGGGCACCGCTTCGGGATCTCGCTGGTCGAGGTGTTCCGGAGCTGAGGGCCACGGAAAGGCGGTTGATGTGGAGTCCCGCGCGCGCCATATTGTACGGAGGTGCGCCGTACAGGAGAACGAGTATGGGCCAGAGCAGCGTTCAGGGCAGGAGAACCGAGGATCGCATGGACTTCCGTCTCGAGCGTGATCACAAGGCACTCATCGAGAAGGCGGCGGCATACCGCGGCGAGTCCCTGACCGGCTTCGCGGTTTCCACGCTCGTGAGCGAGGCCCGCCGCATCGTGCGTGAGCACGAGACCGTGGTGCTTGCGGCCCCCGACCGGGACCGGTTTCTGGCGCTTCTCGACACCCCGCCCGCGCCCACACCCGCACTCCGCCGCGCCGCGCGGCGCCACCGCGACCTGATTACCCAATCCGGGTAGCCCCCCGTGCCGTTCGCCATCGAGCCGCTCTCCGCAGCTCATGACCGGGAGGCATTCGATTGCGGTGAGGCGGCGCTGAGCGATTACCTGCGCCGGTACGCGCGCCAGGATGAGACACGGGGAGTCGGTCGGACGTTCGTGGCCGTCCCCGAGGGCGAGCGGCGGGTCGTCGGCTTCTACACGCTCTGCGCGGGAAGCGTGAGCTTCTCCGATGTCCCGGAGCACCTCAGGGAGCGCCTCCCTCGGTACCCGATCCCCGTTGCCCTCCTGGCACGCCTCGCGACCTGTCGGTCCGTCCAGGGACAAGCACTGGGCGAGGCCCTGCTGTTCGACGCGCTGGCGAGGATCGTCCGGATCGCCGAC
>CAZJFX010000168.1:0-2739 GCA_964545395.1 uncultured Gemmatimonadaceae bacterium | reverse complement strand
CGCCTTGGAGGCGCTCCACGAAGGGCGCGGCGCCCACGCGCTCGGCGGCCCGCCGGACAGCCGCATCGTCGATGCCGGACGAGCCCAGGCGGATGTTGTACGCCACGTCCTGGCTGAAGAGGAAGACATCCTGCAGGACGAGGCCGATGCGGGAGCGCAGGTCCCGGACGCGGAGGTGGCGGATGGGGACTCCGTCCAGGAGGATCTCCCCCCGGTCCACGTCGTAGAAGCGCATGAGCAGGTTGATCAGCGTCGTCTTGCCGGCCCCGGTGTGCCCGACGATGGCCAGCTTCTCCCCCGGGGCCACGCGGAAGCTCACGTCGCGTAGAATCCAGTCCGGTTCCCCGTCCTCCTGCCGTCCGTAAGCGAACCACACGTCGCGGAACTCGATGTCGCCCCGTGTCGGAGAGGGGAGATCCACGGGGTGGTCCGGGTCCCGGATGTCGTCCTCCTGGTCCAGCAGCTTGAAGATCCGCTCCGACGACGCCATGGCGCCCTGAAGGAGGTTGTACTTCTCCGAGAGGTCCTGGATGGGCCTGAAGAACCGGCGCACGTACTGGAGGAAGGCCGCAACCACGCCCACGGTGACGGCGCCGTTCAGGATCTCGACGCCCCCGTACCAGAGGATGAGGGCCAGCGCCAGTGCGGTGATGAACTCGATGACGGGGAAGAAGAGCGCGTACCAGGTGATGGAGCGGAGGTGGGCGTCCAGGTAGCCGGCGTTGAGTTCCTCATGACGC
Organism: uncultured Gemmatimonadaceae bacterium; assembly: GCA_964545395.1. Lineage (GTDB taxonomy): Bacteria > Gemmatimonadota > Gemmatimonadetes > Longimicrobiales > Gaopeijiaceae > SZUA-318. Next base: position 1,999 of record CAZJFX010000168.1, on the reverse strand, counting down.
TCGGCGTCGGCCTCCTCGCGATTGAAGAGCTGCACCACGCGAACCCCGGTGAAGCGCTCGTGGAGGAAGGCGTTCAGGCGGGCCAGGCGCGTGCGGATGTCCCGGTAGGCGTCGCGGATCTTGGCGCGGAACACGAACGCTGCCGCGAACACCAGGGGGAGCACGGCGAACGTCACCAGCGCGAGCTTCCAATCCATACGGACCATGGCCACGACGATGAACACCAGCGTGAACACGTCGCCGAACACCGTCACCAACCCCGAGCTGAAAAGCTCGTTGAGTGTCTCCACGTCGTTGGTGATGCGCGTCATGAGACGGCCCACGGGGGTCCTGTCGAAGGTCCGCAGGTCCATGCGCTGGAAGCGCGCGAAGACCTCCTTGCGGAGATCGTACATCACGCTCTGTCCGAGCCAGGTGGTGAGCAGGCCATGGGCGTACTGGAGGACGGCGCCGAGGACCACGGCGGCGCCGAAGGCCAGGCTGAGGAGGCCGAGGAGCCCCAGGTCGCCGGCGGGGATGGCGCGATCGATGGCGAGCTGGGTGAGCCACGGCCCCGCGACCTCCGTGGCCGAAGCGAGCATGAGCAGCGCGATGGCCACCAGCACCTGGATCCGGTACGGGCGCACGTACCCCAGGAGGCGGCGCATGAGGCGCGCGTCGTAGGCCTTTCCCAGCGCCTCCTCTTCCTGGTGGGTGTGTGCTTCGGGCATGGCGGGGTAGGCGGGTGCCGCGGACGCGGCCGGGAGATGGCGCACGGTATCGCGGCGGCTGCGGCGAGGGAAGTGCCGACTCCGATCAGGGCCGACCCTTGAAACTGCCCACCGCCTTCGCCGTAATGGTATCCGACCGGCCACTGCCCAGACGGTCCTGTGTTCCCTATCGACAGGACGGGGGGTGGGGTATGCGCGTGAGCAGGGTTCCAGGGGTGCTCCGGTCGGGGTTCTGCGCCGTCGTTGCCGTGCTGCTGGCCATCGCGCCTGCGGGGGCGCAGCAGCGGGATACCGTCGCCTTCCCGCCGGCGCGGGCCGACGCGCTGGCGGGGCTCTGGATCCTCGAGGACGGGCGGCTGGTCCACGTCACGGACCTCCGGGACCAGATGGGCGAGCCCGCCCTCTCCGCCACCGAGTTCGCGTCGGGACGCGCGCGGGCCCTCTTCCCGCGGAAGGAAGGGTGGTTCGACGCGGGGAACGCCTGGTTCCGGTGGGACTCCATCGAGTACCGGGTCCGCTTCGACGAGACGTTGCAGCCCGCGCGCGCGCTGACGTGGGAGGAGGAAGGGCGCGTCCTCGCTGGCCGGCGAGCTCCGCTGGTGGAGCGCGAGGTGAGCATCCGGAGCGGGGACGTGCTGCTGGCGGGCACGCTGGTCCTGCCCCCCGGTCCGGGTCCGTACCCGGCGCTGGTGATGGTCCCGGGGTCAGGGCCGGAGACGCGCCGGATCCCCCGGCAGGTGGGCGACCTCCTGGCCTACAACGGGATCGCCGTGCTCGTGACCGACAAGCGGGGCACGGGCAACTCCACCGGAGCGTGGAACGGGCTCTCCCACGCCGACTGGGCCGGCGACGTGGAGGCCCAGCTCGACTTCCTCCGGGCCCAGCCGGAGATCGCCCCGGATCGCATCGGTCTCTGGGGGAATAGCGAGGGGGGATACGTGGTCCCCGTGGTGGCGGCGCGGCGCCCCGACGTGCGCTTCCTCGTGTGCAGGGTGTGCGCCGCCCTGCCTCAGGGCGAGGTCATCCCCGACATCGAGACCGGGGCGCGGAGGCGCCGTGGGATGGCCGAGGCCGAGGTGGTCGCGGCCGTGGAGATGGTGGAGCGGATGATCCGCTACGCCCTCACCCGCGCAGCCTACGACAGACTTGCGGCCCACTTCGAGAGCGGGGCGGAACGGCCCTGGCGGGCGAGCTTCCCGGTGCGGCAGCTCCCCCCTGCCGACGCGCACTATTGGGGGTCTTCACCTGTTTGCGTCCGTGTGTCGGAGTGACGCGGGCACGCGGCGGGG
>CAZJFX010000167.1:0-2792 GCA_964545395.1 uncultured Gemmatimonadaceae bacterium | reverse complement strand
CCAGGGCTCTTGACTGGAATCAGGGCTCCAAATACGGTGGGAACTTCAGTCTAGCGGACCGGGGGAGGGTCAGCCCTCAGGTGCCACGCCCGGGCCGCCACCCCCTCGGCGCCGCTCAGAACGGGCTGCCGATCTCGCTCAGGAGCGGGAGTGCCAGGTCCCGGGGAGAGAGCACCGGGTCCCGGAACGGCCATTCCACGCCGATGCCGGGATCGTCCCAGCGCACGCCCCGGTCCAGCTCCGCCCGGTACTCGTCGGTGACCTTGTACGCCAGGTCCGCTCCGTCGCCGAGCACCGCGTACCCGTGGGCGAACCCCGGGGGGACCCAGAGGAGCTCGCCGTTGTCCGCGGAGAGCTCCCACCCCACCCACCGCCGGAAGGTGGGCGAGCCTCTGCGCAGGTCCACGGCCACGTCGAACACCGCGCCCCGCACCACCTGCACCAGCTTTCCCTGGGCGTGGGGCGGGAGCTGATAGTGCAGACCCCGGATCACCCGGGCCCCGGAGCGTGCCAGGTTGTCCTGCACGAAGGTTCCCGTGATCCCGGCCTCGGCGAAGGCGCTGGCCCGGTAGGTCTCGGCGAAGAAGCCGCGGGCGTCGCCGCGGCGCTCGGGCCGGACGACCACCACGTCGGGGATGGCGAGGCGTTCGAAGGCGAAGGGCATGGGCGGAAAGCTCGTGAGCGGCGGGCCCGGCGGCAACCGTGCCGCGAGCCTCAGCGCCTGAGCACGGCGAGGAAGATCTGGTCGAGGATCTCGCTCACAACACACCGACGCCCAGGCTCCCGGCTTGGGCGTCCCCGTGGTCGTCGTCGAGCACGACGCGACGCAACTCTCTGCCGAACCGGCTCCGCACCCGCGCCAGCAGGAGAAGGGCGACGAGCCCGATCCCCAGGGCCAGCCCGATCCACACGCCGCGTGGCCCCAGCGCGGAGCGGAACCCCAACGCCGCGCTCACCGGAAGGCCGACACCCCAGAAGCCCACCAGGTTCAGGACCATGGGGAAACGTGTGTCCCCCACACCCCGGAGCACGCCCAGGGCCACCACTTGCATCCCGTCGAAGACCTGGAAGACGCCGGCGATGGGGATGAGTACTGCGGCCAGCGCCACCACCGGGGCATCGGCCGAGTAAGCCCTGGCCAGGGGGCCCGGGGCCACGAGAAAGAGGACGGCGGTGAGTCCCATGAAGCCCACTCCCAGGAGGAGTGCCCCACCCGCTGCACGCCGAGCCCCCGGCGCATCCCCCCGCCCCACCGCCTGCCCCACCAGGACCGTCCCCGCCTGCGCCACGCCCAGGGGGACCATGAACGTCAGGGAGGCCAGGTTCAGCGCCACCTGGTGGCTGGCCATGGGGATGGTCCCCATGAGCCCCATGAGGAGGCCTGCGGCGCCGAAGACACTGAACTCCAGGACTTGCTGGCCGCCGATGGGCGTGCCCAAGCGCACGAAGCGCCGCAGGGGTTCGGCCGCCAGCGCCTCCTTCCGGAAGGGCCGGAGGTACGCGCCCAGGAGGGGCCAGGTGACGGCGAGGAGCATGAGCGCCATGAACCAGCGGGAGAGGCTCGTCGCCCACCCCGAACCCACCGCGCCCAGCGCCGGGAACCCCAGATTCCCGTAGATGAGGACCCAGTTGAAGAAGACGTTGGCCACGTTCGCCAGGAGCACCACCACGAGGAGAGGGAACACCCTCCCCATGGCCTGCAGGCTCAACCGGAGCACATGGAAGACGTAGAAGGGAAGCACCCCCGGGATGGACACCAAGGCGTACCCCGCGGCCACCGGGACCACGTCGGCGGGCTGGCCCAGGACGCGGAGGAGAGGCCCCGCCGGGAGGAGGAAGAGGACGGCGAGGGCGGTGAGCCCCAAGGCCAGGATTCCGCCCCGCTGGAGGCCTCGCGCCACCGCCACTCCGTCCCCCGCTCCCACGGCCTGGGAGATGACCGGGTCGAGGGCGAGGAGCACCCCCATGCCGAAGACCATGGCGCCGAAGACGTACAGGTTCCCCAGTGCAACAGCAGCCAGGTCGGTGGGGGAGACCCGGCCCACCATGATCGTGTCCGCCACCCCCATCGTCATGGTGCTCACCGTGACAAGGGCGACGGGGAGCGCCAGGCGGACGAGAGCGTCGAGGTCCGCGCGCCCGGGGACGAAGCTCTCGACCCATCCCGGAGAGGGCTCGGGCGCGAGCATCACGGGGCGGCGCACCCCTCCGTGGTCCGGGTGTCGGACAGGTGGATGATCCGCCAGCCGTCGGGTGTGAGGACCAGGAGCGCGTGGTCCACCCCGCAGTGGGAGAACGCCCCGTCCACGAAGAGGTCGTAGCGCGTCCACACCGAAGCCAGAGGACCACTCACGTCCACCCGCGTGTCGTGGATCCGCTCGTCCAGCTCCCGGGTGGAGGAGCCCACCCCCTGGATCCAACGCTCCACGGGCACCACGCTGGCCACCGGCGCGCCATCGCGAACCGCGGTGGTGACGAGGCGCGCCTCGGGGTGCATGAGCGCCTGCATGGCGGCGGCGTCCTTCGCCTTCATGTGCTGGAAGAGTTGCGCCACCACCTCGCCGGGGTCCGGGGACTCCTGCGCGGCGACGGGAGCTGGGGCCAGGGCCACGAGGCAGAGGGCCAGGGTCACGAGCGTCTTCATGTCTCCTCCGGCGGGAACGCGCCGCGGCCCCTTGCCGTCGGGGTGCGACGTGCCCGAAGATAGCCGCCGGCCACCCTCTGCCAAGCGCCCCGGAGCTCACTGGTCCACCTTCCATGTCGAGCGCGGTAAGATGACCGCGTTGTGAAGA
>CAZJFX010000166.1:0-2840 GCA_964545395.1 uncultured Gemmatimonadaceae bacterium | reverse complement strand
TCATTCACTTCGCACTCATCGCAGAGGCCTTGCGGTAGTGTGAACAGGCCCTAGTAGGCTGCGGCCAGTGGCCGTGCCGTCTGCGCTTGGGCGGGTAGTTCAGGACGGAGCGTTTGAGGGCTCGTGGGTTGGCCCGCAGTCGTAAGGAGTTGCGCTCTTCGAGCACCTCGGCGCTGGCCTCCGTCAGAAGGGTGGACCAGCTACTGGGGGGAAAAGCTCTCGGGCCTCGAGAGCTTCCGCCGCATGGCGCGAAGGGCGCTGGTAAAGGATAGTCGATCAGGATCGATGTCGTGTTCCAGAGCGGCCTGATGCAGGAGCCACCGGATCGTGTAGTGAACGGCTGCGAAGCCGTAGAGCTCCTGAAGCACCCCGTCGGGCTTTCTGCTGCGCAGCACGACGTGGGGACGGCCCTGGGAGATCTTGAGTTCCCTGATACTGATCTCCACCTCCCAGCGCTCGGCATAGAGGGCGGCCAACTCCCTGGCCGGAGCCCTGCGGGGGTCCAGAATCGTGGTCACCAACCGGTAGAGGGGCTCGGCCGAGGGGCGGCCCACATCGTCGAGCTCGTAATCGACGACCCGGACAGGAACACCAGGATGTCCCTTCCTCTGCCAGCGGTCCGAGGGAAAGGCGCGGCTCAGATAAGACCCGTCGGGGAGGATCTCTTCGGCGGCAAACACGGAGTTCTTCTTGATCCGCCACAGCAGGTCCGCGCCCGTCCTACGGGCTTCCTCCCAGAGGTCGAATCCGTAGAAGTATCGGTCACAGAGGCACAGCATTCCTGGAGACAAGCGTCGAAGAAGGGGGCGGGCCAGGGGCTTCTCTCCGTCTCCATACGCCCCCACCTCGAGCCCCACGATGGCCCGCGTGCCTACCTCCCCCAGGGCCACCCACCGCAACCGTGGATAGCCGCTCTTCTCCCCCCGACTCACGCCGGGTCGCCCGAAACGCTCGTCATTCTCCGGCGTGTCGGGAACTTCCAGCGTGCTTCCGTCCAGACTCATCACCCGCCACTCGCGATACCACGCCCCGGGTGTGGCGGGCAACGCCATCGGCACCGCTGTCTCCTCGAACAGGCGCCGGAGCGGAAGGCTCCCCACCCGCTCCCGTGCCTTGGAAAAGGCCGACTTCTGCGGCACCACCACGGGCAAAGACGGGTCCACCGAACGCAGCCCCTCGACCAGCAGCCGGTACAGTTCCCGATACCCTTCCCGCGCATACAAGGCCATCGCCAGCACGTAGTAGACCACAAGCCGCGACGGCAGCAGCCGTGTCCGCCGTTCGACCCGTTCCGTCTCCTCAAGGATCCGATCAATCACCGCGGGCGGAAAGAACGCCGCCAGCAGCCCCAGACCGATCAGGTCCGGAACCGTCAGCTCGCGCTGCTCCTTCGGTGGTCGACCGCGTCGCGCCATGCCAGCCCCTCTCCCGTGACGGGCAAGGTACCGGCCTCAGCATCGCTTGTCAACCTTAAGTGAACGGTATTAGGGCTAGACCGGCAGGATGCCCTGGGCTACCTGTCGTCCCGGCCGCCTCCCGGCCGGAACCGGCCCTGGTGGCCTGCTGCAGCGCGGTCCAGGGGACTTCGGACGCTGGCTGCACCTTGGTCGGTGGCGTGCAGGTAGATCATGGTGGTTCGGATGTCCTGGTGCCCGAGGAGCTCCTGGACCACGCGGACGTCGTAGCCGTCCCGCAGCATCTGCGTCGCGAACGCATGGCGAAACGTGTGGCAGGTCGCCGGCTTCATGACGCCGGCGCGCCGCACGGCCGCGCGGACCGCACGCTGCATCGCTGACGGATGGAGGGGGCCCCTCCCCTTCCGGCGGGTAACGGGGTCGACCGCACAGGACCTCGCGGGGAACACGTACTGCCAACCCACGCTGTACCCCTCGTCGGGCTTCTTCCGGGCCAGCGCGCCGGGCAGGCATGCCCAGCCGCCGCCTCGCTCGCAGTCCCGCTGGTGGATCTGGCGCACTCTCCGGATCTGCCTTGTGAGCTCGGCGGCGAGCATGGCGGGCAACGGCAGGACCCGGTCTTTACCCCCCTTCCCCTGCCGGACGACGATCCGGTCCAACTCGAAGTCCACGTCCTTGATTCGCAGCCCCAGCGCCTCCGACAGGCGCATCCCCGTCCCGTACAGCAGCGCGGCGATGACGTACTTCCGGCCCGAAAGCTCATTGAGAACCGCACACACCTCCTGATGGGAGAGTACGGTGGGCACCCGGGTGCGGGTGCGGGCGCGTTTGATGTCCGCGGCGGCATCCGACTGGAGGACCTCCTTCAAGAGGAAGGCGATGGCCGAAGCGGCCTGGTTCCGGGTCTTGGGGGACACGGACGTCTCCGCCAGGCGGGTGAGGAATCGCTCCACCTGCTCCTTGCTCAGGGTGTCCCGATGTGGGTGGCCCGCATCCGCGAGGAAGCGGGCTGCCCATCGTGCGTAGGTGTCCTCCGTCCGCACGCTGTATCCACGCGTGCGTAGGACCTGCCGCAGCTCGGCGATGAGCTGCTCGGTCTGGGGGTAGCGAGGCATGGGCGATGATCGCTGACGGGTTGCGGCGGACCCATGGCCGGATGGGTCCGGTTTCCGGCTGGCCTCGGAGCGCGTGCATCGGCGCGGGAGGGTCATCGAGGGCGGAGTGGCGCCCGGATTTGCCTGCGGCGATGGACGCGGGGGCCTACCGGTGTGGGCGCCTGGAATCGCCTCGGCGATCCGGGCGGCGCCCCGACCCACCAGAAACGAAAAGGGCGGTCAGGTCGGAGACCTGGCCGCCCGCTTCCTGCCGTTGGTTAGACTGAAGTTCCCACCGTATTTGGAGCCCTGATTCCAGTCAAGAGCCCTG
>CAZJFX010000165.1:0-2875 GCA_964545395.1 uncultured Gemmatimonadaceae bacterium | reverse complement strand
ATCTGGTAAGGAAACCCTGGTACCAGCACGCGGCGCGTGAGTCGGTCAGGCGAGAGGGGGGTACCGATCTCCGGGTGTCCTTCGATGCGGTCCGTACCTTCGGTCACCGCCCTGAAGAACTCCCCGCCCAGGCCTGGGCGTTGCTCCTCGTACCAGTGCACGGCCGCGGCAAACTCGTCCGAAGCCGGGGTACTGCTCCGGACGTTTCGAATCACCGCCCGAGGATCTCCCTCTCGATACGGCGTTTCACTTCCGGCCACGGTTCAAGCTGCGCCGTGCCGGCCTCGATAGAGGCAACCCGTTGCTCGATCTCCGCAGTCCACGCCGCGCCTGCCTCCGGATCCGCCGGTCCGTCGAGACTGGCGATGAGTTCCGCTGCGACATCCGCCCGGGCTCGCGCGTCAAGTTGAAGCGCATCGGCCAACACCGTGCCGGCAGACTTCGTGGGACTGGCCATCACTACCTCCTGGTTGCAGAGAAACCAAGGCGCTTCACGTTCTGGTACACGCGTTCTCTCCCGCCTGGTCCTCGAGCGGCACAGCGCCTCCTTCCCCAGTTAGTCTAGGCCCGGCGGGATGCCGAAGCCATGTCTCGTTGGGACCTTGCGGAGATCTGGAGTGACCCCCGGGGGAGCATAGCCGATCTCGGGAACGCCCAATCCGCGTCAGATATTCCGGGCCAACAGATCCCGGAGCTCGGAATGCCGGGGGATCGCCTCGATTGCGCCCGTCGCCGTGTTCATCCCAGCGAGGGCGGCCGTCCCTCCCGCTCGGTCCCCTCTGGGACTCCGCGTAGCCCATCATCACCGCGGTCTTCGAGGATCAAGGCGCTCGCACACGGCAGTGAACTCGTGACGCATGGGAGCTTCCTGAGGGTCACATGGTTCGTCGATGGCGGGCGGGCCCCGTCCAACCCGTGCAAGCTACAGACCTCCCTGCCCCCGGACCCTGTTCCGATGCGCCGGCGTGTTCAGCCCCGAGCCCCCTCGACGAACCCCGCCGCGTCCACGCGCTCCTCCACCCCCGAGCGCAGCGCCCTCAGCTTCCCTGGTACAGCCTCGCCAGATCCACCAGCTCCACGCCCGGCCGTGACCGGGCCAGGGCGGCCAGGCCGTCCGTGAACCCGGCCAGGGCGAACACGAGGAGGCGGGCGGTGGGGGAGAAAGGGACGCCGCGGCCCTCGAGTCGACGTCGCACCCCGTCGAGGCGGGCCAGGTCCTCCACCGTGCGCGTCTCTGCCGTTCCCTTCGCCTCACCGATCACCTGGATGACCTTCCTCCTTCCCGCAGCCGACGCCCGGGTCGCCGCCACCACGTCCAGCTCGAAGTCGTGCCCGGCCGTCCGGTCCCGGATCCGGAGCGTGCATGGCGTGCCCACGGGCCCGCCCAGCGTCTTCTCACTGGCGTACGTGGCCGTCCACACCCGGGCCATCTCCTCGAAATGGGGCCCGACGATCTGCGCACGGAACGTGGGCGCCGCCGAGCGCCAGAGCTCGGCGACCTGCCGCTCTTCGGCCATCGCCTCGCGCGGGCGCGTGATCAGCTCGTGGAAGCGGACGACGGGGTCGGCGATGACGTAGGTGGGGCGGCGATGGAGGTCGGCGTGGTAGCCCCACCCGCGACGGCACTCAGGAGCGAGCAGTACAGCGAGTGGCGCGTGACGCGTGGATCCTCCCGAAGCAGGTACGCGTCTTCCCGGTAGAGCGCGTGGGACGGGTTGAGGACGCTCTCGCCGAGCCAGCCGGCCAGCTCCGTGGGCGAAGCCGGCACCCCGTGTGCCGAGGTGAGGTCCTTGTATCCCGGAGCCCCGCCCATCACCGAGTCCACCAGGAACGCCGTCTCCAGGTCGGCGATGCCCCAGTAGTCCCTGGCCTGCCTGTAGTCGAAGGGGGCCAGGGGCAGGTCCAGGACGGCACGGCCCCGCAAGGGCGACGTCCCGCTTCGGCGGCGTCATCGAGGATGGCCTGAAGGACGGAGTCCAGCTCGGGGCTCGTGGCCCTGCAGCTCCGGGTTCCCGCGCTCAGCTCCGAAACACGTCCGCCAGCGAGATCTCGAAGCGATGTCCGGCGACGCGCCACAACAGGACATCGCGCACCTGCTCCGCCGCCGCGGAGCCGGCCCTCCACACCTCGACCGTGCGCTCGTCCGCATCGAGGATCCACAGCTCGGCGACCCCGTTCTCCAGGTAGTGCTTCCGCTTCAGGTTGCGGTCGTAGTCGCGGTTGGAGGGTGAGAGTACCTCGACCACCAGGTCGGGCGGTCCCTCCACGCCACCCTCTGGATCGACGATGCCGAGGCGATCCGCGCGGATGAACAGCACGTCGGGCTCCACCACGAGCTCGTCATGGAGGTGAACCGTGATCGGCCCCCCGACGACCTCTCCCAATCCGTGCTCTTCGGCCAGGTCGCCGAGCAGACGGACAAGGTTCGTGGTCACCCGCTGATGTCGGAACCGCGGCGCGGCCGTCACGAACAACTCTCCGTCCACGATCTCGTACCGACGAGAGGTATCCTCGGGAACCGAGAGATAGTCCGCGTACGTGTAGCGGATGGTAGATGGGCGTTGCACCGGGTACCTCCATGGGACGTGGGGCGCCAACGGATCTTACCAGATCCCGATCGGTGGTGGGAAGAGCGGCGTGCGCACGGCATGGACCGAAGCTCACCGATCCAGCGGGCGCCGGAATGTCGGAATGCGACGACCCGCTAGCGCCGCCCGCCCCCAGCGAAGCTCACCTCAGGGGGCCGCCACCTCCACCTGCTCCGCGATCCAGCGAAGTACTGGCGGCACGACTATGTCGGCACCGTCCTCACCCCACGAGGAGGCGGTCCAGGGGCACGTCCAGGGCCTTGGCCAGGGCCACCAAGGTGCGGTAG
>CAZJFX010000164.1:0-3063 GCA_964545395.1 uncultured Gemmatimonadaceae bacterium | reverse complement strand
ATCCTCCTCTCATGAACCCCTTCCAACTCGCGCTGCCCCCGGAGACGCGCTCCCTGGAGCCCCACTGGTATGCGTGCCGTACGCGGGCCCGGGCCGAGAAGCAGGTGGACCAACTCCTGGAGCGGGCGGGGTTCGAGACGTTCCTCCCCCTCCTGGTGGAGGAGCGGCAGTGGGCCGACCGGAAGAAGCGGGTGGGCTTCCCGCTGTTCTCGGGGTATACCTTCGCCCGGTTCCGGTAGAGATGGCGGTGGTCGTCCACCAGCGACGCAAACCCATACTTCAGGTAGAAGCTGCGCACCTTGCCGTCCTTCGCCTTGACCTCGACCGCGACGACACCGAGCTCGTCGGCGATCCGGACGATCCTCGCCAGCGCGTCGAACAGCAGGGCCTCGCCCAGTCCATGTCCGTGGACGGACCGACAGGTCGCGAGGCGTGCCAGGAGGGCAACGGGTCGCCCTCGGGGACGGCCACGAAGGTCCGACCGACGCCCCGTGCCTCATCCTGGCGCGCGTACCGGCGCAGGTAATCGCTCAGCGCCGCCTCACCGCAATCGAATGCCTCCCGGTCATGAGCTGCGGAGAGCGGCTCGATGGCGAACGGCACGGGGTGCTACCAGCGTGGAAACCGCGAAGCCGGTCAGGGACTCGCCGCAGTACGCCGCAGCCTTCTCGATGAGCGCCTTGTGATCACGCTCGAGACGGAAGTCCATGCGATCCTCGGTTCTCCTGCCCTTAACGCTGCTCTGGCCCATACTCGTTCTCCCGTACGGCGTACCTCCGTACAATATGGCGCGTGCGGGACTCCACATCCACGGGCCATCGTCAGGCCTCGCGCCTCACAGAGCACCGCGTCAGCGAAATGCGCGAGGCGCTCGGACCCGTGATCATACCGGACGCTACTCGTCGAACAGATCCGAATGGGTGCCGGTTCTTTCGAACGTGATCTGGTCCCCCTCGATTCGGTAGATCAGGAGCCAGTCTCCTTCGAGATGGCACTCCCGGTGCCCCTCCCACTCTCCTCTGAGTGGATGATCTTTGTGCTTCGGGTCCAGGGGCTGTTGATGGATGAGGCGCCCCATTACGACCCGGGCGACGTCCATGTCGAAGTCCCTCCTCCCGCAGCGTTCCAAGTCCCTCTTGAACGCCTTGGTCCGTGCCGGTCGCAGCGCCGGGGAGGATCCGGTCAAATCCCAAGATCCTCAAACAGGGCTGCTGCCGAATCGAAACGCACGACGTCGACTCCGCCCTCGCTGGCCTTCAACACTTTCCGCGTTTCCTCGTTGAAGTTCTGGACCGAGAAGGGAAGACCGTGATGCAGGATCACTTGACGATAGAACAAGTTGATGCCCTGCGACGCGCTGAGGCCGCATTCCTCCAGGATGCGTTCCGCCTCTTCCTTCACCTCTGGTTCAATGCGGGCGCGAGCTGTCGATGTCCGTACCATGCTGTCTCCTGTGCCGGGTTCTCCTTTCAACGTAGCCCATTTGTGCCACAACACAATCCGTGCCGCGCGTCATGCCCCGAAAGCTCGCCGCGCAGCCGGGTGGGGGAATGCGTGAACGGGACGTCCCGGATGCCGGCCCGCCCCTTGCTTCATCCCCCGCGCTTCTACAAAATAGGCCTGCGCGCCGGCCCCGGCGTGGGCGCTCGTTCGAAACGCCCGCCGAACACCTCCCGGCCTCATCCGCGGCGCCCCTCGCCTCTTCGTTACCCACCCATGGTTTTCCACCCCGATGCCTACCCCCACCGCGTGGGCCGTAGAGCACCGCGCGTCTCCGAGCCGCGATGGTACGCCTGTCGCACGCGGGCGCGGGCCGAGAAGCAGGTGGACCGGCTCCTGGCTCGCGCCGGCGTCGAGGCGTACCTGCCCACGGTGGAGCTGGAGCGCGCCTGGGCCGACCGCACGAGGCGCGTGGCGTTCCCGCTCTTTCCGGGCTACACGTTCGCCCGGTTCGCCCTTGAGCGGTTCACGGACGTGGCGCGCACGCCGGGGCTCGTGGAGGTGATCGGGGGGGGAGAGGGTCCCGTGCCCGTGCGCGACGACGAACTCGAGGCGGTGCGCCGCCTCACGTGCGGCGTGCGCGACGGGGGGGAGGCCCCCGAGCCGGTGGACTGGCTGGACCTCGGCATGGAGGTCGAGGTGACCGACGGGCCGTTCCAGGGGATGCGGGGCTTCCTCACAGAGGTACGCGGGCGGACCCGGGTGGTCGTGCGACTGTCCGCCATCCGCATGGCGGCGGGGGTGACGGTGGGGGCGGAGATGGTGCGCCAGGTGGCGTAGGGCCGGGCCCTTCGCGGTGTTGACGTGGCATTGACGGCACGGAAATAGCATCTCCGCGTCCGCCACAGACATGGGGGTTCTTCTCGCCGGCTCTGTCAGATACGCCTGTAACTGACGGGGCGAAGCTGTGCCAGGGGGGGTTGACCAGCGCGTCGCAGGCGGTAGCTGCCGCAACGCGTGGCCCTCCGTGCCTTTGAGATGCACGATGGTTAGTTTGCCTGATTGCTGTTCCATGTGGTGCGGCGCTTCCTGTTCCCGTCCTACCGGTCCCATTACTCATGCCCGCCCTTCTCGCTGACCCGGAACGTGGCCTCGACCTCGACCGGCTCCACAAGATGGAGCTGCCCGTGCTGGTGGGTACCACCAACGTGGACGTGTCGGAGACGCTCTCGCGCATGCTCAAGCGCCGGGGGGTGGCGCACCAGGTCTTGAACGCCAAGCACCACAAGAGCGAGTCGGAGATCGTGATGATGGCCGGCCGGCCCGGCACCGTCACCATCGCGACGAACATGGCCGGCCGCGGCACCGACATCAAACTGGGCTCGGGCGTCACCGAGGCCCGCACCGTGCGCTGGGCGAAGGGGAAGGAGCTCGACCCCGAGGACCTGCTCCCCGTGGACCCGATCCGCGCGGAGAAGATCAAGCTCGACCGGGACGACGAGGTGCTGGAGATCGGGGGGCTGCACATCCTGGGCTCGGCGGAAGACGACCTGATGCGCCTGTTCGGGAGCGAGCGCATCGCCAACGTCATGGACCGGATGGGGGCCCAGGAGGGGGAGGTCA
>CAZJFX010000163.1:0-3115 GCA_964545395.1 uncultured Gemmatimonadaceae bacterium | reverse complement strand
GTAAGCGTCCGGCCTTGCCAGGGGACGGCCTGTGGGAAGGGGGGCCCGGCAGCCGGTGGAGCTGCCGGGGAGCGGGGGTGGGGGTGGTTGTGATGACCCGGAGTTGTTGGGCAGCCCGCCGTCAGGGGGCTCGCTCGCAGGGGTCGGGCGGCGGCTGCCAGGAGCCTGGGAGGAGCTCGTCGAGGCGTTCGGCAGGCCAGCCACCCGCGAGCTTCTTGAGGATGTCGCTGAGGTAGGGCAGCGGCGCCACCTCGTGCAGGGCGGCGGTGCGCGTGAGGCTGTAGAGGGTGGCCGTGCGTCGGGCGGCGTCGTGGGAGCCTGCAAACAGGTAGTTCTTACGGCCGAGAGCGATGTCGCGGAGCTGGCGCTCAACCAAGTTGTTATCGAGTTGGAGGCGCCCGTCGTCCAGGAAGCGGGTGAGCGCCTCCCACTGGTTGAGGAGGTAGCCACAGGCCTGGGCGAAGTCGCTGCTCGGGGGTTCGTTGGCCGCCATGGGCACGAGCCAGCGTTTGAGCTTGTCGAGCTGGGGCTGGGATCGTCGTCGCCGGAACTCGGCTCGCTCCTCGGGGGAGAGCTCGCGGAGGTCGGCCAGGTGCTCGAGGCGATAGAGCCGGGCGATGAGCTTGAGGGGATAGGCGACCCGGCAGTCGGTGTCCTGCAAGGCGACGAGCCGCCGTCTTCCATGGGCCCAGCAAGCGACCTCGAGGGCCGAGGCGGCCTGCCCGGTGAACAGGCGGTCGAAGACGCTGGCGGCGTCGGCCTGGATGTAGCCGCTGCGTCGGGCCAGGAACGTCCAGGGGCCCGTCTGGCCTTCCCCCGTCGGGGTGTAGCGGAACACGACGTCCTGCCCGTCGCCCACCACGCACCAGATCGTGCCGCGCTGGATGCCCTCCGGGCTCGTGGGATCGAGCACCGCAAGCCCCGTAGCATCCGTGCCCACGACGTAGGCGTCCCGGACGATCCGCTCGGCAAGCCGCTCGACCAGGGGCTCGACGCGCTCAGCCACCTCGCCGACCCAGTCCGAGAGCGTGGAGACCGGGATGGAGGCGCCGCTCCGGTCGTAGATGCGGTGTAGCCGGTGCAGCGGCGTGTGATCCACGTACTTGCTCACGACCACGTGAGCCAGCAGGGCGGGACTCGCCGCGCTCCGCGGGATCACCTTCGCGGGGGCCGGCGCCGTGCTGACACCCCACTTGCAGGCGCCGCATGCCCACTTCTCCCTGTGGTACTCGTGCTCGACGAAGCGGCCCGGCACGTAGTCCAGCTCCCGACTCACGTCCACGCCGATCTTGTGCTTCGGGCCCCCGCAGTGGCTGCACGTGCGGGCCTCGGGCTCGAGAGCGACCTGGTGGATCTCGCGCGGCACGTTCCGCGTGCGCCAGCCCCGGCGCCGCCCCGGTCCCGTCCCGCCCCGCGCCTTGCGGGCCTCCTCCTCCGCCTCGATCTCGCCCTCGAGCGCGGCGTCCTCCCGCGCCTCCACCTCCCCGTCCAGCGCTTGTGCGCCCTCGGGGCCGAGCTGCTCGGCGAGCTCCTCGAACAGGAGTGCGAGCTGCTTGGGGTCCAAGCGCTCCGAGCTCCTGCCCCCACGCCGCAGTTTGGCCACCAAGAACTCGAGTTCCCGGCTCTTGCGGAGCACCGCCGCCAGAGCGGCGAGCAGGAACTCGAACGCCTCCTCCTGCTCGCCCTCGGCCAGCAGGGCCAGGGCCGCGTCGCGCACCTCGGCCAGCGCCGGGTGGGCGGCGTCAGCGCCCTTGAGGTCGTATCGTGAGGGGTTGAGATCCGTCATACTGGCAGTATACTATACTGCCAGCTATTCCGCAAGACCCCTCGACCACGAACTGCCTCATGTCCGCCACCCAAGAGCGCCGGCTCGCCCGCCTCCGTGCTCGCTTCTATCACAAGGCCCTCGAGCTCGCCGACCTCGGCTTCCTCCTCAAGGGAACCCTCCTGCAGCGCTTCAAGCGCTGTAGCTCCCCAGGCTGCGCCTGCCACCACGATCCCGCCCGCCTGCACGGCCCCTACTGGCAGTGGACCGCCAAGCTCCACGGCAAGACCGTCACCCGCGTCCTCTCCGGCGAACAGGTCGAGCGCTACCGCGAGTGGATGGACAACGCCCAGCGCTTCGACCGGATCGTCGCCGAGCTGTTCGAGATCTCCGCCCAGGCCGATGCGGTGCTCAGGAAGCTCGAACGCCAAGCCCCTCCCGCTGAGGGGAGCCAGAGGAAGAAGCGGCCCCGGACCGCCCGCCGGCCTCCCCCCCCTGACTGAGCGCCTCGCCCCGGGAACCCCAAGGCGAGCGGTACCAGCGCTTGCGGCGCCGTGCGTCCCGCAGGTCCAGGCCCTCGAGCATCAGCCCCAGCTCCCCGGCGTCCACCTCCACATGCCGACGTCCCGGCTCCGGCCGCGTCGGCAGCTCGAACGTCCCTCGCTCCAGACGCTTGTAGACGATCAGCCACCCCGTGCGGTCCCACAGCAACAGCTTCATCCGGTTGCGTCGCCGGTTCACGAACACAAAGACGTGGCCGTTCATCGGGTTGGCGGCCATCACGCTCCGCACCGTCGCCGCCAGCCCGTCGAAGCCCCTGCGCAGATCCACCGGCTCGGCCGCCACGTAGATCCGCACCGACGCCGGTAGGGTCAGCATGCCACCCCGACGCCCAGCACCTCGAGCACCCGCGCCAGGTCCTCCGCCGCGAACCCCGGCGCCACGCGCACCGTGCACCCCCAGCCCAGCACGATCTCCACCGGCGCCCCGCTGGGCTTAGGGCCTGCCCCTTCCGCCTCCCTCGATGCCACGAGCCGCACCGGGTGGAACGTCACCGGCCTCTCCAGCTCGTCAGATGCCTCCAGCTCCTTCGCCCACCGGCTCAGACGCCGAACGTCGATCCCGTGTCGCCGCGCGAACGCGCTCAGTCCCTCGCCGCTCCGACTCCACGCTTCCACAACTACCGCCGCGTCGCTCGCCCGCCAGTACCGAAGACGGGCAACCCGCGCCAGCTCCGCGCCCCTGTCCGCTGCCATCTCTGCTCCCTGGGTCTCGAGTCTGCCTCTGCCGAGACCCAGGAGTCTCAGGCCCCGCCTCAGCCGCGGTAACCTGGGATGACCGGACGCTTAC
>CAZJFX010000162.1:0-3272 GCA_964545395.1 uncultured Gemmatimonadaceae bacterium | reverse complement strand
GCTGGTGAAGCTGAAGGCCGGGAGCTGAGGGAGCTTCCGTTTCGGCGGTGACAGCGCCATATTGCGACTCGATATGGCGACAGTGGCGCGATTCTTCCGACCTCCCGAGGGGAGCTTCTTCCTCTTCGGCCCCCGCGGCACGGGGAAGACCACCTGGCTCCGTGAGGCGCTTCCCGATGCCCTGGTGGTCAACCTGCTCCGCCCAGAACTCTACCGTGAGCTGAGCGCCCGGCCGGAGCGGCTCGCGGAGCTCGTGCGGGGGAACCCCGAGCGGACCGATGTCGTCCTCGACGAGGTGCAGCGTGTGCCCGAGCTCCTCTCCGTCGTGCATGACCTCATGGAGTCGGAGGACCGGCGGCGCTTCGTGCTCACCGGCTCCAGCGCGCGGAAGCTGCGCCGCGGCGGCACCGACCTCCTGGCGGGGCGGGCGGTGCTCCGCACCCTGCACCCGTTCCTGGCAGCGGAGCTTCCCGCGTTCGACCTGGAGGGCGCCCTCGCCCACGGTCTGGTGCCCCTGGTGGTGACCGCATCCGACCCGGGCGACGTGCTCGCCGCGTATGCGACGCTCTACCTCGAGCAGGAGGTCCAGGCCGAAGGCATGGTGCGCAACGTCGGGAGCTTCGCCCGGTTCCTCGAGGTGGTGAGCTTCTCCCACGCGTCGGTGCTCAACGTCAGCAACGTCGCCAGGGACGCCCAGGTGAGCCGCAAGACCGTGGAGGGGTATCTGGCCATACTGGAGGATCTCCTCCTGGCGTGGCGCGTGCCCGTGTTCACGCGGCGGGCCAAGCGGGCCACCATGGCGCATCCAAAGCTGTACCTGTTCGACGCCGGCGTCTTCCGCTCCCTGCGGCCCAACGGACCTCTCGACCGTCCCCACGAGATCGAGGGCGCGGCCCTGGAGGGGCTCGTGGCGCAGCACCTGCGCGCGTGGATCGCGTACTCGGGTGATGCCTTCGAGCTCGCGTATTGGCGCACGCGCTCCGGCGTGGAGGTGGACTTCGTCGTGTACGGGCCCGGCGGGTTCTGGGCCGTGGAGGTCAAGAACGGAGCGACGCTGCGCCGTGAGGACGTGCGGTCACTCAAGGCGCTGCGGGAGGACTACCCGGAGTGCGAGCCCCTCCTGGCGTACCGCGGGAGCGACCGCCTCGTGGTGGACGGCGTGCGCTGCCTCCCGGTGCAGGAGCTGCTCTCGGGGATCAGGCCGGGGCGGGGGCTGGGGGCGTAGGCGGCGCCACCTCAGGGAGCCCGGATCCGGACGCGTGTACGCCGGCCGGGCGCCACCGTATGTTGGCGCGCATCCGCCCACCTCGATGGGGTCTCGCGTCATGATACGGGTTCCGGCTCTCCGCGCCTTCGTTCGCGCAGCGGTCCTCACCGCCTGCGTCCTCCCCCCCTGCCTCCGCCTCCGCCCAGGTGGAAGTGACGGAGGCCACCGTCGCCCAGCTCCAGGAGTGGATGGCCTCCGGACGCACCACGTCCGTGGAGATCACGGCCGCGTACCTTGCCCGCATCGGGGCGTACGACCAGGCGGGGCCGCGCCTGAACGCCATGATCCGGCTCAACCCCAACGCCCTGGCGGAGGCGGAGGCGCTGGACCGGGAGCGGAAGCTGCGGGGGCCCCGGGGCCCGCTCCACGGGATCCCCGTGATCCTGAAGGACAACTACGACCTGGCGGGGATGCCCACCACCGCAGGCACCATCGGCCTGGCGGGGCTCATGCCGCAGGACGACGCCACCCAGGTGCGCAAGCTCCGCGAGGCCGGGGCCGTGTTCATCGGCAAGGCGAACATGCACGAGCTGGCCTCGGGGATCACGACCATCGCGTCGCTGGGCGGGCAGACGCTGAACCCCTACGATCTCACCCGGAACCCGGGGGGCTCCAGCGGGGGCACGGGAGCGGCCATCGCGGCCAGCTTCGCCGCCCTGGGGTGGGGGACGGACACGTGCGGATCCATCCGCATCCCGGCGTCGCACAACAATCTGGTGGGGCTGCGCCCGACCAAGGGGCTGTCGAGCATCGACGGGATCATCCCCCTGGCCCACTCCCAGGACGTGGGAGGGCCGCTGGCGCGGAGCGTGGCTGACCTGGCGGTGGCCCTGGACGCGACGGTGGGACCCGACCCCGCCGATCCGGCGACCCGAATGTGGGAGGGGCGCCCGCCTGTCTCCTTCGCCGACGCCCTCGACTCCCAGGCCCTGAAGGGCGTCCGCATCGGGATCCTCCGAGGGCTCTTCGGACGCCCCGGCGAGACGGACGGCGCCCCGCTGGTGCGCGCGGCGCTGGAGAAGATGGTGGAGCTGGGCGCGGACACGGCCACCGTGGTCATCCCGGACCTGGACAGCCTCCTGGCCCGCTCGGGCCGCATCGCCCACGAGATGCGGCCGGACATCCTGGCGTACCTGGCGGACGTGCCCGACGCGCCCGCCGACTCGTTGGGGTTGCTCCTGGCCGAGGGCACGGTGCACGAGGCCCTCATCGCGCGCCTGCGCACCCGCAACGCCACGCCCCTCGACTCGGCGGCGTACGCTCGCGCCGTGGAGGCGGGCGAGCGGCTCCGCGCCGTGACCACGGCCACCATGGATTCGATGCGCGTGGACGCCCTGGTCTACCCGACCATGAACGTGGCGCCCAGCATGAACCCCGACCCCCAGAGGGGCTCCACGTGCGGGCTTTCGGCCCAGTCGGGTCTCCCCGCCATCACCGTCCCCGCCGGGTTCACGCCGGCGGGGCTCCCCATGGGCGTGGAGATCCTGGGGCGCGCGTTCGACGACGCGCGGCTGGTGGCCCTCGCCTACGCCTACGAGCAGGTCGCCGCCAATCGGCGCGCGCCGGCCACGACGCCGCCCTTGGTGGACGGTCACGCTCCGCCGCCTCGCTCCTGGAGCATCTCGGCCGTCGGCGCGGGGCCCGACCGGGCCGAGGCGCGCTTCACCTTCGATCCCGTCCGGGGGACGTTGGCGTGGGGTGTCGAGGTGAGCGGCGTCCCCGCCGGGGACCTCCACGCCGTGGCGCTCCGCCGCAAGGACGCCGAGGGGCGGCTCTCGGTGGTGCTCCGCCTCGTCGGCCCCGGCGTGCTCCGGGCCTCCGGCAACGAGATGCTGACGCCCAACTTCCGGGGGTGGCTGGAATCCGGCGCGCTCACGCTGGAGGTCTTCACCCGCGCCCACCCGTTCGGGTCGGCGCGCGCGGCGGTCTTGGCGCCGGCGGCGGCGGGGTTCTAGACTGAAGTTCCCACCGTATTTGGAGCCCTGATTCCAGTCAAGAGCCCTGG
>CAZJFX010000161.1:0-3279 GCA_964545395.1 uncultured Gemmatimonadaceae bacterium | reverse complement strand
ATACCCCTTGTTCTACGCCGTTTCTCGCCTTCTCGCGTCGGGAACTTCGGCCTAGGCGGCCGCTCCGGACATCCCGGTGCCCCCTGCGGCACGTACCTTGGGCGAGGCGGTGCACAAGCCTTGCATGCGTTATGTACAATCCATATGTATTAGCTGTACGCCATCTCCCAGAGGAACCCCTCCATGGCCGACACCCACGGAAAGGCGCGCAAGAACTACCGGCTCACCCAGTCCAAGCTGGACGTGGCACAGCGTGTTCTGGGGACGCGCACCGAGACCGAGACCATCGAGCAGGCCCTGGACCTGGTGGCCTTCGGTGAGCGTCTCGCCCGGGGTACGGAGCGGGCCTTCGGGAGACCGTGGCGCGACCCTCTGAGCGAGGAGGGAGCCCTGCCGGGGGGGGCCGACGGGTAGTGCCGGCCTTCGTCGTCGACACCAACGTCTACGTCTCCGCCATGCGGAGTGAAGAGTGGAACCAGGCACTCGCCCGGTTCCAACGGCGGTTCGCGCCCTTCCTGTTTCAGCATTCTGCGGTGGCCCAGGAGATCCTGGTCGGCGCACGCGACGAGGCGGGATATCGGGAGTTCCACGAGGACTGGATTCAGCCCTTCGAGTCCGTGGGCCGCGTGATCACGCCGAGCCACACCGTCTGGACACGCGCAGCGCTGATCCTGGTCCGTTTGGTGCAGGCGGGCGCCCGGAGCCGCGGCGGGTTCACGCGGGGCTTCCTCAACGACTGCCTCATCGCGGCCTCGGCCCGCGATATCGGGTTCACGCTCGTCACGGCGGACACGGCGGACTTCTCGCTGATCCGTACCGTGGAGCCCCGCTTCCAGTTCACCACGCCGTGGCCTGGATGATGCCCGGTGCTCGGCCTCGGCCCGGACCGCTCCACGTGCCCCATCCTCGAGGCGCTCGATGCGTCCTGGGGGAAAGCGCCCCCGGGAAGGCGCTCGGAGCGGTGGGACGGCAGGGCAGCAGAGCGGGTGGCGGATGCGGTGGAGGAGTGGGCCTAGGCGACTACCGCCCCCCGCACTTCCACCTCGTGCCGCCGGGCCACATACCCCCGCTCATCTGAAGCTCGCCCTTCGCCCATCTCCGTTACTGGCGTGGGGCGGAGTTGTAGCTTAACATCTAGATGCTGATATTTTATCTATCACATCATAGGGTCTCTCCATGCCTGATTCCATGGCGGTTCCCCAACTCGAGGCGGCGTTGAGGGCGACGGGTGAGCTTGTGCTCGCCGACGGGACGGGCGTGGCCATCGTGGTGGTGGGCGGGGCAGCCTTGGCGCTGCGGGGGTTCGTGAGCCGTGGGACCTTCGACATCGATGTCATCGCCCGTGCCGAGGAGGTCAGAGGGGGGTGGACCCTCGTCGAGGCCGAGCCGATGCCGTCCGCGCTGCGGAATGCCGTCGCGACAGTGGCCCGGGACCTGGATCTCCCTGCGGACTGGATGAACACCGTCGTAGGTCGGCAGTGGCCGCAGGGCTTGCCGCCGGGGATGCTCGACGAGATCGCATGGCGAGACTTCGGAGGTCTCCGCGTGGGGCTGGCCGGTCGCCGCGCGCTGATCGCGCTGAAGCTGTTCGCGGCCGCCGACCGGGGTCCAGCCAGCGTCCACGTGCAGGACCTCTTGGCGTTGGTGCCCGACGATGCCGAGCTGGACGAAGCTGCGACTTGGGTGCGCGGACAGGATGTGGCGCCCGACTTCGGCGCCTTGGTGGACGGAGTGATCGAGCATGTCCGGCGCTACCGCTAGACGTGTGGGGCGGCAGGCCGCCGAGGCTGCCACCGGGGCCGCCTGGGCCCAGTGGATCTCGCTGGGCGCCGCCGTGAGCTCCAATCGGACGCCCGCCTTCCGAGCCGTGGTGGACCCGGAGGCCCTCGTTCTGGTGTCGCTCGCCATGTCGGAGACCGAGCGCCGCCTCTGGGACATCCTCGGCGGGTGGGCCCACGAAGGCGTCCACCTGCTCAGTGTGCAGCGGATGCAGACCCTCGCCCCACGCTTTCCCGAAGAGACCCGGGGGCGCCTGAGGGACTTCGCCCGCCTCGCCGTGGAGGCGGGGGACCGGAGGTGGGGGAGTCTCGCCCGGAATGCCGCAGGCGCCTCGGCGGCACCCAGGGGGAAGCCCTTCGGGAGACTCCGCCTCGTGCCTGGCACGGCGCTCATGCTTCGACTCCGGGCGGGACTGGGCGTGGGCTCCAAGGCGGACGTGCTGACATACCTCCTCGCGGATGGGGGCGCGCCCCGGTCCGTGAAGGACGCGGTCTTCGCCACCGGATACACCGACCGCGCCGTGCGTACCGCGCTGGAGGAGATGGCTCGTGCGGGCTTCGTGGCGCAGTCCGCCGGGCGCCCGGCCACCTATGCCGCCGATCCGGTCCCCTGGAGCTCGCTCCTCGGGCTCGCGGTTCGTGGGACCCAGGAAGACCGCACCGTCGTGGCGATTCCACGGTGGCGTGCGTGGTCGAGCGTCTATGCGTTCCTCGTCGCGGCGTCCGAGTGGGCGCGCGAGGCGGAGGTCCAGGCGTGGAGCGAGTACGTTGCTGGTTCCCGCGCCCGGACCCTTGTCGAGCAGCACGCGGCGCCGCTGCGGTTGGCGGGCTTCGGGGCAGCCGTTCCCGCGCGCACCACCGACGCCGCCTGGTTCGCCGCACTCGTGGAGGACCTGGCGGGCTGGATCGAGGCGGGACTGTAGGTGCGAGGGCCCGGCGCCGCCCCCGGGAGTACGCTGCGGGAGCGGGGGCGAGTTGGGCCCATCCGGACATGGGCCCGACCTGGTCCTACCGGTAGCTTTGGTTCCTACGGCTCGCTGTGGCGAGCTTGAGCCGATGAACGCTCGGGCTATACCGTTGGATAGCCAACGGGGGGGGCGCATGGTCACGAAAGTCCAGAAATGGGGCAACAGCCAGGGCGTGCGTCTGAACAAGCAGATGCTCGCGGAGGTTGCCATCGGCGTGGGGGACGAGGTCGAGATCGCCGTCAGGGAGGGGGTCCTGGTCGTCATGCCGGTCCGACGGGTACGCGGAGGACACGATCTGCGGAAGCTCGTGCGCGGCATCCCGCAGGGGCACTCTGTCGGGGAGCTGGACTGGGGGCCGCCGGTAGGCCGGGAGGTCTGGTAGGTGGCGCCGGGCGTTCCGCGCAAGGGCGACTTCATCAACAAACACACGGGGCTCTGCATCGTCTGCCCGATCACGAGCACGCGTCGCGACTATCCGTTCCACGTCGCTATTCCCGAGGGCCACGGCGTCTCGGGGTACGTGATGGTGGAGC
>CAZJFX010000160.1:0-3414 GCA_964545395.1 uncultured Gemmatimonadaceae bacterium | reverse complement strand
ATGGACGCAAAACAGTCGCGCCCGCCCCTGCCCCTGCACACTCGCTTATTTGAGCGCTAGACTTCCCCCGGCGCCGGGTGGAGCGTGGGGGGTGGCCGGCCTACGGCGACCCCCTTGGTCCGTCCGGGAGCGCCCCTGCACGGACCGAAAACAGGTGTTCCGGTTCGTGGCGCGGGTGCCGCAGGCGCGTTACCTTGCTTCCGACTCGACTCGTGCCCCCGCTGTACACCGCACGGTGCCCCGGCGGTGGCTAGTGTAGGGGTGTCTTCCACTCCCAGACCCCGGCGGAGGCCCTTGCGCCAGCGGCCCATCAAGGTCCTGTTGGTCGAATCCGATCGCGACTTCCTCGGCGAGCTGCGCGAACGGCTGGGTGAGGTGCGCTCGGGCTCCGGGATCGAGTTGGATTGGGCCGGCAGCGTGAGCGAGGCCCTCGCACGGATGAACCAGGGGGGCATCGACCTGGTCCTCCTCGACCTGGACCTCCCCGACAGCCAGGGCATGGTGACCTTCGAGCGCACCTACGCCTTCGCCCCCGACGTCCCGGTCATCGTGCTCACCCAGACCGACGACGAGCACCTGGCCGTGAGCACCGTCCAGGGGGGCGCCCAGGACTACCTGGTCAAGCACGAGCTCAGCGGGAGCCTTCTCGCCCGCTCCGTCCGCCACGCCATCGAGCGTCACCGACTCCTGTCCGCGCTCCGCTCCCTCTCGCTCATCGACGACCTGACCCAGCTCTACAACCGCCGGGGGTTCGCGGACCTGGGCGAGTGGTACCTGAAGCTGGCCCGGCGCACGTCCCGGGGCGTCACCATGGTCTTCCTGGACCTGGACCGGTTCAAGACCATCAACGACTCCCTGGGCCACCACGTGGGCGACCGGGCGTTGATCAAGGTGGCTGATATCCTGCGCGCGACCTTCCGCCGCTCGGACATCATCGGGCGCCTGGGGGGCGACGAATTCGCCGTGTTCGCGCTGGAGGCGTCCGGGGAGAGTTCGGAGCTGATCCTGGAGCGGCTGCGCGACCGCTTCCGGGAATTCAACCAGAGCAGCCGGGAGCCCTACCAGCTCTCGGTGAGCATCGGCATCGCCCGCCACGACGGTGACATGCGGCTGCGACTGGAGGACCTGCTCTCCGAGGCGGACAACGCCATGTACGAGGAGAAACGCTCCAAGCGCCGTGCCGTTTCGGGGGGTGGATGAGCGGCGATCCGGCGAAGGTGAGCGCGCAGGCCCCCCGGAACCCCGCGGGCGCGGTGCACTGGCTGGTGCGCATCGCGGAGCGCGCGGCCCTCCCCGTGAAGGAGCGTCCCGAGGTCCCCCCGGGGACGCGGGCCACGGAGGCATGGAGCGCGGTCACGAAGGCGTACGAGGTCTCGGACCAGAAGCTGGCCGTCCTGGTGGCGGAGTACTTCCGCATCAAGGTCGCCAACTTCGCCGAGGCCGACCCCAACGCCGCCCTCCTCATCCCGGAGATGATGGCGCGCAAGCACCACATCTTCCCCCTGGTGGAGGACGACCGGCACCTGGTGGTGGCCACCTGCGATCCCACCGACGTGGAGGCGGAGCGCGCTCTGGGTTTCAGCTCGGGCCGGACGGCCCACTTCGAGGTGGCTTCCCCCTCCGCCATCCAGGAGGCGCTGGACGGGCGCTTCTCGCCGGAGAAGGCGGTGGAGGCCTTCCTGGGCCAGTTGGAGGGCGAGGGCGAGGACATGCTCAAGCTGGTCGAGGAGATGGGCCCCGAAGCCATCACGGAGGAAGATGCGGGCGCCACCCCGGTGGTGAAGCTCACCAACCTCATCATCCGCGACGGCATCAGCGCGGGGGCCAGCGACATCCACGTGGAGCCCGGGCGGAAGATGGGCGCCGTGCGCTACCGCGTGGACGGCGTGCTGCGCAAGCACATGGACCTCCCCATGACGGCCCTGAACCGGATCATCTCCCGGATCAAGGTGCTGTCGCGCCTGGACATAGCCGACCGCCTGCGTCCCCAGGACGGCAAGGCGCGAGTGCGCATCAAGAACCGGGGGTACGACCTGCGCGTATCCACCATCCCGGCGGGCGGCGCGGAGAAGTGCGTCATCCGGATCCTGGATTCGAGCACCGCCCTCACCCTGGAGGACCTGGGGATCCCCAAGGTGGAGCTCGACCGTCTGCGGAGCCTCCTGGCCAACCGCGACGGGGTGGTCATCGTCACGGGGCCCACCGGGTCGGGGAAGACCACGACCCTCTACGGGGCGCTCCGGGAGCTGGCCGACGGCAAGGTCAACATCATGACGGTGGAGGACCCGGTCGAGTACGAGATGCCGGGGATCACGCAGACCCAGGTGGAGACCAAGCAGGGGATGACCTTCGCGGGCGCGCTGCGCGCCATGCTGCGCCAGGACCCGGACGTGATCCTGGTGGGCGAGATCCGCGACAAGGAGACCGCCGTCACCGCCGCCCAGGCGGCCATGACCGGCCACCTGGTGCTGGCCACGGTGCACGCCAACGACGCCGTGAGCGCGGTGACCCGCCTGGCCGACATGGGGCTCCAATTCAGCACCATCGCCCAGACCTTGCGGGGCGCCATCGCCCAGCGCCTCCTCCGGAAGGTGTGTGCGTCGTGCGCGGAGCCCGTCCGCGGACAGCTCACCCCGGACGAGCGGCGCCTCACGGAGCGACACGGCGTGGAGCCGGTGGTGCGGGCGGTGGGGTGCTCCGAGTGCGGCTTCACCGGATACCGGGGTCGGCTTCCCGTGAACGAGGTCCTCGTCGTCGGGCCCCGCTTCCAGCAGGCCATCGAGCAGCGGAAGGGGTGGGCCACGATGAGCCGCGTGGCGACCCAGGGCGGGATGCGGACGCTGCACGAGGTCGGGTTGGAGTGGGTCACCCAGGGGAAGACCACGCTGGTGGAGGTGGAACGGGTCCTGGGGCAGGCCATCGACGAGGAGGAGGCCCAGGATTCGAAGGGGCCGCCGCGCATCCTCCTGGTGGACGACGATGCCGACGCCCGGCTCCTCATGCGTACCATCCTGGAGAAGGACGGCTACGAGGTGGAGGAGGCCGAGGACGGACACCGGTGCATGGAGGTTCTATCCCAGGACCCGGACTACGGCCTGGTGATCCTGGACCTGGCCATGCCGGGGCTGGACGGCCGCCAGGTCCTGGACCTCATCCGGGGGTCGGTGAGCACGTCGGCTCTCCCTGTTCTGGTACGCACCGGCACGGGGAGCGACAAGCTGGAAGCCGAGCTTCTGGAGGCAGGGGCCGACGACTACGTGGAGAAGTCGGTGGACCCGGACCGGTTCCTGGCGCGGGTCCACGCCGTCCTGCGCCGAGCCCTCCTCTAGGCGTGACCCCTGGGGCCGGCCACCCGCCGCGGCAGCAGTTTCGGAGCGGAGGTGACGTAGACCTCTGAAGCGCTTCTCGCGGTAG
>CAZJFX010000159.1:0-3420 GCA_964545395.1 uncultured Gemmatimonadaceae bacterium | reverse complement strand
CACGCGCGCCGCCGTGATCATGCGTTCGGCTCCCCTCACGTACGTCAGCATAGCCACGGTTCAAGCCCCTTCGTGACGGATCGGCCCGTGGAGCGCCTCCCAAGAGATCCAGATCTCCTGGACATGGCGGCGATACACGTCGAGGATAGCGCGCCGCTTCGCAGGGGGCGGATCCGGCTGTGGACGACGAACGAGAACCCGCCCTCTCTGACCACGGTCGGCATCGGGCTTCCTGTCGCATTGTAGCATTAAGACTACAGGAAGGGAAGCATGGCGTCGCCTCACTCACGGCCCGCGCCTGCCCCCCGACGACAGGGATGCTCGCGCCCTTCGATAGGCGCGGGGATGTTCCAATCGGCCTGCATTCCGGCACATTCCATCCACCCCGAGCTGAGGGGCGCTGGGTGACCTGACCCCAGGCCGAGCAGACTTTGTCCGGGACTTCAACCCGGGGGACGGATGGCGGCGGGATTGGCGTGGCCGCTGGGCCCGCAGTGGACCGAGCCGGAGTTGGAGCGGCGGCTGTTCCCGCCCCCGTTGCCGTCCAACGTCGCCCGACTGCTGCCTGACTGGTCCGTGGTCCATGGGACCTCGTAGCGCCGCCCCACGACCTCGGTGGGGGTCCCAGCCTCGGGCTCCAGGAACTTGAACGCCAGGTCCTCCAACTCCCACCGGATGGCGGCCCGGGCGTCCTGCGCCATGGACAGCAGCATCTTCCTGTAGTTCTCCACCTGCTGCTCGGTGGCCGAGTTGAACCGCACCTTTCCCAGCTTGGTGACCCCGTCCACGATGGAGGCCACCGGGGGACGGGCCTCACGGCGCAAGTGGCGGGGGAGCGCTCAACCCGCTGGTGAGCGACGGCCGTTGCGTCCGCAGAAAGGAATGCGCCTCCGTGAGGAGCGTCGCGGTAGCATTTTGGAGGTCTGCGAGTTGGCTTGCCTCCGTGATGGCCTCCCAGTCGTAGATCGCGGCGTGTCGTCCCTGCCGAATCACATTCAGGTCTCGCGCCGCTTCGGAGAGGCTCGGATCCGCGCGTTCACGCGGCCTCCGTGGCGCCGAGGGACTCAGAGCCTCCGTAGATCCATGTCTTGGGCGCTGCGATCGAACGGAGCAGCAGCGTCCAGGCGCGCCAGGCATCGTGCGCCTCTCTCTGCCCGAAGCGCACGCGGTGGTCGTCGCCCTCTTCCCGCTCGAGGGCTCCCGATTCCACGAGACGGTGCAGTTCGCGCTGCAGCGACGCACTCGAGAGTCGGGTCCGGCGCTTCAGCTCTCGAAGGTGAAACCGCTGCCCAGGATGGACGGAAAAGAACACGACCAGCCGCGCCATGGCCATCGAGGGAAACAGCGCAGCGAGGCTGGATGCGACTGCGTCGGAGGTCGGGTGGGCCATTCTATTTCGCGTCGTCATGGTGTACTAGAAATCAGCACACCTGGCAGGACGCTGCAACGGATGGCAGATGTGCCGGAATACGCACCTACGCCACCAGGTCAGCCAGCGATGCCCGCTCTTCCTCGTCCAACGCCCCCACCGCGTGCCGTGCCTCGAGCAGCGCGTTCACCGCACGGATGACCGCGTATGCACGAGCCTCCCTCCCGGCTGCGATCAGGCCGGTGGCCATGGCCCATTCGGACACCTCCGTCCAGCGCCACAGGGCAACGTGGCCGGATTGCAGCGCGGGCGGCGGGAAGCCGCCGGGACCACGCGCGCCCGATACCAACTGGGATACGGACTGGCGCGATCTCCCGAGTCTAGCGGCCATCTCCGACTGCGACACGTGCTCCTCGGGCTCCACGCGCACGACCCTCACTCCGGGGATCGACTCGGCATCAGCGATGGCCGATCGGATCGCTTCCCCCAGGGTTGCGGCACTCCGCTCCACCGCCGCGCGAACCACGCCCCCGTGCGAGGCGAACGTGAAATCATCCACCCGGTCTTCGAAGGCGTCGAGACTCGTCGCTGCGGCCTCGATGTCGAGGCCTCCAAGTATCAAATCGAACTCGTAGCGGCTCACCGCCTCACCCCCTTCTGTGCGGGCACCTGGCGACCTGGCGAGCGATCCTGCGGGCATGACTCTCACCGTCTTGCGGCGTCCCCGAGATGCGGATCCGGCAGTCCCCGTTCGCACAGTGGAGATACCCCCAGTGCCCCATCGGGTACACGACTCGCCAACCTGTAGCCTCGGCCGCTGCGATGACCGCCTCCGCCGCCTTGTCGGTATGCCTCGGACGCATGGCCTAGTGTTGACAATGTTAACGGTGGCCTCCCGCGGGGGAAACCCCCGCGAGATCGCAACATCGCCCCCATCCCCGGGCCGGCGAATGCCTGGATCGGCCAGCTCGCGGGTGCCTTGGCCGTCGGAATGCCTGGAGGGGTCAGGGCGCGGCTGCTGCCTCCATGGCCCGGGCGAGGGGCCTGGGGAGACCGCGGATGGCAGGCGTGGCGCCGGGTGGAGCTTCTCACGTTCAGCGGGCAGCGCCCGGCGCTCCTACCTCACCCGCTCGCGGCGGGCGTACACGTAGGCACGCAACACGGCGTTCATCCGCGACTGGTATCCGGATCCACCCCGTTTGAAGAACGACAGCACGTCCTCGTCAACACGCATGGTGATCGTGGTCTTCCCGTACCGGGGATCGAGAACCTGCGCGTTGCGCCAGAACCCCTCGTCGAGAATGGGTGCCGCGTCCGGGTCATCCGCGACGGCTCGACCGATCTCATGGTCCCCAAGGGCCTCGACGCGAGCCCAGTCCGTGGTATCGGCCATGGCCGCGAGCTCGGCGCCGCCCGCGTGGACCAACCCTTCATCCGCGGCCCCCTTCCGCCGCTGCACCCCCGACCTGCTTCCGGTATTCCGCCTCTTCATGTGTCCGCGCCCTTCGTGCCGAGATGACTCTGTGACGACCGTCGCGCATGGCGTACACGATCGCGATGACCTTCCCCGTCTCCGGGTGCATCCCGATGGCTACCCAGCGTTCCTCGCCTCGGTGATCCGAGCGGGAACGGAACGTGATCCCACTTGCGAGAACCCGCGCGGCGGCAACGAACGAGATGCCGTGCTTCTCGAGGTTCTTCGCTTCCTTCGCCGGGTCCCACTCGAATTCCATGATGAATGGAGCGTAGATATGGACGTTTGTCAATATACTTGGGCGCCTGGCGAGCGGCTTCTCTGAGAGCTTGTCTGCGTGCCTCGCGCACGAGGTCCCTCGGAGGCCGACCGAGGCTTCGCTTTGAAGCTCCAGACAGGCATGCGCCGGAGCCATGGCTGCTTGGGACCACGTCCGCGTGCATGGGGGCACCGTCCGGGTGGACGCATGGAGCGCCCGTTCCCCCCTCAACTCACCAGGAACCAGTCGCTCCTGAGTTCTTCCCGGTTGTAGCGCATGCGCGCGCCGGTGCGGTATTCGATGAACGTCCGGCCCGCG
>CAZJFX010000158.1:0-3472 GCA_964545395.1 uncultured Gemmatimonadaceae bacterium | reverse complement strand
GGGTCGTCCGGGGGGCACCGCGCGCCAGAGGCGCGTGGTCGCGCCGACACTTTCTCCGGGGGCGCGCGCCCCCGCCCGGCCCGGCGGGCAAGATTGGCGCGGGCTTTGGAGCACACTCGCCCGGTTCGGCCGGGTGATCGTCCGACCTGTTCTGCTTGAGAGGCTCGCTTGACGGCGCCGGGGCTGGCGCGCGGCCCGCACTCCAGCATCTTTTCCGGGCTGCCGTGAACCCTGAAGGAGATCGTCCCGTGATCCGCTCGTCGCTGCTGGTTGCCGCGCTCGTCGCCTCGCCTCTCGCCATCTCGCCCCTCGCCCTCTCAGCCCAGGACGTGCCGCCGGCGGTGGACCTCAGGGTCCAGGAGATCGCCGGGGCGCCCTCGGCGGCGCGCATCGAGGCCGATGTCCGCACGTTGGCCGGGTTCGGGACCCGGAACACCTTCTCCGACACGCTCTCCCAGACCCGGGGGATCGGCGCCGCGCGGCGGTGGATCAAGGCCGAGATGGAGCGCATCTCCCAGGCCTGCGGCGGCTGCATGGAGGTCTTCTACACGGAGGCTGTCCAGGAGGGAGGAAGGCTCCCCCGCCCGGTGAACGTGGTGAACGTGGTGGGCGTCATCCGCGGCACGGGGTACCCGGACCGCTACGTGATCATGAGCGGCGATATCGATTCGAGGGCCACCGGCAACTACGACGCCGAGGTGGATGCGCCGGGGGCCAACGACAACGCGTCGGGGATGGCCGGCGTGCTGGAAGTGGCCCGCATCCTCACGAAGCACCGCTTCCCCACGTCGGTGATGCTGGTGGGCCTTTCCGGCGAGGAGCAAGGGCTCTGGGGCGGCCAGCAGCTGGCGAAGATGGCGAAGGAGAAGGGGTGGGACCTGGCCGCCGTTCTGAACAACGACATGATCGGAAACATCCAGGGGATCGACGGGGTGATCGACAACTCCACCTTCCGCGTGTTCTCCGAGCCGTTCCCCACCACCGTCGAGGAGTCGGTGCTCCGGGGCTACCGCACCACCGGCGGCGAGGTGGACGGGCCTTCCCGCCAGCTCGCGCGCTATGTGGACCGGATTACCTCCACGTACTTCAGCAGCCTGGACGCCAAGATGATCTACCGCCTGGACCGTTTCGGGCGGGGCGGGCACCACCGCCCCTTCAACGACGCGGGCTTCCCGGCCGTGCGGATCATGGAAACCCACGAGAACTACAATCGCCAGCACCAGGACATCCGCACCGAAAACGGCATTGAGTATGGCGACGTCGTCGAGGGCGTGGACTTCGACTACGCGGCGCGCATCACCGCGGTGAACGCGGCCGTACTGGCGTCCATGGCGTGGGCACCGCCGTCGCCGAAGAACGTCCGGATCGGTGGGGCGGGGCGGCCGTCGGCCGTTCTGGCCTGGGACCCGGTGGTGGATCCGAACCTGGCGGGCTACAAGGTCTACTGGCGCGACACGACGGCCCCCCAATGGGAGCACAGCCGCTTCGTGGGGAACGTGACCGAGCACACGTTCCAGAACGTGATCATCGACAACTGGCTCTTCGGGGTGGCGGCGGTGGGGAAGGACGGGAACGAGAGCGTGGTGGTGTTTCCCACGGCGCAGATCGCTCGCAGGTAGGTCGGGCTGGGCCGGGGGGGCGCGCTCCCTTCGAAAGACGCTCGCCCCGGTTGGGGGAGGGTCGTCCGACCGTTCGTGCTCAGGGGGCTCGCTTGGGCGGCGCCGGGTCGTCCGGGGGGCACCGCGCGCCAGAGGCGCGTGGTCGCGCCGACACTTTCTGCGGGCGCGCGCCGCCCCCCGGGCCCAGCCCGGTCTGCCTGCGGGGGTGCGGGGCTTTCCGTGGCTCTGTGACTGGTCAACCGTTCTTCGAGGCCGATGCGTACGGCCCCTTGCCTCGCGTGTAGGCCACGAGAACGCCGTTGGCCGTGTCAGCGCCGATGCCTTAGAGCGTAGAGGCGTGGATCGGAGGAAGGAACTCGAGGCTCTCGACGTCCGACGACGCCGTGCGCAACAGGAAGTCGGGGTCGTCGGGAGTACGCCGTTAGATGGAGCCGCCCCCCAACGGGCTTCACAGCTCGCTCCGGGAGCGAACAGGGGATAGGGTGATCGGCCGAGTCGAGAGCGCCGACACGGATAGAAGGTAGTCCGGGGCAGCTAGGCCCCGACGCCAAGAGAAGAAGAAGCCGCCGCACCAGAAGTCGAGTAGGGGAAGATCAGCGGCCTTCCCCAAGACGCGGTGCGGCCAGAAGACGAGGAGCTTGACGTTCTAGGCTCCATAGAAGGGCGCACACCAGACATGCCGGGCCCCTTGAACTTCCTTCGCGCCGTGGGTTAGTACTCTCAACGTCTTACGGCGACGGCATCGATCGAGGAGTAGTTTGTGGCCACGGTTACGGTTTCCAGCAAGTTCCAGGTCGTAATCCCTAAGGACGTACGCGACCGGCTCAGGCTTCAGCCTGGCCAGAAGGTCGAGGCGTTCGCGCTTGGAGGGAGGATCGAGCTGGTTCCGGTGCGCCCAATCGAGGAGATGCGGGGCTTCCTCCGAGGGATGGACCCCAACTTCGAACGTGAGCCGGACCGCGACCTGTGAACGTGGTCGACTCGTCGGGCTGGATCGAGTACTTCGTCGGAGGTCCCAACAGCCCCTTCTTCGAAGGCCCCCTCCAGGACGTTAAGAACCTCCTTGTACCTTCCATCTCGATTCTGGAGGTGTACCGATACATCCTCCGGGAACGTGGGCGCCAAGAGGCTTTGGCCGCTGCAGCCTCCATGCGGCAAGGTCGAGTGCTCGATTTGGACGAGGGGCTGGCCATCGAGGCCGCCGAGATCGGCGCCAGCCACGGACTGCCCCTGGCTGATTGTGTCATCTACGCCGCGGCCCAAGCACACGACGCCACGTTGTGGACTCAGGATGCTGATTTCGAGGGGCTGGCCGGGGTGGAGTACCAGCCCAAACGCCGTGCGCTCTAACCAGGCGTTCCTACAGCGCGGTCAGCGTGTGGGCTCCGGACCACTCGCCTTGCACCTCGCGGTCCGGGATGAGCAAGTTGCGCGCGCAGTAGAACGCCAAAGTCGTTAGAAGGCACCATCCACGGACAACCCTTTTCGGAAGAGCCACACCTGATTCAGTGGTGGTGAGATCCGGACCAATAGGCAGGAGAGACGGCTGTGAATGGATTGATCCGGCGCATCCGCGGCGCGCTGGGGATGGGCCTCACGTGGGCCGTGGGCTAGTTCGGGATATGGGCCGCCGCCAGCGTGACGGCGCTGGTCATCCGCGGTCCGGGTGCGTTGGGTGGCATTCTGGATGCCGCCCCGATGCCGATTGCCGGCTTCGTCGCCGGCACCGCGTTCTCGGTGGTGCTAGTGTAGTGCGTCGTAAATAGGTGGACTTATTGGTCCACCAATGGTATTGTATGGGCCATGAGTCGTCGTGCGGCGTCGATCGTCCTCAGCGAAGAGGAGCAGGCCAT
>CAZJFX010000157.1:0-3481 GCA_964545395.1 uncultured Gemmatimonadaceae bacterium | reverse complement strand
CGGCCCTTGCAGGAGAAAGAGACCCCATCACACTGCACCCCTTGTGGACCGGCTACAGCGCCGGTTCCGGGTGACACATCCCTTCCATCCCCGTTCGGGTGAGACGTTCGCGCTGGTCGGGTACCGGCGGAGCTGGGGCCACGAGAGCGTGGATGGGTTGGACCCCGAAGGGAAGCTGTTCACGGTGCCCCTGGCCTGGACGGATGCGGCAGAGGAGGATCCGTTCCGCGTCCTTTCGGGCGGGCGGTCCTATGGGCGCGTGCAGGAGCTGCTGCGCCTGTCCCACCTGCTCGAGGGGTTGAGACCATGAGGCCCCTCTCCGTTCGGGTGTGGCATGCGTCGCTCGCGAAGTGTAACCAGAATTTCGTCCATGGTGTAATCAGAATAACGCCGTGGGTTGTAGCGGGTCAACCTATGTTCGTAGCGGTGTATATCCCTATATGGCGGCACATACGCCAAGTTCTCCGGGAGAAGGGGCTTGACAGGCGCGGTGGGTGTGGCGTAATAATAGATACACTACTGGAGCCCTGCTTCCCGGGAGCGCCCGATGGCCCGCACCCCGCCGGATTCGAAGATCGCGGCCCTGAAGAAGCGGGGCGCCGTGAACCCCCACCCCCAGCGAGTGCGCGATCCGCTGTTCGCGGCCGACGAGTTCTTCGATGCCCGCGATCTGGTTCAAGTTCGCTACGAGATGCTCCGGCGCGTCGAGGTGGAGGGTCACGCGGTGACGGAGGCGTGCGCGGCGTTCGGCTTCTCGCGGCCTGTGTTCTACAAGAGCCGAGCGGCGCTCCTGGCGGAAGGCCTGTCGGGGCTGGTGCCGAAGAAGCGGGGGCCTCGACACGGCCACAAGCTCACGCCGGAGGTAATGGGGACCGTCGAGGCGGCGCTGAGGGAGGACCGAAGTCTGGGTGCGGACGCGCTGGTGAAGCTCGTGGAAGAGCGCTACGGAGTGCGCGTCCATGCCCGGAGCATGCAACGGGCGCTGGCGCGTCGGGAAAAAAAAGGGCGGTGAGCGTGGGCGGCGCTCCTCCCTCCGGCGACACCACCACACCCCGGCTGGTCGAAGCGTACGAGGGGCTGCGGCGCCGGCACGGGTGGCACGGGTGCGAGGGTCGCAGCGGGGCGGGGCACGAGGTGC
Source organism: uncultured Gemmatimonadaceae bacterium (assembly GCA_964545395.1). GTDB lineage: Bacteria > Gemmatimonadota > Gemmatimonadetes > Longimicrobiales > Gaopeijiaceae > SZUA-318. The sequence continues at coordinate 2,343 of CAZJFX010000157.1, read as the reverse complement.
TCAGGCGCCAGGGGCTGGCTGCCTGGATCCAGGCCTTCTCGGGCTGCGTGGGCGCCGTGGCGCCGGAGGTTCCGGAGGTTCCGGAGGTTCCGGAGGTTCCGGAGGTTCCGAAGGCGCCGGAGCGTCCGGAGCCGGCGGCTCCTGCCCACCCGTCCACGCGCAGAGCGACGGTCGAGCGGGAGGCGGGCGGTTGGGGGGTGCCAGCGCGTCTCTATCCTGAGTTGACCCGGCTCGTCGCGGGCATTGCGTTGGGCCGGCTCGAGGAGGGCTCATGATCATGGCGGCTAGGGACCTCAAGGTGAGCGCCGAGCACCTGAGGCGCCAGGCGTACCTGTACGTGCGCCAGTCCACGCTGCGACAGGTCATCGAGAACACGGAGAGCACGCAGCGGCAGTACGATCTGCGACGGCGGGCGGTGGCCTTGGGTTGGGGGGAGGAGCAAATCGAGGTGATCGACTCCGATCTGGGGCAGTCGGGCGCGTCGGCGGTGGATCGGGAGGGCTTCCAGCGTCTGGTAAGCGAGGTGGGTCTGGGCCGGGCGGGGATCGTGATGGGACTGGAGGTGTCGCGCCTGGCGCGCAACTCGAGCGACTGGCACCGGCTGCTGGAGATCTGCGCGCTCAGAGGCACGTTGATCCTGGACGAAGACGGACTCTATGACCCGATGGACTTCAACGACCGCCTGCTCCTCGGCCTGAAGGGCACGATGTCGGAGGCGGAACTCCACATGATCAGGGCACGGCTGCGGGGTGGGATGCTGAACAAGGCGCGGCGGGGGGAGCTTCGGCTCCGCCTGCCCGGGGGCTTCGTCTACGACGCTCAGGACAGGGTGGTCCTCGATCCCGACCGCCAGGTGCAGGCGAGCATCTGCCTGCTCTTCGCCACCTTCCGCCGGGTCGGCTCGGCACACGCGACCGTCAAGGCGTACCGGGAGCAGGGCTTGGCGTTTCCCGCCCGCCCCCACTCCGGGCCGCACAAGGGCGAGCTCGTGTGGCGACCCCTGACGAACGGCCGGGTGGGCAACGTGCTCCACAACCCGCGCTACGCCGGTGCCTACGCCTACGGGCGCCGCAGGCAGAGACCGCGCGACCTCGACGGCCGGACGCGCACGGAGGTTCGGCCCCGGGAGGAGTGGCACACGCTGATCCTCGATGCCCATCCGGGCTACATCACGTGGGCCGAGTACGAGGAGAACCTCGCGCGGCTGCGCCACAACGCGCGGGCCACCCCGGAGAGCCGAAGAGGTCCACCCCGGGAGGGTCCGGCGCTGCTTCAGGGGCTGGTGATCTGTGGGGTGTGCGGGGCCCGGATGTCGGTGCGCTATCAGGGGAGCAAGCAGGCACCGAAGCCATACTACGTGTGCAAGGGATCCGGCAACACGCAGTCGTGGCCGAGCTGCCAGAGTCTGCCCGGGGTGGAGATCGACCGGGCGATCGGGGGGCTGCTGCTCGAGGCGATGACGCCGGTGGCGCTGGAGGTCGCCCTGGCGGTGCAGCAGGAGCTCGAGGCGAGGATCGAGGAGGCCGACGCGCTCCGGTTCAAGCAGGTCGAGCGAGCCCGCTACGAGGCGGAGCTCGCCCGGGGCCGCTTCATGCAAGTGGACCCCAACCATCGTCTGGTCGCGGACACCCTCGAAGCGGACTGGAACGAGAAGCTGCGGGAGCTCGGGCGTGTACGCGACGACTATGAGCGCCGCCGGCAGGAGGACCGCCTCGTGCTCGACGAAGCGAACCGGGCGCGCATCCGCAAGCTGGCGGGCGACTTCCCCCGGCTGTGGCGCGACCCGAAGACGCCGGACCGCGAGCGCAAGCGCATGGCGCGGCTCCTCATCGAGGACGTCACACTCGTCAAGCGCGAGGAGATCGTGGCGCACGTCCGCTTCAGCGGAGGCGCCAGCCGATCCCTCACCCTGTCGAGGCCGCTCGCGGCGTGGGAGACGCGTCAGTTGGCCCAGGACGTGGTGAGGGAGATCGACCGCCTTCTGGACCGTCACACCGCCGGGGAGGTAGCACGGATCCTGAACGAGCGGGGCGTCGTCTCGGGGACGGGTAAACGCTTCGATGCCCGACGGGTCCAGGTCATACGCCGTGCCCATGGGCTGTTCACCCGGGAGCAGCGGCTCCGCGCTCAGGGACTCCTGACCCTGGAGCAGACCGCGCTCCGGCTCGGGCTGCACAAGGAGACCGTGAAGCGGCAGCGCCGCGAGGGGCGCCTCCACTTCCGCTGCTATCGTGTGGACGACGACAACCGCTTCATGTACGAAGATCCCAACACCCGCCAGCCCGCGGATGACGCGCCGAGTGCAGCTCGTTCAGAAGAGGTGCAGTATGCCTAGCACGCCAA
>CAZJFX010000156.1:0-3612 GCA_964545395.1 uncultured Gemmatimonadaceae bacterium | reverse complement strand
CCGCGACGCCGGGCTCACGGCGCACCAATTCCGCGACCTTATGTGACTGGCCGGCGTTGGACGTGGAAGAGCGGGCATCCCGACCCCCCGCGCCTCTGTTCAGGTTACTTTCGGAAGGCGCCGGGGTTGGCCGCCCTGTGGAGGGGCAGGGGCCTGCGGGCGCCCGGACCTTTCCGGAGGGAGCGGTGTCCCGCACGAACTGGTGGGCGCGGTGACGGTGCGCGAAGTGGTCAGGTTGCTGCGCTCGGATGGGTGGTACCTGGCGCGAACCCGCGGAGCGCATCATCAGTACAAGCATCCCACGAAGCCGGGGCTGAAGCCATGAGAAGGTACCTGGTCGTCATCGAAGCGACGGGCACGGGCTACTCAGCTTACGTCGAGGTCTCCGCGTGAATCCCGCCGGGTCGCATGGGCGGCCCGATCCCGCCTCCATCCGAGCATCATGAAGACCGCTCTCATCACCGGCATCACCGGCCAGGACGGCTCCTACCTGGCCGAGCTCCTCCTGGCCAAGGGGTACACCGTCCACGGCATCATCCGCCGCGCGTCGTCGTTCAACACCGACCGGATAGACCACCTCTACCGGGACCGGCACGACGAGGACGTGCGCCTCTTCCTGCACTACGGGGAGCTGGCGGACGCAACCGGCCTTCGCCGTATCCTCGAAGTTGCCGAACCGGATGAGATCTACCATCTCGGGGCCCAGTCCCATGTGCGCGTCTCCTTCGACGAGCCGCTCTACACCGCCGATGTGGATGCGGTGGGAACCCTTCGGCTGCTGGAGGCCGTGCGGGACCTGCAAACCCGTCACGGCCGCACGATCCGGGTCTACAACGCCGGCAGCTCCGAGATGTTCGGGGCCGCAGCGCCGCCGCAGAGCGAGGCGACGCCTTTCCATCCCAGGAGCCCCTACGCCGTGAGCAAGGTGGCGGCCCACTGGTACGCCGTGAACTACCGCGAGGCGTACGGCCTGTTCGTGGCGAACGGCATCCTCTTCAACCATGAGTCTCCCCGCCGCGGCGAGACCTTCGTGACCCGCAAGGTGACCCGCGCCGTCGGGCGCATCACCGAGGGGCTCCAGGACAAGCTCTATCTCGGCAACCTGGACGCGCGGCGCGACTGGGGGTTCGCCGGCGACTACGTGGAAGCCATGTGGCTGATGCTCCAGCAGGACGCGCCGGACGATTTCTGCGTGGCCACCGGCGCCTCCTACAGCATCCGGGAGCTCCTGGCCGAGGCGTTCGCCTGCGCCGGCATGGACTGGAAGGACCACGTGCTGTTCGACGAGCGGTACGTCCGCCCCACGGAGGTGGACCACCTGCAGGGGGACGCCTCCAAGGCGCGCCGCGTCCTGGGGTGGGAGCCCAAGGTGGGATTCAAGGAGCTGGTGCGGATGATGGTGGATCACGACGTGGAGCTGGCCCGCCAGGAACGCACCCTCATGGACCACGGGCACCGGGTCACGCCCCGGGGGCAGGTCTCGCCGTGACTGCGTTCGCACCGGGTGCGCGGGTCTTCGTCGCCGGCCATCGGGGGCTCGTCGGGTCCGCCATCGTCGGGCGGTTGGCCGCGGAAGGATTCGGGGCCGTCCTGACGGCGGACCGGAGAGCGGTGGACCTCACGCGCCCGGACGCCGTGGATGCGTTCTTCTCCGCCCAGCGACCGGAGTTCGTGTTCCTCGCCGCCGCCAAGGTCGGCGGGATCCTGGCCAACGACACCTGGCCGGGCGACTTCATCCGGGAGAACCTGGCGATCCAGCTCAACGTCCTGGACGCCGCCCGCCGGCACGGCGTCGAGAAGCTGCTCTTCCTCGGCAGCTCCTGCATCTATCCGAAGCTCGCGCCGCAGCCCATCCCGGAGGACGCGCTCCTCACGGGGCCCCTCGAGCCCACCAACGAGGCCTATGCGGTCGCCAAGATCGCCGGCATCGAGATGTGCCAGGCGTACTGGCGCCAGTACGGGTGCCGGTTCATTTCGGTGATGCCCACCAACCTCTACGGGCCCGGGGACAACTTCGACCTGGACTCGAGCCACGTCCTCCCGGCCCTCATCCGGAAGTTCCACGAGGCCAGGGAGACCGGCGCCCCGGCGGTGACCGTGTGGGGCTCCGGCCGTCCGCGGCGGGAGTTCCTGCACGTGGACGACCTGGCCGACGCGTGCGTCTTCCTCATGCGGCGCTGGGACAGCCCGGACATCATCAACGTCGGGGTCGGCGAGGACGTGAGCATCGCCGAGCTGGCCGAGTTGGTGCGCTCGGTGGTGGGGTACGAGGGGGAGATCCGCTTCGATACGACCAAGCCCGACGGCACGCCGAGGAAGCTCCTGGACGTGTCCCGCCTCCATGCCCTGGGCTGGCGCGCGCGCATCGGGCTTCGCGAGGGGATCGAGCGGACGTACGGGTGGTTTCGGGGGTCGCTGGGCTTGGACGAGGCCTAGGCTGCGGGGCCGAGTGGGAGGGTGGTCGACGCCGTCGTCCCATCCAGGCATGGCTGTCGCACCGGATTCGGGGGTAGCTTCCCGTAAGTGTGCGGACTTCGATAGGGAGCGGCGCAATGACGATTCGCCGGGACGAGGAGCTGGAGGCAGGGACGGTGACGTCTGTGTCCCTCGACGAAGGCCTTGCCTCGGTCCGCGCGCGGTTCGGGTGGTAGCGACCACCATCCTCGCGGTCATGCATCAGCGCCGAAGGCCGGGCTACCGGAGGGGCAGGATATGAGCCCCGGTTCGGGTGCCGCCGCCCCTCGCCGCTGCGACGTCCTCGGCGTGCAGGTGGTCGCCGAGCCCCTGGCGGACGTCCTGGCCGCGATCGAGGCGAAGCTCGGAGCCCCGTAGAGGGAAGCCCACTGCCTGTGCCCCGTGGACGCCCACTGCGTGGTCCTGGCCCGGAAGGACCCGGAGCTCCGGCGCTTCCTGAACGATGCGGCGTTCACCGTTCCCGACGGGATGCCCCTGGTGCGCATGGCCCGGTGGATGGGCTTCCCCGGCGCGGAGCGCGCCCGGGGCGCCCAGGTCATGTGGCGAATCCTCGAGGCCACCGCGGGCGCCGGCGTCGGGCACTTCTTCTACGGTGGCGGAGAGGGGGTGGCCGACGCGCTGGCGGCGCGGGTCGGGGCGGAGCTCCCCGGCGTGCGCGTGGCGGGCGCCTTCTGCCCCCCGTTCCGGCCCTTCACCCGATCGGAGGAGAACGAGGTCGTCGCGCGCATCCACGGGACCGGCGCCGATGTGGTGTGGGTCGGGCTCTCCACGCCGGGCCAGCACCAGTGGGCCGCGCGCATGCGGGGCCGCCTGGACGTGAAGCTCATCGGCGTCGTGGGCGCCGCCTTCGACTACCACACGGGCGCCATCCGCCCCGCGCCGGCCTGGATGCAGGCGGCCTCCCTGGAGTGGCTCTACCGCGTGGTCCAGGAGCCGAGCCGGCTCGGGCCGCGCTACCTGGAGGTGGTGCCCAAGTTCTCGGCGCTGGCGGCGTGGCAGGTGCTGAGGGGGAGGGGGCAGGGGTCCCTCAGTTCCAGAGCGCGCTGACCGGCAGCGCCGCCATCATGGGTCCGAACGGCGTGGCCTCGGGTGCCGCGCTCAGGAGAGCGCCGAAGTGGAACCGGTCGCCGTGGCGCG
>CAZJFX010000155.1:0-3831 GCA_964545395.1 uncultured Gemmatimonadaceae bacterium | reverse complement strand
AACCCGCTACGAGCTCGTCGGATAGCCTGCGCGGACGGAAACAGGTGAAGAGCCCTATATTGCCGGAGCCTTCGGAGCGGCCCGCCCCGCCGGACCGCGGCCGCTCCCTCCCCATCGCCCCGGCCTCCATGCCCGACCGCATCTCCAAGCTCCAGCGCTGGCTCGACCTGGTGGCCTACCTGGCCGGCCGTCGCTTCCCCGTGTCCGCGGAGCAGCTCTGGGGCGCCGTCCCGGCCTACGCCCCGGGGCTCGAGGGCGGAAGGAAAGACCCGGAGTCGGTCCGGCGCATGTTCGAGCGCGACAAGGACGAGCTGCGCTCGATGGGGATCCCCATCGAGACCGTCACGTTCCACATCGGTGAGGGCACCGAGGAGAGCCACGGCTACCGCCTGGCCACCCGCGACTTCCACCTCCCGTACCTGAGGCTGGTGCGCGAGGCGGAGGCCGAAGCGGAGGCCGAGGCGGGCAAGGCATCCACGCGCCCGGCGAGCCACGCGGCTTCACGGGTGCTCGCCCCGGCGCGGGAGTTCGTGGTGCGGGACGACGAGGCTGCCGCCGCCCTGGAAGGGCTCCGCGACGTGGCGTCGCTCCCTGGCTTCCCCCTGCGCCGCGAGGCCCGCTCCGCGTTCCGGAAACTGGCCTTCGACCTGGACCCGGAGCTGCTCCGGCCCGCGCCGGTGGTCTACGCCGAGGATCCCGAGACGAAGGCCACCGTGGGCGCGCTGCGCACGCTCTCCGACGCGCTGCTCGCCCGGAAGAAGGTCACGTTCCGCTACCGCTCCATGGAGCGCGACGAGGAGGCCGAGCGCACGGTGCACCCCTGGGGCCTCCTCTTCCAGCACGGCCGCTGGTACCTGGTGGCGTGGGCCGAGGACCGCGCCGACGTGCGCATGTTCCGCGTGGGGCGCATGGCCGGCGTGAAGCCCAACACGAAGCGCGCCGGCACGCCGGACTACGAGATCCCCGCCGACTTCGACCTCAGGGCCTATTCGGGCCGGAAGGCGTGGGAGCTGGGCGAGGGAGCCGCCCCGCCCATCCAGGCCCGCGTCTGGTTCCGCTTCCCCCGCTCGGTGTGGGCGGACCGGAACGGCCACGGCACGCTGGTGCGCGAGGACGAGAAGGGGAACCAGCTCCGCGAGATCACCGTGCACCGTCCCGAGCCGTTCCTGCGCTGGGTGCTCTCGCTGGAGGGGGATGCCCGCGTGGAGGCGCCCGAGGACCTCCGGCAGGCGTTCCGCGCCATAATCGCGGCCGTGGCCCGCCGCTACGAGCCGAAGCAGGGAAGCCCCGCATGAGCGACGGCACCAACGCCGACGCCCGCCTCGAGCGGCTCCTCTACGTTCTTCCCGCCGCCGGCCGGAAGGAGGGGGCCTCGCTGGCCGATCTCTCCGCCGCGCTGGGCACCACCCCCGAGCGCATCTCCCAGGACCTGGAGGAGGTCACCGCCCGGGCGTACTACCACCCCGGCGGATGGCCCGACGACGTGAGCATCATGCTCACCCGGGGACGGGTGTGGGTGCACCACGCCGTGGGGTTCGAGCGGCCCATGCGCCTCTCGCCCCGGGAGACGCTCTGCCTCGCTCTCGCCCTCCGCGGCACCGCCGCCGCGTCGCTCCTGCACGACGTTCCGCGCCGCCGCGCGCTCCTGGAGCGCGCCGAGAAACACCTGGGCGCCGGAAGCTGGAGCATGGACGACGACGCCCCGCTCCGCGACCAGGACCACGTCCCCGATCCCACGGGAATCCGCGAGACGCTCCTCGCCGCGGCCCGCGACCGGCACCCCTGCGCCATCGTCTACGCCAAGTCCGGCGCCGACGACATGGACGCCCGCGTCATCCACCCCTACGCCCTGGTCCACGCCGGCGGGGAGTGGTACGCCGTGGGGTGGTGCGCCGTGAAGGAGGGGATGCGGGTCTTCCGCCTCGACCGGATCCTGGAGGCCGCCGAGACCGACGGCACGTTCCAGGTGCCCGCGAGCTTCGATCCCCGGGAGTACATCCACGCCACGCACGTCTACCTGGCCGCGGACGACGTGGAGGTGCGCGTGCGCTACTCCCCGAAGATCGCCCGCTGGGTCCGGGAGCGCGCCGCCGCCGGGATGGTGGGGTGGGAGGAGGAGCCGGACGGGAGCGTCGTGATCCGCCATCGCGTCGCCGACCCCCACTGGGTGGTGAGCCACGCCCTCACCTACGGCGCCGAGGCCGAGATCCTGGAGCCCGAGGAGCTGAGGGAGATGGTGCTGGAGGTGGTGCGGGAGATGGTAGGGTAAGCGGGACACCCCATCGAGACATCCCCAGGACCCGCACTTCCCGTCAAGCTTGCTCGTCGCAGTAGATCCGCGTTGCGTAAGGAATCAGTCCTTACTACAGTAAGGAGATGAGCAAGGTGACCAGCAAACGCCAGGTGACGCTCCCCAAGGAGCTCGCCGATGCCTACGGCATACGGCCCGGGGACGAGATCGACTGGGAGCCGGCAGGCGACGCGATCCGGGTCATCCCCCGGGGAAGGACACGCAACGCGCTGAGCGGAGCGGAGCGGCTGCGGCTCTTCGATGAGGCCACGCGCCGCCACGAGGACCGTTGGGCTGGCTGGACGCCTCCGGAAGCGCCCCCCACCGACCGCGGGTGGACCCGCGACGAGCTGTACGACCGTGGCCGCGCTGGTTGACACCAACGTTCTGGTGTACCGCCACGACCCGAGAGACCCCGGGAAGCAGGCGCGCGCGCGGGCGCTGCTGCGCCAGGGCATCGAGGACGGATCGCTCCGCGTCCCGCATCAGGCCATCGTCGAATTCGTGGCGACGGTGGCGCGGCCGCTGGCCGATCTGGGGCCGCTCCTCTCCCCTGCGGACGCCCGGAGGGAAGCCGAGGAGATGCTCCGGATCTTCACGGTCCTCTACCCCGACGCCCACCTGGTGCGCGTGGCCCTCCAGGGCATGGCCGCGTACGAGCTTTCCTGGTGGGACGCGCACATGTGGGCGTACGCCGAGGTCCACGGCCTCGACACGCTCTACTCGGAGGACTACCAGCACGGGCGCTGGTACGGGGGGGTGCAGGTCGTGAACCCGTTCATCGGCGGATAGACCGGGGCACCATCCGCTTGTACATTGTACACATGAAACGGGTAACGGCTTCGGAAGCACGCAGGAACTGGTTCCGCATACTCGACGAGGTGGCGGCGGGGGAGGTCGTCGTGGTCGAGCGGAACGGCAAGGCCATTCAACTCATCCGGGAGCCCCGCGCGGATCGCGTACGCGAAGTACCCGACTACACTTGCCTCATCAGGGCCCCCGAGGGGGCCGAACACGCCGAGCGTTGGGGATGGGATTGGTCCGATGAGGAGGGGGAAGTGCGACCTGCGGAGGACGAGCCCTCGTGACCATCCTCCTGGACACCCACTTCCTCCTCTGGGCCGTCCTCGGCCTCCCCGGGATGGACGAGTTCCCGTGGCTGGAGCGCTACCGGCCGTGGGGGGTGTCCCCCGTTTCGCTCCTCGAGCTCCAATTCCTCTCCGAGGTGGGCCGCCTCGAGCTCGAGCACGCCGAGTTCGTCGAGGCGTTGCGGTGCGACCCGCGCTTCGTCATCGACGAGGTGCCCCTCATGGCTCTCGTGACCCACGCGCTCCCGCTGACCTGGACGCGCGATCCCTTCGACCGGCTCCTTGCCGCCCACAGCGCGGCCAGGCGTACGCCGTTCGCGACGCTGGACCGCAGGATGCGGAAGGAGCACCGCTTCCTGGTGCCGGAATTGGCGTAGCGCCCGGGCCCCTGCCCTCCCCTGTCACACCCCCCTGCCATCCTTGTCTCCGTCACCTCAAACGGCGGAGACACCA
>CAZJFX010000154.1:0-4185 GCA_964545395.1 uncultured Gemmatimonadaceae bacterium | reverse complement strand
AGCCGCCCCCGACAATTACCCGAAAATGGCCCCCGCAAAGTGCGGAATGTGAGCCTTGTAGGGGGTCTTGTCCTTGGAGAAGCGGGTGTCCTTGTGGACGCGGAAAAGGGAGCGTGGCCCAGCGTGGAAGTGGGGGCTCAGCGCGGCCAGGTGGGGCGCGAAATCCTCGATGAAGCGGAGCGCCGGGTCACGCACGTGCTCGTCGTAGCGCGCCCGGTTGGCGTCGAACCAGTCACGCCGGTTGTTCCGGGCCAGCTCCCTCAGGAAGCGGAACGTCTCCCTGGTGAAGTACCCGTCCCTCGCCATGAGCCACCTCCCTCGCTCTCGTGGTCCGGCCCTCCGCGCCTCCCGCGGACGGGTCACCGGGGGTGGACCTCAGGGATAGAGCCGCACCGTCTCCCAGCGGTCCTCGGCGCGCCGGAACAACAGGCGATCATGGAGCCGGCTTACCTTCCCCTGCCAGAACTCCATCGCCGTCGGGCGGAGGAGGTACCCGCCCCAGAAGGGTGGGAGGGGGACCTCGTCGCCAGGATACTTCTTCTCGAAGTGCCGGACGCGTTCCTCCAGCTCCTCCCGTGACGTCAGGGGCTGGCTCTGGCGCGACGCCCACGCACCGATGCGGCTCCCCCGGAATCGGCTGGAGTAGTAGGCGAAGCTCTCCTCCTGGGAGACTCGCTCCGCCACTCCCTCGACGCGCACCTGCCGCTCCAGGATGGCCCAGTGGAAGCAGAGGGCGGCCTTGGGATTCGAATCCAGGTCCTCGGCCTTCCGGCTCCCGTAGTTCGTGTAGAAGACGAAGCCGCGCTCGTCCACCTTCTTGAGCAGCACCATGCGCACCGAGGGGGTCCCGTCCGCCGTCGCCGTGGCCAACGACGCGGCCTCGGGCATGAAGATCCCCGACTCTCCGGCGACCCTGAACCACTCCTTGAAGAGCTCGATGGGATCCCAGTCGTCAGCGGCCTCGGGGATCCCCTGGACCACGCCCGTGCCCAACGTGACCAGCGCGCGGAAGGAGGACTTCAGGGACATGCCAGCTCCTGTTCTTCGACGGCGAAAAGAGAAGTGCCGCAAGATCGCCGGGGCCGAGCAGGGGAGGCAACGGGGGATTGCCCCGGGAGGCTCTCCGTGTCATGGTGGGGTACCCCTCCCCCCCGGGGGGGGTGGCCACGGGCCCGCCTCGGGGCCCGGGAGGAGAGCGTGCCATGGGCGCCGACAGGAAGCAGGACATCATCCGCAGGCTGAGGAGCGTGGAGGGACACGTCCGCGGCGTCGAACGCATGGTGGAGGAGGATGTGTACTGCGTGGAGGTGGTGAACCAGATCCTCGCGGTGCAGCGGGCGTTGAAGAAGGTGAGCGCCCTGGTGCTGGACCGGCACCTCCACTCGTGCGTCACCCACGCTATCCGGGCGAGCGACGAAGCCGCCAGGGAGCGGGTGCTCGGGGAGCTGCTGGAGATCTTCGAAGCCACCGGCAGGGGATGAGCGGGGCCGGAGCGATGGAGCGCCCCGGCCAAACGAACAGAGGAGGACGACCATGACGACGAAGACGGTATCCGTGCCCAATATCACCTGCGGCCACTGCGTGATGACCATCCAGCGGGAGGTGGGGGAGCTGAAGGGCGTCTCGGCGGTGAAGGCGGACAAGGACACCCGACAGGTCACCGTGTCCTGGGATCCGTCGGCTACCGACTGGGAGGCCATTGCGGCCACCATGCAGGAGATCAACTACCCGCCGGTGGGCTGATCCAGGTCCCGGACCGCACTGCCCCGGAGCGCTCCTGCCCATGCCCGAACTGCGCGAGCTGACCATCCCGATCACCGGGATGACCTGTGCCAACTGTGTCGCTACCGTCGAGCGCACCCTGCGCAAGACGGAGGGCGTGACCGAGGCGTCGGTGAACTACGCGTCCGAGCGGGCCACCGTGCGCTTCGACCCGGCGGAGGTGCGGGAAGGGAAGCTCCGGGAGCGCATTGAGAGGGCAGGGTACGGGGTCCCCACGCAGAGCCTGGATATTCCGGTGACCGGGATGACCTGCGCGAACTGCGCCGCCACCATCGAGCGCGCGCTCCAGTCCCGGGTGCCGGGGGTGCTGTCGGCGTCGGTGAACTTCGCCACCCAGAGAGCGCTGGTGGAGGTGGTGGCGGGCGCCACCTCCTGGCAGGAGATCGCTCAGGCCATCGAGGCGGCGGGATACGGCGTGGTGGACGCCGCACCGGAGGCCATGGAGGACGCCGAGGCCGCCGCGCGGCGCGCCGAGATTGCCGATCAGACCCGGAAGTTCTGGACGGGCCTGGCCTTCGCCCTCCCCCTCTTCGTGCTGAGCATGGCCCGGGACTTCGGGATGGTGGGCCATTGGGCCCATGCCCCGTGGGTGAACTGGCTCATGTTCGCCCTGGCCGCGCCTGTGCAGCTCTGGGTGGGCCAGGACTACTACCGGGGTGGGTGGAAGTCGCTCCGCAACGGCTCGGCGAACATGGACGTGCTCGTGGCCATGGGCTCGTCCGTGGCCTTCGTCTACTCGGTGGTCGTAGCCGTGGCGCTCACCCTGGGGTCGGCGGCGGCGGGGGACCACGTCTACTTCGAGACCGCGGCGCTCATCATCACGCTCATCAAGCTGGGCAAGCTCCTGGAGGTGAAGGCCAAGGGCGAGACGAGCGCGGCGATCCGGGAGCTCATGGGGCTCCGCGCGAAGACGGCGAGGGTGGTGCGGGACGGCGCCGAGATGGACGTCCCCGTGGAACAGGTAGTGCACGGAGACGTCGTGATCGTCCGCCCCGGCGAGCGCCTTCCGGTGGATGGGGTGGTCCTGGACGGCCGCTCGGCTGTGGACGAGAGCCTCCTCACCGGCGAGAGCATGCCGGTGGAGAAGGGTCCCGGCGACGCGGTGACCGGCGCCACCCTGAACCGGGAGGGCGCGCTCCGCTTCCGGGCCACGAAGGTTGGCTCGGAGACCGCCCTGGCGCAGATCATCCGCATGGTCCAGGAGGCCCAGGGGAGCAAGGCGCCCATCCAGCGCCTGGCCGACCGGGTGGCGGCGGTGTTCGTGCCCGTGGTCATCGCCCTGGCTTTCCTCACGTTCCTCGTGTGGTGGCTGGGGGTGGGTGCCGGGTTCACCCCCGCCCTCATCCGCATGGTCGCCGTCCTGGTCATCGCCTGCCCGTGCGCCCTCGGCCTCGCCACACCCACGGCGGTGATGGTGGGGACGGGGAAGGGCGCCAGGATGGGCATCCTCTTCCGTAACTCGGCGGCGCTGGAGCGCGCGCACGCCCTCGACGTGGTCGTGCTGGACAAGACGGGCACGGTGACCCGGGGCGAGCCGGCGGTGCTGGAGGTCGTGGTCCCCGCGCCGGCGGGTGTCTCCGGGGGAGCGGAGGCGGAGGCCTGGCTCCTCCGTCTCGCCGCTTCCGCCGAGCGCCGGAGCGAGCATCCGGTGGCGGGGGCGGTGGTGCGGGAGGCCGAGGCTCGGGGGGTGGGTCTCGCCGAGCCCTCCGACTTCGCCGCGGTCCCCGGGCGGGGCGTGGTGGCTGTGGTGGAGGACCAGCGGGTGGTGGTGGGCTCCCGGAGGCTCCTGGACGAGTGGGGCGTGCCGCCGGACGGGCTGGAGGTGGAGGCGCATAGGCTCGAAGCGGAGGCGCGCGCACCCCTGTGGGTGGCGGTGGACGGGCGTGTAAGGGGGCTCCTGGCGGTGGCCGACGAGGTGAAGGAGAGTTCGGCGCAGGCGGTGCGCGACCTGCGCGGGCGCGGCCTGCGCGTGGTGATGCTCACCGGCGACAACCGCCGCACCGCCGAGGCCATCGCCCGGGAGGTGGGGATCGACGAGGTGCGCGCCGAGGTCCTGCCCGAGCAGAAGGCCGAGGTGGTCCGGGAGCTCCAGGCCGGCGGGACCCAGGTGGCCATGGTGGGCGACGGCATCAACGATGCGCCGGCGTTGGCCCGGGCGGACGTGGGGATCGCCATCGGGACCGGGGCCGACGTGGCCATGGAAGCCGCCGACGTGACGCTCATGCGCGGAGACCTGCGCTCCGTGCCCCAGGCCCTCTCCCTTTCCGCCGCTACCATGGGGACCATCCGGCAGAACCTGTTCTGGGCGTTCTTCTACAACGTGGTGCTCATCCCCGTGGCCGCCGGCGCGCTCTACCCCTTCGAGGGCCTCCCGGGGATGCTCCGCCAGCTCCATCCGATCCT
>CAZJFX010000153.1:0-4267 GCA_964545395.1 uncultured Gemmatimonadaceae bacterium | reverse complement strand
CGCAAAACAGTCGCGCCCGCCCCTGCCCCTGCACACTCGCTTATTTGAGGGCTAGGGCCCGGGGGGGCCCGGGGGGAGCCCCTGGGACGTGTCCTCGCCCAAGCCCGGAATGTCCCATCCGGGGGACGCGCGAAGCCTGGAGAGGTGCCTCGCAGAGGCTCTCCGCCCTGGCACGGGTCCTGCGGGACGGAGAGTCGGAGCCTTAGTCTGGAGTGATCATGAAGATCGTGTGCTGGCTGGCGATGGCTGCCCTCCTCGGGCAGGGAGTGGCGGCTTCCGCTCAGGAGCCCACGCCGGAGCAGGGGCCCGGGGCCCGCATCTGGCTGGACCGGGGCGACGAGCCCCTGCTTCAGCGAGGCGACCGCATCCGGGTCTACTACCGCACCGAGGCCGACGCCTTCGTGGCCATCTTCCATGTGGACACCGATGGTGTCGTGACCCTTCTCCACCCGCGGGCTCCGGAGGAGGAGTCGTTCACCCGGGGAGGGAGGGACTACCGGCTCCTCTTCCCCCAGTCCTCCTACTGGTACGTGGACGAGTATCCCGGGAAGGGGTACTTCTTCCTCGTGGCCTCCCCGACGCCCCTGGCCCTGGAAGGGCTGGACTACGCCTACCAGGAGCGGCGCTGGGACCTGACCCGGGTCGGGCAGACCGTGTACAGGGATCCCTATGTGGCCATGGACGACTACGTCGCCCTCCTCATCCCGGACTGGGAGTACACGCCTTACGGGCTGGACTTCCTGTCCTACGACGTGGGCGAGGTGCACGAGTACCCCCGTTTCCTCTGCTACGACTGCCACGGCTACCGCAGCTATGCCACCTGGAATCCTTACACCTACGCGTGCACCTCCTTCCGCGTCGTGGTGTGGGACGATCCGTGGTTCTACCCAAGCCTTCGTTACCAGGGCATGCGCGTGGCCTATGCGCAGCCTCGTCGCGGAGTGGCGCGCTTCGAGTTCAAGGAACGGGCTCCGGGGGAGGCGTGGACGCCGCTTACCCGCACCCGCGAGGCCACGCCCCGCCGCTCCGTGGACTACGTGGAGCCGGGCGCCGCGCCCTCGAGGCAGGCCACGCCGTCCCGGCAGGCCACGCCACGCCGCCCCGTGGACGAGGTGGAACCGGGTGCAGCGCCCTCCCGCCAACCCACACCGTCGCGCCAGATCTCGCCGTCGAGGCAGGCCACCCCGTCGAGGCAGGCCACCCCGTCGAGGCAGGCCACCCCGTCGCGCCAGATCTCACCTTCGAGGCAGGCCACGCCGTCGCGCCAGAGCTCTCCACCCGCCGCGGCACCGCGCCGCACGGAGCCACCGGCCTCCGTCACGTCCCCCTCCGCGGGAGAGCGCCCCGTTCTCCAGAGGCGGCCCTCGGCGGCGGCGCCTTCGCGGTCGTCGGGAGGGACAACCGTGCGATCACCCTCCGGTAACCGGGGCTCGGCGGTGAGCCGCCCCTCGGCCGGGGGCACGCGTGTGGTCACCCCGCCCCGCTCCGGGGCATCGCAGGCCCGGCCGCCGTCGGGGTCCCGGCCCGCGCCCGCGGCGCGGCCCCCCTCGTCCAGTCCCCGCGCGCCCGCCTCGGCACGACCCTCGTCGGGGGGCCGCTCATCCTCCGGGTCCGGCAGCCGCTCGGCCCCCCCGCCCCCGCGGCGCAAGCCCGGTGGGGGAGCGCCGTGAGGCCGAAGCCCCGGCGCTCCACGAAGGACTGGTAGACCGGCTGGAACGAGAGAGGGCCCGGCTCCCTGGGGGGGAGCCGGGCCCTCGGTGCCTCCGTCGGCCTCAGCGGCTCAGCGGCCGCCGAACGACAGCGTGAACTGACCGACGCTCCCCTCGGTGTCGCCGCTGAGCATGGCCGCTGCGAAGGACAGGTTGACGGGCCCGAGGATCAGGGAGGCCCCACCGCCGAGCTGGAAGCCGCCCGTCACCGCGGCGAGCCCACCCCGCAGGTGTAGGGGGCCGATGCCGCGATACTCCGCTCCGGCGCCCACCTGCGTCTTGGGGGTGAGGCTCATCCCGTCGCCGAACCGCGTCCTCAGGTCCGCGGACAGCGTGAAGTCCGGCTTCACGTCGTAGGCGGCGCCCACGGCCAGTGCCGGATCGAACTTCATGTCGTCCACCACGGCCTTCAGGTCCGCAGGAGCGGAGGCGTACGGCTTCGCGTCGAAGTCCGTGGTGTTGTCGCCCTGCTCCAGCAGGGCGGTCCCGGGTCGGAACTCCAGGTTGGCGTCGTCCCACGCAAACGTGTTGAACACGTTCTGCACGGCCGCGCCGAGGTGCAGCTTGTCCTGCTGCATCTGGAAGCCGACGTCGAGGCCTACGCCCGATCCCCCGTTGCCGGCGTTGTAGTCGTCGCCGCCGCTGACGAGGCTGGGGAATTCCACGTCCACCTTGATGGGGTCACTCTGCAGGCTTCCCCCCTTCTCGCGCCCCACGGCGAGGGCGTGCCCGATGGAGTACTTCAGGGTGGCGCCCAGGGCCATGGATCCCTTCGCCGTCTTGATGGGGAAGCCGTAGCCGGCCCCCAGCGTGGTCACGGCGAAGGCGTTGGCGGAAGAGCCGGAGAAGGACAGGTCGGCCGGCGTGCCGGTGCGGCCCGCGTTCCCGAACAGCACCGCTTCCATGACCTCGGGTGCCAGGTTCGCGTCGGCGCCCAGGAGCGTCGTCATCTGGAACCCGAAGTGCCCCGCCGTGAAGGCGAGCTCCGTGATCTCCCCGCCGGCGGAGCCCGTCTCGCCGCCGGAGGAGAAGACTTCGGCCAGCCAGGCCTCCCTGACCGACGGGGAGATGACCTCTCCGGCGACCTCGTTGATGTCCTTCAGCGATACCGGGCCGAGCGCCGACCGGAACGTCATGGGCAGCACGGCCAGGGAGAACCCGGCCCCGGGCATGCCCAGCCCTGCGGGGTTGACCGAGATGGCCTCCAGGCGGGAGGCGGTGGCTGTGGCGTTGCCGCCCAGCCCGAGGGTGCGGGCGCTGGCGTGGGCCAGCTGAGCCGAGGCGGCTCCGGCCTGGTAGAGGCCGGCCAGGGCCACCAGGGCGACGAGCGCGAGCGTGCGGTTCATCGTGTGCATGGTAGTCCTCCTAGTCGCCGATCCTGAGGGTGACATCGATCTTCGCCTTGATCAACACTTGCTGTCCGGGCATCACGTTGATGTAGCCCGCGGACGAGCTCACGGATCCCGAGCCGGTCATGCGCACCCCCGACTTGCCCAGGAACGCGCGGAGCTCGTCACCCGAATACGCCAATGTGTTCGTCGAGGTGGCACCGCTCCCCACGTTGACCGCTTTGGTGATCTGTCCACCTGGATAGGTGATGTCCAGCTGGGCGTCCACGCCGACGCCGAACGGGTTCGTCACCTCGATGATGATTTTGCCGCTCTGGATCCGGTCGGAGATGGCGCTGTCGATGTCCGACACGTCCAGGTCCACGGGCTCGACGGTGACCGAGCGATTCGCCACGTTGACCTGGGCCGCGCTCACGAGGATCGGGCTCGGGGTCGCGGTGATGGTGAGACGCTGGCTTGTGTCGATGAGGGCGGTCTGGCCGCCGGGAGACGAAAGCACCGCGTCCACGTACAGCGTGCTTCCGATGGAGCCCGTGGCCAGGGTGAGGGTCCGGGTGACCGTCGTGCCCGCGGCGAGAGGTGCGGTGAAGACGGTCTGGCCGACCTGCCTGCCGCCCTGCCCGTCGTACACGGTGACGGTGAGCGATCCACCCCCGGCGAGGGGATCGAAGGAGAACCCGTTCTGGACGGCGATGAGCGCCGAGCCGCTCACCACCGTGGCCTGTGAGACGTCGTCCGGGAGCGCCTGGCTCAGGGTCAGGTTGCCGTTGAACGCGGGCACCGGCGCCGTCAGCCCGTTCAAGAGGGCGCAGGTGGTGCACAGGTCGCCCAGCGACTTGTGCGTGTTGAAGGCGCCCACGGTCACGGCGAAGTTGTTGCCGCTGACGGTGACGCCTGAGGGGAGGAGCTCGGTCACCGCGATGGTCGAGTTGTCCACGGGGAGGATCCACCTCTGCTCGAGGATGGGTGCCTCGGTGGGGACGTCGCATCCGGTGAGGATCGCCAGCCCTGCCAGGACGAGCGTCGCTCGGACAGCTTTCATGGGGGTCGCTCCAAGGGGGGGGGCGCCGGGGGGTACCCGGTCGATGGGGGAAGATGGACAATCCTAAAAAATACCCCTTCACCGGGGCAACATCAACGTTGGAGCTGCCAGGCCAGCGATTTCGGAACGGGAGGCTGGCGGAGTGGGAGCGGGACGCGGGCAGGCGC
>CAZJFX010000152.1:0-4328 GCA_964545395.1 uncultured Gemmatimonadaceae bacterium | reverse complement strand
CCGCGACGCCGGGCTCACGGCGCACCAATTCCGCGACCTTATGTGACTGGCCGGCTATCAGGCGGGTGTCCATCGCTCGAATGGAGCGGGGTCAGCAGGCCCCCTGCTGTGCAACGCTTGTTCGCTCGCCCTCGCCGACGGTGGGCTCCGTCGAACGCCTGCTCAGTCCCTGCTCCCGGCGGGCACCGCACGCACCCATCCGTGGGGCCGCCTACGTCCTGGCCGCCATCGGGGCGGAGCTCCCAGGCGTCGCTTGACGGCGGCCACCTCAGCGGACCCGGGCAGAGCGCGCGCCGCAGGCTCATCAAGGCATTCGGGCGCCCGTGGAACGGCGCGAGCATCCCAGGCGTCTGCGGGCGGGGACCGTGCTCGGATCGCCTGACGCCGGGCTTCCCTGTCTGTAGCATAAATGCTACAATACAACCGGAGCCCCGATGCCGACCGTGGAGACCCGCCGATCCGCCACGAAGGGACCTGATCCATGGCGACTCTGACATACGTGAGGGGGGCCGAACGCATGATCACGGCGGCGCGCGTGGTGGACGACGGCATCTACGTCCAGTTCGCCGACGAGCACAGAGGGGTCATCCCCTGGGCTGAGTTGAGGCTTCGGAGCCCCGTGGAGCGCCTCGTGGTGCCACGCCCTCACGTCATCGAGGTGCACCTTGACGGCGGTGGGGTGGAAGAGGTGCCGTGGGACTTCGCCCGTCACTTCGCGGACGGCCTGTACCGCGCCTCCGAGGAAGCCGCAGCCGCCCGGGGACGCCTCGTGCTCGGGGAGCGTGTTCGCGCGCTGCGATCCCAGCGGGGGGAGTCGCAGCACGGGCTGGCCCAACGGGCCGGGGTGAACCGGGTCTCCATCGCGCGTATCGAGGCGGGCCATCAGCTGCCTCGATACCGGACCCTGGTGGCGCTTGCCGAGGCGCTGGAGGTGCCGCTGGATCGCCTGCTCGTGGGGTGATCCGGCTACCCCGTCCGATTCCCGGTCCGCGGACATGCGGATGCGGTGGGGCCGCACGTGGTCCCAAGCAGCCATGGCCCAGGCGTACGCCTGTCGGAGAGCTTGAGGCAGCCGCTGACCACGGAATTCGAATGGGACCCGGGCGAGGAGCGGTGAGGTGGCAGGGATCGCCGATGCCACCGACTGGGCTCGCGTCGAGGCCCTCGGGGACCATGAGATCGGTCGGGCCGTCGCGGCTGACCCGGACGCAGCGCCCATCCTCGACGAGGGGTTCTGGCGCAACGCGCGGGTTCTCGATCCCCGGTACGGGAAGACCACGATCACCATGCGCGTTGACGAAGACGTGCTGTCGTTCTTCAAGCGGGGCGGCTCCGGATACCAGTCACGGATGAACGCCGTGTTGCGGGCCTACGTGTATGCCCGGGGCGAGGGGGTGCGGTAGGAGAGCGCGGCGCTGTCGCACCTTCCTCCGCCCAAGGGAGACGTCCCAACGAGCTATGGCTCCTCGCAGCCTGGGCGGGGTAGGTTGACGGGGAGCATGGGGCGAGGCAGCGATGCACGTACGGAGCTACGGAGGTAGCCGCATGAACACCACTCTCGACGAGCTTCACTCAGCCGTGCTGTCCCTTCCCGAAGTGGAGCGCGCACGCCTCGCGGCGAGGCTTCTGGCCAGCCTGGACGAGGGTGGCGGTGTCGAGGCCGCCTGGGTGTCGGAGGTTCGTGAGCGTCTCGCGGCCTATCGGCGTGGGGAAGTCGCCGCGGTGGCTGCGGAAGAGGTCCTGGACAAGGCCCGCCGGATCGTCGGCCTTTGAGGGTCAGGTTTCTTCGTCCGGCGGAGGACGAAGTCCTCGCCACTTTGCGGTACTATGCGTCGCAGTCGGTAGAGCTCGGCGCTGCGTTCGTCGGCGACCTCGATCACGCTGTGGCGTTGCTGGCCGCACACCCCGAGGTGGGGGCGCCCTTCGACGTCGACAAGCGCCGGCTCCTGCTGAGGCGGTTCCCGCATAGCATCATCTACGAAGTGGGCGTGGACGAGGTCGTTGTCGTGGCCGTCCCGCATCAGAGGCAGCGACCCAGGTCGTGGAGGGAGTTCCCGTGATGCGGGGGTAGCAGCCGCGCCTCCTCGCCCCACCCGCCCGCCTCGCGTGGCTTCCCCCATCATGGCGACGGCAGTACCCACCACCGGCGCCACGCGCCCACCACCGGCGCCACGCGCCCATCACCGGCGCCACGCGCCCACCACCAGCGGCCTTGTTGACGCTTTGGTGTATTGGTGCTAAGCATGTCTTCATGCAGAAGGGTACCATGCGCCGTCTCACCATCTCACTGTCGGAAGAGCGCCACCGGGCGCTGAAAGAGGCCGCGGCCACGAGAGGCCGGTCCATCGGCGAGCTCGTCGACGCGAGTCTGGAGTTCTACGGGATCAAGACCCGCGAGTCGGCTGCAAACTTGGTTGCGCGTGCCCGCAAGCACGCCTACCTCGATGAGAGCGATGCCGACGCCCTCGCGCGGAGCGAAACCCGTGCGGAAAGGCGTCGGTGAGTGAGCCGCCCCTACGTCATCGACACAACCGTCGTCGTGGCTGGCCTGCTGACGGCGAGGGCTGAGGCACCTACGGCCCGCATCCTCGATGAGATGATGGCGGCGGAGTTCGTGTTTTTGCTCTCCGACGCCCTTCTGGCGGAGTACCGCAGCGTGCTGCTGCGACCGGGGATTCGCACGCGACACGGGCTCTCCGAGCGCGAAGTGGACGCACTCCTCGAAGCCATCGTCGCGCATGCGGCCATTCGCGAACCCGGTGCGCCCAGCACCCCGCCACCGGATCCCGGCGACGCCCACCTCCGGGCGCTCCTCTTCGGTGAACCGGGAGCGGTCCTGGTCACGGGCGACAAGCCCTTGCTCGAGAGCCCGCCACGGAAGGGCGCCGTATGCACGCCCGCCGACTTCGTCGCGTCGGTGTTGGCTCGCGACGAGCGCTGACGGAAGCAGGCCCGTCCCATCCTGCTGTCCCAACACCCCATCTGGACATTCCTCGGCATCGTCCAGGCGGATATCCCCAGGCAGCGAATCGTTGACCCCGGCCCGACGCGTGCGTGGCGGTCGCGACCTCGCCCAACTCGTTCGGAGGATTCCGGCAGGGACGCCGCCCCAAGAGCTGTCCTGGGGCGAGCCCGTGGGTAGGGAGGTCTGGTAGGTGCCCTCCGCGGTGCCCGCGAAGGGTGACTTCATCGTCCTCACCTTCTACCCTCAGGCGGGGCACGAACAGCGGGGCCGCCGTCCGGCCCTCGTTGTGAGCAACGACCTGTTCAACAAGCACACCGGGCTCTGCATCGCCTGTCCCGTGACGAGCACGGACCGGGACTATCCCTTCCACGTCGCGATCCCCGACGGGTGCGGGGTTGAAGGGTTCGTGATGGTCGAGCAGGTCAAGGCCGTGGATTTCCGGTCCCGACGGGCGACGCGGATCGGGCGTGCACCGCAGGAAGTGCTGGACGAGGCCCTCGCCGTCCTGGACGCGTGCCTCTACTGACCCAAGCGCTCATCGCCGCGTGGGGGGACGCCGGCCCCGGAGAGGGTCGCGGCGGCAGGCTTGACGTCGGCCCATTCGACGATGTACATACATCGCATGGTCAGGACCCAACTGTACCTCGACGTCCGCATGCACCGCCGACTCCGTGAGCTCGCGGAGCGCCAGGGCCGCACCGTGTCCGATCTCGTGCGCGAGGCGGTGGCCCGTGCCTACGGACCGGACCAGGCGGACGAGAGGCTCAAGACCCTCGAGGGGATCAGCGGGCTATGGCGGGACCGGGAGGATCTCGGAAGCACCGACGTGTACGTGAGGCGCCTGCGCCGCGATACCCGGCGGAGCCGAACGAGGGCGTAGCCGGCGTCCTCTACGACTCGGACGTGATCATCGAGATCCTGCGCGGTCGCGCGGGGGTCGTGGAGGCCGCCCGCCGGCTGGAAGAGTCCGGTGTTCCCACGTATTGCTCCGCGGTGTCGCTGGCCGAGATCTACGCGGGGATCCGGCCCGGCGAGGAGGCGCTGACCCAGGCGTTCTTCGACGCTCGCGGCGAGATCGTCCTGGACGGTGGGATCGGCCGCACCGCCGGCTCGTACCTGGCGCGCTTCGCGGCCTCGCACGGCGTCGAGCTGGGGGACGCGCTCATCGCCGCGGCCGCCGCCACGGCCGGCGTGCGCCTCTGGACTCGGAACCGAAAGCACTATCCCATGCCGGGTCTGCACTTCTTCGAGCCGTAGGCTTCGCTCCTATCCCACTGGGACCCGGCCCAGGACCGCGGGTGGGACCGTGGTCCGCGCGAGGAGCGGTGAGGTGGCAGGGATCGCCGATGCCACCGACTGGGCT
>CAZJFX010000151.1:0-4380 GCA_964545395.1 uncultured Gemmatimonadaceae bacterium | reverse complement strand
TGAGGTGGCAGGGATCGCCGATGCCACCGACTGGGCTCGCGTCGAGGCCCTCGGGACGTGAGAGGCTCCACCCGCACCACCGGGCCCGCCGAGTGGACGCGGGGTGAGGCGATGAACCGCTACGAGTTCGATCTGGTTCTTGGAGGCCTCGACATCGAGGCCGCGGCGACGAGTCTCGACGCCTTCGAAGAGCGGGTGGATGATTTCACGTTCGCCTCGCACGGGGGTGTGGTTCGTGCGGCGGTGGAGCGGAGTGCCGCAACCCTGGGGGAGGCGATCCGATCGGGCATCGCTCGCTGATCTGGTGGCTCAGGCCGTCACGACCAGATCGCGCTCACCGGAACCGCCGCCATGCGGGGGCCGAAGGGCGTGGCTTCGGGCGCTGCGGTCAGGAGCACGCCGAAGTGGAACCGCTCGCCGAGGCGGTCCGCGAGGAAGCGCAGCCCACGCAGGTCCGACGTCCTGGGCGTGCTCGTCGCCTTCACCTCCAGAGCCACCATGCGGCCGTCCGGGTGCTCGAGGACCAGGTCGACCTCGGCCCCGCCGCGGTCCCGGAAATGCCACAGCGACGGTCGGTGCTCCGACCACGTCGTCTGCTTGCGGATCTCGTTCACGACGAAGGTCTCGAGCAACCGGCCCAGCCGTCCGTCGGACCCCTCGAGCGCCGAACGATCGGCGCCGATCAGGTGCGCCGCGAGGCCGCTGTCCACCATCACCAGCTTCGGCCTCCGCACGACCTTGCTGCTGAGGTTCGTGGACCAGGCGGGCAGGAGGTGCACCAGGAATGCGTCCGCCAGGAGCGCCAGGTACCCGTCGGTCGTGCGGATCGGCACGCCGAAGTCGCTCGCCAGGGCCGAGACGTTGAGCTCGGTGGCGGTGCGTGCCGCACAGAGGCGCACGAGTCGAGGTAACTCGGCAAGCCGTTCGATGGCGGCCAGGTCACGAATCACGCTCTGCGTGACCGTCGTCACGTAGCCGTCCAACCAATCGCGACGACGCGCCGGGGCGCGCCGGAGCGCCTCGGGGAAGCCGCCCGCGACGATGCGCTCGATGAGCGCGCCGCGAGCCAGGGTGCCGCTTCGCAACAGGTCGCGAGGGGCGTCGAAGAGACGATCGACGAAGCGGTCGGCCCGGCCATCGATCTCCCCCTGGGAAAACGGCCACAGCTCCAGGATCTCCACGCGCCCGACGAGCGCGTCCGCCATGTCCGGCGCCGTCAGAAGCCGGGACGACCCGGTGAGCAGGAACCGCCCGGGCCGGCGATCCCGGTCGGCCTCGGCCTTGATGGCGCGGAATAGAGCCGGCGCGAGCTGGACCTCGTCGATCACGAGCGTGTCCACCGGCCGACTCAGGAACGCCCGGGGGTCGAGCGCCGCCGACTCCCGGCTTGCGACGTCGTCCAGGGTGACGAACGCGCTCGTGCCCGGGTAGGGAAGCGATCGGACCAGCGTGGTCTTCCCGACCTGCCGGGCGCCGTTCAGCACCACCACGGGCGTGTCGGCCAGGGCATCCACGATGCGCGCGGCGATGGCTCTCGGGAGGATCGTCATAGACGGATTATCATGATAAATCGTCCTATCCGCAACTGCCGATTCGTCCTGGGGCGCTCTGCCGATCCGTCCGCCCTCCGGTCCCGCGCCTTCTTCGCCACGCCTCCGTGGAGGAAGGGTATCTCGCGCCCGAAGAGGAGCCGTCTCCCAGGAAGCGGCGTTCGAGGCATACCGTATCTCGGGGACGCCGCAAGACGGTGAGAGTCACGCGCGCAGGATCGCTCGCCAGGTCGCCAGGTGCCCGCACAGAAGGGGGTGAGGTGGTGAGCCGCTACGAGTTCGATCTCATACTCGGGGGCCTCGACATCGAGGCCGCAGCGACGAGTCTCGACCCGGCCACGTTGCCCTGTGGCGCTGGACGAAGAAGAGCGGGCATCGCTGGCTGATCTGGTGGCGTAGGTGCTGGGGGCCGCGCCACGCGATCCCTGCCCAACGGAGCATTCCCCTGCCCGGCCCACCCCACCACCCTATTGCCGTTAACGACGCCGACGTAGCCCCCGAGTGTGCGAACCAGCCTTGATGTCGTATGCACGTACGTATATACTATGCGCCACCCTTGGGCCTGTTCGAATGGGACGAAGCGAAGGCTGCGGCGAACCTCGAGAAGCACGGCATAGACTTCCAAGGCGCCGTACGCATCTTCGGGACGGAGACGATCCTCCGGATGCACCCCGAGAGGGAGGATGAGGATCGCTGGAAGGCCATCGGGGCGGTGGAGGGTGTGGAAGTCGCGGTGGTCTACACATGGCGTGAGGGTCGGCGCCGCATCATCTCGGCGAGGAGAGCGGGACGAAATGAAAGGCAAGCCTATCGTGAGGCCGTCGCGCGCCGGGCGGAGGGTGGATAGGACCGACTGGGGGCGCGTGCGTGCGATGACCGAGGATGAGGTCGAGCGGGGCTCCGCGCACGACCCCGAGAACCCGGCGTGGACGCCGGATGAGTTGGCCGCCGCGCGGCTGATCAGGCCTGCCGCCGAACGCAAGATCCCGGTCTCGATCCGATTGGACAGGGAGGTTCTGGACTACTTCAAGGACCAGGGGCCGGGCTACCAAAGCCGGATCGGAGCCGTGCTCCTCGCCTACGTGAGGAGTCAGCAGGCCACCCCTGCCCGCTGACGGCCACGCCGGCGTCCCAGGCCCGCTGCGCAGCGCCACGGAGTTGACGAGGCGCACCTCCAACACCGCGGGCCGATCGCGACATTCGGGCGCCCGTCGCACAAGGTGAGCACCCTGTCGTCAGGGGGGCGTGGGCCGGCGTCGAACGAGGTGGGTCACGCTTCCCCTCCTGTAGCTTTAACGCTACAATACGACAGGAAGCCCGATGCCAACCGTGGCCAGAGAAGGAGGATGTGAGCCATGGCCACGCTGACGTACGTGAGGGGGGCCCAGCGGATGATCACGGCGGCGCGCGTGGTCGAGGACGGCATCTACGTCCGGTTCGCGGACGAGCACAGCGGAGTCGTTCCGTGGGCCGAGCTGCGGCTGCCCGGCCCCGTGGAAAGGTTGGAGGTTCCGCGGCCGCACCTCATCGAGATCCACCTGAGCGGCGGTGGGGTGGAAGAGGTGCCGTGGGACTTCGCCCGTCACTTCGCTGACGAGCTCTACCGTGCGTCCGCGGAGGCTGCAGCCGCCCGGGGGCGCCTCATCCTGGGAGAGCGTCTTCGTGCTCTACGCTCCCAGCGGGGGGATTCACAGCACGGACTGGCCCAACGGGCCGGAGTGAATCGGGTTTCCATCGCGCGGATCGAGGCAGGCCATCAACTGCCGCGGTACAGCACCCTGGTGGCGCTGGCCGAGGCGCTGGACGTGCCCTTGGACCGCCTCCTCGCGGGGTGATGATGAAGGGCCAGCCTATCGTGCCCCGGTGGCCACCTCAAAGTCCCCCACCCGTGGCCACCCCAAAATCCCCCACCTTCGGGTGGCGTCGAGGAGGTGCCGTGGGACTTCGCGCGTCACTTCGCTGACGGGCTCTACCGCGCGTCCGCGGAAGCCGCTGCCGCCCGGGGACGCCTCATTCTGGGTGAGCGCGTTCGCACCCTGCGATCGGAGCGGGGGGAGTCGCAGCGCGGGCTCGCGGCACGGGCTGGGGTGGACCGCGTCTCCATCGCGCGGATCGAGGCGGGCCACCAGCTACCCCGATACCGAACCATGGTGGCGCTTGCCGAGGCGCTGGGGGTGCCGCTGGATCGCCTGCTGGTCGGGTGAGACGCCGGCGTCGCCATCCTGGAGGCGCTGGAGCTGGCGTTCGAGGGGAGCGAGTTCTCGCACCTGGAGCTCTGGGTCCCCGCCGGCCTGGGTGAGGGGTTCGGAGGTTTCGGGAACGGGCGCGTGAAGCCAGACGGGGCAGGGTACAGGCTCATGATCGAGTTGGGCACCGCGCGCCCGGCCAAAGAGATCGAGATCCGCATCCCCGTGCTCCTCGGTGACGAGCGCGTGGGCCGGTTCTCCCTGTTCCGTGACGCCGAGGGCGAGCGGCTCTTCACCGACCTGCGCCTGCTCCCCACCGTGCTCGTGCCGGCGCTGGTGGACGCCCTCCGGCGGGCCGCGGAAAGCGAGGTCCCCGCGCGGCTGGTGACGGCAGTGGCCCGGGCCCCGGTGAAGGACGGCGCCGAGCAGGGGGTGGCGTAGGGCGGAGGGCCATCGCTCGGCGGATCGACCCAGTCCAGGCCAAGGCCATCTCCGACATCGGCACCGACATCCCGCACGCTGACATGCGCGCCTGCGTGAACGTCCGGGGCTCACTCAGCCAGGCTTGACGGCACGCCAGCATTATCAATGTAAGCGTCCGGTCATCCCAGGTTACCGCGGCTGAGGCGGGGCCTGAGACTCCT
>CAZJFX010000150.1:1008-4443 GCA_964545395.1 uncultured Gemmatimonadaceae bacterium | reverse complement strand
ACCAGCTCCTGGAGCGGGGGGGGCTCTACGCGCGGCTCTACGAGCTTCAGTTCGCCGGGGCGGGAGGGTGAGCAGCGGCTCTCCTGTCCCGTAGCGCCCAGGGCGCGTGCGCCTTGCGGTTCGCCCCCTTGCCCCCCAGGTCTATCCACCAGCCGCCCCAGGGGCTTTTGGACTCCTCGCTCGTAGCCCGTGTGATGTCACACCCCTGCTGTATGGTCGAGAAGGCCTCGGGCGTGCTGCTCGTGTTTCTGGGGCTGCTGCTCATGACGGGGACGTTCACGATCCTCTCCGGGTGGCTCACGCGGTTCACGCCGGAGTTCATCCTGGAGCGGATCTGAGGCGCTCGCGCCGCCTCACCCCTCCTTGAGCGTCTCCACGGGATCCACCTTCGAGGCCCTGCGTGCCGGCAGATCGGACGCCAGGGCCGCGGCGGCGAAGAGCAGCGTGAGCAGCACCCCGTACGTGACCGGGTCGCCGCTCGTCACGCCGTAGAGCTGGGTCTCGAGCAGGCGGGTCGCGGGAACCGACAGCACGAGCCCGACGGCGGCGCCGGCGGCGGTGAGCGCCAGGCCGCGGCGCAGGACCATGCCGCGGACGCCCGTGCGGCTGGCGCCGAGCGCCATCCGCAACCCGATCTCCCGGCGGCGCGCGGCCACGCGGTGCGCGAGACCCGCCTGGCAGCCGGCCAGGGCGAGCAGCACCGCCAGCGCGCCGAAGATCGAGAGCACGACCGTGTAGAAGCGCGGCTCGGCCACGGAGCGCGCGAGGCGCTCGTCCATGGTGCCGACGCGATCGATCGGCATCTCGGGGTCCGACGACGCGAGCAGCGCGCGCGCCGCCCGCGCGACAGCCCCGGCCGGCGCGTCGGAGCGAACGAGAAGGGAGAATGCGGCCGCCCCGCTCGACTGGAAGAACGGCTCGTAGGCCACCGGGGCGGGGGCGGCGCGCAGCCCGTCGTGGCGCACCGCGCCGACGACGCCGACGACCTCGCGCATGCCTTCCGGTCCGAAGTAGGAGTGCGCCCGCCGTCCCAGGCCCAGGGGCGCGCCCTCCTCCGTGCGGACGTTCGGGTCGACCACGAGTACGGGAGGGGCGTCGTCGCGGTCGGCGCCCTCCAACCCCCGCCCGTCCACGAGCGGGATGCGCATCACGTCGAAGTAGCCGGACGAGACCTGCGCGATCTGCACGGGCGCGGTCTGTCCCGCGCCTTCGACACGCAGCGGTGAAGTCATGCTCGTGCCGGAGATCGGGAGATTGCGTGCGACGGCCACGGCGGTGGCGCCCGGCAGCGCAGCGGCGCCCTCCAGGAGGTCGTGCGCGAAAGCGAGCTGCGAGCCGGGATCCGGGTAGCGGTACCCGGGGAGGGACACGTCCACCACGGTGATGTGCGAGGGATCGAAGCCGGGGTCTTCCTGCACTGTCGCCACGAAGCTCCTCAGCAGGAGCCCCGCGCCAGCGGTCAGGAGCACCGCGAGCGCCACCTGCGAGACCACGAAGCCCTCCAAGAGCCTTCGTGGCCACGCAGCCGTCCCTCCTCCCCGCGACGCCTCGCGCAGGAGCAAGGCCGGCTGGGTGCGCGAGCCCGCCAGGGCGGGGGCGAGCGCGGTGAGCACACCGGTGAGCAGGGCCAGGCCGAGCGCCGACATCGCGACGAGCGGGTCCAGCGCGATCTCCGCCGCGCGCGGTAGCCGCGGGGGGAGCAGGCCCAGCAGGGGGCCGAGCGTGGCCGCGGCCATGGCGAGGCCGAGCAGACCCGCGGCGCCGCCGAGGACCACGCCCTCCAGTAGAAGCCCACCCGCGAGGCGCGCGCGGCTGGCTCCGATCGAGGCGCGCACCGCGACCTCGGAGCGCCGCCGCACGCCGCGCGCCAGGAGCAGCCCCCCGGCGTTGGCGCACGCCGCCAGCAGGACCAGGAGGACCGCACCCTCGAGCAGGAGCAGCGGCGTGCGCACCTCCCCGAGTAGACGATCCTCGATCGCCACAGCCGACGCGGACGGTGCCCCTCCATCGACGCGTGCGGCGATCGCGCCGAGCTCGCCGGCCGCCTGCTCGAGCCCGACGCCGGGCCTCACGCGGGCGAGGCCGACCAGGATCTTCGCGCCCGCGATCTCCATCACCTCGGGCATCGCCCGCTCCACGGCCGTCCACACCTCGGCGTCCTCGGGGAAGCCGCCTCTGTCGCGCACCACTCCGAGCACCGTGTGCTCCACGCCGTCCAGGCGCACGGTGCGCGCGAGGACGTCGGGATCGGCGCCGAACGCGCGCCGCCACAGGCCCTCCGAGATCAGGGCTGCAGGGGCGGCCGCCGGGTGGTGCGCCTCGGTTGGAAGTGGGCGTCCACTGACCAGCGGAGCGTCCAGAAGGTCGAAGAAGCCCTCGGTGACCATGGCGCTCCGCACGAGGACCGGCTCCGCCCCGGCCGACAGCGAGGGCCCGCCCTCGAGGTACGCGGCGAGCGCCTCGACGGAGCGGGCCTCGCGCCGCCACGCGTCCAACACGGGGTAGGAGAGGCGCGACATCCCGTACTGTTCGGTCACCTCCTGCACCACCGCCACGCGCGAGACCTCGGTGAAGGGGAGCGGGGACAGGAGGACGCCCTTCACCACCGTGAACACGAGCGCATTGAGCGCCACCGCGGCCGCCAGAATCGCCACCGGCGCGGCGAACTCCGAAGGCCTGCGCACCAGCGACCGCAGCACCAGGGCCAGATCGTCGATGAATGCCCGTACCAGCCCGCCCACGCGGCGGCGGCGCAGCCGCCTCCGATCTTCTTCGGCGCAATAGCGGCGCGTCTCGGCCAGATCGCCGAACTCCGATCGGGCGCGGCGCCTCGCCTCCTCGGCGGAGAGCCCCTCGCCCTCCAGCTCCTCGGCGCGTTGCTGCAGATGGAAGCCCAGCTCGTCCTCGAGCTCGCGCTCGGGGTCCGTGACGTCGCCGGGAAGTCGGACTTCCCTTTCCTCTCGACCCATCGTCTCTTCCCCCCCCTTACGGCCGAGCGCCGAGCAGGCGCGTGATCGCGGCCGCGTAGCTGTGGAAAGCCGTGGTCTCCGTGTCCAGACGACGGCGTCCGTTGGAGGTCAGCGTGTAGAACCGCGCGCGACGGTTGTTCTCCGAACGTCCCCACGAGGACGCCACCAGCCCCTGGCGCTCGAGGCGGTGGAGCGACTGGTAGAGGGCGGCGTCCTCGAACGCCACCGCCTCTCCCCCGTGCTCGCGGATCCAGCGCGCAATGGCGAACCCGTGCACGGGTCCTTTCGTGAGCGCACGCAGGACCACGAGGTCCACGGTTCCGCGTACCAGGTTCGTCGATGCCGGCTCGGTCACGTATCGCTCCGATGATCGGGGGGGGGGGGGGGGGGGGGGGGCGCCCCGCCGGGGGGGGGGTTGGAAAGTGGGGGGGGGAGGGGGGTGCGGTGCGCGCGGGGGGGGCCCCGC
>CAZJFX010000150.1:0-998 GCA_964545395.1 uncultured Gemmatimonadaceae bacterium | reverse complement strand
CTTGGGTAAGAACCTTGGTGGAAGAGCGATGTGCGTTGCCCGCGGTGCGTGCACCGCGCCTCTGATTTGTTCTGGCGGGGTTCTTGCGATAGGGTGTGCGTACGGCGCCTCCAATGGCGCCGGGGCCCGGCGGGGCCGACCCGCCACCCGAGATTCGCCTCGATGCCGACGGCCCTCCCGCGGGCGACCCTGTCCGGCTCGGTGCTGGACCGCCAGGGTGACGCTCCGATCGCGGGGGCGCGCCTCCTGCTCCGGAGTCGCTCGCCCGGGAGTCTCACCTCGCTGATCGAGGCCGACAGCGCAGGGGTCTTCGAGTTCCCGCGGGTTCCGGCCGGCCCGTACACGCTCCTGATCCAGCGTGTCGGCTACCGTGACCTGGCACAGGACCTGGAGTTGGGCTCCGACGTCCGGACCGAGATCACGGCGTCTCTGGTGCCCGAGGCCGTGGATCTGGATCCGGTGATCGTGACGGTCGAGCGCTCAGCAGCGCCGCTCCTGCCCGAGTTCGAAGCCCGGCGCGCCCTGGGCATCGGCACGTTCATCACCCGCGAAGAGGTGGAGCGGCGCCGGCCCATGCGGGTCTCCGATCTCTTCCGCACGATGCCGGGCGTGCGCGTCGTCTCGGACAGGGTGGGGGACGCGCACTTGATGCTGCGCGGGCGCTGCGTCCCCAAGGTGTACATGGACGGCGTCGCCACGCACGAGGACGTCAGCATCGACCTCTCGCTGCAGCCGGTGGACATCGAAGGCATCGAGGTCTACAGCAATGCGACCGACGGATAGAAGGGCGTTCAACCGCCCTGTGGAGCTGGAAAGCAAGGTGAGCTGCGGGTCCCACGAGGAGCAAGAGAGAGGGAGTCGGTTGGGAGGGGGGGGAGGGGGTGGGATCGCGGCGCCGAGAGGGTGCAGATGGCTCAGGGGGTCGCCGCGATGTCAGGCCGTGCGGCGGGCCGCCGAGCGCGTGGGCGCCGCGCCCTTCGTGGAGCGCCTCCAAGGCG
>CAZJFX010000149.1:0-4829 GCA_964545395.1 uncultured Gemmatimonadaceae bacterium | reverse complement strand
CCCGCCGCGTGCCCGCGTCACTCCGACACACGGACGCAAACAGGTGAAGACCCCGTTTTCGACCCCTCGAGCGCCGAGCCCGGCCCCGACCTCGACTTCGATCAGTCCCCCCACGCCGAGCCCTCGTCAACCTTGCCTTCCCCCCGCCCGCACCCCAGCGTGTATCTATGCTCGTAGGGTGCGTTGAAGTTCCTGTCCGTCCGCGCCGCCGCGGAGGCACCAGGTCATGAGCAGCATCTCCATTGAGGTGGCAGGCAACGTGTACGGGGGCAGCACGCTCGCCGAAACGGTCCGCAACATGGCCGAGGCGACCGGATGCCGGCAGACCAGGCGGTGCTGGCCGAGGTCGTGAAGAACGAGGGGGACTCGGCCGTGCGGCGGGCGGCTATCGAGAAGCTGGAGGACCAGGCTGCCGGGCCCCGCACCTCGGACAGTACGTGTCCTCTGCCCCGATCGCTGCACCGCACATCGCGCAGGCCATGGCGTACGATGGGACCGGACAGGTCCGCTGAGCAAGCATGGAAGGCGCCGGGTGCTGAATGCCACGATCGCGTCTGCGGCGTTTCAGACCGTCTGCGTACTTCGGCTGGGTACCCCGGCTAACCCGGACTCCGCCTCCGAGCCACGGCGGGATCGGGGAGACCCGGATCCTCCTCGAAGGGACCCAGCAGTCCCCGTGCAGCCAAGAACGCCCGCTCGTCCGGGTCGCGTGGCGGCCTGCGCATGCCTGCCAGGTCCGCGCGAGCCTGGGAGCGGCGTACCCTGCGGAGCCGCTCCACCCAGACATCGCGCTGGTCGGGCAGGATGTGTTGGGCCGATCCGGGCCTATTCATGGCTGCCATCTCACGAAGACCCCTGGAGCTCCCTCAACAGTGCGTCAAGAACGTCCTTGGATACAGGCTCCTCGGTCTCTGCCAGCCTGCGGAGAGGACCAAGAGCGTCGAGCGATCCTTCCCGTTCAAGCTTGCTCTGGAGCCACTCCTCGTCCAGGTCGTCGCCGAAGGCGGCGAGCAGGTCGATAGCCTGCTGCCCCCATGCGTGCACTTTCCATTGCCGGTAGCCGACGATGCGATCGGCGAGCACGACCTCCTTCGTCACGATCTCGAACAACGCGCTTCCCACGCGCATGAACTCACTCGGATCCGAGAGGACATGCGACGGAACCTCCACGAAGAGGTTCCCGATCCGCCAGTGCCGCCCCTCCTTTTCGAACCCCAGGGAGTCGAAGACAGCATCGATCTCCGCGGCCTGCTCGCGTAGCCTCTCCACAACGAGATCGATATCACCGCTGACGTAGATTCCTGGAGCGTGAAGTTCGATGGCGGATCCTCCCACCACCGTGCTGCGTAGCCCCGACTCGCCGAACGCCCGGTGAAGGACGCCGGCAATTCCCGCGACCTGTTCCGCGTGCTTCAGAGAGTCTCGATCCAGCCCGGGACGCAGGATTTCCTGGAGTTGCTCGTGGAGGGCCTCGCTCATCTCTACTCCGACGATGGTGCGCATCCGCTGCCGGCCACGGTACGTGTTCGCCCTCTGTTCGGAAAGGCGACACACCCCCAGGCACCGGCACGACCACGGACCGGCCGACGAACCCGAGCGTCATGTGGGGCTCGTCGCTGCCCTTCTGATGCTCGTGCCGGTGGCGAGCCGGAACGATCTCGGCGTGAGTCAGGCCCTCGGACAGCTACGTGATCTCCCGCAACTGCTCGGCTACGAGCACCTGCGCCTCGATCTCCGTGCAGAGCGCCCTGACGCGGGCGCTCACCTCCGTCGCCTCCAGGTTGTCGCGCGCGGCCTCCGCACGGAGGTTCGCCATCTGGAGCCACATGGTGCGCAGCAGCTCCATCAGTCGGGTGCGGCGATCGGTCGCGGCCGCCAGGCGCTGATCCAGCCGGCGGAGCAGATCACGCTGCTCGGCGAGGAGCGTACGCTTCTGGCGCCGCACTTCGCCCTCCTCCTCCCGCTCGGGGCCCAGGGCCTGCAGCTTGGCCTCCACCGCCGCCAACTCCTGGGGGTCCACGTCCTGGGCCAGCTTGCCGAGCTCAACGTCCAGCGCCGCCACCAGATCCGCGAGTTGCCGTGCGGCGCCGGTCGCCTCGGAGACGGTGGTGCGGGTCTCGCTCGGGAGCTGCGCGACGATGTCCTGGATCGCTCGCGCGAGTTCGACGGGGGACCTGGGCTCGGTGCGCGGCGGCGCAGGCGTGCGGCCCGGCGGTGGAAGGAGGAGCGCGGCGTACTTGGGCTTGTGCCAGAGGGGGTCGGCGGTGGACAACGCCACCAAGCGGCCGGCAGCCCCCTCTCCCAGCCCTCTCGCCAAGCCCCAGCGCACCTCGGCCAGGGATATTCCCACCCATCCCGCAATGGCCAGGACGGTCGTGATCAGTACGATCCCGTGGACGACACCGTCGTCGGCACCCTTGGCGACGCTGGCCACTATCACGGCGGTGCCCACCACAAACAGCGGTGTCAGCCACCCCCGCAGCACCCGGGCCGTGCGCAGGAGGGGCGGCAGCCGGTTCCATACATCCCCCGGCCACCGCCAGCGCTCGGGCCACCAGTAGGGCCACTTGCGGGAAGGCAGGAGCCATTGCCGCAGGATCGCACGCCAAGCCGCGCCGCGGAGTCGTGCCCAGAGTGCCAGCAGAGCGTTGGTGGAAGGTAGCACCACGGCGAAGAGCGCCGGGAAGAACCACCACGGGACACCTTCCCCGATCCGAAGCGCGGGAAAGAGGAACGCCCCCATTCCATAGGCCGCGATGCCTACCGAAGAGAGGAGTATCTGCAGGAGGCCTGACCGCATCGGGGCCTCCGGGGCGTCTTCGTCGGCCTCGAGGTACGCCCCCTCGCTCAGCGCCTCCCTCAGCGCCCGCCCGCTCTCCCAACGCCGCTCCGGCTCCTTGGCCAGGCACCGCATCACCGCGTCGACCAGGTCCCGCGGTGCCTCCGGCACCAACGCCTCCAGCGGCGTCGGCTCCCGCGCCGCGTGCTGCGCCAGCACCACCTGCAGGCTCCCCCCCTCGAACGGAAGCCGGCCGCTCAGCATCACGTACCCCGTCACCCCCAACGAGTACAGGTCACTCCGACCGTCCAGCTCCCGCCCTCCCCACGCCTGCTCCGGCGACATGTAGTGCGGCGTCCCCACCACCGCACCCGTCTCCGTCAGCGTCCCCCCCAACGCCCGCCCCTTCGCCACGCCGAAGTCGGCCAGCATCGAGCGGCCCGTCTCGTCCTCCAGCAGGATGTTGTCCGGCTTGATGTCCCGGTGCACCACCCCCTGCCGGTGCGCGTAGTCCAGCGCTCCCGCCACCTCCGAGAGGATCCGCCGCACCTCCTCCGCCTCCACCCGCCCGTCCCGCCGCAGCCGCTCCGCCAAGGACTCGCCCCGCACGTACCCCATCACGAAGTACGGCATCCCCTCCGCCTCGCCGAAGCTGTGGAGGGGCACGATGTCGGGATGCGTCAGGTTCGCCGCCGTGCGCGCCTCGCGCAGGAACCGCTCCCGGCTCTCGGCATCCCCGGCCACCTCCGGCGGCAGCACCTTGATCGCCACCGATCGCTCCAGCGCCCGCTCCCGCGCCAGGTAGACCGATCCCATCCCGCCGCGCCCCAGCAGCCGCAGGATCTCGTACTGGGATCCCACCGCGCGCTCCAGCGCCGCGCGCACCGCATCCACGGAGACGGAGCCGGTCTCAGGCTGCCGGGCCCCGCACCTCGGGCAGTACGTGTCCTCTGCCCCGATCGGTGCACCGCACATCGCGCAGGCCATGGCCTACGATGCGACCGGACAGGTCCGCTGAGCAAGCATGGAAGGCGCGCACTCCTCGCCTCGCTCGCTTCCGAGGTCTCCAGCTCCCTGAAGGTAGTGGACTTACCCCGGCGCTGAGGAGCTCTCCATAGCCGGGGGAACTCCAGCCCGCAGATCAAGGGCTGGGCCGCGTCGCTGACGCGCTCGGGAGCTGGGTCAGCTTCCGGGTTGCACCTCAGTCCTTCCACGTCATCGTGCCTCCGGAGTACCGGCGGCTCGCTTGCCTCCCGCAGGAGCACTTCATCCATCCACTGATGGAGATGTGGGGGGAGCCATCGACTTCGTCGAGTGGACGGCCCTACGACTCGAGTACCCCTTCCGCGATGATCCGCGCGAAGTGGTCCAGCGATTCGGGGTTGGCCAGGGCATCCCTGTTGACCACGGGCCTACCCTGCACCAGCGCCGTCACGGCGCTCTCTACCTTCTTCATGTTCATCGTGTAGGGGATGCCCGGCACCTCGATGATCTTCGCCGGGACATGTCTCGGAGAGGCCCTCTCCCGCAGGCTCTTTCTTATTGCACGCTGGAGGTCCTCTGTCATCCGGACCCCTTCAGCCAGCCTGACGAAGAGGAGGACCCGCTGATCCCCCTCCCATGTCTGACCTATGGCAAGGCTGTCGGCTACTTCCGGGAGTCCTTCCACCACATTGTATATCTCTGCGGTGCCGATCCGGACACCGGAGGGCTTCAACACCGAGTCGGACCGTCCGTAGAACGTCGCCCCACCCGTATCGCTGTGAATCACGATGTAGTCACCGTGACGCCACACACCCGGGTAGACGTCGAAATAAGCCTCCCGATACTTGTTGCCGCCGGGGTCATTCCAGAAACAGAGCGGCATGGGCGGGGCAGCCGCTTCACAGACCAGCTCCCCCTGCCGATCGAGTACCGGGCGGCCCGCTTCATCGTAGGCCCTCACCTTCATCCCCAGGCCCGGGCCCTGCAACTCGCCGGCGTATACCGGTTGGATCGGACTGCCGGTGAAGAAGCAGCCGTTGATATCGGTACCGCCCGCGCTGGAATT
>CAZJFX010000148.1:0-4873 GCA_964545395.1 uncultured Gemmatimonadaceae bacterium | reverse complement strand
AACCCGCTACGAGCTCGTCGGATAGCCTGCGCGGACGGAAACAGGTGAAGAGCCCGAAAACGGGTGTCTGGTCGAAGAGGGGGCACCGACGCGAAGCGTTGGTCCGGCTTGGAGAGGGCCACGCGCCCGGGCGAACGGCGGCGGCCGGTCGGGGAGCTCGAGGCGGAGGAGGATAGCGGACACGACGGGCGGGTCGGTGAGAACCGCGAGGATTCGAACCGAAGCAGGCCTAGCACCTTCGAGTGTGTCTAGGATGCAGCGGCGGGAAGCAGCCCCGAGAGTGTGTCACTTCAGGTGTCACTTGGGCCGGTTATTGGGCCGTTTCAGCCCGGTAAATTCCGACATCGCTTCCCGGCAAGAACGGCAGATCGTGCGCTCCACCAGTGGTTTAGGTGGTTTCTTGCCGGAATCCAATGCTCAGCTTAGACGCTTGCAAAGCAGGTGCTCTCCCAGCTGAGCGATGGCCCCGTATAGGTACTTCTTCCAACAATGGCGCCATTTTGTTCCGGCGCGTCGGCCTGCTGGTAGGCGGTCTTCAGGGTGGTAACCGTCTTCCACCCGCCCGCCGCTGCCACATCCACGGCCAGAAGAGCCGGTCCGGACGTCATTCCGCCCTCATGGTGACCATGGGATCCACCCGCGTTCCCCTCCGCGCCGGGATCCAGCTCGCCAGGAACGCCGCCACGCCCAGGAGGCCCACGGCGCTCAGGAGCGCCAGGGGATCGGTGGGACTGACCTGGTAGAGGAGTCCCCGTATGGCCCGAGTGACGAGCAGGGAAGACGCCACCCCCACCACCAG
The DNA here is from genome assembly GCA_964545395.1 of uncultured Gemmatimonadaceae bacterium. GTDB lineage: Bacteria > Gemmatimonadota > Gemmatimonadetes > Longimicrobiales > Gaopeijiaceae > SZUA-318. Next base: position 4,074 of record CAZJFX010000148.1, on the reverse strand, counting down.
GCCGGCGAGCACCGGCCCCATGGAGCCTCGGACCACCATGCCGAGCACCGACCGGGGCGTTGCCCCCAGGGCCACACGGATCCCGATCTCACGGGTGCGTCGGGCCACGCTGTAGGCCACCACGCCGAAGATCCCCACCGTGGCCAGGATCAGAGCCACCACGGAGAATCCGCCCATGACGAACATCATGAATCGCCGCTCGCCCACGGACTGGCGCAGGATCTGCCGGTAGTCCTGCATCCTCACGGGAACGTCCGGGTCCGCCGCCTGGATCGTGGTGCGCAGCCCGTTGACCAGGGTCGAGGGCTCGCCGTTGGCCGCCTCCACCACCAGGCTGCCTCCGGCCTGGAGCCGGTAGGGGCGCTGGGCATAGGGGAAGTACACCGTGGGGTAGACCTCCCTGGCCATCCCCCGGGCGCGCACGTCCCCCACCACGCCCACCACCCGGGCGAAGGTGTGGGCCCGGTCGGTGTAGAAGTTGTCCATCCCGCCGCCGTTCACCTGCTTGCCAACGGCGTTCTCCCCAGGCCAGTACTTGTCGGCGAAGGACTTGCTGACCACCGCCACCATCTCGTCGTCGGGGCCATCCTGCGTCCCGAACAGGCGTCCCTGGAGGAGGGGGATGTCGAGCGCCTCGAAGGCCCCTCCGCTGGCCAGCACGTACCCACCGATGCCGGCCTTCTCCAGGTCTCCGTCCAGCTCCAGGCGCCCGTTGGCGAGCCCGTCCCGGAGGGGCACGTTGCTCAGCAGGCCCACCGCCCGGACGCCGGGCAGAGCGGACACCCTCTCCAGGAGATCCGTGTAGAACCGGCCATAGTCTCCGCCCTCGCGGTACCTGGACTGGGACACCGAGATGGGCACCACCTCCACGTCGTGGGCGTCGAAGCCGGGATCTTCCTGCAGAAGCGTGCGGAACGAACGCACCAGCAGGCCCGAGCCCACGAGGAGAACGAGGGCCAGCGCCACCTCCGTGCCTACCAGCATCCTCCAGATCCCGCTGCGGCCATCGGCGGCGTTGCCCCTGCTCCCGGAACGGAGGGCATCGCCGGTGTCATGTCGGGTGAGTCGCAAGGCGGGAAGCAGACCGAACAGCACCGCGGTGAGCATGGAGACTCCGACGGTGAACACGAGTACGCCGGGACTCATGCCCACCTCACTGAGGCGGGGCAGGAACGGCGGCGCGGCCCTGTGAACCCCCAGGACCACCAGGTAGGCCAACCCCACCCCTCCCAGACCTCCCAGAGCCGAGACCAGGAGCGCTTCCATGAGGAGTTGCCGTACGACCCGGCCACGGCCGGCCCCCAGGGAGATCCGCACGGCCAGCTCCCGCGCCCGGGCGGTGCCCCGGGCGAGCAGCGTGCTGGCCAGATTGGTGCACGCCACAAGGAGCACCAGGCCCGCAGCGCCCAGGAGGACATAGAGGGGGCTCTTCATGCTCCCTACCACTTCCTCCCGCAAGGGAACGGTGAACGCGCCCGTGGCCAGGAAGTCGGGGTCCGCGTCGGCGGCCTCCTGGGCCACCACGCGCCGGGTCAGGGCGTCGACCTCCTCGCGTGCGCGCTGGATGCTCACGCCTGGCGCGAGGCGTCCCACCACGTGCCAGTTGTGCCCGGTGCGGCTCGCGGACTCCACCTGGGGCTCCGCCGGCGCCCACCACTGGGTCTCGCGGGGATGGGCAGCGCCGTCGGGGATCACGCCCACCACAGCCACCCTGAAGCCGAAGACCTCGAGGTCGAGGGAGGGGAGCGGCTTGCCGCCCAGCTCGTTCTGCCAGAACGACCGGCTGACGACCACCACCGGCGCGGCCCCACGCACATGGTCGTCGAGCACGGTGAGCCGACCCTCCACGGGCTTCACGGGAAACACCTTCCAGTAGTCCTGGCCCACGAGCGCGCCCTGGGCCCGCACCGCCTCGTCACCCCCCAGTACCGTCTCCGTCATCTCGTTGACCACGGACAGCCCGGCGAAGCTCGTGCTCTGCTCCTGCCAATCCTGGTAGTTGGGCCAGGCCACGGACATGGGACCTCCGCGGTTGTTGCGCTCCTGGACCCACACCACCTCGTCGGGGCGTTCGTAGGGCAGAGGACGCAACAGCACGCCGTTCACCACGCTGAAGATGGCCGTGTTGGCGCCGATCCCCAGGGCCAGGGTGACCAGGGCCACCAGGGCGAAGCCCGGGTTCTTCAGCAGGGTGCGCGCCGCGTAACGGAGGTCCTGCCACAGCGACTCCATCGTCTTCGTCCTCCTCACCGCCCGTTCATGACCCGTGGTGATGGCCCGGCACGACCGGGCCAGGCCCTCGCGATCTCCGAAGAGCCGCTGTGCCTCCTCCCGCGCCGCCTCCGGCGTCCATCCCTGGGCTTCCAGCTCGGCGGCGCGCATGGCGAGATGGGCCTCCATCTCCCTATCCACGTCTTCCGACACGGACCACCGGGAGAAGACCGTCCCTCTCCGCCGCTCGTTCCGTTCCATCACCCCGCCGCCGGAGCTCCCAGGACCCGCGCCATGGCTTCCACGTACCGGTTCCACGTCTTGACCCCCGACCTCAGCTCCGCCTCGCCCGCCTGCGTCAGATGGTAGAACCTGGCCTCCCGTCCCGTATCGGTGACGCCCCACTCCGCCTCCACCAGTCCCCGCGTCTCCAGCCGGCGCAGGGCGGGGTACAGCGCACCTTCCTCCACCTGGAGCGCGTCCCCCGTGGTCTCACGGATCCACCGGGACACGGCGTAGCCGTGCATTTCGCCCGGGCTCAGGGTCTTGAGGATGAGCACGTCCAGCGTGCCCTTGAGCAACTCCAGCGACGATCCTGCCATCTCTCGCAGCTCCCGTGGTTCCCTGGTGGGCGAACGGCCCAACCCCAGCGCCCTTACGCATAAGACTGTCAGGGGTTTCAAGGGGTTGGAACGGTCGTTCCTCGCCTCCGCCGGAGGATCCGTGGCGCGCACGCTGAGCCTCGACACGTCGTTCCTCGTGGACCTGGAGCGGAAGCGACGCTCGGGGTCGGGAGCGGCGCACCGGTTCCTCCAGGCCGATCCCGGAGCCCAGCTCTGCCTGTCGGCGGCTGCGCTGGGCGAGCTGGCGGAAGGGTATGGCGACCCGGACCACCCGGTGCTCACGGCCTTCCGCCGGGGCCAAGCGATTCGACGGCACGCCCGGCGGTGGGCTTGGTGGTACCGGTCAGCCGCATCGCGAGCGACACCGTCATGAACGGGTGGCGCGGCAGCGCCTCGAAGAGCCGGACCGCCGAAAGCGAGGCGTCGCCGTGCCGGAGCGCTCGGGCGCGGTCGGCCGTGACGATTCCGAACATCTCCCGCGCCGCCGAAACGGCCTCGTCCGCACCGCTCCCAGCCTGCGGTAGTACTCGCTCCGGTGCCGCTTGAAGTACAGGCTGGGGTAGAGGAGCGGGTGCGAGAGCAGGCGCCAGTGCTCGAGCAACACCGTCACGAGCAGGCGCCCGATGCAGCCGTTGCCGTCCAGGTAGAGGTGGATCGTCTCGAACTGCACGTGCACGAGGCGGGTGCGCACCAGGGGAGGCATCGCTTCATCGGCGTGCAGGTAGGCCTCCAGGTCCGCGAGCAGCCCGCTCACGAGGTGCGGAGGAGGAGGCACGAACGCGGCGTTGCCGGGACGCGTGCCGGCCACCCAGTTCTGCGTCCTGCGCACTTCTCCAGGCATCCTCCCTGCTCCCCTCGCCCCCCGCATGAGAGGGAGCGGGATCAGGGCGCGATTTCCACGGGGCTAGCCTCCTCCGACGCGAGCTCGCCCCGGTCCCGCGCGCTCCCCTGCCCCCGAGCCTCGGCAAGCCGGTGGACCGCCGGCTCCGGGAGCGGCCACCCCTCGGCGCGATACGCCTGCGTGGCGAGGTCGATGGCCTCCCCCAACTCCGTCACAGCTTCTTGCGGCGAGTCGCCCAACGCCGACAGGTCCCCGAGCTCCGGGCACAGCGCGACATAGGCGCGGTCCTCCTCGCTCCAGCGGACGTCCGCACTGTACTTAGGGAGCGCGCAATAATAACCTAGACAATATATACCCAAGCTCAGCGTAGGCGCCGTGGCAAGATGGTGTAGTTCCAGT
>CAZJFX010000147.1:0-4935 GCA_964545395.1 uncultured Gemmatimonadaceae bacterium | reverse complement strand
CCTTGTGCCACAACAAACCGCCTCGTGGCTGAAGGCCCAAACTGTTCAAGATGAGGTAAGCGACTTAGGCGTCCACCTCCAGGGGAAGGCGGCATGGCCGGAGACCTCTACACCGGGACCCTCGATCTCCTGATCCTCCAGGTCCTCAGCGCCGGGCCCATGCACGGCTACCGCATCGCCCACCGGATCCGGGACCGCTCCGAGGGCGTCCTGGACGTGGAGCAAGGCGCCCTGTATCCGGCACTCCACCGCTTGAACCGCAAGGGGCTCATCGTCGGCGAGTGGGGGGAGACGGAGACGGGCAGGAGAGCTCGCTTCTACCGCCTTTCGCCGAAGGGCAGGACGGCGCTGGAAACCGAGGGCGCCCGCTGGCACGAGCACATCCGGGCCGTCCACGCGGTCCTCGGGAAGGCGGAGGGATGAGCCATGAGACGGACGTTCCGAGCAGGAAGCTATCGGCCGGACCCGGCCCGAGACGTGGAGGAGGAGATCCGGGCCCACCTGGAGGAGGAAGTGGAAGGGCTCATGGCCCAGGGCATGGCCAGCGACGAGGCTTGGAGGAAAGCGAGGGCGCTCATGGGTGACCTCGATCGACACGCAAGAGAGGCTCGGCGCCACGCGTCGGCCCGGGAGCGGACCGCTCGTTGGCTGGACCGCTTCGATTCCCTGGCTCAGGATGTCCGCTACGCCCTCCGGCGCATGGCCAAGAACCCGGGGTTCACCGCCGTCGCCGTCCTCTCCATGGCCCTCGGGATCGGGGCCAACACCGCCGTGTTCAGCATCGTGAACGCCATCCTCCTGGGCGGCGTTCCCATGCGGGCGCCGGAAGAGCTGGTGGAGATCTACACCAGCGAAAAGAACCACGGCTATCCGTACAGCCTCTCGTCGGTCCCGGATCTCATGGACCTACGGGAGCGGACCGACCTGTTCGCCGGGGTCGGGGGATACGAAGCCTTCATCTCCCGGTACGAGACGGACGAGGCTACGGAGCCCGTCCTGGGAGAGCTGGTGACCCACGACCTCTTCGACATCCTGGGCCTCCAGCCCGCCCTGGGCAGGTTCTTCGTGGCCGAGGAAGGACAGACTCCGGGAACCCACCCCGTGGTCGTCCTGGGGCACTCCTTCTGGCGGAGCCGCTTCGGAGGCGACCCGGGTGTCCTGGGACGCAGCATCCGGTTGGGAGGGACGGCGTTCACCGTGGTGGGGGTGGCCCCGGAGGAGCTGCAGTCCCTTACCGCCCCGGGGTTCACCATGGACATGTGGGCCCCCTACCAGATGGCCGGAGCCCTGAGCGTCGACGGGGATGGGTACGAATTCGACAGCCGGGGGAGCCAATCGACGTTCATCCGGGCACGGCTCCGGCCCGGCGTCACGGTGGAGGAGGCCAGAGCGGCCCTCGCCACCATGAGCGCCCAGCACCAGGCCGCCTACCCCGACGCCTGGAAGGGGCAGGAGTTCAACGTCCTTCCCACCTCCGACGTCTCCATCCATCCCATGGTGGACGGCCCGCTGAAGGGCGTGGCCGCCCTCCTCCTCTCCGCGGTGGCCTTGGTCCTCCTCATCGCCTGCGTGAACCTGGCCGGGTTCCTGCTGGCACGAGCCTTGGACCGGCGAAAGGAGATCGCCCTGAGGCTTGCTCTGGGGGCCAGGCGCTCGGCTCTCGTGCGGCAGCTCCTCGTGGAGACCCTGGCGCTGGGGCTCGTCGGCGGTGCGGCGGGCCTCCTGGTCGCCCATGGGGTTCTGAGCGCTCTCGTGAGCTTCCAGCCCCCCATCCCGTTCCCCCTGAACCTGCGGTTCACCCTGGACGGGAGGGTCCTCCTGCTCACGGGGATGGTCTCCGTCGCGGCCGGTCTCTTTCTCGGGCTGATGCCGGCCCTCCAATCCACCAAGCCGGATCTCGCACCCGCGTTGAAGGAAGGGACGGGGGCCGTGACCGGAAGCCGGCGGCGCATCACCCTCAGGAACGCTCTCCTGGTCACCCAGGTGGCCATCTCCACCGTCCTCCTCCTGGGGGCGGGCCTCTTCCTGCGGAGCCTCACCTCGGCCCAGTCCATGGACCTCGGGTTCTCCGCCCGGGACGGGGCGGTGGCCTGGGTGCTGGTGAGCGTCATCGGGACGGATGCGGAGGAGACCGAGCGGATCATCCGGACCCTGGAGGAGCGAGCCCTGTCCATCCCGGGAGTCGAGCGCGTGGCCACGGCGGAGACGCTGCCGCTGGGCGTCGGACTCCAGACCACCAACTGGGATGTCCCCGGCGTGGAGCCTCCCCCCGGGGAGGAGTACCACAGCCTCCGCTACAACCAGGTCTCCGGCACCTACTTCGAGGTCATGGGGATTCCCATGGTGGAGGGAAGGGCGTTCACCCCCGAGGACCGGGCGGGCTCTCAGCGGGTGGCCATCGTCAGTGAGGCCACGGCCCGGCGATACTGGCCGGGGGAGAGCGCCATCGGGAAGGAGATCCGGCGGGGAAGGCAGGAGACGCCTCACCGGATCGTGGGGGTGGCGAGGGACACGAAGGTCTGGACGCTGGGCGAGGAGTATCAGCCCTATGTGTATCTGGCCAGGCCGCAAACGACTCCGGCAGGGGCCCAGATCATCGCCCGGGGGACCATCCCGGACGCCCAGATCGCAAGCCAGCTCCGGCGCATGATCCGGGAGGTGGATCCCCGCCTGGTGATCATGGAGACCAAGACCATCCCGGAGCACCTCTCCATCCAGCTCTTTCCCCCCAGGGCGGCCGCGGCACTCCTGGGCGCCTTCGGCTTCCTGGCCCTCGTCCTGGCCACCACCGGGCTGTATGGCACCGTGGCCTTCAGCGTATCGCGGCGGACCCGGGAGATGGGGATTCGGCTTTCCATGGGGGCAAGCGCCGGGCAGGTGGAGGGCATGGTCCTGAAGGCCGCCATGGGACCAGTGGCTCTGGGAGCCTTGCTCGGGTGGCTCGTGGGCCTGGGATTGGCCCAGGCCATCCGCGGCTTCATGTACGGAGTCAGCGCCGTGGATCCGGTGACGTTCCTCGGCGTGCCGGCGATCCTGGGAGCCGTGGCTCTGGCCGCGGCGCTGGTGCCGGCGCGGCGAGCCAGCAGCGTCGACCCCGTGCAGGCGCTGAGAGCCGAATAGAGGGAGGGAGAGGGGGGCGAGGCAGGGCCCCGGCTGCCGCAGTACCTTAGAGCGCGGTCGAAGTGAAGGGGGCGGGACATCCTGGCCTAAAAGTGACCATGAACAAGCGACGCATCGGTTTGATCCGCGTTGTTTCGTACAGAGGCGAGTCGCGCGCCAGCCTCCACGGCCGGCTGCTCGAGCGCCTCTATCCCGAGCTCGAGGTAGTCACCCGCTGCATCCCCGACCAGCCGAAGGGCATCTACGACGCCGAGACCGAAGCGCTGGCTGTGCCCAAGATCATCAGTCTCGGCGAGCGCATGTGCCGCGAGGACCGCATCGAGGCGCTGATCGTCAGCTGCGCGGCCGACCCCGGCGTCGAGGGGCTGCGCGAACGCGTCAGGCTCCCCGTGATCGGCGCCGGATCGAGTGTGGCCTGCCTGGCCCTCGCCTTCAGCGACCGGGTCGCCACGATGGGCATCACCGAAGGCACACCGGCCAGGATGAAGGCCCTTCTCGGCCCCTGCCTGGTGGCCGAGGCGCGGCCCACGGGAGTCACCAACACCTTCGAGCTGAACACCGGAGCCGGCAAGGCGAGCGCGTTTGCCGCGCTGCGTGGGCTGGTCGCAAAGGGCGCGCGCGTGGTGGCCCTGGCCTGCACCGGCTTCGCCACCCTCGGGGTGGCCGACGAGATGACGAAGCAGGCCGGAATCCCTGTACTCGACCCGGTGGTCGCAGCCGGGTTGTTCGCCTACGCCTACATCGAGCGGTGAGGAAGGCGTGACCGCAATCAAGGGTTGAAGCCATGCTGAAACAGGTGATCGACGCGCTCGAGGTTCTCGACGACGCCGGGGTAAGCGGCGCGAAGGCCGCAGACTGGTTCGAGGAGCGCTGCGGCCTCAGCCTCGAGGTCGAGCGCATCCGCGGCGAGACGGGGTCCACGGACTTCGTGCGCACGCTCGTGCCCGGCACACGGGGCAAGAAGGGTGGAGGATCGGCGCCGACGCTCGGCATCATCGGTCGCCTGGGGGGAGTCGGCGCCCGACCCGAGCGCATCGGCATCGTCTCCGACGCCGACGGTGCCGTCACCGCCCTCGCGTGCGCCCTCAAGCTGGGCGAGATGGCCGCCAGGGGCGACCGCCTCGCCGGCGACGTGATCATCGCCACCCACATCTGCCCCAACGCGCCGACGCAGCCCCACGAGCCGGTGCCGTTCATGGGCTCGCCCGTGGACATGGAGGGCATGAACGAGCACGAAGTGGATCCGGCGATGGACGCGATCCTCTCCATCGACACGACGCGGGGCAACCGCGTGCTCAACCATCGCGGCTTCGCCATCACCCCGACCATCAAGCAGGGATGGATCCTCAAGGTGAGCGAGGACCTGCTCGACATCATGGAGTGGAGCACGGGCGACGAGCCCTGGGTGCTGCCCGTGAGCATGCAGGATATCACGCCCTACGGAAACGGGCTCTCCCACATCAACAGCATCCTCCAGCCCTGCACGGTCACGGCCGCCCCCGTGGTCGGCGTGGCGATCACGGGAGTGCGCCCGGTGCCGGGCTGCGGGACCGGGGCGAGCCAGGAGGTGGACATCGAGGCGGCGGCCCGCTACTGCCTCGAGGTGGCCAAGGCGTTCACGGCCGGCATGTGCCGCTTCGTCGACGACGAAGAGTTCGCGCGCATCGGCCGGCTCTACGGGTCGATGGCGCTGCTGCAGACTCCCGGCAAGGCGTGACGGAGGCGCTGACACGCCTGCTTGCCGTCGCTGATACCCGGCTCTAGGCCGAAGTTCCCGACGCGAGAAGGCGAGAAACGGCGTAGAACAAGGGGTAT
>CAZJFX010000146.1:0-5119 GCA_964545395.1 uncultured Gemmatimonadaceae bacterium | reverse complement strand
AGCCAACTCGTTGCCACACAAAGACAAACCCGCACCCGACTGGCTGGAACTTCAGGTAGAGAAACGTCTCCATCCCGCTCCCCGCCCACACGGTACTGGTGAAGATGGCGGGAAGGTTGGCCAGCGACCGCACGAAGGTATTGAGCACCACCTCCATCTGGTCGTCGTAGACCCACCCGAACCCCACCGTGCGCAGGTAGAGCACCGCGGCGGTCAGGGCGGCGAGAGCCTCCCAGGCGCGGGGACCGGGGGCCCGGAGGCCCTGGTGGGAAGAACACACCGGAGATGCGGTGGGCGCTGCCGGTTGCGGCCTCAGGGCGTGGCGGGAGGCTCCGTGGCCGCAGGGTCGTCGGCGACCGTGCCCGGGTGCATGGCCATGGGGGCCGGGCAGGCCGGCCAGGACTCGTGCTCCCAGGTCACCCGCCAGCGACCGTCCTCACCCCGCTTCATGACGCGCGTGGTGAAAAGCTCCAGGTCCGGGCTCGAAGTCCCCCGGAGCGACACCACGGCCGCGTCCGGTCCCAGGACCCGTACGCTCTGGACGGCCATGTCGTAACGCACCTCCGGGTTGGCCAGGTGGTAGCCCATGACGATGTCGGCGAAGGTCTCGCCTGCGAACGTGAAGTTCGTGCACCCCACGTAGGTGAAGTCCGCGCCCAGGTCGTAGAACGCCAGGATCGAGTCGGGCACGTGGGCGTTCATGGCTTCCACCAGCGCCATGCTGGCGGCGCGCACCTCGGAGGCGACGGCGTCCCTCGGACCGGCTTCCTTTCCGTTCCCCTGGGCATCCATGGAAGGGGCGGGATCCGGAGCGCAGGCCGTGGCGAGGGCGAAGAGGAGAGGGAGGGCTTGGGTGGTGGTCATGGACGGAAGGGCCGGGAGATGAGGTGACGGGCTGCGGCGTGCCCAGCGTGGGCGGCAGCACGGACACCAGAATAACCAGACGGTCAAAGCAAGGGCACCCGCCCCGGATCGCTCCGGAGCGGGTGCCCAGGTCCTGCTTCCGCTGGCGTGATCCCGATGCTTACGGAATCGCCTTCAGCGTCGAGAGGGTGTTGGTCAGGACGTTCTTCACGTACGGCGGATTGTGCATGCCGTCGCTGCGATCCTCGGAGAACAGCTGCCAGTTGATGAACGCGGCTGCGACCTCGGCCTTGTAGGTGCCGGGAACCGCGTAGAAGTTCGTCGGATCCGTGGTGACCGGGCGAATGCCCAGGCGCACCAGCTCCGCGTTCACGTCGGCCAGGAGCTGCTTGACCGTGGGACGGAGGCCGAAGTGGTCGAAGTCCGTGACCGTCTTATGGCACTCGGCGCACGACGCGATGTTCTCGACCTCGCTGCCGTGGTAGTCGTACGACATCTTCCACGTGTGGCCACCGGACTGCGCGCCGTACGCCTTCTGCATGTGGCATGTGGCGCACACGCCCGGGTTGAACGCCGGGTCGCCGTGGACGTGCGTGGTGGTCGGGATGGTCGCGGTGCCGGGGAACGCGTAGGCGCCCTTGGCGGCGACCACGTTGGCCTGCGGGCCATGATGGAAGCCGTAGCGCGACGAGGTCACCTTCACGTCCGCGCCGCCCAGGACGGGCATCCCGGAGATGGGGCGGGACTGGTGGCAACGGGCGCACAGGTTGCCGGCCTGGGAACCCAGGTCGATGGTGGCGCCACGATCGAAGAGCGCGAACGACGTGGTGGCCGTCAGCGCGTAGTCGGCTGCCGTGAACGTCTTGTGGATCTGGTGGCAGGTCCGGCAGTTGATCGGGGTGGGATCAATGATCTCCGCCGCGGTGAGCTGCGCGTTGGTGGGAAGCCGCTCGAGGAAGCCCTCGTGCGTGTGGCACGTCGCGCACGCCGTGGTGGCGCGCTCGAAGTTGCCGCCCTGGCGGTGCGTCGAGGCCAGGTACTGCACCTGCTTCGCGTATAACTCCGTGTCACCGGCGTGGCACTGCGTGCAGCTCTGGTTCGCATCCTTACCGGCAGGGCCGGCAGGGCCGGCGGGGCCGGCGGGGCCGGTGGCACCCGTGGCACCCGCGGCGCCGCCCGGACCGGCTGGTCCGGCGGGGCCGGTGGGGCCCTCGGGTCCTTCGCAAGCTGCCGCGAACAGTGCGAGCAGAAGCGCGGCCGTCCACAACGACCAACCCTTCCTCATGTTACCCCCTCCATCAAGTGAGCAGCGTGAAACACTCGAATACCAGACTGGGAGGATCTGGGGGCCCGGACACTTGGAGAAGTGGCCATCGGACGGGCCTTGTGATGGAAGGTACAAGGGGGCTTTTGGGAGCGCCAGGGGTAGAATGCGTAAAAGTACGGATATCAGGAAAATCCCTACATCCGGGGTGCTACGGAGCCTCGGGGCTCCGGGCGGCGCGCGTCAGCCGGGGAGGCCCCGCCCTACCTGGCCCCGGGGCACGCCCCTAACGTTCTCGGGGCCCCGGTGCTCCGAGAGCCGAGCCCCCGAACCGTCCTCCCTCCGATGCCTATGCCGCTCCCGTCCCGATTCCTCCTCCAGGCCCTCGCCGGCCTGGCGCTGACCCTCGCCACCGCGGCCGCTCCCCTGGCTGCGCAGAGTCCCGAGGCCCCGGCTCCGCCCAGGGCGGTCCGCGTCTACCCGCGCTTCGGGATCCTCCACCCGGACACGTACTTCTACGAGTACTTCAAGAATTTCACCGGCGACGGCCTCACCGAGTGGACCACCGGGTACCTGGGGCGAGCGTACGTGGTGGGGGCGGGTATGGAGGTGCGGCTGGGCGACACCGGGGTGCAGCTCCGGGGCGAGGCGGTGCGCTCCCTCGACGCCTGGCTCTCGGTGGCACACTCCGTGGAGACGCTCCGCGATCTCTTCTTCCCGCCGGAGGTGGTCACGACCTGGCTGGACGTCCCCACCGCGATGACGCTCATGAGCGTCCAGGTCGTGCTCCCCACGAAGCTGGAGGTGGGCCCCGTCGAGCCGTATGTCCTGGTCGGCGCAGGTGGGAAGCACTACGCCTTCGACGATCCCACCGCAGCCAACGACGTGGAGGCGACCCTGCCGCAGGACGGCTTCACCTGGGGCGCCGAGGTGGGCGGAGGGGTATCCTTTCGGGTCAGGGGGCTCCAGTTCGACCTTCAGGCCCGGGATGCCATCACCAAGTACTGGGGCAAGCACCAACACGACATCCTGTACTCGGGGTCGTTGAGCCTGGGGCTCCGCTGACGGCCTGGACGGAGGTCCCATGAACGTTCTCGTCACCGGCGCCACGGGGTACATCGGAGGGCGTGTCGTGGAGCGGCTCCTCGCCCGGGGGGACGCCGTCCGCGTGCTCGCGCGGGACCGGGAGCGGGCCCTCGCCCGGCCCTGGGGCCCCCAGGTGGAGATCGCCGAGGGGGACCTGGCGGAGCCGGAGACGCTGAAGGGTGCCCTCGAAGGGGTGGAGGCGGCGTACTATCTGGTCCACTCCATGTACGCGGGCGCCGGCTTCGAGGAGCTGGACCGCGCGGCAGCCCGCAACTTCGTGGCGGCGGCCGCCGGCGTGCGCCAGGTCGTCTACCTGGGAGGGATCGTCCCCTCGGCCTCGGGTCGGCGCAGGCCCTCGGCCCACCTGGCGAGCCGGGCCGAGGTGGGGACGATCCTGCGGGAGGGCCTCCCCACCACCGAGTTCCGGGCCGGCCCCATCATCGGGAGTGGCTCGGCCTCCTTCGAGATGGTCCGCTACCTCACCGAGCGGCTCCCGGCGATGATCGCCCCCCGCTGGATCCTGAACCAGGTGCAGACCATTGCCGTGCGCGACATCCTGGACTACCTGGTCGGCGCCCTGGGGCGGCCCGAGACGGTGGGCGTGGTGGACGTGGGCACCGAGCCGGTGACGTTCAAGCAGATGATGCAGATCTACGCCGACGTGCGCGGGCTGCCGCGCGTCATCGTCCCGGTCCCGGTCCTGGCGCCCCGCCTGGCCGCGCTCTGGGTCGGGCTGGTCACCCCCATCCCCAACTCCCTCGCGGTGCCGCTGGTGGAAGGTGTCATCGAGCCCGTCGTGGGCGACACCACGAGGGCCCGGGCTCTCTTCCCCGGGATCGAGCCCATGCCGTATCGCGCCGCGGTGGAGCGGGCGCTGGCGCGCAGCGACGACGCCGGGGTGTCCACGCGCTGGACCTCGTCCGGAGGCCCCACGGGGGTGCGTCTGGAAGACAGGGAGGGGATCGCCCGGGAGGTGCGGAGCCGCAGGGTCGAGGTGGCGCCCTCCTACGTGTTTCGCAGCTTCACGGCGCTGGGCGGGGAGCGGGGATGGCGCGTCTGGGAGTGGGCGTGGGAGGCCCGCGGGTTCCTGGACAAGCTCGTGGGCGGGCCGGGGCTCCGGCGCGGGCGGCGCGATCCGGAGCACCTGTACCCCGGGGAAGCGGTGGACTTCTGGCGGGTCGAGGAGGTCCGGGCTCCCGAGCTGCTGCGCCTCCGCGCCGAGATGAAGGTGCCGGGCCAGGCCTGGCTCCAGTTCGAGGCGATCCCCGAGGGGGAAGGGACGCGCCTGGTGCAGACCGCCTACTTCGCGCCCACCGGCTTCGCCGGCTGGGCCTACTGGTACGGGATCTATCCCCTCCACGCCCGCATCTTCAGCGACCTGGTGGACGCCGTGGCGCGGGACGCGGTGGCGCTTGCCAGGGCAGAGGGTGCCCCCGGGGTGTGAGGGGGCGGCCCGTGGGCCGTTGCGGGGGACGGCGCTGCGCTTGGCCCGCGGGCGCTTAGCTCAGCTGATTAGAGCACCTCCCTTACAAACGGGTCTTCCCCCCCCGGTTTCCCGCTCTTCGGCGCCGTTCTTAGCCTTCTGGCGCCATTCCAACGCCCGGCCTTTCCCCCCGTACGCCGGGCAAACGGAAAGATACTAACCCGCATCAGTAGTGTCCGGTCAACGTGAGCAGGCCACGTCGTATCTTACTATACCACATGTACTTACGAGCACAATGCAGCCGCACTGATTGGAACCGTATCCCGCTCGAGCGCATCCTGTCGTGCACCCTCGCACAGGAGCGGTCGATGAACCAGGGACGGACGGTGTCCTCTCAGTTGATGACACACACTTCGCGCTTCACGCGCGATCGCTGCATTCAGCGCTACGGGGGCAATCATCGGGTCAAGCGTTTCTCCTGT
>CAZJFX010000145.1:0-5156 GCA_964545395.1 uncultured Gemmatimonadaceae bacterium | reverse complement strand
TGATTCCAGGGCTCTTGACTGGAATCAGGGCTCCAAATACGGTGGGAACTTCAGACTAACGGAACGCATCCATCATACGCTCCCGCATCCGACGCGCGTGTCCTCCCTCCCAGTAGATGCGGCCACACGTGGGGCACCGCGTGAAGTCCGTGTGCCGCGCGAGCACATTGGAGGGCACCCGTGCGCGCGCCTCGTCGGCCGGCAGGGGCTCGAGCTGGGTGTTGCAGATGGTGCAACGCGTGAACAGCCGGTCCGGGACGTCGAGCGTCAGCCGGCTGAAGACCTCGCGAAGCTGCGCCACGGGCCGGTCGGCCGCGATGACGAGGACGCCCTTCGCGTTCTGTTCTCCCGCGAGGCGGCGGTCGCGGGTGAGGACGAGCCGGCCCTCCGAGCCTGCCCTCGACGCCAACTCGTCGTCGGCGATGTGGGCCTCGTACGCGGTGTCGAACCCCAGCGCACGGAGCCAGCGCGCCAGACGCCCGAGCATGGCGTCGCAGAAGAAGCGCGGTGGGGCCGTGGCGCGCGCGCGGGTGGATCCGGCCGACGACTCGCTCATGCGTGCCGGTCCAGCCTCAGGCCCAGGTTTTCGGCGAACCCGACCGCAGCGCGGTACTCGCCAGGAGCCACACGCCGGTTCAGCTCGGGGTAGCGCTCCCGGGTCACCTTCCCCGCCGGCCGATACTGGTCCATGAGATTGACGTACGTGTTCGGCCCCAGCTCGTCCGCGATCCACTCGAGGATCGCACGTGTCTCCTCCAGGCACCCGGGCATGACCAGGTGGCGGATCAGCAACCCCCTCCTCGCCAGGCCGTCCGCGCCGATGACCAGGTCGCCAACCTGCCGGTGCATCTCGCGGATCGCCACACGGGCAGCTTCGGGGTATCCGGCGGCCTTCAGCCACGCCCGGCTCCTCTCTTCGGTCCAGAGCTTGAAGTCCGGCATGTAGATGTCCACCACCCCGTCCAGGCGGGTCAGGCTCTCGAGCGCGTCGTACGCCGACGTGTTGTAGACGAGCGGAAGGCTGAGCCCCTCCTCGGCCGCGACCGCAACCGCCTCGAGTACCTGCGGCACCACGTGCTCCGGCGTCACGAAGTTGATATTGTGGCACCCGCGGGCCTGGAGCGTGAGCATGAGGCGGGCGAGCTCCTCCGCCGTGAGCCCCGGCGCCGCCGGGCCGGGCGGCACGCCCTGGCTGATGTCGAAGTTCTGGCAGAACACGCAGCGCAGGTTGCAGTGCGCGAAGAAGATCGTGCCGGAACCTCGCCACCCCCTCAGGCAATCCTCCTCGCCCAGGTGGGGAAACGCGCTGCTCACCAGGGCGTACCGCCCCGTCTTGCAGGCGGACCAGCGGTCCTCGAGACGGTTCACCCCGCAGTCCCTCGGGCAGGCGCGGCACTCGGCGAGCGACGCGACGGCGTCCCGAGCGCGTGCGCGGAGCTCGGAACGGGTCAGGTGGAGGTACGCCGCGCGGGCCGTGGCGACCCCCTTGCTGCCCGAGCGCGGTGAGCGCCCGACGATGGCATCGCCGTCAGCCCCCCTTGTTCGCATTTCCGATGAGCGCCAGCACCGGGGTTGCCCCACCCATAAGAAGAACAAGAAACGCAGACAGAGTGAAGATGGGAGGCAACGTCGCCGGTGGGGTCGTTCACCCTGGAGGCCGGGAGATCTGCTTCCAGGTCGTCGAGAGCAGAAGTGGGCGGGTCACGAGCACGATCCGGGTCACCCGGCTGGTGACTCGGCGGGACGGACGGGAATCGACGTCTACCGGGTCGCGTCCGAGGTAGTCCACACCTCCGGGTAGGGGGCGGCGCACCCGTTCGGCGGCGCCGCACGGCGCCACCCCCCGCCGTGGATCACCGCATCACCACACATCCCTCCGGCTCGTCGCACCGCGGGTCGAGCGGCACCATGCCCAGCCTCACGAGCTCGGCGTTCACCCGGGCCAGGTCGGTACGCCAGATCTCCTCGAGCCTGTCCGTGTAGGCCTTCAGCTCGCCCGCGAGGATACCGAAGATCTCCGGCATCATGTTGCCCGGGCGGCCGTCACCCCGCTCCGCCATGGCGAGGAGATTCGCCAGCCGGTTGTTCACCTTGATCGGGAAGTTGAGCGGGTCTTGCCCGCTCTGATTCCGCACCTGGTAGATGTCTTCCTCCACCGCCGAGGCGTTCGCCCGGAGCGTCTCGCCCGCGGACTTCAGCGCCGCATCGGACGATTTCGCATACCGGTCCTCGAGCTGTGCCTTCACCCGGCGGATCGCCACGACGGCGTCGTTGGCCTCAGTGACCTTGTCGCGCACCCGCGCCGAGAACTCGTACTGTGCCACGAGATCGGCGTCGGTGACGTCGGTGATCCACGGGTTCCGCTCCACGGTGAGCGGCACGCTCTGCGTGCTCCCGTCCGTCGTGAGGCGGACCGTGTACCGTCCCGGAGGCACCGCGGGGCCCTGGCTGCGCGCACCCCAGAGGATCATCCCCGGGAACGTGGTGAAGCCCTCGGTGCGCAGGTCCCAGTGGACGAAGTTGATGCCCGTCTTGTTGGATAGGGCCGCTCCGCCGGCGCCGCCGAACCCGCCGCTCGCGGGCGCTCCTTCCTCGCGCGGGGGCGCCGGCTCGAACATACGGAGCACCTTCCCCGCCCCGTCCAGGATCTCGAGCTTCGCGGCCCCGGCCGGCTCCTTCAGCCACCACGAGAGCGTCACGCCCGGACCGGAGCGGACGGCCTTGGGTGGAGCGAACAGCTTCGCCGGCTGCGTGGCGAGGTCCGGCGTGGCCTGGCGGATCGGCGCGAGGTTGTCCAGCACCCAGAAGCCGCGGCCGTGCGAGCTGACGATCAGCTCGTTGCCCTCGACGACCATGGAGACGATCGGCAGGTCGGGCAGGCTCAGGCTCAGGTCCTGCCAGTGCTCGCCGTCGTCGTACGAGACGGACACGCCGTGCGCCGTCCCGGCGTAGAGCAAGCCGCGCCGCGTCGGATCCTCGCGCACCGCGTGGACGTACGCGTCGGCGCGGATGCCCTGGACGATCTTCGTCCATGTCCGCCCATAGTCGTGCGTCCGGAAGATGTAGGGTGAGAAGTCGTCCAGGAGCGGCTTCTTCACGGCGACGTAGGCCGTGGCCGGGTCGAACACCGAGGCGTCGATCAGGCTCACGCGCCCGAAATCGGGCATATCGGGTGGTGTGACGTTCTCCTAGGTCGCCCCCCCGTCTCGCGTGACGTGCACGAGCCCGTCGTCCGAGCCCGTCCAGATCACGTTCGCATCGGTCTTGCCCGGCGCCACGGAGAAGATCGTCGCGTAGACCTCCGGCCCGTTCATGTCCCCGGTGATGGGCCCGCCCGACTTCTGGAGCGTCATCGGGTCGTGGCGGGTCAGGTCGTCCGACAGCGCCGTCCAGTTCCTGCCCCCGTCCGTGGTCATCCAGAGCCGCTGCGACGACGTGTAGAGCCGCTTCGGGTCTGCCCTGGAGAAGATGATCGGGAACGTCCACTGCCAGCGCTCCCGGATGTCGATGGCAGGCTCACCGGAGTAGAACCATGGATAGGGATTCACCTCCCGTGACGTCCCCAGGCGCCGGTTGTACTTGTCGATGTAGCCGCCGTTGTTCGTGCCGGAATAGAAGATGTCCGGGTCGAGCGGGTCCGGCGCGATGTAGCCGGGCTCGCCGCCGCCCGCCCGATAGGCGAACGCCATGCCGCCGGCCGCCGGCTCTTCCGCCGCACCGCCCCCTCCGCCCCGCCGGCGTGCCGAGCCGAAGCCGTACGCCGCCGCGTTCCAGTTGAACGGCACGCACAGCGTGCTGTTGTCCTGCTGCGAGCCGCATACGTGGTAGGGAATGTGGGTCGTGGTCACCGCGTGGTAGAACTGGGCCGTGGAGAAGTCCTGGGCCGTCCACCGCCCACCGGTGTCCGTGCTGATCGCACCGCCGCCGTCGTTGCCGACAACCAGGTGCGTGGGATCATCCGGGTCGATCCACATGTCGTGGAAATCGCCGTGCGTTCCGCCCCCGATGGACGTGGTCGTCTTCCCACCGTCCGCGGAGCGGAAGAGCGCCGTGTTCTGGAGGTAGACGACGTCCGCATCCTTCGGGTCGGCGAAGATGTGCGTGTAGTAGAACGCGCGCTGCCGGATGGCGCGGTTGTCGTTGACGAGCGTCCAGGTCGCGCCCGCGTCGTCACTCGAGAAGAGCCCGCCGTGCTCGTGCTCCACCAGGGCGTAGACCCGGTCCGAGCCGGCGCCGGGCACGGCCACGCCAATGCGCCCGATCACCCCCTCCCGGGGGAGCCCCGGGTTCCGCGTGATCTCCTTCCACGTCTCGCCGCCGTCGGTGCTCTTGAACAGCCCGCTGCCCGGCCCCCCGGAGGACATCTGGTACTCCTTACGGTACGCTTCCCAGAGCGCCGCGTACATCACGTCCGGGTTGTTCCAGTCGATCACGATGTCGATGGCTCCGGTGACGTCGTCGCGGAAGAGCACGCGCCGCCACGTCGTGCCGCCGTCGGCGCTCTTGAACACGCCCCGCTCCTGGCTGGGCGCGCTGTACTTACCGAACGACGCGACGAACACGATGTCCGGATCCCGGGGGTGGATCCGGATCTTGCTGATGCCGTGGGACTCGCGGAACCCGACGTGCTTCCAGGTCTTGCCGGCGTCACGGCTCCGGTACACGCCGTCGCCGGGCAGGATGTTACCGCGGATGCACGTCTCGCCTGTCCCGATGAACACCAGGTCCGGATTCGTCTCGCTCACCGCCACCGCGCCCACCGAGGCGCTGGTGATCTGGAAATCGGTGACGGGATACCACGTCTCCCCGCCGTCCGTGGTCTTCCACAACCCGCCTCCGGTGGCGCCGAAGTACGCCTCCTGTGGGTGTCCCCTCACGCCGGAGACGGCGATCGAACGTCCGCCCCGGTCCGGGCCGATGTTGCGCCAGCGGTATCCCGAGAGGAAGGCCGAGTCCAGGACCACGTTGGCCGGGGCTTGCTGCGCGAGGAGGGCCGCGGACGGCATCGCCAGCGCCGCAGCGGCCACGAGGACGAGGTGGGCGAGTCGCTTCGACATGGGAGAATCCATGGATGCGGGTAAGGATCCGATAGAGTCTCAACCTAGACCTCAAATAAGCGAGTGTGCAGGGGCAGGGGCGGGCGCGACTGTTTTGCG
>CAZJFX010000144.1:0-5289 GCA_964545395.1 uncultured Gemmatimonadaceae bacterium | reverse complement strand
CCACCCCTTACCACTCACATTTCGGCTATCCTGCGGACGTCATGAATAGCGCGGGCTTACATCATGTGTAAATGCCATTTGCATCTTGTGCATGATCCAGCGCACGATGGAGCCCACCCTGCGGGAGGCCGCGGCCCGGATGCCGGTGGTGGCCGTCACGGGCCCCCGGCAGTCGGGAAAGACGACGCTTTGCCGCGCATGCTTCCCCGACCACGCATACGTGAGCCTGGAGCCGCTCGACACGAGGGCCTTCGCCATGTCGGATCCCAGGGGCTTCCTCGCCCAGCACGGGGGTCCGGCCATCTTCGACGAGGTTCAGCGCGCGCCCGACCTGCTCTCCTACCTGCAGGCCGAGGTGGACCGGGACCCCACCCCCGGCCGCTTCGTGCTCACCGGTTCGCAGCATTTCGGGCTGACGGCCGCCGTGAGCCAGTCCCTGGCCGGGCGGGTGGCCGTTCTCACCCTCCTGCCCCTCAGCCTGGAGGAGGTGCGGCGCTTCCGGGAGCCGCCCGGCGACGTGTGGACCACGGTCTGGACGGGGGGCTATCCCCGCATCCACGATCGGCGTCTGCCTGCGGGGGGGGTGGCTCGCCGACTACGCCACGGCCTACCTCCAGCGCGACGTCCAGCAGGTGCTCCGGGTCACGGACCTCGATGCGTTCGCCGTGTTCCTGCGCCTCGCCGCAGGAAGGACGACCCGGGAGCAGAACCTGTCGTCGCTCGGTGCCGACGCCGGGATCACGCACCCCACCGCCCGGGGCTGGCTGTCCGTGCTGGAAGCCGGCTTCGTCGTGTTCCGCGCTGCACCCTGGGTCCGCAACCCGCGGAAGCGCGCCGTGAAGTCTCCCAAGCTCCACTTCGTGGATTCGGGGCTCGCGTGCCATCTGCTGGGGATCCGCGATCCGTCCCAGCTCCGGCTCCACCCCTCGAGAGGTGCGATCTTCGAGAGTTGGGTGGCGTCCGAGATCCTCAAGGCGAGGGTCCACCGGGGCGTTCAGCCCGACATCTTCCATCTGAGGGAGACCCGCGGGCCCGAGGTGGATCTGGTCATCGAGGCCGGCTCCCGGCTCCTCGCCGTGGAGGTGAAGTCCGGGGCCACCGTGGTGCCCGACTTCTTCCGCGCTTTGGACGGGCTCGCGGAGGCCGTCCGTGAGGGGGCGCCGCATCTCGAGCCGGTCGGGCGTCTGGTGTACGGTGGTGAGGAGCCCCAGCGGCGGAGCGGGGCGCACGTCATCCCCTGGCACGGGATCCAGGATGTGGAGTGGACCTGAGCCCATCCCAGCACCCTATCCGCCCAGCACCCCCTTCCACCCCGGCCCCAGCGGCGCCACCTCCTTTCCCCTGACCCACACCAGGCTCCCCAGCCCCGCGGCGTGCCCGTAGGCCCAGCGGGCGATGCGCACCGAGGCGTCCCGGTCGTGGCGGACGCGCCGCAGGTCGAACTCGGCGGCGAGCGCGGGCCCGTGGGTGCGGTTGCGCTCCGCCCACCGCTCCAGGTGCGGCTGGGCCGCCAGGCGGTCCGACTTCTGCCGGTTACACGAGGCGTGGGCCAGGACGAAGTTGTGCCCCAGGTCGGTGGGGTAGCGCCACCACGGGATGAAGTGATCCACGTCCGACGCCGTGCCGGCCAGGCTGCGCATGCAGTAGAAGCACCGCCCGTCCTGGATGTCGGTGAGGATGGGGCGCACCACGGCCAGGGAGGCGCGCTCCGACCCGAAGAGGAACTCGCGGAGGTCGGCCTGCTCGCCCAGCAGGTCCGGGTTGGTGCGCCGCACGAAGTGGGACCACGCCCCCTCCACCAGGTCGAGCACCAGGGGGTGGAAGGCCCGGAAGCACGCGGCGACGCCGGGGAGGAGGGTGATCTCGTGGGCGCCCTCCTCCTGCCGGTAGAGAACCTCGCGCACCTCCCGTCCCACCAGTTGCAGGCGCCAGAGGGGCATCACCCGCACCGTCTGGTCCACCGATCGGACCAGTGCGTCCCAGCGGGATGCATCCTGGCGCACGTCCACGATGCTGTCGCCGTAGCGTGATCGCGTCTCGGCCACCCGGCTCACGATGGCGGCCTGACGCCCCATGTTCTGGCGGAGCAGTTCGGCGCGCAGGCCTCCAGGGAACGGCGCCACCTGTCTCCAGTAGAGCTCGATGAACTTCTCGGCGATGTCCCGGGTGGGCAGCGTGAGGGCCGCTCCCGAGTCGTCGCCCCGCTCCACCGCGAGATCCGCCAACGCGTGGATGAGGGCGAACTTGTAGGTGGCCACGAAGCTCCCCTCGTCGAGGATCCGCTGGAGGTCCTGGAGGAAGGCGACCTGGGCCTCGGGGGTGGGAGGGGACGGTCGGTGGGTGCTCACGTGGGGTCGCCGGTACGCCGCGGGGTCCAGTAGTCCGCGCTGGCCGGGAGCACCCACCGCACGCCGCCCCGCGGGTCGGGGACGTCTCCGTGCCTCCGGGGGATGACATGCACGTGGGCGTGGGCGACGGTCTGCCCGGCGGCAGGGCCGTCGTTGATGCCGACGTTGAGGGCGTCGGCCGCCCGCAGCTCCGGCACCTCCCCCCGGATCCTGCGGACAAGAGCCCAGAGGTCGTCCCACTCCTCCGGGCGCAGGTCGAAGACGCTGGCCACGTGCCGGCGGGGGATGACCAGGATGTGACCGGGAGCGACCGGGTAGCCGTCACGCAGGGCGACGCTGTGGGCCGACTCGAGCACCATGGTGCCGGGACGGATCACGCAGAACGGGCAGGACGATGGGCTCGCCATGCGGGGAAGGTACGGTTGGCGCGGGCCGGCCGCAGCCGCCGCCGTCGCCTTGCACCGCGCCCTACGCCCGGCTCCGCTCCTTCCGGGGCCGTCCTCCCTTCCGCCCGTTCTCCCGCGCCGCCCGCGTCTTGGCAACGCTTCGAACCCTGCCGCCCGCTCGCCCCATCTCTTCCGCCATCCATCGCCTGGAGCCAAGGCGACCGGCGAGGAGCCCGGGCACGGTCAGATCCGCGTCCAACTCCTCCCAGCGGAGGGCGTACCCCTTCCCGAGGATCTCGACTCGCTCCAGAACATCCGGAGCCGCATCTCGGAGCCCTTCGGTCCGGGCCGCGGGGAACGAGAAGAAGCATCCGTTCGCAAGGGCGAGCTCGATGAGGCCAGTACGCCGATCATATCGGGCACCCGTGGCCCGCGGTTCCGACCGGTCGGCTGCGCGCCCGATGCTCCGGGCCCGAGCGATCTGGGCCGACAGCTCAGCCTCATCCACTCTCTTCACCATGGTATTGCCTCCAGGCCACCCAAGGCGCGGGTGCGTTCTCCTCGACCAGCCGTGCCGCCCGACGGACGTCCGACTCCGTCAATCCGGTCGCCCGGAGGATGATCGTGGCCTCACGTTCGGTCGGGATCGTGAGAGAGACCCACCCGCCGCCCTTCCGGGCGTGGACGTGGGGTGGCCCGTGGTCGTTGGGGTACGCGCGGATGGAGAACCCGCCCGCCTTGAGCACGGTCGGATCGCAGAATACCCAAGCGATTGGGTTATGACAAGAGAGGGCTCGGGACCGGGGCCCGGTCTCCAGGATGGAGAGGGCTTTGGGGCGGCCCCGTGGCTGAACGGGGCGAGGACTCGTCTGGCCGCTGTCACACCCGCGACCGATCTTCCTTCCATGCCCCAACACCTCTCCAAGTCCCGCTTTGTCGCCGGCTGGCTCTGCCCCCGCCTCCTCTGGTGGAGGGCCTTCAAGCGCGATGCCCCGGAGATGCAGCCCGGCCTCGCCGACCAGGACCGGATGGAGCAGGGCAACGAGGTGGGGTTCCTGGCCACGCAGCGTTATCCGGGCGGCGTGCTCATCGATCTGCCCTACGACCAGATGCGAGAGAAGGTGGAAGCCACTCGCGCCGCCCTCGCCGAGGGCGCGCCTGCGGTCTTCGAGGCGTCGTTCATGGAGGACGGGGTCTTCGTCGCCGTGGACATCCTCGAGCGCCTGAGCGAGGGGTTCCGGCTCATCGAGGTGAAGAGCGCTTCGTCGCTGAAGCCCGAGTACATCCCCGACGTCGCCATCCAGGTGCACGTGCTGCGCCACGCCGGCCTGGGCGTGCGCGAGGCCGTCCTGATGCACCTGAACAAGGCGTATCGCCCGGGCGGCTCCGAGGACCTCTTCCTGGCCGAGGACGTCCTGCCGCAGGTCGAGGCGTTCCTCCCCGACGTGCCCCGGCTCATCGCGGAGTACAAGGCCGTCCTCGAGGGCCCGGACCCGGGCCCGTGCATCGGGGCGCACTGCCCGGGGGGCCGCGCGTGCCCCCTGGATGCGCTGTGCTGGCCCCAGGACCCGGAGCACATCCTCAACCTGCACGGCGTCGGTCCGGCCAAGGCGATGGGGTACATGGCCCGGGGCATCCACCGGTTCGGCGACATCCCGCCCGGAGAGCGGCTGAAGGCGCCGGCTCGCCGGCAGCTGGAGGCGTGGGAGCGGGGGACGATGATTGTCGAGCCCGGTCTGGGCGGTGCCCTCGAGCCGTTCCGCGGCCGCGTGGGGTTCCTGGACTTCGAGACCGTGTCGCGCGCCCTGCCGCCCTGGCCCGGCGTGGCTCCCTGGGGGCACGTGCCCGTGCAGTTCAGCTACCACGAGCGGCAGGACGACGGAGCCTGGCGCCACGTCGAGTGGCTGGCGGAGGGATGGGACGATCCACGCCCGGCGCTGGCCCGCACCCTGGTGGCTGCCGCCCGGAGCGCCGAGCGCGTGGCCATGTACACCGACTTCGAGCGCAGGTGCATCCGCTCGTTGGCCGAAGCGGTGCCGGAGCTGGCCGGCGAGCTGGGGCATCTGAGTGACCGCCTGGTGGACCTCAAGAAGGTCCTCGAGAAGCACGTCGCTCATCCCGCGTTCCAGGGGAGCTACAGCATCAAGGACGTGCTCACGCCGCTGGTGCCCGACGTGGGATACGGCGGCATGGAGGTGGCCGACGGGATGACGGCCAACGTGGAGTTGGCGCGCCTGATGCGGGACGGACACGGGCTGTCTCCCGAGGAGCGGACCGCCCGGCGCAGGGCTCTCCTCGAGTACTGCAAGCTGGATACGTGGGCGATGGTGCGGATGGTGGAGCGGCTGGAGGAGCTGGCATTGGGGGTAGGCTCACCATCGGCCGAATCGGCCATCCCACGGCCCCATCCCCCATCCGAGACTCCTGATCGCCGGTGAGCCACTTCGGGTCACCGGACGAGTCGGTTTCCGTCGCTTGCACGGTGGTACCGTATACGGTCCCATAAGCCTGGCACGCGGGGACCGACTGCTTTAGCTGTCGGGGGAATCGTGCCC
>CAZJFX010000143.1:0-5363 GCA_964545395.1 uncultured Gemmatimonadaceae bacterium | reverse complement strand
GTCGTCGAAGTCGCCGGACAGAGACTGGTCGAACTGGAAGACGGCCATGAGGAGACCCAGCAGGCGTGGGCTCCGGGTGGTCTGCCGCTGGTAGGCCTCCATGGTCTCCACGTTGGTCAACGGGAGGGAGGGGTCCAGGCCCAGCACGATCCTCCGGAGGGGCTCCACGAGGGCCAGGGGATTCCCCCGGCTCTTCACCAGGAGGGAGTAGCTGGCGTCGTTGTCCTGCCGAGTGAAGTCCCTGCCCTGGGGGAGGGGGATGCCCAGCGTCCGGAAGTAGCCGGTGGAGATGGAACTGGCCTCGGCATAGGTGTACAGGCCCCCCTCCTCGGGGGGAGCGCCCTCGGCGTGGAAGGCGTTCTGCCACCCTCCTGGAGCCAGGGGAACGACCTTCCCGGTGGCTGCGGACGCGACGCCTGGAAGGGCGCGCACCCCATCCAGGAGTGCGGTGAAGAAGGCCGTCCGCTCTGGGGTGTCGGGGTAGCGAGCCGAGGGGAGTTTCACGTCCACCGTGAGGAGGTTCGCCGGGTCGAGCCCCGGGCTGGCATCCAGGATGCGCGAGAAGCTGCGGAGTGTGAGACCGGTCCCCACCAGGAGGGCTACCGCCAGGCCCACCTCCGCTACCACCAGCCCGGTCCGGAAGCGGGCGCCGCCTGGCCCTCCCGTTCTCCTGCGGCCCTCTTTGAGGAACTCCCGCGGGTCCTGCCGGACCACCCTGAGCGCCGCGGCCAGGCCGAAGACCAGTCCGGTGAGCAGGGAGAGGCCCAGAGCCACTCCCGCCACCCTCAGGTCCGACGCGAGCCGAAACACCGGTGGCAGTTCGCCCACCCACAGGCCCGTCAGAGTCTCCCGACCACCCCACGCCAGGATCACACCCAGGATTCCACCCAGCATCCAGAGGATCACGGTCTCGGTGAGGAGAAGGCGGAGGATGCGCCCCCACCCGGCTCCCAGGCTGGCTCGCAGCGCCATCTCCTGCCGGCGGCCCGTAGCCCGGGCCAGGACCAGGTTCGCCACGTTGATGCAGGCGATGAGAAGGAGGAATCCCACGGCCACGAAGAGAAGGACGATCCGCTCCCGGGCGCTCTGCGTCACCTGCTCCTGGAGGGGCACCACGTGGACCCGGCTCCCCTCGTTGGTGGCGAAGTGCTCGGCACCCTGACCGCACTCCGGGGCCAGGAGGCTCCCGGCCCCTGGGAGCTGAGACTCCACGCCGCCGCGATGGTACCCCTCGCGTTCAATGATCGGTGGTACGTCACGTCGGAGGGATATCATGTCCACCCCGCGTGTGAGGACTTCACTCCTGAGCTTGGGTTGGGCTTGGGAGTCCGCTTGGGGCGACGCTTCGAGACCGCTGTTTCCGTTGTCGTCGGGAGAGCGCCTACGTACCTGGGAATGATCGACGGGAACTCACAGCGGGAATTCCATGGCGGAGAGGGCATGGCGTTCGGCGCGGTGGCGCTGAGCCCCGCTGTCGTTCTCTCCGGCCGTGGGGAGTGGTCCTTCTCTCTGGGGCCCGCGCTGGGATACGGGCGGATCACGGAGCGTGCCGTGGTGCCCACCTTCGGACCGTCGGTGACCTTCGCTGGCGACGGTCGGACCTTCCTCGGCGGAAGAGTGGGTGTGCGTCGTCACCGGGCCGATTGACCCTTCTCCCTCCATGGGGAGATCTTCATGCTCTCGATGCGTGTAGACATGGAGGAGGACGGACTCGGACAACGCATGACCAAGCGGTTCGGTCCGTTCGGAATCGTGCTGGACGTCGGCTACACGCCCGGGTAGGGGATCCTCGGCCGACGCTCCCGGCGCGAGCGTAGGTCCCTCTGTGATGCTCAATCCGGCGGCCCCGCTCCGCCCGCCTCCCGCCCCGACCAGTAGTCGGCCCGCTGCGGGAGCACCCACCGGAACCCGCCCCGCGGGTCCGCCACGTCCCCGTGCCGACGCGGGATGAGGTGGACGTGCACGTGGGGCACGGTCTGTCCCGCCGCTGGTCCGTCGTTCACGCCGATGTTCAGGGCATCCGCCGCGAGGAGCTCCGGCACCATCTCGCGCACCTGCCGCGCCAGCGCCCAGAGATCCCCCCACTCCTCGTCCGTCAGATCGAAGGTCCTGGCCACGTGCCGCTTCGGCACCACCAGCGTGTGCCCGGGGGCCACGGGGTAGTCGTCACGCAGCGCCCGGCACAGCGCAGACTCGGCAATCAGCGCGCCCGGCGGGGGGGAGCAGAACGGGCACGGCGACGGGGTGGAGGACATGGTGGCAAGGTAGGGCGAGAGTGGCGTGTCCAGCCATCCCTGAGTCTCGGCCGGGAAGCGAGGGTTCGGGCGAGCCTGCTAGGTGGCTCGGCCCGGAGTGGGCCGCACGGGTGGAGGGCCCATGAGTGCCCAGGCCCAGATCTCCGCCACCATTTCGGCAGCCACGAAGGAGAAGCTCGAACGCTTCACCGACAGCCACGGCCTCCGGAAGAACTACATGGTCGAGGAGGTGCTCCTCCTCTTCATGCAGGCGCGCAGCGAACTCCCCGACGAGGCGCTCATCCCGGCTCGTCTGGTGCTGGAGAACGCGACGTTCGACCGGATCGTGGAGGCCATCGAGTCCCCGGCCGTCCCCAGCCTTGCCCTCCGTGCGCTCGTGCATGGCTCCGACGGTTGGCATCCGGCCGGTCGCGAAGAGCGATGACCGTAGCGGGTTCTCGTGCGGGGAGCCCGCCATCGACCGTTTCTTCCAGCACTACGCCGCCCAGAGCCAGTTCGGGCTCCACCTCGTGGTCACGTATATGGCCCTTGTGGAGGACGGGATCGGCGGCTTCGCGACGGTGACGGTCGCGTCTTCGGAGCGGGCCTCGGTCCCGGGGACCCGGTTGAGGCGGCGGAAGGCACCGGGTGAGCGACGCGAACAGCCCCGTCCCTGCCTGGCTATCCCTTGAACACCGGCACGAACTCGAAGCGCGTCCCGTCGAAAAGGCCCAAGTCGCTAAGCTTCAGCGCAGGGATCACCAGGAGGGCCAGGAAGGAGAGGGTCATGAACGGCGCGGAGAGGGGGCTCCCCATCTCCCGGGCGCGCCGGGTGAGGCGGGCGTAGCCGTGGGCCACGTCTTCGGCGTAACCGTCGCTCATGAGCCCGGCCACCGGCAGGGGAAGCACGTCGTCGGAGCCGTCGGCGTCCACCGCCGAGAGGCCGCCCTCGTGCTCGATGAGCAGGTTCACCGCCCGCGCCAGCTCCTCGTCCGACGTCCCCACGGCCACCAGGTTGTGGCAGTCGTGGGCCACGCTGGAGGCGAGGGCTCCCCGCTTCAGCCCCACGCCCCGCACGAAGGCGACGGCGGGGGGGGCATCCCGGTACCGGTTCACCACGGCGATCTTCAGCACGTCGCGCGCAGGGTCGGCGAGGGCCAGGCCGTCGGCGATCCGCGCCTCCAGCTCCACGGCGCCGGTGACGATCTGCCCGTCCAGCGCCTCGATGACGCGGAGCCTGCCCGCCCCGGCGGGCACGGCGAAGTCGAACGGGCGCTTGGGGGTCGCATGGAAGCGGTTCACCCGCGGTGACGTCGTCCGGGGGAGGAGGGACCAGCCGTCGCGGGCCACGCACACGCCGTCGATCCACGTCTCCAGGACCGCGAACCCGGTGAGGTCCCCGAGGCGCACGAAGTCGGCGGCGTCGCCGGGCCGGAGGAGCCCGCAGCGGAGCCCGTAGTGCTCCACCGGGTTCACGCAGGCGGCGCGAAGCACGTGGAAGAGCGGCACGCCGTGGGCCACCGCCCGGGCGCACAGAGCGTTGATGTGCCCTTCCAGGAGCTCGTCGGGGTGCTTGTCGTCGCTGCACAGCATGCACGACCCGGGCTGGTCGCGCAGCAGCGGCCACAGCTCCTCGAAGTTCCGGGCGGCGGACCCCTCGCGGATGAGGATCTTCTGGCCCAGCGCCAACTTCTCCAGAGCCTCGTCGAAGCGGAAGCACTCGTGGTCCGTCTCGATGCCGGCGGCCACGTAGGCCTTCAGGTCGTCACCCCTGAGGCCGGGCGCATGTCCGTCGATGCGCTTCCCGTGTCGCTTGGCGATCTCCAGCTTCGCCATCACCTCGGGGTCGCGGTGGATGACCCCGGGGAAGTTCATCATCTCCGAGAGGTAGAGGAGCGACGGGTCGCGGCACAGCTCCTCCACCTCCTCTGGTCCCAGCGCGGCGCCGGCGGTCTCGAAGCGGGTGGCCGGCACGCACGAGGGGATGCCGAAGTGGATCTTGCACGGCGTCTCCGACGCCAGCCGCTGCATAATGCGCACGCCCTCGATACCCAGGACGTTGGCGATCTCGTGGGGGTCGGACACGGTCCCCGTGGTGCCGTGGACTACGGCCATGCGCGCGAACTCCGGCGGCGTGAGCAGGGAGCTCTCGATGTGCACGTGGGCATCCACGAACCCGGGGCACAGGTAGCCCGGGTCGGTGACGCTGGGGTCCTCCCGCACCCGGGCGATCCTCCCGTCGCGCACCTCCACGACGCCGGGGAAGATGCGCTGGGCGGGAATGTCCACGATGTGTCCGCGGTGGGCCGCGGTGGTGTGGCTCATGGCTCAGCTCCGCAAGGCGTCACTCGTGGCGCAAGAGATAAGCCGCGCACCGGAGCTGGTGCAACAGCGGAGTGGGTCGTGGGCCTGTGTGGCCTCGAGCCGGAGGCCGCTGAGCGCCATTGACCTTGCTCTTTCCGGGTCAGGTCGGGCAACTTGGCCTCATGACCATGACAGATCAGGAGATCGGGACGCTTCGCCGGATGTCGCCGGCGCAGAAGCTGTCTGTCATGCACGCTTTGATCCAGCAGACGTTCCATCTCAAGGCTGCCGTCGTGCGTGCTCGGTGGCTCGAGCTCTCGGATGCGGAAGTCCGGGAGCGCACCCGATCGCTTGTGGCCGGTGAGCGCCCCTGACCTCGTCGCGCTGTTCGTTGAACCCCTCGAGCGGACCGGGATCCCGTACATGATCACCGGAGGGGTCGCCTCGGTGATCTACGGCGATCCCCGCTTCACCCGCGATGTCGATGTCGTGCTGCTGCTGGATGGCGCAGGCATCACACGTCTGCGCTCGGCGTTCGAAGAAGAAGACTTCTACGTCCCTCCGCAACGGATAGGAACTCCAACCGCCCTGTTGGGCTGAAGAGCACGGTAGGCTGCGGGTCAAGGAGAGGCAAGCGGGGAGGGTTGCCGGGGATGGTGTCGAGGGTGAAGGCGAAGAGGGGCGAGAAAGGAGGAAGATGGTCGTAGGGGCCGAGACCATAGGAGAATGGGCGGCGAGAGCCGAGACCGAGTGAGGAGGTGTGGGGTGCCCCCCGAATCAGTCGTCGAAGTCGCCGGACAGAGACTGGTCGAACTGGAAGTCGGG
>CAZJFX010000142.1:0-5434 GCA_964545395.1 uncultured Gemmatimonadaceae bacterium | reverse complement strand
GCCTACGCTGAGCTTGGGTATGTGTTGTATAGGTTATTATTGCGCGCTCCCTAACCAGGGCATCGTACTGCCCGTTGCGGTCGTGACGCCATCTCTCTGGGAAGCACCCAGACGACGTGGCTGGCCGCAACACCTTTGGCCTAACCAGACTCGCTTCGTCCCGACTGGGCGCGATGTGCGAGGGCCTGCTCCACCGTGGCTATGAGCTGCTCCGCATACACAGGCTTGTGAAGCGTGAACTGCGCGCCCACGGCTTTGGCGATCACGAGTTGGTCCGGTCCGGTGCCCGACACCACGACGATGGTCGGCTTGGGAGACTGATCTCGAAGGACCGAGATGAGCTCGAGACCATGGATGTCTGGCATCTGGAGATCCGTGATGACGAGATCGATATTCTTCGTCCGGAGGCTCAACAGTGCCTCAACGCCGTCCGCCGCCGTGTAGACGTCATGACCGTGTCGCTCCAGAATTCTCTGCTGGAGCAGCCGTTCCGATTCCTCGTCATCGACGATCAGTATGTGAGCCACGATCACGGCCTCCGCGTGAGAGCCCTAGGCGCCACATCATCTCATTGTAGCGCCGCAGCGACGAACGTTCCATGCGTGACCGATCTCCTGCGGGCTCATCGAGGTGCGAGCATCTCATGGGACCGTGTGCTTCCAGACCAGCCGTCGGTGCTGCCCGCTGCGCGTAAGGCCGCGCGACCGCGCATGGGCACGGCAGCGGTCCACCCATTCGAGCGAACGCGCTTCGGGCGGGGCGGACCTGGCTCCGCCGGGGCATGGCGTGAACGCGGGACATGCCGATATCCATTGGGGCACGGTCGGAGGCATCCTTCCCCATGCGAGAAAGGCATCCTGTTGTCCTGCAACCGAGCACCGGCCCTGGGTCTGCTTCTCGCCCCCGTGCCCGCCGTGGCCATCGGGGCCCTCGTCATGGCGGGTGCGGATCTCCCGGCGGCCACCTCGCGCTCGAACGTCGCCGCGATGCTCCTCGGCCTCCTCATCGCCGGCGTGGCCTGGGCGCGACGTGGGGTGGCGACGCAGGCGTGCGTTCCGCTCAGGTGGGTCATTGCGGTCGGGCTGGCTCTCCTCGGCGCCACTTTGCTGTCCCCTGGGACGGAGGGCGTGCACCGGTGGGTGCCGCTCGGTCCCCTGCGGCTCCATGCGGGTGCACTGCTGCTGCCACCGCTGCTCGTCGTCCTCGGGGGAGCCCGTTGGGTCGTGTCCGTAGTCGCCGCGTTCACGGCTCTCTTAGTCCTGCTGCTCCAGCCGGACGCGGCACAGGCCGGCTCCTTCTGCGCAGGGTGGATCGCCCCGGCCTTGGCCCGTCGTGGGCGAGGGGCGCCAGGGGTGATGCTCGCCAGCCTTGCCATCGCCGGGGCGAGCCTGATCCGATCGGACCCACTCGGTCCGGTCCCGCACGTGGAGGGGATCCTGGGGCTGGCCGCCGCCGAGGGGCCCTGGTGGGCTGGGGGCGGCCTGCTCGCGCTCGCGCTCCTGCCCCTGTCCTTCCTGTAGTGCTTGGGGCGTCCCCTGGGATTGGCGCTGGCGCTCCACACCACCGGCACGCTGGCTGCCGCCTGGCTGGGCGATCATCCGGTGCCCATCCTCGGGTACGGGGTATCCCCCATCCTGGGTTATTACCTGGCTGCTGCCGCCTACGCCGATCCTCGTCCGGTTCCCAGCCTCCAAGGAGTGCAATGATGCAACTCCATCACGTTCACGCCGCGCTCCTTATCGCCGTCGTCACCGCCGCGGCACCCGGCCGTGCGCCCGGTCAGTCCGTCGGCCACCGAATGCCCGCCGTGTCCATCATCCAGATGCCGTACACAGGCGAGAGGAATGTGGCGGAGATCTCCGACAACCCCGGCTACCTGTTCGGCAACGGGATCACGGACACGATCCTGGCGATGGGCTTCACCGTAGTCCCGGATCGCACCGTGGGCCTCACGGCCGAGGACGAGCGCGAGTATGGGTCATGGCACCGGATGGGGCTCGCCAACGGACATCTGGCCGAGATGGTGGCAGACAACGGGCGGTCGGGCACCGTGACCGTGGGCCTGCTGGCCAACTGCACCTCCATCCTCGGCGTGCTCGGCGGCCTGCAGCGTTCCGGGGAATCCGACGTGCCCCGGAGAGTCGGCCTGGTCTACATCGACGCGCACGGTGACTTCAACGTGCCCGAGACCACCCTGTCCGGAATGCTCGGTGGCATGCCTGTCGCCGTGGCCGCCGGGATGGCGCTGCACAATTTGCGCCGAGAGTCGGGTCTTGATCCTGGCATTCCGACCGATCGCATTTTGATGGCCGGGGTCCGAGACCTGGATCCGCTCGAAGCCGAATTGGTGGCATCCGCAGGGATCAGGCGCCTGTCCAGCGACGACCTGGCGCAGCGACTCGACCTGGTGAGAGCCGAGGTCGAGCGGCTGGCGAGCCAGAGCGACGTCATCTTCGTACACGTCGACATGGATGTGCTCGATCCGGCGGAGGTCCCGGGCCATTCTCTGGCCGTGCCGAACGGTCCGACGAGCAAGGAGCTCGCAGCCGCGTTGACCGAGATGTTCAGGGAGCCGAAGGTAGCAGCGCTGGGCATCGCCTCGACGCCGGCCCACGAACGCGATCCCGACCGCCTGTCGTTGGCCGCGGCGTACAACCTCATGAAGGGTGCCCTCGTCGGTGTGCGAGGCAGGCCCGCGAGCTAAGGAGGCCGCGACGATGGACGCCGCATGGCTCAAGGACACCGCTCGGCGGTGGATCGTCGGCATCTGGAACGAGCAGAACTTCACGGTCCTCGACGAGCTGGGCTCCCCCGACTACGTGTACCGGGTGCCCGGAAAGGAAGAGGTCCGTCCAGACGCATTGCCCCAATACGTGGCGCGCCTGCACGGCGCCTTCCCGGATCTGCACAACATCATCGAAGCCCAGGTCGCGGAGGGCTCCACCGTGGTCACTCTCGGGACAACACACGGGACGCATCGGTCGCCCTTCGGCGACCTCCCACCCACGGGGAGGACCATGGCCGTGCCGTGGGTGATGGTGACGCGGTTCCACGAAGGACGCGTGGTGGAGGACTGCGAGTACTACGACGAGCTTCTCCTGCTCCAGCAACTGGGGACGGCGAAGTGATCGGTCGAATCTCCACCGACGAGCGGCGTTGCCCCCCATGACCACGCTGCGCGACTGGGGTTGGGACGAAGCGTGGGCTGCGTGCGCCGAGGAGCTCGCGCGGGAGGGCGCCGCCCCCGCCCGGGTGGTAGGCCAGGAGAGGGACCGCTGGGAGGTCCAGACCGAGGCGGGCCCCGGCGTGGCCAGGCTCGCGTCCGCCGACCGCCTCGAGTTCCTCCCCGCTGTGGGTGACTGGATCTTGGTGGAGCCCGGCCCCATGCCTGCCGACCCCTGGTCGGTGGCCACCGTGCTCCCCCGCCGCTCCAGCTTCAACAGAGGAGCCGCAGGAAGCGGCTCCGCGGCACAGGTCCTCGCCGCGAACGTGGACGTGGCCTGGATCGTCCACGGGCTCGACATGCCGTTCAACCCCCGCCGCCTGGAGCGCTACCTGGCCCTCGCCTGGGAGAGCGGCGCCGTCCCCGAAGTCGTCCTCGCCAAGGCGGACCTGGCCCCGGACGCGGCGGCGACCGTCGCCGAGGCGCGCTCGCTGGCCGTGGGGGTGCGCGTCGCCCCGGTGAGCAGTGGGGACGAGGACTCGGTGGCGCGGCTCCGGGAGGGACTCCGCCCCGGGGCCACCGTGGTGCTCCTCGGCCCGTCCGGAGCGGGGAAGTCCACCCTCGTGAACCTCCTGGCCCGCGAGGCACGGGCCAGGACCGCGCCGGTGCGGGAGAAGGACCGGAAGGGGCGCCACACGACGACCCGCCGCCAGATCTTCCGCCTCCCCGGCGGCGCTCTGCTCCTGGACACCCCGGGGATCCGCGAGCTGAGGGTGTGGGCCCTCGAAGAGGGACTGGGCCTGGCGTTCCCCGACATCGAGGAGCTGGGCCGGAACTGCCGGTTCGCCGACTGCCGTCATACCGGGGAGCCCAGGTGCGCCGTGCTCGCCGCCGAGGCCGAGGGCCGCCTGAGCCCCGAGCGGCTGGCCTCCTTCCGGATGCTCCAGGCCGAGGCGGCCTACCAGGCCCGGAAGTCCAACCCCCGCGCCCAGCGCGCCGCTCTCTCCACGTTCAAGTCGGCGATGAAGACGGTGAAGTTCCACCACAAGTACCGGGACCCGGACAAGGGATCCACCTAGCGCGGACATGGGGGCCTCCCCACCCCCTCGTCCCCGGAACGCCTTGCCCCAACCCACCCGTCGTGGTGATCATCTTCATCCGACGGGGATCCACTGCGTCGGGGCCGCCATCCCATCTCCCACACCACGCCACGATGATCGCCGAGACCCTGCACACTCCCCACCTGAAGCTGGTACCTGGCTCCGCCGAGCACGTGCAGGCGGAGCTCGAAGGCCGCGCGGCCTTCGCCGCGCTCCTGGGGGCAGCGGTCCCGGAGAGCTGGCCCCCCGGCGAGTACGACGAGGCCGCGCAGCGCTTCTTCCTGGCCCGCCTCCTGGCTGCGGGGGGTGAGGGAACCGGCTGGTACGGGTGGTACGCCATCCGCCACGCGGAGGGAGCGATCCCGTCCACCGTGGTGGCCATCGCCGGGTACTACGGGCCGCCTTCGGCGGAGGGCGTGGTGGAGATCGGGTATTCGGTCTGCCCCGAGTGGCGCGGCCGGGGATACGCCACGGAGTCCGTCCGAGCCCTCACGGAGCACGCCGTCCGGGAAGGGCACGTGACGCGCATCCTCGCCCACGCCTTCCCCGCCAACCCCGCCTCGGTGCAGGTTCTGGAGCGTTGCGGGTACACGCGCCTGGGTCCCGGCACGGAGCCTGGAGTGTTCCGCTTCGCGTACACCCCCGCCGCACTGGAGGGGTAACGAGCCTCCCCGGTCCCGGATCGCGCACCGCGGCTAGCGGCGGAGCCTCTGGATGCTCCGGATGATGTCCACGGTGGTGCGCTCCGCGCTGGACGCCAGCGTCTCGAGCTGCGTGACCGATACCCCATTGAGAGGCACCCGTACCACCGCCCCGTCCACGAGGTAGTTGATGCCCGTGGTGTCGTGGATGACGTAGGTCACCTCCTCCAGGCGGCCGATCACCATCATCACGTGCCCCGGGATGTAGACCAGGTCGCCCACCTGCGCGTCTCTCAGGACGGCGAGGCGGCGCTCGCGGGTGTCCGCCTCGGTGAAGCCGACGCGGTCGAGGGCCGGGGTGTTCGCCTGGTCCCCGGTGTTGCGGGGGAGGTCTACGCCGAAGGAGCGGTACACCTCGGACACGAAGCCGCTGCAGTCGCGCCCGTTGTAGCCGTGCCCCCAGCCGTACCGCTCGCCAGCAGTTTCGGAGCGGAGGTGACGTAGACCTCTGAAGCGCTTCTCGCGGTAGC
>CAZJFX010000141.1:0-5518 GCA_964545395.1 uncultured Gemmatimonadaceae bacterium | reverse complement strand
GCCGCCCCCGACAATTACCCGAAAATGGCCCCCGCAAAGTGCGGAATGTGAGACCTGAGCGTAGACGGAGGCGGAAATATGCACACCGCCGCCTCCGACCCCTATCTCGAGTAACGCACACAAGGGTACTTTCTCCGGCCCGCTTGACCCAAGAGCGCCAAATCATACACTTTCTTACCATGAATATGCATCCCCCGTCTCTCCCGGCTGTCGGCGTCGTCGGAGCCACTGGATACACGGGCCTCGAGGTGCTCCGGCTCCTCCGGCGTCACGCAGGCGTCCAGGTCCGCTTCGCCACGTCCGAGGGGAGTGCCGGCGAGGCCTCCGCCCTTCCCGGGCTCTCCCTGGTTTCCAGCGCCACGGTCTCCCTGGAGGGGATCGAGCTCGTCTTCCTCTGCCTCCCCCACGGGAAGGCGTTGGAGTGGGCTGAGCGAGCCCATGCCGCAGACGTGCGGGTGGTGGACCTCACCGCCGACCACCGACCCGGATCGGGGCGGCAGGAGGGGTGGGTCTACGGGATGGTGGACCTGGCTCCGGAGCGCATCGCCGGGGCCCGGCGTGTGGCCAATCCCGGCTGCTATCCCACAGGGGTCCAGGTGGCGATCCACCCGCTGCGCACCCGGGGGATGATCAGCGACGGAGCACCCGTGGTCATCAATGCCGCTTCCGGCGTCACCGGGGCGGGGCGCACTCCCAAGCGGGAACTTCTCTTCGCCGAGGTCGCCTCAGACTACCGCGCCTACGCCCTGGGGAACGCTCACCGCCACCTGCTGGAGATGCGCGAGGGCCTCCCCGGCCTCCCGCTCGTGTTCCAGCCCCACCTCCTTCCCCTGGCCCGGGGGATCCTGGAGACCATGTACCTTCCAATGCGGGACGCAGTGGATGCCGCATCGGTGCGTGCCGTGTGGCGGGAGGTATTCGAAGACTCGGCGACGGTGTCGGTCACCGATGGGAGCCCGACGCTGGCGGAAGTGGCCCGCACCGACCGCCTCGTCCTGGGTGCCGCGGACAACGCCGGGATCCCGGGGCTCGTGACCGTGATCGCGTCCTTCGACAACCTGGGTAAGGGCGCCGCCGGCCAGGCGGTGCAGAACATGAACCTTATGCTCGGCCTCGACCCGGTCCTGGGCCTGCGCTGCTGAGCTTCGTGAACACGGGAGGTGGAATGAGCGGCACGAGCACGGCGACGGCGCCCCTGGTGGGCGTCTACGCCCAGCCCGAGTTGGTCCTGGCCCGGGGGGAAGGAAGCTGGGTCTGGGACGAGGAGGGCCGGCGCTACCTGGACTTCACCGCAGGGATCGCCGTCAACGCGCTGGGGCATGGCTCGCCGGTGGTGGCCGAGGCCATCCGGTCGGCGCTGGACCTGGGGCTGATCCACACGTCCAACCTCTTCTGCACCAGGCCCGTGCGGGAGTTGTCCCGCCTCCTGGTGGACCTCTCGTTCCCGGGAAAGGCCTTCTTCTGCAACTCGGGTGCCGAAGCGAACGAGGCGGCGCTGAAGTTCTCCCGGAAGTGGGCCGGCGCCTCCGGAGCCGAGGGGAAGCGCGAGTTCCTGGCGTTCCGGAACGCGTTCCACGGACGGCTCTTCGGATCCCTGGCGACCACCGACCGGGAATCGTACCAGGCTCCTTTCCGCCCCCTCATGCCCGGCGTCCGCTTCGTCGAGCTGGGCGACGCCGCCGGCGTGGAGGAGGTCCTCTCCGGCGGGACCGTAGCGGCGGTGTTCATCGAGCCCATCCAGGGAGAGGGTGGGGTGATCCCCGTTCCCTTCGAGTTCCTGCGCAAGCTGCGGGAGCTGTGCGACCGCTACGGCGCCCTTCTGGTATTCGACGAGATCCAGTGCGGCCTGGGCCGAACCGGGAAGCTCTTCGCCCACCACCACGCCGGAGTGACGCCGGACATCATGACGCTGGCCAAGCCCCTGGCCGGCGGCCTCCCCATGGGCGCCGTGCTCGTCACCGACGAGGTGGCGGACGCGCTGAAGCCCGGCGATCACGGCACCACCTTCGGCGGGGGGCCCCTGGTGGCCTCCGCCGCCCTGGCGGTGGTCCGTACCGTGTCCGACCCGGCCTTTCTGGACGGGGTGGTGGAGCGATCCCGCCACCTGCTGCGCGGATTGGACGCGCTCCGCGCCCGGGTACCCGGGATCCGCGAGGTGCGGGGAATGGGGCTTCTCCTCGGCATGGTGGTGGAGGGAAAGTCGGCGGACGTGGTGGCCAGGGCACGGGGGGAGGGACTCCTGCTGGTCGGCGCCGGGCCTGAAGTCGTGCGGCTTATTCCCCCTCTCAACGTGTCCTTCGAGGAGCTGGACCAGGGGCTGGAGAGGCTGGAAACAGCCCTCTCGTGAGTGCGATTCTTCTTGACACCATGCAGGGTACAGGTATAACTATGCCTGTGGCCCCTCCAGGGGCCATGGTCATCTGTGTGATGCGGTTCGCTGGACCGGGGGGAAGGGCTCGGGGCCGTTGCGCCCCCTGACGCTTCGGCGGGAAGCGGTCAGGCCCACTCCGCCCGGTCCAGCTGTTTTTAGGGGCGTTCCGTTCCCCGATCCCCCTCTCGAGAGCTCTCCATGGCACATCAGGATCCCAGCCGGGGGCAGCCCAAGGCCCTCTGGGGCGGCCGCTTCACCGCCGGCATGGCCCCGGAGATGGTCCCCTTCAACCTCTGCCTCCCCGTGGACGGGCGCCTGTGGAGCGAGGACATCCGCGGAAGCCGGGCGTGGGCTCGGGCCCTGGTCGGGGCTGCGGTCCTCACGAGCGAGGAGGGCGACGCGCTTCTCGAGGGCCTCGATGCCGTCGCCGTCCGGATCGCGGAGGAGGGGCTCGCCGAAGCCCCCGAGGAGGACATCCACTCGGCGGTGGAGCGGATGCTGCGGGAGGCGGTGGGGGAGCTGGCGGGCAAGCTGCACACTGGGCGGTCCCGGAACGACCAGTCCTCCACGGACGTGCGCCTCTGGGGGATGGCGGCCGCAGACGCCGTGGACGCCGAGCTGGTCCACCTCATCCGGGGACTCCTGACCCTGGCCGAGTCAGGGGTGGACGCCATCATGCCGGGCTATACCCACCTCCAGCAGGGCCAGCCCATCCGCGCGGCCCAGTGGGCCCTGGCCCACGTGTGGGCCCTCCTCCGCGACCGGGAACGCCTCGCCCACGCCTGCCGCTCCGCCAGCGTGCTTCCCCTGGGCTCAGGTGCCATCGCCGGGTGCCCGTTCCCCGTGGACCGCGAGGCGCTCCGCGCCGAGCTGGGCTTCGAGCGCATCTCCGAGAACAGCGTGGATGCGGTGGCGGACCGGGACTGGATCTGCGATCTGGCCTACGCCGGGGCGATGATCGGCATCCACCTCTCCCGCCTGGGCGAGGATCTGGTCCTCTTCTCCACCACCGAGTTCGGCTTCGTCCGCCTCGCCGACGGGTTCAGCACCGGCTCGAGCCTCATGCCCCAGAAGAGGAACCCCGACGTGGCCGAGCTCGCCCGGGGCAAGTCGGGGCGCCTGGTGGGGAACCTCACGGCGCTCCTCACCCTCCTGAAGGGGCTTCCCACCGGCTACAATCGGGACCTCCAGGAGGACAAGGAGGCTCTTTTCGACACGGTGGACACGCTTCTCCTGACGCTCCCGGCCTTGGCCGGGGCCACCGGGACCGCCGCGTTCCGCCCCGAGCGGATGCGCGCTGTCATGGACGCCCAACTCCTGGCCACCGACCTGGCCGACCACCTGGTCCGCCGGGGGGTCTCGTTCCGCGAGAGCCACGAAGTCGTTGGGCGGCTGGTGCGGCAAGCCGAGGAGGCCGGAGTGAGCCTCTCGGCCCTGGAGGTCACGGCATTCCGTGAAGAGCACCCGGCCTTCGGCGACGACGTGGGGAACGTGTTCGACTGGACCCGCTCCGCCGATTCCAGGGACAGTGAAGGGGGCACCTCGCGGCGTTCCGTCCTCGCCCAGATCGAGCGGACGCGCGCCGCTCTCGTGGGAGCGCCCTGAGCCTGAGGCCCGACGTGGCGATGTCCCGCCACCCGCGGTACTTTGCGCTCTCGCCCCCGTGTCTTCACACCCGGGGGGCCACCACACAGGCAAACGCCATGACCAACGCCGAATCCTTCAAGAGAGCCGCGGCCGCGGAGGCGGTAGCCCAGGTCCGGAGCGGGATGACCCTGGGGCTCGGAACCGGAAGCACCGTGGCCCACTTCCTTCAACTCCTGGGGGCCAAGCTCGAGTCCGGGGAGCTCCACGACATCGTGGGCGTCCCCTCATCTATCCGCACCGGCCGGGAGGCCCGCACCGCCGGGATCCCCCTCAGCGGCCTGGCCGAGCATCCCCGCCTCGACCTCGCCGTGGACGGCGCCGACGAGGTCACCCCCCAGCTGGACCTCATCAAGGGCATGGGGGGCGCGCTCCTGAGGGAGAAGATGGTGGCCCAGGCCTCGGACCGGCTCCTCATCATCGTGGACTCGGCCAAGGCCGTGGATCGCCTGGGTACCCGTTCGCCCCTCCCGGTGGAGGTGGTGGACTGGGGGTGGTCGGGGCATGTAGCCTTTCTCGAGGCCCACGGTGCGAGCGTCCAGGTGCGGCGCTTCGACGACGGGCCCCCGTTCAAGAGCGACAACGGGAACCTCATCCTCGACTGCCGCTTCCCCGAAGGAATCGCCGACCCGGCGACGTTGGAAGCGGGGCTGAAGGCCCGGGCCGGTGTGGTGGAGACCGGGCTCTTCCTGGGGATGACCGACGAGGCCATCCTGGTGGGGCCGGAGGGGATTTCGCGCCTGCGGAGGGGTCCGTGAAGCTCGCCCCGTCCATCCTGTCCTGCGACTTCGGGCGCCTCGCCGAGGAGATCGCCGCGGCCCAGGAGGCGGGGGCGGACTGGATCCACGTGGACGTGATGGATGGCCACTTCGTGCCCAACATCACCCTGGGCCCCGTGATCACGCGTGCCGCCCGCCGCGCCACCGGTCTCACCCTCGACGTCCACCTGATGATCGAAGAACCGGACCGGTACCTGGCGGCCTTTGCCGAGGCCGGCGCGGACATCGTCACCGTGCACCAGGAGGCGTGCCCCCACCTCCACCGGACGCTCCAGGCCGTACGCGAGTTGGGCCGCAAGGCAGGAGTAGCGCTGAACCCCGCCACCCCCGTGGAGGCCGTCCGGGACGTGCTCCCCCTGGTAGACCTCCTCCTGGTCATGTCCGTGAACCCGGGTTTCGGTGGGCAGGCCTACATCCCCGGGTCTACTGGAAAGGTGCGCCGCGCACGCGCTCTCCTGGAGGCCGCGGGCTCTGTGGCGGAGCTGGAGGTGGACGGCGGCGTGGACGCCGGGAACGCCTCCGAGCTGGCCGCGGCCGGAGCCACCGTGCTGGTGGCCGGGTCCGCGGTCTTCGGCCACCCCGGTGGCGCTCGCGGCGGGATCCAGGCCATCCGCTCGGCCCTGGGCTGAGGGCCCCCATCCCTCCTCCCGGACGCCGCGCCGCCAGCCTCAGCCATTTCGGAACCTGAAGAGTCGCGGGGGCGATAGGGGACGGTAGGACGGGG
>CAZJFX010000140.1:0-5600 GCA_964545395.1 uncultured Gemmatimonadaceae bacterium | reverse complement strand
ACCCCTTACCACTCACATTTCGGCTATCCTGCGGACGTCATGAATAGCGCGGGGTATCCGTACCCAGACGCTGGCCGTGCATTTCCGTCACGACCCTATTGGCAGCGTCACCGCTCAACAGCTCCGTCAACGGGTCGCCGGCGATGGATGGAGGCACCTCGGCCTCGGGCCCACTGGAGCAGGTCCAGGCCAAGAGTGCAGCCAGTACGACGCTGAGTGTGACTTTCGTTCCTGATAGCCCATCTTGGGACATGAGAACCCTTCCTATCGAGTGAGATCGAGATGGGATTCCACTCCCTCTCGAAGGTCGATCCAGGATTGCGCCATCCAGATCTAGCGTGTCTGTCAAACGGGTTGGCCGGTCCGCGGGGTCGCGAGCACCGCCGACCACAGGCAGGTGAGGGGGAACTCCTCAACGGACAAGGAGTCGGGAATGTCCAAGTTCTCGTTTGATGTCTTGCAGAGATGTGTATTCCCCTTCATCCCCACCGACGATCCAGACGTGATGTTGGGCGCCACCTTCGGCGAGGATGTGGCGTTGACGCGGGTCGGGGGCGACATCCTCGTTTCCCACCTGGACCCTATCGTCGGTGCAGTCGAGAACATCGGCTGGCTGGCAGTCCATGTCGCATGCAATGACATCGCCACCGCCGGAGTTCCGCCCCGCTGGATCCTGCCCCTGGTTCTCGTGCCCCAGCCGGAAGATGAAGGGCTGCTGGAGACAATCATGCGTGACGCCGGCAGGGCCGCCGAAGAAGTTGGTGTCTCGATCATCGGCGGGCATACCGGATACTCCGCGAACCTCGCCAGGCCTCTCGTCGCCGTCACCGCTTTGGGAACGGCATCGGGGCGCGTGCCTGTGCGAACCAGTGGCGCCCGGGCAGGCGACGCCGTTCTGGTCACCAAAGGCATCGCCATCGAGGGCACGGCCATCCTTGCCCAGGACTTCGCCGGCGTTGCGCATGAACTGGGGTTGATCGACAGCGAATTGACCGAGGCACGCCGTTTGATGAGGGAGGTGAGCGTTGTTCCACAGGCCCTGACGATAGCGGGCCATGGGGCGACGGCGATGCACGATGTGACGCGAGGCGGACTGATGGAGACACTCCTGGAGATCGCCTTCGTGTCGGACGTAGCCATCGAGATGGATGCCTCCCTGTTGCCGATTCCTCCCATCGTTTCACGCTTCGCCCAGGCATTTCGGTTCGACCCGCTGTGGATGATCTCCTCCGGAACCCTGGTCGCGACCTTGCCGGCCGAGCGACTGGACGAAGTGAGTCGCATCCTGAATCAGGAAGGAACGCCGTTCGCCGTGGTGGGCCGAGTCACAGAGGGAGCCGGGGTGCACGTCCACCGGAACGGAGAGACGGTGCACTACAGCGATATCCGTTGCGAAGAGGATGAATTGGCCAGGATGTGGAGCCTCTATTCGCCGGGAGAAGGACCGAGGGCGAAGTAGAGGCTCTCTCACCAGCTGGATGAGCCCCAAATGTCCAGGAGGATGTGGGCCCTCAGCCCGAGGACCAGGGCGTTGCCCAGGCTGGGATCCATCCCGGGGTTCCTGATCCACTGAAGGTCGGGCTGGACCACGAAGGAACTCCCCACCTCCGCCCTGTACGTGAGCTCCAGAACCGTCTCGCTCCGCTCCATGGGGAAGCCCGCCATCCGCTGGGCCCTCAAGAACGGCGTTCCGTTTCGCGCATACGCCACGCCAAGACCGAGGACGTCCATCGGGCGGCCCGGAAAGGCCCCGAGAGAGGCTATCCCTCCCCGAACGGATAGGTCCACCCTGTCGGCGGCGTCTCCGGCGACTCCCACCCGGGCGAAACCAGAGAGCTCCGGTATTCCGTCCCGGTCCTGCCATAAGGAGCGCTCCCCGAGGAGGTAGAGCCCCCAGCCGCGAGACGGAGAAGCGTCGGGATCCCACCCCTCGAACCGTCGGGAATACGTCCATCCCCCCAGAGCGATCTTCGTTCCGACACTCACGATGGGCGCCCCGCGACCGATCCTCTGCCTCCTGCGGGCCTGGAGCGCTCGGCCTCGTCCACGCCGCCCTTCCTCGAGCTGGCGTTCGACCATCGACCCCAGGGTCACGTCGGAGGGAGATCGGACGTACCCCAACTCGAGGGAGAGGAGCGCTCCCTCATCGGGATCGAGCCGGTAGCGCGGTGCGTCCCCGCCGCCCGGGAGGCCATCACTGATCCCCAGGAGGCCGTAGACGCTGGGCGAGGGCTCGAACTTGAGCCTGGCGGCCAGCCCTGTGACGGGGAAGGTGGAAGGTCCCGCAGGCCCCCCGAGGCTGTATTCCGGACCGAAGGAGAAAGCGCCGTTCAGGAAATCCCCGGCGGACGGCGTGACGTCGAACTCGGCGTTGAGATCACGGACTCCCGCCAGGAATGAAATCCGGGGTATCTGGACCTGGTGCTCGACCCAGGCCTCGTACAGACGCCACTCCGGGTCGGCCTCCAGGTTGCTGATCCCTTGCAGATCTTCCACCTCCGAGCTCACCGAGCGTCCGCGGTTCGATTGGACGTGGACCCGGACCGAGGTCGCGGACAGCCCCAGCAGCCGCTCCAGGTTCACGTGGAGGAGAAGATCCAGGTTGTCCAGGGCGGTGGGATCCCCCGACCTTCCCCCCCGCACCGGCACAAAACCATCCGCCGCGTAGCCGACGCTCAGCCGGGATTCCAGGGGCTGTCCCGACATCTCCCTCCAACGCCCAACTCGCCCTTGGGCCGCCAAGGGTCCGGTATGGGCTCCTGTCGCCAGGCATGCCAGGATCAGCAAAAGAGAGAAGGGGTGAAGCCCTGTCGGGTTCATTGGATCTACCGGCTGGGAACTGGACGGCCACCACATGGCTGAGCTTCCCGCAGGCCCTCCGCCGGAGTATGGGGGACGAGTGGCCATGGATACAGCTCCCTGCACACTCTCAGGAATCGCTTCATGTTGGGCACTGATGGCCCATTCTCTCGCCGAACAGGAGGGTGCCGATCCTGACGATGTTGGCGCCCTCCTCGATCGCGAGTGCGTAGGTATTGCTCATTCCCATGGACAGGTAGCGCCATTCCTCGTCCCCCGTCCTGGTTGCCTGGATCTGGTCGAAGATGCGCTTGGTCTCCTGGAAGTAGGGGCGGGCCTTCTCGGGGTCTCCGAACCTCGGGCCCATGGTCATGAGCCCTCGGAGCCGCAGCCATTCGAGCTTGGCGATTTCCTCGACCAGCGCCGGGGCCTCCTCCGGGAGGACCCCCGCCT
This sequence comes from uncultured Gemmatimonadaceae bacterium, assembly GCA_964545395.1. Taxonomy (GTDB): domain Bacteria; phylum Gemmatimonadota; class Gemmatimonadetes; order Longimicrobiales; family Gaopeijiaceae; genus SZUA-318. Next base: position 2,348 of record CAZJFX010000140.1, on the reverse strand, counting down.
TCTGGGGCTCGCGGCCGCTGTTGACTTCGACGAGCACAGGCATGGTCTTACCGATGCTGGCGCACCGGCGGTCGATCTCCTCCGCCAGCCGCAGGGAATCGACGGTCTCGATCATGTCGAAGATCCGGACGGCCCTCTTCACCTTGTTCCGCTGCAGGTGCCCGATGAAATGCCAGCGAGCCCGGCCCCCCAGCGCGGCGTGGGCACGCTCGGCCTCGTCGACGTAGTTCTCGCCCAGGACGGATACACCGGCTTCGATGACCTCCAGGATCTCCTCGGGCGTGCGCTCCTTCGCCGCGGCGACCAGGAGAACGTGTGGAGGAAGCGCCTCCAGGAACCGTCGCACATCTTCCCGCTTCATAAGAACTCCCTCCGAGTCCGTCCCTGGGCCCGGAGCACGAGCTCTCCCAGCTCCGCGCCCGTGGGACGGGCTATGAATGGGCACTTCAACTTCAAGAAACAAAGAGTGGTGCGGGTACGTCCGAAAGCCCCTCGAAATCGCCCCGTCCCTCGGCCGAGATGAGCTCGGCGCGGTCGAAGCGGTCGAGGTAGGCCTTCAATCCTTCCTCCTGCCGCTCATCATACCACCACCGGGAACCCGACGTGGCGGACGAGCGTGGCTCGAGGGTCTTGTGCGAACGACCTCGTGGTGGCGAGGAGCTCTCGCAGCAGAGCCTGGGGCCTGCCCGGCGAAGCCCGGGGTCCTCTTTGCACGGCGACGGCTACGGACAGAAGGAGGGCCGCCGTACGCATGGCCGTCTCCAGCGGGAGGCCGACCTCGGTCAGGATGAAGAGGATGGCAGCCAACGCCTTCCGGGCCTCGGGAGGGGGTCGTCGAAAGGCGAGGCCCGATTCGAGGAAGATGGGCCCATCGGGCACGGCCAGGAGCGTGGGCACCCCCAAGAGGATGATCCCCCTGGATTGCTCCTGCGTCCATCCACGGACGAAATCGACGGTCCGGCGCTGCATCTCCGCTGGCGCCTGCCCCGTTTGCCTGGCCAACTCCGCGATACCCACGATCCGCACCGGAGATGGCGGAGCATGCCCAGGTGGCTGATGACCGTCCGTGTCCAGACCGGCCACCGCCTGCCGCAAGCGGAGGAGTGCGTTCTCTCCCGGCGCACCCTCCTCGAATGCCGCGAGGATCTCGCTGGGTTCGTTCAGGACAAGGTCGGAAACCGCCTCCGCCACAAGAGCCGGCGGGAAGGAGATGTGGGACACGAAGAGGCGGCCTCCCAGCGCCGCCCCCGGGCCGAGGACGTTTCCCTGCTTCGGGAGGCCGAAGGTGACCGTCGCCTCAGCCCGGATCGCCGCCCCGTGCACCTCGCCGGTGTCCCCGTCCACACCTGAAGGTATATCGATGCTGAAGACGGGCTTTCCGGACCGATTGACGGCCTCCACAACGTCCCGGAAGGGGGCTGTGAGGTCCCGGGTGATCCCCGTTCCCAGGAGGCCGTCCACGACCGCGTCACACCAGCCCAGCGATTCCGCGATCTCCGCCATCGTGGGTCGGAGCCGTATCTCGATACCCGCCTTGCGGAGCCGTTGCAGATTCTTGCGTGCGGGCCCGACGTAGGATCCGGCCTTCCCCAGGATGAGAGCCCGGACACGCCCGCCGCTGGAGCAGAGCTTCCGGGCCACGACGAACCCGTCCCCACCGTTGTTGCCAGGACCGCAGAACACGGCGAACCGGCCACACCGAACGACCAGGTCCCGGGAGATCACGGAGTAGACGGCATGCCCCGCGTTCTCCATGAGGATCTCCCCCTGGAGACCATACTTTTCGCCCGCCCGTAGATCCAACCTCCGGATCTCCTGGACGTTGCAGACTTTCACCAGGCTCGACCTTCCCCTGGGAGGTACACTCGACCCGGGGTGTGGCTGGGACGCCTAGCCTGTTCAAAGGCTCGAGGGATGGCGACATGCGTCGCCGAACAGAGGAAATATAATGCTGCGGATCGAGGCTTTGCAGCGCAGCAGGGCCGCCGGCCGGGCCGTCACGAGACGACCGGCTCCCCCGTGAACCGGGCGATCCGGGAGTCCGTCGTCGCGATGCCGACCCGGGACGCGAACCGGGGGACCGGCGTCGTGAGCATCCCGCCGCGCCGCGGTGCTTCGTACCGGGATGCCCTGAGCAGGTACGGGAACAGCCCTCCCCATCCGGCGGTCATGTACGCCCGGGTGCACGACGCCCCCGACCGGGAGGTCCCAGCCGTCGCCGGTGCGCTCGGGGACCTGGCAGACATACCCGAAATCGGGGCCCACCGGCGCCTGCCCACAGCCGCACGGCGTGAGGCTGCAGTTTAACAGTTGCGATTTCCAAGTGAAGGCACAACAGCGACTTACGG
>CAZJFX010000139.1:0-5617 GCA_964545395.1 uncultured Gemmatimonadaceae bacterium | reverse complement strand
CCAGGGCTCTTGACTGGAATCAGGGCTCCAAATACGGTGGGAACTTCAGTCTAGGAGGCCACCTCCAGCGCCCGGGCGAAGCCGGCGTCGGTGGGCTCCCCAAGGGACACGGGGAATCTCACATGAGGTGGGCCACCAGGCGGCTGAGCGCATGGTAGCGTCCGGTGATAGGGCTCGGGAACACGAGGCGGCGGGCCACCAGCAGGTCCAGGCCCTGACGGACGGCCTCATCGGGGAAGAGCTCGGCCATCTCCTCCCGGGCGATGAGGCCGCGCTCCTCCAGCACCGCGAACGCACGGCTCTCGCCGTCCGACCGGACGCCGAGGAGCTCGAAGCGGCCCGGCGCCGTCTCGGCCACAGCGGCCAGGCGGTGGCGCTCCAGCGCCACCTGGATCTGGTCCCTGTGAAGCTCGAGAACGCCACGGAACACGAAGTAGGCCTGCGTGTGGCTCTCCCCGGCATAGCGCTGCACCAGCTTGGCCACGACCTCGTCAGCACAGGAGAAGTCGAGCACCCTGACCTCGGACAGGTCGATGAGGGAGAGGGAGCGCTCCCCCAACTCGGCCAGCTGCGTCTCGATGGCCATGCGCACCGCCCGGCCCGTGGGACGGGTCACGAGGTGGGAGTAAAGCGAAGCCACCGTGCGCTGCACCAGGTGTCCCACGTCGATGGCGATGGGATCCAGGGGTAGGTCCGTCATCCCTGCCCCCCGTTCCTGGCAGGGAGGACGATGCTGATCTGGGATCCCGGCAACGGCTCCAGTCCCTCGGTGAGAGGCGGCGTGTCGTCCCACTCGGGGACCTGCCCGATGCGGGCGGAGCCGCTGCGAATGGTGATGGCCCCGTTCCAGCGCTGCACCTGACGCCGGATCTGCTGGATCCCCTGCCCGCGCCCCGAGTCAGGAAAGCGCGTGAGCCCGTGGAGAAACGCGGCCTCCAGGGCCGTGGCGTCGCTCCAGCGGTCCCCGTAGCGGGCGGCGTGCTCGTCGGCCAGGGAGCCGCGGAACCCACGCCCCAGATCCATCACCGAGATCACCACCACCCATCGCCCCAGCCGACGCGCCCAGTTGTAGGACTGGGCCGCGACCCACCCCGGCGCCTCCGCGTGCTCGATGATGTTCTGACAAACCTCGGAAAGGATCACCGAGAACTGAACCACGGCGGAGGCGGGGTACCCGAGCTTGGAGGACAGGATGGCGCCAGCCCGGCCCTGGACCCGGTCCACCACGGTGTGGACGTCGGCGTTGGCCCGGACGGGCGTGATCTCCAAGAGCACATCGGAGGGCCCGGTGCCCCGCCGCGGCACGCGGTCGTCGAACTCGAAGACCCCTTGGGCCTCCCGGAAGAACCCCATGCGGCTCAGATACCCGAGGACGTCGGCGCTCTCGGGGAGTTCCAGGCGGGACAGGGCCCCCTGCCGGTCTCGGGCCACGGCGCCCCCGAGGAGGAGGGCGACCATCCCGTTGGGGTCCACCCAGCGCACGTGACGCGCGTCCAGGAGGCAGCGGGCTTCGCCGGCGCGCGAGATGCGGTCCAGCACGTCGTCCACGGCCTGTTGGTCCAGCGACGCGGGAAGGGAGATGACCTGCACCGTCTACTCCTCCACGTGGGAAAGGCGCCCCGAGAGGTGCCTGTACAGGCCCCTGGCTCCTCGATGCTCGACGTTGCGCGCCGCCAGCCGGTTCGCCTCGGCCATCGCCTCTTCCAGCCCGTCCCCGGCCAGGAGGCGCGCAAAGAAGGTAGCACCCCAGACGTCGCCGCACCCGGTGGGATCCCCCTGGCGGGGGACGCCCACCGGAGGGACTCGCCCTGAGCGGGCCGAGCTCGCCGCGGCCAGGACGCCGCGCGCAGACCAGCGGAAGGGGTCCGCCTCGAAGTCCGGCCCCGCCACGTACGCGGCCCCGCGAGGCCCCAGCGTCACCGTGAGCAGCCTGAGGCCGGGCCCTAGTGCGTCGGCAGCCACCTTCCAGGAATCGCCCACACCCACGCCCAGGAGCTCGAACTCGTCCTCGTTCATCTGCACGCCGTCGAAGCAGCTCAGCCAGTCGCCCCATCCCTCCAGCGTCCGCGGCACCCTCACGCCCTGGGGGGTCATCCCGAGGAAGAGGGAGTGAAGGTCGGCGTACGTGGGGCCGCGGTAGCCGGTGCGCACCGCCCTTGCCGCCGGGAGCTCCATCTCCATCCCGGAGATGAAGTTCACATAGAGGGCGTCGCACAGGTCCAGGAGGGGCGCAAGCTCCGGCCATGTCCACGGAGGCACGCCCCCGGTGAGGCGCTCGGTCCTGCGGTCCGCGCTGGAGTATCGCAGCTCGACGCGGTTGTTCGGCTCGCTCACCACCACCACGGCAGACACGTCCACCCTTGGGATCTCCCGAAGGAACGCGAAAGCCTCCTGCGAGAGGTCACGCCCCACCTTGAGGATGGGAAGGATGCTCCACCCGTCGGGGAGCGTCGCCCCCAGCGCCGAGAGCGCGTACGCGATGCCGCCCCATTCCTCCACCGGATGGGCACGCCCATCCCGGTCCAGGATCCGGTCCCAGACCATGGTGCCGACGACACCCAGGACCTTGCGCGCCACGCTCAGGCCGGTCCGCGCGCCACCAGGAAGAGGCCCGCCGCGCCGATGACCCCCGCCGTCTGGGGAAGCTCGCCGGGAACGATCTTGCAGGCCTGCTCAGCGGTCTTGAACGCGCGCCGCCGCACCTCGGCCCGCAGCGGGTTGAACAGATAGTGGCCCGCGAGCGTCACGCCCCCCACGATGACCACGACCTGGGGATTGAGCACGTTGACGATGTTCGCCACCCCGGCCCCCAGGATCTTGGCGGTTTCCAGCATGACCTCCCCGGCGTACGCATCCCCCTCGAGGATGGCCTCGTACACCGTGGCCGCGGTGAGGTGAGTCAGATCCCCCTCCACCAGCGACGTCAGCACCGACTCGGCTCCCGCCTCCAGCCCCTCCCTGGCCCTCGCCGCGATATTGGGACCCGACGCGTACGCCTCCAGGCACCCGTAGTTGCCGCACTTGCAGCGCCGCCCGTGGAAGTCGATGGACATATGCCCGAGCTCCCCCGCCGTCGCGGAAGCGCCGTGGACCAACTTTCCCTCGAGGATGATGGCACCGCCGATCCCGGTCCCCAGGGTGACCCCCACAAGGCTCCGTGCGCCCCGCCCCGCGCCCTGCCAGTACTCCCCCCACGTGGCGCAGTTGGCATCGTTGTCCAGGATCGCCGGCAACCCCACGGCCTTCCCCAGGGCATCCCGTAGAGGGAAGCTCTTCCATCCCAGGTTGAAGGCGTCGAGGACGATCCCGCGCTCGAGATCCAGGGGGCCGGGGGTCCCGATGCCCAACCCCAGAACCTCGCCGTCCGGGTCCCCGACCGCGCCGAGGCCGGTCTCGATGACCTCCTCCACGACCGCTGCCAGTTCGTCCACCACCACGTCCTGCGCGCCCAGGGCAGGCGTGCCGCGCTGGGCGAGAGCCACGGGCCGCCCGCCCTGCGCCGGCACCAGGCCCACGCGAGTGTTGGTCCCACCGATGTCCAACCCGACCACCCAGCGGCTCATGGCATTCCTCCCTCGAAGATCCGGTGAACGGCGGCGACCGCCAGCGTGCTCATCGTCGGTTCAGCGAGGACGTCCCGTCACTCCCCGCCCAGATTCAGGACGGCCAGGAAGGCCTCCTGGGGGATCTCCACCGATCCTACCTGCTTCATGCGCTTCTTCCCCTCTTTCTGCTTCTCCAGAAGCTTGCGCTTGCGGGTGATGTCGCCGCCATAGCACTTGGCCGTCACGTTCTTGCGCAGGGACTTCACGTTGGTGCGCGCGATGACATTGTTGCCGATGGCCGCCTGGAGGGCCACCTCGTACTGCTGCCGGGGGATGAGGTCCTTCAGCTTGCTCACGAGGCTCCGCCCGTACTCGAACGCCTCTTCCCGGTGGATGATGACGCTGAACGCGTCCACCGGGTCCCCGTTCACCAGAATGTCCAGCTTGATCAGATCGTCGACGCGGTATTCGAGAAAGTCGTAGTCCAGGGCCGCATATCCGCGGGTGCTTCCCTTCAGCCTGTCGTAGAAGTCCAAGACGATCTCGGAGAGGGGGAGCTCGAAGTTGATCTCCACGCGCTGGGGATCGAGGTAGTGCATCCCCTTGAACACGCCCCTGCGCTCGTGGCAGAGCTTCTGCACGTTGCCGATGAACTCCGCCGGGCGCACGATGTGCGCCTTCACGATGGGCTCGGAGATGGCCTCGATGCGTCCCGCTTCGGGAAGGGACGTCGGGCTCTCGATGTGAAGCTCCTCACCGTTGGTCAGCCGGACGTGGTACTCCACGTTCGGGACCGTGGTGATGAGATCCACCCCGAACTCCCGTTCGAGCCGCTCCTGGATGATCTCCATGTGGAGGAGCCCCAGGAAGCCGCAGCGGAAGCCGAAGCCCAGCGCCACCGAGGTCTCCGGCTCGTAGTGGAGTGACGCGTCGTTGAGCCTGAGCTTCTCCAGGGCGTCGCGTAGGTTCTCGTAGTCGTCGGAGGACGTGGGGTAGAGGCCCGCGAAGACCATGGGGCGGGCCTCCTGGTAGCCGGGCAGGAGCGTCGCCGCAGGGTTGTCCGCATCCAGGACGGTGTCGCCGACCCGGGTGTCGCCCACTTCCTTGATGGCGGCAACCAGGTACCCCACCTCCCCCGGCGTGAGCACGGGCTGGGGAACTCGGCCGAGGCGCATGTACCCCACCTCGGTGACGTCGTAGCGGCGATCCACGTTGCCGAAGGTGATGCGCGTCCCCGCCCGCACCGTGCCGTCCATCACCCGTACCGAGGGGACTGCCCCCAGGTATTTGTCATAGTACGAGTCGAAGATCAGGGCGCGCAGCGACGCGTCCGGGTCCCCCTGGGGCGGGGGCACCCGCGCCACGATGGCTTCCAGAATCTCCTGGATCCCCACCCCCTCCTTGGCGCTGGCCGCGAGCACCGTCGCGGGATCCACTCCGAGGAGGTCGGCGACCTCTTCCCGGCGCCGCTCCGGCTCGGCTCCGGGCAGATCGATCTTGTTGAGGACCGGGATGACCTCCAGGCCGGCGTCCAGCGCCAGGAACATGTTGGAGAGCGTCTGCGCCTGGATGCCCTGGGTGGCATCCACGATCAGGAGCGCGCCCTCGCACGCGGCCAGGGACCTGGACACCTCGTAGGTGAAATCCACGTGACCAGGCGTGTCGATGAGGTTGAGCTCGTATTCCTGGCCGTCCGAAGCCCGGTACGCCATGCGCACGGCGTGGAGCTTGATGGTGATTCCCCGCTCGCGCTCGAGATCGTTGTCGTCCAGCACCTGCTCCCGCATCTGCCGCTTGTTCAGGGTGGCCGTGCGCTCCAGAAGCCGGTCGGCCAGCGTGGACTTGCCGTGGTCGATGTGGGCGACGATGCAGAAGTTGCGGATGTGGTCGAGGCGCACGGGGCGGAGGCGTCCGGCCGGTTCGGGACGGTGCGGTCCGGGGGGCGGCGCGGAGACGTGCCACCCGGGGGTAAACAAGAAAAGTTAATCCCCGGGAGTGGAGCCCCGAAGGCCTGGCAGCAGCCATTTCGGAACCTGAAGAGTCGCGGGGGCGATAGGGGACGGTAGGACGGG
>CAZJFX010000138.1:0-5791 GCA_964545395.1 uncultured Gemmatimonadaceae bacterium | reverse complement strand
TCCCTGGTGCCAGAATTTCCGGAAGAAGGGGGGGCAGAATTTCCGGAACTCACAGGAGCGCGTCCACGCCTATGTGGCGAGGCAGATCCACGATCTCCGGACCCGCCGCGGCGCTGGAAGCGCACCTGAGCGTGCGCCTCGTGCCCGGGTGCCGTGGGACTCCCTGGGGTGACTCCGGGGCAGCACCCCATGTGGGTATTACCCACCAGTGGGCAGCATGCCATCGTGTGATCACCGCAGGCGTCTTTCGGTCCAACGAGGTGGGTCATGGGAAACAGCGAGGGGCCCGCTGCACGGATGGGGTTCCAGGTGCAGAAGGAGTACGTCTCGCCCGATCGGCGAGGCCGCGTGACCCTGGGGTCGGCACTCTCCCACGGACACTACCGCGTGCTCGTCAATGATCGTGGGCAGGTGCTCCTCGACCCGGTGGTGCCGATCCCCGCGAGCGAGGTGTGGCTGTGGCAGAGCCCTGAGCTCAGAGCGTCCATGGAGCGGGCCATGACGCAGGCTTCGGCAGGCGACCTCGAGGATCTTGGCTCGTTTGCCGCCTTCGCCGACGACGAGTAGCCCGTGCGCTTCCGTCTCACCTTCACGGACGAGGCCGCCCGCATCCTGAAGGCGCTGGCCAGGAGGAAGGACCCCAAGCTGAAGAAGGTCCGCAAGACCTTGGGGCTCATGGAGACCGACCTCCGCCACCCAGCCCTCCACACCCACGAGTTCACCTCCCTGTCGGGCCCGAACGGGGAGAAGGTCTTCGAATCCTGTGTGGAGAACCGGACGCCCGGAGCCTGGCGGGTGTTCTGGTTCTACGGGCCCGAACGGGGCGTGATCAGAGTCCTGAACATCGTCCAGCGGCAGGTTTGCGCCACGGCGTCAACGCTCGTGGTGAGCGAGCACCGACTCGACAAAGGCGGCGGGCGTGCATACGGCGCCCTTCCGTGGCGGGTGCTCAAGCAAGGGCTTGTCGCCGGTGACCAGGATCGCCTCCGGTTCACAATCGAGGAGCGCCCAGAGGTGGGAGTCGCCGGGGTCCGGTGGCAGTGTGCTGGGCGCACCAGGTTCGCGCACAGCTGCATTCTCGGCGATGGACTCGAGCAGTGCGTCAACTTCGCGCTCGGAGAGCCCATGTCGCGTGCGAATCTTCGGTCGAAGCAGCACGCTACGGTACTCCGTCAGTAGGGCGTCGGAGAGCAGAAACACGAACTCCGCCGCGATCATCGCATCGAGGACGCGGGCCATAGGTGCCTCAGCCCTCGCCGTCAGCAGGCCAGCCACGACGACGGTCGTATCGATGACGTAGGCGCGGCTCACTCACCGACGCCTTTCCGCACGGGCTTCGCGCTGCGCGAGGGCGTCCGCATCGCTCGCCTCGAGCGTGGAGTTCTTGCGGGCACGCGCCACCAGGCTTGCAGCTGACTCGCGGGTCTTGATCCCGTAGAACTCCAGGCTCGCGTCGACGAGCTCGCCGATGGACCGGCCTCTCTTGGCAGCGGCTTCCTTCAGCGCTTGGTGGCGCTCAACTGACAGTGTGATGGTGAGGCGACGCATAGGCACTTTCTTCATAAACACATGCTAGCACCAATACACTAGCGCGTCAACCTGTTCCACCGGCGTGTCGGGCGTCGCGCTGGCGACCGGCGGAAGCTTGAGGAGGGCACCCTCCAATTGCTCGATCCAGCGCATCACCGGTACGGCCGCATGCCGTCGGTGATCCACGCGTAGGCCGCGCACCGGCCGGGCGTGGCATCGTTCATCACCTCGTCCACCTCGTCGTCGTCCATCGCCTCCCAGCTCCGCCCCGCGCGGTCCGGGTCGTTGGAGATCCACATCCACAGGAAGAGCGCGTCGTCCGACCCGTGATGGGCCCGCAGCGCCCGCACCACGCCGGCGCGGACCCGGGCCACTCCAGCGGCCAGCCCCTCCTCCAGGAGCGTGCCCTCCTCCTCGTCCGTCGCCTCGAACGCCGCCCCCAGGTACTGCCCCAGCCGGAAGGGGCTCAGGCCCAGGGCCTCGGCCAGCTCCGGGAGCGAGGCCTCGGTGTGCTCGTCCCAGGCGCACGCGCAGAAATCCCGGTACACCTCGCCCAGGGCGAGGAAGCGGAGGAGGACCTCGGCGCGCCCGACGCCGTCCCGGTAGCGGGTGAGCCCCGCCCGCGCCAGGATGTCCCATGCCGAGCGGGCCCAGGCCACGTCGGCGCCGCCGCACCACACGTCGAAGGCCGCGGGGGCGGCCGCCTCCACCTCCTCCCACCCGAGCACGCCGACGCCGGGCTCGGGACCGTCGGGGGGGATATGGACTACCTCGGGGTCGGGGATCCCCAGGTACTCGGGACCGTGCGCATGGCGCGGGTCGAGCGGCGGCGCGATGGCCGTGTCCACGACGAACTCAAGGCCGCCCCGCTCGAACTCCTCCCGCGCCTGCCGCACGCTTATGAAGCGCAGGTGCTTCACCCCCTGGAACAACGTCCCGTAGATCTCGAACGCCGTCCCGTCGTCGAAGCAGACGTATACGATGTTGTCGCCGTGGGACCGGCCGCGGACCACGCCCGCCACCGTCCGTCCCACCATGGTCCCCCAGGCGCCCCTCACCATGGGCGGGTCTCCTTCCCGCTCCCCTTTCCCGGGGGTGTGCGGTGCACCCTTCCCGCCCCGTCCACGCGCCCGGCGACGCGCAGCCCCCAGAGGTGGGGGCGGATCGGGAGCGGGCGCGCCTGGGCGGCGAGGGAGGCGGGGCCGGGTCGGAGGCGGGCCGCCGTCCGACGTGCGGCCAGGTGGGTGTTCTGCACGGCTCCTCCGTGGGGTGGGACGCGGGCCGGAGCGTCCCGGCCCGTGTCCAAGCTGGGGGAGGGGTGTGACAGACTCGGCCCGGCGCATCTGGCCATTCGCCCGCCCTCCGACTTCCAGCGCAACGTGCGGGCGCACGTCGAGCACCTCCGCAGGACCGGTCGTCCCGAGGTGCTCACGCTTCATGGACGCGCGGAGCTCGTCGTGCAGAACGCCGCCGCTTACCAGAAGCTCCTCGACATGGCGGCCAACGCCGCCGCGATCAGCAGCGGGACGTCCCGGGGCAGCTCCAAGCTCTCGAGTAGGCCCAGCCACCGGGTCTCGTCCGCCCATCACGGCCCGGGCCCGAGTTCGCCACGCAGAACCTCGGCAACGAACCGGGAGTTCAGGCCCCCATCGGTGAGGCCGCGGACCCGTGCCTTCGTCTCCTCGCCGCGCCCGAGCGCCTCCGCTGCCTCCGCGGCGGCCCTGTAAGCCATCCGGGCATCCGCGCTGGTGATCTCGTAGCCGAACCCCTCGACGATCCAGGCCAGCGCGGCAAGACCTGCCTCGATGGCGAACCCAGGGTGCGTGGCCACGTGGTCGCGCGCCGCCCGCGCCAGGGTCTTGGGGTCGCAGGGCGACGTGCGCGCGAGATCGATGGCGAGGTCGTAGAGGCCGAGCTCCTTGGCGGCCGCGAACCACTTTCCCTCCTCGCCCGGCGACGCCTTCACGAGATCGCGGAGGATCTCCTCGGCGGGCTTGTGCGGGTACTTCTTCGCGACGGAGCGGAGCGTCGCCACGTACGTGCCTGCGCGGTTCGCGCGAAGGCCGTAGCGCGCGTACGCCTCGTCGGCGAGGCCCGAGGAGAGGAGGATCTCCTCGCAGAGGGCATCCACATCGTGATCGTTGGTCCAGGGGCCCCGCGACGCCTCGGCGAGGCGGATCGCCTCGGCCTTGCGCCCCGTGGCGGCGAGCGCCTTCACCGCCCATCGCTTGTAGGGCCAGAACGTCTCGGCCTTCAGGACGTCGAGGATCTCGTCGTGGCGCTCAGCGCGGTAGAGGGCGGTGAGACAGGCGGTGGTCCCGTGGAAGAACCCGCGCACGTTCCGGTCGGGGTTGAGCGCCAGTCGGGTGATGTCGAGCAGCCGGTCCGCCCATGCGGACGCCACCTCCTTCGAGGCGCACAGCTCGCCCCAGTGGTCGGCGAGCCGCTCGATATACGGGATCTCGTCGCTCGCGTGCGCCTCCCAGAGACGGTCCAGCCAGGCCTCGCGGGTCGCCGTGTCGGCCGGCGCCGCCACGATGATGGCGACCAACTCGTCCACGGCACGGTTCACCGCCGTGCCGATGGCGCCCGAGGAGCTGTCCACCTGCTCGAGCGCCGGCGACACCCGCTCCAGGAAGAGCACGGCGCCCTCGGCCCCGAGCAGGGGATCATGGCGCGCCGCCTTCCTGATCTCGCTCACCGCCTCCTTCACCCGTTGGATGGCGGGCTGCGACTTCCAGCCGAAGGCGTGGCGGCGGAAGCGCCTCTTGAACTCCCAGGCGTGGGATTCAGGGGACGACGCGGCGCCGTCGCGCCTTCGTGCGGGCCGATCGCTCACGGGTCGAGGCTCTCCGGGTGGAACGGGATGGACACGGACCGAGAGTGCGGCATGTCCTGGGCTTTCACAAGCGAGAGCGGCGGAACCGACGCGGCGGCAGCAGGAGCCCCCTACCCCTCGCCCATCTCCCTGACCAAGCGCCCCAGCTCCCGCACCAGCGGCGCGATCCGCGGCTCGTCTCCGACGCGCGTCTCGAGAGACGCCAGCACCTCGCGGTAGTAAGTACCAGAGGGTCAGCTCGCGCTTCGCCATGAACCGCTCGAACACCGCCAACCCGATGGCGTGCAGGTCCCGCACGATGGCCCCGGCGTTGTGGACCTTGTCGGCGGCGGCCACCAGGCGCGCGGACCGATCGGCCGCGTGGAGGTGCTCGATGTAGCGGCTCTTCCGATCCTGATAGGCGGCTCGTTTCGCGCCCGGCTCCAGCGACCGCTCCAGCGCCTTCGCTGACGGCTCAGCGTCCGTGCACGCCTCGACGATGGACAGCACCGACTCGCCGAACCGCCGCCGGATCTCGCACCGGCGGCGGTCCGCCTCCTCCTGGTCCGGGGCGTCCTCCAGCGCGTCATGGAGGAGCCCTGCGATCGCCTCCTCCTCGGTGCCCTCGTGCTCGAGCACGAGGGCACTCACGGCGAGGAGGTGGGCCACGTAGGGGATCCCCGTCCCCTTCCGCTTCTGGTCGCGGTGCCAAGCGTGGGCCAGGTCGAGCGCTTCGTCGTACCGGTGGGTCAGCATGGGGTTGAGGCTAGGTCGGCCCTCACTCCCGCACCAGTGTCCCGATTCTCTCCATCCCCGGCGCGGGGCGCATCACCACGGTGACCAGGAGCATCTCGCTCCCCGCCGCCACCTGCATGTCCTGGTGCTGCAACTGGGCCACGACCTGCTCCGGGGCCAGCTTGTAGAGCCCGCCCGTGATGGCGTCGATGGCCAGGCCGGGGATCCCACCGAACACCAGGTTCCCCCAAACCCACCCGCTCACCGAGCGCGTGAGCGCCATCTCGAAGGGCTGATAGCCGTCGAGGGTCACACGGATCACGTGGTTGTCCTTCCGCTTCAGGTCGGCGATGACGGGGGTGACGCCCCGGTCCATCCCGTTCACCGCCACCTTGGCTCCGGTGGGCGAGCTGGAGACTGCGACCTGCTGGGTCGTGCCGTGCATGATGCTGGCGCAGCCGGCCAGGATCAGGAGCTGGAGGAGGAGGGTGAGTGCCAGCGTGGGGTGGAGGGTCGGCCAACGGGCGAGGCGGACGAAGGTGCTCATGGGGTCTCCCTTGGTGTCGGGGCCGGACAGTCCCGGCCCGCGGACAACCTGCTCGGGGGGTGTGACAGGCTTCTCCCCTCGCGCCCCCGTCACACCTCCCCCCTATATAGGGGTCTTCACCTGTTTGCGTCCGTGTGTCGGAGTGACGCGGGCACGCGGCG
>CAZJFX010000137.1:0-5943 GCA_964545395.1 uncultured Gemmatimonadaceae bacterium | reverse complement strand
GCCAACATAACGGGCAGGTATCGCAATGTACAGATTATTTACTTCCACTGCCTAACGGCTTCGCCGCCCCGGCGCCGGTCGGGGCGGGTCCGGCTCAGGCGCGCCTGCTCGAGTCGTGGAAGTACTCCGACTTCACCTGCTCGATCTCCTCGCGCGCTTCCAGGAAGACGTCGAAGACGTCGGGGTCGAAGTGGGTCCTCGACTCGTCGGCCATCATCCCTATGACCTCGTCGTTGGCGATGGCCTTGCGGTAGGGCCGGTCCACCGTGAGAGCGTCGAACACGTCCACCACCGTGCAGATGCGGGCCTCCAGGGGAATCTCCTGTCCCGCGACGCCGTTGGGGTACCCCTTGCCGTCCCAGCGCTCGTGGTGACAGAGGGCGATGCGCTCGCCCATCTGGATCACCTCGGACCGGGAGTTGGCCAGGATCTGCGCTCCGAAGGTGGTGTGCGCGCGCATGACGGCCCACTCCTCCTCGGTGAGCTTCCCGGGCTTGAGGAGGATGCGGTCGGGGATCCCCAGCTTCCCCACGTCGTGCATGGGCGCGGCGTGGCGGATGGTCTCCACCGTGGGATCGGGGAGTCTCATCCAACGCGCCACCACCTGGGAGTAGCGGCCGATGCGCTCCACGTGGTCCGCGGTGTCCCGGTCCTTGTACTCACCCGCCAGCGTGAGACGGTGGATGGTGTCCATGTGGGCCTGGTGCGTCTTCAGGCGCGCCGCCTGCACTTCCGCCAGCGCCTCCCGGAGCTCCCGGGTCCGGATCTGGACCGTCTCCTCCAGCTTGCGCCCGTGGGCCTTGATCTCGTCCTGGGCCACCTTGAGCGACACCAGCCATCGGGCGCGCAGGCGCAACTCGGCCGGGTCCACGGGCTTGTTGATGAAGTCGTTGATCCCCAGGTCGAAGGCGCGAAGCCGGTCATCCCGGCCCACCAGCCCGGTGACCATGACGATGGGGATGTCGGCGACCAGCGGATCGCCTCGCACGAGCCGGGCGACCTCGAACCCGTTCATGTTGGGCATGTCCGCGTCCAACACGATCAGGTCCACCGTCGAGTCCACCAGCGCCAGCGCCTGGAGGCCGTCTGCGGCGACGGAAACCTTGTAGCCGAACGTCTCGAGGAGCGTCGAGTGCAGGAACCTGAACTCGGCGTCGTCGTCCACCACGAGGACCCGGCGCTGGGCTTCGCTCACGACCACTCCATCCTGGGGGGATGCGCAGGCTCCAAGACTAGGAAGAAAGCGGAAGAGACGCCACAGGGAGACCTCCGGGCCCCAAGAGGCGGGCGCGTCTCCACCGCCCCGGACCGCTCGTCCCGTGCCCTGAGGGAACCGCGAGGATCTTCGCAGGCGTGTCCCACGCACATGGCCTGTGTCCCACCGCCGGGACGCGCCGGAGGGAGGCAGAGTCGGTGCCGGTTCGCATAACCTATTGTGTCCCAGAGACTTGCGCACCCTCGTGGCAGGTGGCACGCACCCTGCTTCCGACGCAGACCGACGGACACGTCGGAACGGTCCGGACGTCCGGGGACGAGGAGGAGGACGCGGTGCAAGGAGCACGGTGGGTCGGAGCGGCGGCGCTGGCGTTGGCATCGACGGGATGCGTCTACCCGCTGGGGCTCGCCCTCGACACCTGGACCTGGGGAGGTACCTGGGGCGGGATCCGGGAGGAGGCCCCGGCCGAGCTCCGGGGCAACGGGGAACTGGTCACCGAGGCGCGCCCGGTTTCCCGTTTCGACGCCCTGTCCGCTTCGGGGCCCCTCCGCGTCGTCCTCGAGCGAACCGGGCGTGAGCGGGTGACGGTCACCGCCGAGGAAGCCCTCCTGCCGTACTTGGAGGCGGATGTCCGCGGAGGGGTCCTGCACATCGGGCCCGCTCGGGGCGTGATCCTCGCTCCCACCGAGGAGATCATCGTCCACGTGGAGTGCGCGGAGGTGCTCGACATCATCGCTTCCTGGGGCGCCGCCGTGGACGCCGACCTGGGATGGCTACCCGAGCTGTGGATCTCCCTGCGCGGCGACGCTTCGCTCACCGCCCAGGGAGAGGCCGAGCGGCAGCATGCCACTCTCTCGGAGGGAAGCCGCCTGGACGCCCTGGACGTCAGGAGTGAGCGGGTCGAAGCGCGTCTCTCGGGCGGGTCCGAGGCGTTGCTCTGGGTGAAGGACCGGCTGGACGTGGATGCACAGGGCGCCTCCCGGGTCCTGTTCCGCGGGAATCCGGTGGTGGACGTCCGGGTCGCGGCCACGTCGACGGTGACGCGGTACTGAACCGCCCGCGGCGCATTTCTGTCGCGGGGAGCTTACGACCAACGGGGAGGAGAGCATGAGCGGGATGAAGAGGAGGGGAGGGCTGGTCCTTCTGGGGCTGGCAGCGGTCCTGGCGCTGGCGGGATGCTTCCGCCACACGGTGGACGTAGGCGGCGGCGCGCGGCACGCCCCCGTGGTCTACGACCGCTGGGAGCACTTCTGGATCGCCGGGCTCATCGGGGACGTGCGCGTGGACGTGGAGCGCCTCTGCCCCTCCGGGCAGGCCACCATCGAAGCCCGGCAGAGCTTCCTCAACGGGCTCGTCGCCGGGTTGACCAGTGGCATCTACACACCCACCACCGTGCGCGTGCGGTGCCACAGCGGGCGGCGGGCCACGCTGGAGCTCTCGGCGGAGGACATGCGGGGGCTGGCCGGCAACGAGTCCTTCCGGGCGCTGGTGGCCGAGGAGATGCCGGGCCGGCTGGCGGACGTGGAGGCGGCGCTGGCGGCCCAGCGGCCGTAGCGCCGAGGGGTGGAGCGGGGCCGGGCCGCGGGGGTACCCCTTGAGCCCGGACCCGTCTTCCGCCACCGTTGCGGACCCGGAAACGCCCGATCCTCCCGACCCCGTTCGCCGTGAACGAGACCTGCCCCATCGATCACGCACGCGCGGAGCGCGCCGCCCAGGCGCTGCCCGGTCCGCTGCGCCGCGGCGTCTTCTTCGCCGTGGGCGCGCTCAGCGTGGTCATGGGCGTCATCGGGATCTTCGTCCCCCTGTGGCCCACCACCTGCTTCCTCCTCCTGGCGGGATGGTGCTTCGCGCGGAGCTCACGGCGGGCCGAGCGCTGGCTCCACGAGAACCGGCTCTTCGGCCGCTATCTGAGGGACTACCGTGAGCGCGGCGTCATCTCCGCGCGGGTGCGCACGACCTCGCTGGGCGTGATGTGGCTCTTCATGGGGCTCTCCGCCGTGCTGCTCTGGCAGCACCTCTGGGCGGTGGCGCTCCTGGTGCTCGTGGGAGTGGCGGTGACGGTGCACCTGGTGGCCCTCCCCACGGCAGACCGCAGGACTGCTGCGGAGTAGCCGCGCCTCCACCGGCCGCCGACCGGTCGTCCGCAGCCGGCTGATCCGGGGCCCTCTGCAACTTCGGGGGCCCCTGCGCCGTCCGAGGGATTATGAGCGCCTTCCTGCAGGATCTCCGGTACGCCCTCCGCTCCCTCCGCCGGGAGCGGGCGTTCTTCCTCTTCGCGGCCCTCATCATCGGCCTCGGCGTCGGCGCCAACACCGCCGTGTTCAGCGTGATGAGCCCGCTGCTCATCCGTCCTCTGCCGTTTCGGGAGCCGGAGCGCCTCGTCTGGGTGCCCCTGAACCGCACCGGAGGCATGTCCACGGTAACGTCGCGGACCTCCAACCTCCGCGACTTCCGCGCCCTGAACCACTCCTTCGAGGAGCTCACCGGGTACTTCGCGTTCTTCGAGTACGAGAGCTACACCCTCACCGGAGATGGCGACCCCGAGCGCCTCGTGGGCGTGGGGGTGGCGCGGGACTTCCTCGAGGTCCTGGGAGTCGCGCCTCTCCTCGGACGCAACTTCGTCGAGGAGGAGGCGGTGTGGGACGGGCGCCCCGCCGCCATCCTCACCCACGGCTTCTGGCAGCGCCGCTTCGCCGGCGATCCGTCGGTGGTGGGCGGCACGCTGGTCCTCAACGACCGGCCCACCGAGGTGGTGGGCGTCCTCCCGGCGTCCTTCGATTTCTCCTCCACCTTCGTCCCGGTGTCCCGGGTGGACTTCCTCAGGCCGTTCCCCATCAGCGACGAGACCGACCGGTGGGGGAACACCATGGCCATGATCGGCCGGCTCCTTCCCGGAGCCACGGTGGAGAGCGCCCAGGCAGACCTGGACCGCATGGTGAACCAGCTCCGTGAGGAGCAGCCGGACCGCTGGGGGTTGGGCGGGGTGGTCATCCCCCTCCGAGAGCAGATCGCCGGAGGGTTCCGCACCGCGCTCCTCCTCCTGGCCGCCGGCGCAGCCGTTGTCATGCTCGTGGCGTGCCTGAACCTGTCCAACCTTCTCCTGGCCCGGGGTCGCAGCCGGGGCCGCGAGATGGCGCTGCGGAGCGCGTTGGGGGCCGACCGCCGCCGGCTGGTGCGCCAGCTCGTGCTGGAGAGCCTGGTCCTCTCCCTGGCGGGAGGGCTCGTGGGCGTGGTCCTGGCGTGGGGCATCACGCACACCGTCGCTGGGACGACGGCGGTGCGCATCCCTCTCCTGAGCACCGTGTCCGTGGACCGGCTCGCGCTGCTCTACACCCTGGGGATCGCCCTGGCGGCGGGGCTGGTCATGGGAGCCGTGCCCGCCTGGCAGCTCGCGCGATCCGGCGAAGCCGCTACCCTCAACGACACCAGCAGGGGCTCCAGCGAAGGACGCCGGGGCACCGCCGCTCGGGAGACGCTGGTGGTGATGGAGATGGCGCTGGCCCTGGTCCTCCTGGTGGGCGGAGGACTTCTGCTCCGATCCTTCGTGAAGGTCCTCGACGTGGAGCTGGGCTTCCAGCCCGAGGGGGCCGTGGCATGGCGAGTGGACACGAACCGCCGCTTCCAAACCCGCTCCGAGCGGGCGGCCTTCTACGACGACGTGCTTGGCCGGGTCGAGGCCATCCCCGGAGTGGAGACGGCCGGTCTCACCGACACCACGCCCCTGGGCCGGAACCGATCCTGGGGGATGCGGGTGGAGGGCGTGGCGTACGACGAGGGGGAGTGGATCGGAGTCTACCCCAGGGTGGTGGACCACCGATACCTGCAGACCATGGAGATCCCCCTCATCGCCGGCCGATACCTCTCAGCCGACGACGGGGAGGGGTCCCAGCGCGTGGTAGTGATCAACCAGGCCGCCGCCGACCGTGCCTTCCCGGGCCAGGATCCCCTGGGTGGCCGCCTCCTCATCACCGGCGACGAGCCCTGGGAGGTGGTGGGGGTGGTGGGCAACGTGCGCCACCAGTCCCTGGAGCAGGGCGCCAGCGCCGAGGCCTATCTTCCCTACACCCAGCTCTGGGACATGTCCACGGCGGAGATGGTGGTCCGCTCCCGGATCCCTCTCCCGGTCCTTGCGGCCGGTGTGCGGGCGGCCATCCAGGCGGTTGACCCCGCCATCCCCACCGACGACTTCCGGACCTTGGACGCCGTCGTGGACCAGGCAGTCTCGCCGAGGCGCTTCATCCTCGCCCTCCTGGGAGCCTTCGCGGGCACCGCCCTGCTCCTGGCGGCCCTGGGGATCTACGCCGTGCTCTCGTACAACGTCAGCCAGAGGATCCCAGAGATCGGGATCCGCATGGCCCTCGGAGAATCGGCGGCAGCCGTTCGGCGCCGGGTGGTGGGAAGAACGCTGGTCCTGGCCTCCACGGGGATTGCGCTCGGCATCGGGCTCTCCTTCGCCCTCACCCGTCTCATCGCCACCCTCCTGTTCGGCGTGGCGTCCACCGATCCGGTGACCTTCCTCGCCACCTCCGCCGGGCTCCTGGGGCTCGCGCTCCTCGCCGGGTGGGTCCCCGCCTGGCGGGCCTCCCGGGTGGACCCGGTGAAGGCGCTCCAGTCCTCCTGAGAGGAGCGAGCGCAGCGGGATCGTCCGCCCGCAGCCCGCCGGTAGACCGCCCTAGACCGAAGTTCCCGACGCGAGAAGGCGAGAAACGGCGTAGAACAAGGGGTAT
>CAZJFX010000136.1:0-6108 GCA_964545395.1 uncultured Gemmatimonadaceae bacterium | reverse complement strand
TCTTCACAACGCGGTCATCTTACCGCGCTCGACATGGAAGGTGGACCAGTGAGCGCCCTCCCGGATCCCGTCGCGGAGGCCGAGGCCCAACTCCGGGGCTTGGCGGCCCTCGCCACGCAGGTGGCCGAGGAGCTGCCCACCCAGGTGGCTGCCCTGGCCGCGCTGGTGGAGGACACCCTCCGGGGGGGCGGAAAGCTCCTCTTCTGCGGGAATGGGGGCTCGGCCGCCGAGGCCCAGCACCTCGCGTCCGAATACGTGGTGAAGTTCACCCGTGAGCGCGCACCCTGGGCCGCCATCGCGCTCACCACGGACACGTCGGCGCTCACGGCATGCGCCAACGACTACGGCTTCGACCGGGTGTTCGAGCGGCAGGTGCGCGCCCTCGCCCGCCCCGGCGATCTCCTCGTCCTCCACTCCTCCAGCGGGGAGTCGGAGAACCTCCTCCATGCCGCTGCCGCGGCGCGGGAACTGGGCGTGGCCACCGCGGCCCTCCTGGCCAGGGGAGGGGGTCGGCTCCGGGACCAGGTGGACTTCGCCCTATTGGTGCCAACCTTCTCCACCGCCCGTGCCCAGGAGATTCACCTGGCCGTGGGGCATGCGGTCTGCGATCTGGTGGAGCGCGCGCTCCAGGAGACGAAATGAGCCAGATCCCCGACCTTCTCCAGGAGGCGCGCCGCAGAGAGCTAGGGCAGGCTGCCTTCTACCGCCTTCTGTCCGGGGACGCGGCGCACGGCGGGGATACCGAGGTGGCCGAGCGCCTCAACGAGCTCCTGGCCGACGAGCAGCATCACGTCGCTCGCGTCACCGCCCGGATCCTGGAGCTGGGGGGTACACCCGAGGGAGGGGAAGCGGTGCCCCGAGTGGCCCCGTCGCTGGAGGCGTGGGAGGCCGAGGCGCGCCGGCGCGAGGAGGACGAGGTGGCCTGGTACGAGGACGTCCTGGATGCCGTGGAGGACCCTGGGACACGCTCCATCCTGAGCGAGATCCTGGAGTCGGAGCGGCATCACCGAGAGGGCCTGGCGGGGAAGTGGATGCCTGCGGAACCGACGACAGCCAAGGAGGGCATGTGAGCGGGCTCATCGATCTGAAGGGGAAGACCGCCGTGGTGACCGGAGGGTCACGGGGGTTGGGGAAGGCCACCGCCCTCATGCTGGCCCACGCGGGAGCCTCGGTGGGGATCGGCTACCGCAGGCGCAAGGACGAGGCGGAGGAGGTGGTCGCCAAGCTGCGCGCCTTGGGCGTGCAGGCGTGGGCCCAGGGAGGCGACGTCACCGACGCCGGCGACGTCGAGGCCCTCTTCCAGCGTGCCGACCGGGAGTTCGACGGCCTGGACATCTTCGTGGGCAACCACGGGATCTGGCCGGTGGAGGACGTGGCCGTGGCCGACATGACCGACGAGCAGTGGCACACCACGGTGGCCACCAACCTCCACGGCATGTTCTACGCCTGCCGTGCCGCGGCGGGCCGCATCCGAGACGACGGCCGCATCGTGCTGGTGGGGAGCACGGCGGGGCAGAGGGGGGAAGCGTTCCACGCCGACTACGCGGCCACGAAGGGGGCTCTCATCTCGTTCGTGAAGGGCTTCTGCGTGGAGTTGGGCCGGCGGGGGATCACGGTGAACTGCGTGGCCCCGGGGTGGATCGACACCGAAATGGCGGCACCCTCCTACCAGGGTGACGGCCGAACGCGGATCGAGGCGGGGATCCCCATCGGGCGCGTGGCGTCCACCGAGGATGTGGCCGGGCCCATCGTGTTCCTCTGCTCTCGCCTGGGTCGGCACATCACCGGCGAGGTCCTGAACGTGAACGGGGGTGCTGTCCTGGTGGGGTGACGCAGCCTCGCCCCGCGGCACCGCCGGCGGTCCGCTGGATCGTGCGGAAGCTGGAGGGCGCCGGCTTCGAGACCTGGGCGGTGGGGGGCGCCGTCCGCGACGCCCTCCTGGGGCTCCCTGAAGGAGACTGGGACCTGGCCACCCTGGCCCGGCCCGGGGAAGTCCGGCGCGTGTTCCGGCGCACCGTGCCCCTCGGGATCGAGCACGGCACGGTGGGGGTGCTCTCCGACGACGGCGTCATGTTCGAGGTGACGACCTTCCGCCGTGACGTGGAGACCGACGGCCGCCACGCCGTGGTGGCCTTCGCCGACTCCCTGGAGGACGACCTGGCCAGGCGGGACTTCACCGTGAACGCCGTCGCCTGGCACCCGCTGCGCGAGGAGCTCAGGGACCCCTTCGGCGGCTTGGCCGATCTGGAGCGCCGAATCCTGCGGGCCGTGGGAAGTCCAGACCGGCGCTTCGCCGAGGACCACCTGCGCATCCTCCGCGCCCTCCGCTTCGCGTCGCGCTTCGGCCTCACCGTCGAAGGCGGCACATGGGCGGCCCTCCGGGCGGGCGTAAGCGAGCTCCCGCACCTTTCCGCGGAGCGCATCCGGGAGGAGCTCCTCAAGGTGCTGGAGGCGGACGCGGCTCCCTCCCGGGCCCTGGAGCTGTACCGGGTGTCGGGGGCGCTGGAGGTCCTGTACCCCGAGCTGCGCGAGGTGGCGGACCGGGACCCGGCGGCCTGGAGCGGAGTCATCGCGACGCTGGACCACCTGCCCAGGGGACGCCCTTTCCTCCGGCTCGCCGCCCTCCTGAGGTCCGTCGAGCCCGGGGCATCCGCCCAGGTTCTCCTCCGCCTGAAGCTCTCCAACGTCCAGGTGGAGCAGACGGCCCGCAGGGCCTCGGCTCCGCCCCTTCCCGGGGCCGATCTCCCGGACCGGGAGTTCCGCAGATGGCTGAGCTCGGTGGGGCCGGCGCACCTCCCCGTGGTGGCCCGCCTCGATCTGGCGGCGGCGCGGGCCACGGGTAACCTGCGGGGTGCGGGGGACGTGGTGGCGTCGTGGCGGCGGGCTCGGGAGGTCCTGGCCGCGCGCCCGCCCCTCGGGATCGGGGATCTGGCCGTGGACGGCCGGGATCTCATGGGCCTGGGGCTCCGGCCCGGACCGAGGTTCGGCGACATGCTCGGCGCGCTCCTCGAGTGGGTCCTCGACGAGCCGTCCCGGAACGAGCGGGAGCCCTTGCTGGAGCGGGCTGCGCGGCTGGCCGCCGAGGAGGACGAGGATGGGTGAGCCGGACCTGTTCGGCGAGAGCCGGGACGGGGGAGCCAAGGAGGCGGCGGCACCGCTGGCAGCCCGCGTGAGACCGCGTTCCCTGGCCGAGTTCAAGGGCCAGGAGCACCTCCTGGGTCCGGGGAAGGCCATCCGCGCCATGCTGGAGAACGGGCAACCCTCCAGCATGATCCTCTGGGGACCCCCGGGGAGCGGCAAGACGACGCTGGCGCGCATCGTCGCCTTGGAGACGGGGATCGCCTTCACGGCGTTCAGCGCTGTCACCGACGGGATCCCCCGGGTGCGGGAGATCGTGAAGGAGGCCGCGGAGCGCCTGAGGGCGACGGGGAAGCGCACCATCCTCTTCTGTGACGAGATCCACCGCTTCAACAAGGCGCAGCAGGACGCGTTCCTGCCTCACGTGGAGGCCGGCACCATCATCCTCATCGGCGCGACCACGGAGAACCCGTCCTTCGAGGTCGTGCGCCCCCTCCTGTCGCGCGCTCCCGTGTACGTCCTGAACCCCCTTACCGCAGACGACGTCCGCGCCATTCTGCTGGAGGCTCTGGCCTCCCCGGAGCGGGGGCTGGGCGCGCTGGGCCTGGACGTGGAGGAGGGGGCGCTGGACTTCATCGCTGAGGCTGCCGACGGCGACGCGCGGCGGGCGCTGGGGGTCCTGGAGGCCTCCGCCGGGCTGGTGGGCCGGGGCGGCAGAGTGGGCGTGGCCGAGGCCCGTGAGGCGCTGCAACACCGCTTCGCCACCTATGACAAGGGTGGCGAGGAGCACTACAACCTCATCTCGGCGCTCCACAAGGCGATCCGGGGGAGCGACCCGGACGGGGCCCTCTACTGGCTCGCCCGGATGATCGACGGAGGGGAGGACCCTCTCTACGTCGCCCGGAGGTTGGTGCGCGTGGCCTCGGAGGATGTTGGCCTCGCCGATCCGCAGGCTCTGACGGTGGCCATCGCGGCCCGGGACGCGTTCCACTTCCTCGGCTCCCCGGAGGGAGAGCTGGCCCTGGCCGAGGCGGTGCTCTACCTCGCTACCGCACCCAAGTCCAACCGGACCTACGAGGCCTGGAGCGCTGCGATGGCGCGGGCCCGTGAGACCCCCGCCGAGGCCGTACCCCTGCACATCCGCAACGCTCCCACCTCGCTGATGAAGGAGCTGGGGTACGGCAAAGGGTACCGCTACGACCCGTCTGAGAAGGACGGCGTCTCGCCCCAGCGGTACCTCCCCGACCGGCTCGCGGGGCACGTGTTCTACCGGCCCGGTCGCTTCGGCTTCGAGAAGACGGTGGCGGCTCGGCTGGAGTGGTGGGCCCAGCGCAGACGGGAGGCCCCGGGCGAGGGCGGGGCGGCGCCCGACCAGGGAGAGGGCACGGAGCGGTGAGGCGCGTCCGCCCCCTGGGGCCCACCGGCGGATCGCTCGCCGTGAGCCTGGAGGTGGAGAACCCGAACCGGTATGCCGTGGAGCCCGTGGAGATCACCGTGCCCTTCGAAGCGGCTTCCGTGACCGCGGCCCTCGCGCGCCTTCTGCGGCAGGGGGAGCTTGAGTATCGTTTCAGCGGAGAGCTCCTCGCGGGGACGCCGTTGGGCGAGAAACGGATCCCCTTCGATCAACGCGGGCTCTTCCGGCCTTAGCGGGCCGCTGAGCCACCTCAGGGAGGTGCAGGATTCCGACCCAGCTCATCGACATCCGGACGCCTGTGGACAAGGCCATCCTCGTGGGTGCCCCGGAGCGCGACCTGGAGTCCCGCCTCGCCGACGACCACCTGGAGGAATTGGCGCGTCTCACCGATACCGCCGGGGGGACGGTGGTGGGAGCGCTCCGCCAGCGGATCCCCCACCCCAACCCCCGCTTCTACATCGGGGAAGGAAAGGCGGAGGAGTTGAAGGAGATGGTCGGCTCCAGGGGAGCGAATCTGGTCATCTTCGACGAGGAGCTGAGCCCCGCACAGGGGAAGAGCCTGGAGGACCTCCTCGGGGTGAGGGTCCTGGATCGCTCCGAGCTGATCCTGGACATCTTCGCCACCCGCGCGCGCTCCCGGGAGGCTCGCCTCCAGGTGGAGCTGGCCCAGCTCGAGTACCTCCTCCCCCGCCTGCGCCGCATGTGGAGCCATCTCTCCCGCATCCGGGGAGGGATCGGCCTACGGGGCCCCGGGGAGACCCAGCTGGAGACGGACCGGCGGCTCGTGGGTGCCCGGATCGCGGACCTCAGGGAGAAGCTCCGGGAGGTGGCCCGCGCTCGCGAGCAGCAGCGCAAGTCACGGCAGGGGCAGTTTCGCGGGGCACTGGTGGGCTATACCAACGCCGGCAAGTCGTCGCTTCTACGCTCTCTCTCGGGGGCGGACCTCTTCGTGGAGGACCGGCTCTTCGCCACGCTGGACTCGGCGACACGGACCGTGGAGCTGGGCTCCGGGTTCACGGCCCTCATGACGGACACGGTGGGCTTCATCCGCAAGCTGCCGCACCACCTGGTGGCATCCTTCCGGTCCACCCTCGATGAGGCCCGTGAGGCGGACGTGTTGCTTCACGTCATCGACTCTTCGCACCCGGATTGGGAGGAGCAGCATCAGGTGGTGAACGAGGTGCTGGCGGAGCTGGGCCTGGAGGGTGCCGAGCGGATGCTCGTGTTCAACAAGGTGGATCGGCTCACCCACGCGGAGGAGGAGGGCCTCCGGGAGCGGATCCGGGCTCTGGACCCGCGCCCGGCGGTGTTCGTATCGGCCCACCAACCGGACTCCTTGGGGGCGCTCAGGGAGACGCTGAAGGCGCGCATCCGCGCGCGCCTCGCCCACGTGGTGGTGCGCTTTCCCGCCGAAGACGGAGAGATGCTGGCGGTCCTCCACCGGGAAGGCGAGGTCCTCCACCGGGCGGAGGAGGACGGCGCACTGGCGGTTACGGTGCGCCTTCCCCGGGCTCTCCTGGGCCGGCTCTCGGGTCGCCCCGGCGTGGAGATCGGGGAGGTTGCATGAGACACCCTGTGTCAACCTCCCCCCGTTCAGGCGGCTGCGGAGGTGGGTT
>CAZJFX010000135.1:0-6594 GCA_964545395.1 uncultured Gemmatimonadaceae bacterium | reverse complement strand
CCACCCACCACCACTCGGATTCAGGCTAGGCTGCGGGCATGATGAATAACGTGGGCTACCAGCTCGGAGGGTTCGCCGTCATGGCTCCCTTCACGAACTTCGGGGGAGCGGGTTCCGTTCCGGTGGGGAGCCTCCCGGGGGTCACCCCTTATGGGGCCGAGGACATGGCGGGCAACGTCAGGGAGTGGTGCTGGAACGAGACGCCCCGGGGAAGGCTCATCCGGGGCGGCGCCTGGGAAGACAACAGCTACGAGTTCCGCAACAGGAGACAGGCGCCGGCCATGGACCGGTCCTCCAGGAACGGGATCAGGCTGGCGTACTATCCCGACCCGGAGGCTCTTCCCCCGGCGGCGTTCCGGTTCGAGAGCCTGGGCGACCCCAGGGACTTCCGAGGGGAACAACCGGTCTCGGACGCCATCTTCCAGGTCTACAGGGCGCAATTCGACTACGACGACACGGATCTGAACGCCCGGGTCGAGTACCGGGAGGAGAGCCCCGGAGGATGGATCCGGGAGAAGGTCTCCTTCGACGCCGCCTACGGAGGGGAGCGTGTCCTGGCCTACCTCTTCCTGCCCGCCAACACGGTGCCTCCCTACCAGGCCGTCATCTACTTCCCGGGGGTCGCTTCCTCCTGGTTGTCTTCCAGCGAAGATCTGGAGAGCTACTACGAGTTCTCCATGTTCCTCTCGTTCCTCGTGAGAAACGGCCGGGCCGTCCTCTACCCCGTCTACAAGGGGACCTTCGATCGGGTCTTTCCGGGGCAGCCCGGGATGTCCGAGACCCACCAGTACACGGAATACCTCGTGACCCGGGTCCGGACGCCGACGCTCCTCTTGAACGGCCGCTACGACTCCTACTTTCCTCCCGAGACGTCGGCGCAGCCCATGATCGATCTCCTGGGCACCCCTCCCGAGCACAAGCGGCTGATCCTCTACGAGACGGACCACATCCCGCCCCGGGTCGAGTACGTGAAGGAGACCCTGGCCTGGCTGGACAGGTACCTGGGGCCGGTAGGGCGGTAGGGGGGGAGGGGAGGTTTCGGGCGTCGAGCCTTGACCCCCCGCCCGGCTCCGCCTAGCGTCATTCCATAAGCAGCGATGGCGATGGAGTTCGCCACAACCACGGTGCGCGTAGCCCGTTGATGACTCCTGCTCGGCCTCCCGGCCCGGCAGGTTTTTTCTTGACCTCCCGGGCCGGGATAAGGGAAGCCCGCACGGCGAGGGAGCGATGCGATCAGAAAGGGCAATGGAAGCCCGCGACAAGGAGGCGCCGCCGGCCGGGGTGCGGCCCGACCCTCTCCTCCGGATCGCCGAGATCGCCGACGCGCTCTCCATGCCCCGCGTGGCCGGCGAGGCGCGGCTTCTCCTCGACCGCGTGGGGGCCGGCCGCTTCCACGTGGCGTGCGTGGGGCAGTTCAAGCGAGGGAAGTCCACGCTCCTGAACGCCCTCGTGGGAGAGGAGGTGCTCCCCACCGGCGTGGTGCCGGTCACCGCCATCCCCACCATCCTCCGCTTCGCCCCCAGGCGGTCGGCCCTCGTGCGCATGTCCGACGGCTCCACCCTGGCCGTCGAACCCTCCGACATCGCCGCGTACGTGGCCGAGTCGGAGAACCCCGACAACGTGAAGCAGGTGGAGATGGTGGAGCTGCTCCTCCCCTCCGTGGTGCTGAAGGGCGGGATGTGCCTGGTGGACACGCCCGGCCTGGGGTCGGTGTTCCAGGTGGCCACGGGGGCGACACGCGCCTTCCTCCCCAACATCGACGCCGTTGTGGTCGTGCTGGGTGCCGACCCGCCCATCTCCGCCGACGAGGTCTCCATGGTGGAAGAGGTCGCCCGGCAGGTGGAGAACATCATCGTCGTCCTGACGAAGGCGGATCGCGCCACCGACGCGGAGCGGGCGGAGGCGTCCGCCTTCACCCGCCGGATCCTGGCGGAGCACCTGGGCCGGGACCCGGGGCCCGTGCTGGAGGTGAGCGCCCGCGAGCGGATCGAGAATGGGCCGACGCGGGATTGGCCGGAGCTGGTGTCCGCGCTCTCGGGCCTATCCGAGCGCTCCGGCGGGAGGATCGTGGAGGCCGCCCGCCGGCGGGGCGTGCGGAGGTTGACGGGTACCCTTGCCAGGAGGGCCGGGCAGGAGCGCGAGGCCCTGCTCCTGCTCGTGGAGCAGTCGGAGCAGCGCCTGGCCGCACTCCACGAGTCGCTGCAGATCATCGAAGAGAGGCTGCGGCACTTGAGCTGGCTGTTCAACGCCGAACACGCCCGGGTCAGGCTGCTCCTGGACCAGCGGCGCCAGGACTTCTTGGGGGCGGTGCGCCCGGTGGCGTTCCAGCGCCTGGACCGCGAGATGGGTCGCCTGGAATCGGCTCGTGGGCCGGTCGTGCGGTGCGCCGTCGCTGAATTCGTCCGCGATACCGCGCAGGAACTGGTGGAGCCGTGGCTCAGGGTGGAAGAGGGTGAGGCGGAGGCTCTCTACCTCCGAATCGCCGCGCGGTTCGTGGGAATTGCGAATGCGTTCCTGGACGAGTTGGAGCGGGTGGGGGAGATGGGGCTGGAGCGCCTTCCCGAGCCGCTGGAGACGGAGAAGAGACTCCGCGCGGAGCGGTCCTACTGCTTCAACCGGTTCGAGAGCCGCTTCGTGTCGACGCTCCCGGTCCAGTGGCTGGTCGACTCCCTCCTGCCGGGCCCGTGGAGACGAAGGCGCGTCCGGCACGAGGCGCGCGAGTTCATGACCTGGCTTCTGGAGGCGAACTCGGCGCGGGTGCAGAACGACCTTCTCGAACGTGTGCTGCAGAGCCGGAGGCGGCTCGAAGGCGAGATCCGGACGATCCTGGAGGAAGCGGGGCGCTGGGCGGGCGCCATGATCCGCCGCATTCGTGAGGCGCAGGCGTCCGGCGGGGATGCGGTGCAGCGGGCGGTGGCAGAACTCGACCGGCTCCAGATGGAGCTGGAGGGATTGGAGGAGCTGGAGGAGTTGGAGGAGATGGCGTCGGGGGCGGGTCGCCGCTGAGCCGTCCATCCGGGCGTCCACGGCGCCGGCCTCCGCCGCAGCACCTGCCGGTACGTTGGTGGGGCTCGCTCAGGCGGGGCTTACCGAGTACTCTTCGGGCAGAGGTTGTCACCTTCCCCCAAGGGAGGCTGTCTCATGAAGGTCGGCATCATCATCTGTGATCGATATCACACCTGCGGCGGCGGCAAGTGCTTCCGCTCGGTGAGGGAGCGGGCGGGTGGCTTCGCGCGCTACTCCAAGGACGAGCCCCTGGAGGTGGTGGGATACACCACCTGTGGCGGATGCCCGGGGGGGAACGTGGAGTACGTCCCCGAGGAGATGATCAAGAACGGCGCCGAGGCCATCCACCTGGCCACCGGCTTGGTGGTGGGGTATCCCCCGTGCCCGTACCTGGACTACTTCAAGTCCATCATCCCCGAGAAGTACGGCGTGCCGGTCGTGGTGGGGACGCACCCCATCCCCGAGAAGTACCGCCTGACCCACATGAATCTCCCGTCGTGGCCGGTGCTGGAACGGGAGACGGAGCTCATGGCCACCGAAGAGGTGCGGAAGGCCTACAACTGAGCCGCAGGCAACGGGCCCGGGGCGCGACCGACGCGCCCCGGGCCCGTTCCCGGCCGGATCCTCCGGGGCGTCAATCCCCGCAGGGCACCCTGGACAGGATGGCCTCGAAGATGGGCCGCGCCACGGCGGCGCTCGCCTCGCCATGGTCGCCGTTCTTCACCTGGACGACGATGCGCACCGAACCCTTGAAGGTGATGAACTCGTCGCCCATGGACACGACGTGCATGGCCACCGGCCACCCGCCCATCTCGTAGAGCGTGAAGCCGGAATGGGAGTAACGGTCCCGCATCTCCTCGGCGGTTTCGCCCACGTCGGGATCGCCGTTGGGCTCCATGGCGACGATGGCCCACGGCTGTGAGCTCCTCTCCTCGGGGGTGGTCGGCCGGTACATGGCCGTGACGCCCCCGGTGGGGTCGGTGGCGAACTCCACCGGGATCCCGCCCACCGACTTGGGGAAGAGCTCGGGGAGGAAGGGCGGGGGCACCTTCAGGCACTCCTGGGCGGCGGCGGGAACCGCCAGCGCCACCCACAGCAGGGCGATGACGAAGCTCCTCATGGCGTACCTCGGGCTGAGCCTTGAGCGGTACGAAGAAGGTGCGCCCCCGGGGCGCCCCCCTCCGCACCTCCCAATATACTGCGGGCGCCTGCCTTAGGCGCCGAAGACCGCCGAGCCGCCCAGCGCCCGCTCGATCTCCATGAGCCGGTTGTACTTGGCGATGCGCTCGGAGCGGCAGGCCGAGCCGGTCTTGATCTGCCCGCCTCCCATGGCCACCGCGAAGTCGGCGATGAACGCGTCCTCGGTCTCACCCGAGCGGTGGGAGATGACGAAGCCCCACCCTGCCTTCCGGCACAGGTGGATGGCGGCCATGGTCTCGGTGACGCTGCCGATCTGGTTGAGCTTGATGAGCACCGCGTTGCAGCTCCGCGCCGCGATGGCCTTCTCGATGAAGCGCGGGTTGGTCACGAGGAGGTCGTCGCCCACGATCTGGACGCGGTCCCCGATGGCGGCGGTGAGGCTCGCGAAGCCCTCCCAGTCGTTCTCGTCGTGCCCGTCCTCGATGGAGACGATGGGGTACTTCGCCACCCAGGCCTTGAAGAGGTCGGTCATCTCGGCGGAGGTCTTGTCTCCCTGGCCGCTCCGGGTCAGGCGGTACTTCCCGCCCTCGAAGAACGAGCTGGCCGCGGGGTCCAGCGCCAGTGCGATCTGCTCCCCGGGCCTGTACCCGGCCTTCGCGATGGCCTCGAGGATGAGGTCGCACGCCTCCTCGTTGCTCTTCACCTGTGGGGCGAAGCCGCCCTCGTCGCCCACGCCGGTGGCGTACCCCTGCTTCGACAGGATCTTCTTCAGCGCGTGGAAGGTCTCCGCACCCCAGCGCATGGCCTCGGTGAAGGAGGGCGCCCCCACGGGCATGATCATGAACTCCTGGAAGTCCATCCCCGACTCGGCGTGCTTGCCGCCGTTCAGCACGTTCATCATGGGGACGGGGAGGTGGACCGCCCCCGCCCCGCCCAGGTAGGCGTACAGGGGGACCCCGCAGCTCGCCGCCGCTGCCCTGGCCACCGCCTGCGAGACGCCCAGGATGGCGTTGGCGCCCAGCTTTCCCTTGTTCTCGGTGCCGTCGAGCTGGAGCATGAGCGCGTCGATGCGGGCCTGCTCCCTGGGGTCGGCGCCGGCCAGCTCGGGGGCGATGAGCTTGTTCACGTTGGACACGGCGTTCAGGACGCCCTTGCCGCCGTAGCGGGCCTTGTCCCCGTCGCGCAGCTCCACGGCCTCGTGCTCGCCGGTGGAGGCGCCGGAGGGCACGGACGCGGTGCCGGTGATGCCGTCGTCGAGGTGGACGTTGACGCGGACCGTGGGGTTGCCCCGTGAGTCGAGGATCTCCAGGGCGTCGATGGCCTGGATGCGGGCGGTCATGGCATGAATCCCGTCGGAATGAGGGCCGACGGAGCCGGGTGCCCCGCGGCCACCTGCAAGGTTGCGTTCCGCACTCCCGCCCGCCAGACCGGGTGGGCAACAGGCCGTCCCCCTCCCGGCCCCTCGGACCCCGTCGCCCCCCCGGGGGCCGGATGCTAACTTTGAAAACCGTGGGCCGGCCGGAGCCGGCGCGCAGACATCGAGTGAGGATCGCCCCATGCCCATGGACCGCCTGAGCACCGTCCTGCAAGCCCATGTCGCCGGCTTGGAGAAGGCAGGTACCGCCAAGGGCGCCGGGCACGTCGTCGTCGCGGTGAAGCTGCCCGCCGGCGACCGTGGGGCCCGCTTCCTGCTCCAGGGCCAGGGGGACGAGGAGATCCGCACCCAGGTGAACGCCGACCACACCGAGGCGGACATCGACCACGTGCTGGACCTGCCCTCCCGGTACAAGGCGCAACACCCGGATTAGGGGAACCCGCGCCACCCTGCGCTGAGTCTCCCTGGCCGGCTCCCCATGCGTGAGGCGGTGACATGGACAAGCACGAGACGCTCTCGGTGTTCCTGATGGTGGTGCTCCTGGCGTTCGCTGTGGTCCTGGTGGACGAGCGCCTCCTCCGCACCGGCCTCGCCGTGCTTCCGGCGCTCATGCTGGCGCAGAAGGCGCTGGGCATGGGGCGTTCGGCTCCCGCGGTGGCGGCCGTCGCGCCGCCGGACGAGCGCCGCCACGACGAGGAGATGAGGGGCCACGTCGAGCAGCTCCTCAAGCACTTCCGCGAGTTCTACACCACGTGCCACCTCATGGCCGTGAACGTGCTCACCGCCGAGGCCGCCGAGCAGCGGGTCAACAACCTGGAGCGGGACCTGAACCAGCTCCTGGCCCGCATCACCGAGACGGCGCGGGGCAGGGGGGTGAGGACCAAGGCGTGAGAGAGCGCCCGGGCCATCCGGGCGCCCACACCCGCGGGCCGACGAGCGTACCGAATTGAGAGTGCCTCGCGGGAGGCTGCGGCGTACATTGCGCCAAGCGCGCAGCCCATAGGAGCCCTTCCAGCCGGTGGCAGCCATTTCGGAACCTGAAGAGTCGCGGGGGCGATAGGGGACGGTAGGAC
>CAZJFX010000134.1:0-6722 GCA_964545395.1 uncultured Gemmatimonadaceae bacterium | reverse complement strand
TTCCGGTTCCTTTTCGTAGATCAGCCCGTCACATCACGCTTGCTGTGGGTCTAGTGCGGCCAGTTCCCGAACGGGTCCTCCAGCGAGGGGCTCGGGGGCGTGAACAGGCGCGCACCGTCGGCGGTGATGAACATGCAATCTTCGATGCGCACGCCGAACTCGCCGGGGATGTAGATCCCCGGCTCGTCGCTGAACGTGTTGCCCGTGACCAGCGGGGCCGTGTTCCCCTTCACCAGGTACGGCCACTCATGGCCGTCCATGCCGATGCCGTGCCCCACCCGGTGGCTGAAGTACGTGTATCCGGGACCGTAGCCGGCCTCCTCGATGACGCTCCGGGCTGCCCGGTCCACGTCCTCGGCGGGGACGCCGGGCCTGGCGGCGGCCAGGGCGGCGGCCTGCGCCCGGTGCTCGATCCCGAAGACCTGCCTCATCCTGTCCGTGGGAGCGCCCAGGAGGAACGTGCGGCTGATGTCGGACGCATATCCCTCCACGGTGCAGCCGCCGTCGATGAGGATGATGGTCCCCTGGCGGATGACCTGGGGAGTGATGGAGCCGTGGGGTAGCGCCGAGAACTCGCCGGTCTGGACGCTGGCGCCTCCCTGGAACCCCAGGCGCTGGTGGGCGAGGCTCACCAGCGCGCCGAAGTCGCGCTGGGTCATCCCTTCCTTCATGGCCAGGTACGCGGCCTTGTAGGCCGTGAGGGTGGCTTCGTTGGCGAGCTGCATGAGGGCGATCTCGTGCTCGTCCTTCACGCCCCGGCACCCGGCGGTGACGGGGGTGCCGCTCACCACCTGGAGCGCCGGTGCGGCCTGGGCCACGCCGTCGCTGAAGCGGAACTGCACCGTTTCTTCCGCTCCGATCCTCCCGGCGGCGATCCCCCGGGCGCGGAGCCCCTCCCCTACCAGGCTGTAGGGGTTCTCGTGCTCGTCCCAGGTGTAGACCTGCGCACCGCCCAGCGGGCCCACGGCGAGTTGCTCCCGGGCCCGGTCCTCCTCGAACACGGGGCACACCACGAACGCGTCGCCGCGGACCGGGAGCACCACGCCGAAGAGGCGCTCGCTCACACCCCAGCGGATCCCGGTGTAGTAGGCCATGGACGTGCCCCCGTTGAGGTAGAGCGCGTCGAGGCCGGCGTTGCGCATGAGGGCGCGGGCCCTCTCCACCCGCCCGGCTCGCTCCTCCACGGTGATGGGCGTGGCGCGGTCGGCCCACGACGTCAGTCGGGCGATGGAGGGAGGCAGGTCCTGGGGTAGGGAGGCGGGGGCGGCGAGGGCGGCGCCGGGGTTGAGAGCGGCGCTGGCGGCGGCCAGCGAGGAGGTTCCCAGGAAGTGGCGTCTCGAGATCATGTCGGGCTCCGGGTGGGTGCGCCGGCGGCGGCCGGCGCCGCCTAGGCGGAGATCATAGGGATCCGCGCGGCGCGGCACCATGGACACTACCGCGCACCATGGATGCTGCGCCGCGTGGGAGCTTGCGCGCCAGCACTCCCCGTCGCTCGCGGGTCCCCTGGAAGACGCGCTACCTTGTGCGCCATACCCGACCCGGGAGCCTTCCCATGCGATTCTCCGTCCGCACCCTCCTGTTCTCCGCGTGCGCGGCCGCCCTGGCGGCGGGCTGCGCTCCCGCCGAGCCCGATCCCAACTCCGCGCTCATCGCCAGGGCCGCGTCCCTGGAACTCCCCACGGAGTACGTCCCGCCGCCCGGCGACGCGCTGGAGCACCACACATCCGGCTTCGCCAAGATCCTCTGCTCGGCGGTCTTCATCACCGGGCTGGACCCGGCCGACGCGGCGGAGAACGTGGGCGGGTTCACCAGCCCCTTCGAGGCCCGCGCGGCGGTGGTGGACACGGTGGTGGACCGGGAGCGCCAGGAGGTGCGCCTCACGCTCCCGTCCGGCGTGACGCTGGCGGCCAAGAAGTATCGGAGCCAGGGGTGCGTCACGCGCCCGGTGGGCGAGGACTCGGTGTTCTTCAGGCCCAGCGACGTCGCCTCGGCGCTCCCGCCGGCGGCTTCCACGCCCTGGCCCATGGGCGACGTGCTCCCCGACGAGCCGTTCCCCGCGGAGCTGAACATGGACCTGGTGGCGCAGGCGCTGGACACGGCGTTCGGCGGGCCCGACGCGATGACCGAAGCCGTGCTGATCACGTACAAGGGCCGCGTCATCGGCGAGCGGTACGGCGACGGGATCGACCTGCACACGCCGCTGGAATCCTGGTCCATGGGGAAGAGCCTCACGGCGACGCTCATGGGGATCCTCATCCACCGGGGCGTCTACGAGCTGTGGCAGAGCGCGCCGATCCCCGAGTGGCAGGCGGAGGGCGACCCGCGCCAGCAGATCCGCATCGGCGACATCATGCGCATGTCCTCGGGTCTCCGGATCCGCGCGCCCCAGGACCCGGACTTCGACCCGGACCTGGGCTATCCCGACCACCTGTACCTGTACACGGGGCGGGTGAACTCCTTCGAGTACGCCGCGACGCGCCCGCAGCAGTGGCCGCCGAACACGGTGGGGCGCTACCGCAACACCGACCCGGTGCTGGCCAACTACCTCATCCGCCTGGCGGTGGAGAAGCTGGGCGAGAACTACCACGCGTTCCCGCGCACGGCGCTCTTCGACAAGATCGGGATCTGCGACGCGGTCATGGAGACCGACCCCTACGGCAACTTCCTCACCCAGGGCTACGAGTATCTCTCCGCCCGGGACTGGGCACGGCTGGCCAACCTGTACCTCCAGGACGGCGTGTGGAACGGTGAGCGGCTTCTCCCCGAGGGGTACGTGGAGTATGCGCGCACGCTGGCTCCGGCGTGGGAGGCGGACGGCCGCCCCATCTACGGCGGCGCCTTCCAGTGGATCAACGGGAGGGGCGGCTACCCCGTGCCCAAGGAGTCCACCTACTTCTCCGGGGCGGGCGGGCAGACGACGCTCATGGTCCCCAGCCACGGGCTGGCGGTGGTTCGCCTGGGCAAGTACCGTGGGGCGCGCCCGGGAGGCCGGGCACTGGACCGGGGCCTGGAGATTCTCATGCGCGCGGTCCCACCCTTGGCGGGAACGCCCACCGCAGGCTGACCGCACTTCACCGGACCGGCCGTCTTCAGCAAGCCGACCGAGCCCCTTACCGCTGCGGAGCGAGCGCATGGAGTCCCACGCCCTGGTCCAGAACGACGCGGTGGTGTTGGGCCTCCTCGCCCTCATCCTCGGGTTCGTCTTCTACACCGAGGCGAGCCCGCACCCGTTCTGGAAGAAGTTCTACAAGTACGTGCCGGGGATCCTGCTCTGCTACCTCCTGCCTTCCCTGCTCAACTCCTTCGGCATCGTGGACCCGTCCCGGTCCCAGATCAACTTCGTCGCTTCGCGCTATCTCCTTCCCGCCACCCTGGTCCTGCTCACCATCTCGGTGGATTTGAAGGCCATCCTGGGGCTCGGATACAAGGCGCTCGCCCTCTTCCTCACCGGGACGGTGGGCGTGGTCGTGGGCGGGCCGGTCGCGTTCCTCATCGTGGGCGCCGTGAGCCCCGAGACCGTGGGAGGGGTGGGGCCGGACGCCGTCTGGAGAGGGATGACGACGATCGCGGGGAGCTGGATCGGGGGCGCCGCGAACCAGATGGCCCTGAAGGAGGTGTTCGGGCCCAGCGACTGGATCTTCGCCCAGACCGTGGCCGTGGACATCCTGGTGCAAAGCGTGTGGATGGCCGTGCTGCTCTTCTTGGCGGGACGCGCCGCCGCCATCGACGCCAGGACGGGCGCCGACACCTCGGCCATCGACGAGCTCCGCCGACGCGTGGAGGCGTTCCACGACGAGCACGCCAGGTACCTGACCACCCGGGATGTGATGTTCATCATCGCGGTGGCGTTCGGCGTGACGGGGATCGCCCACGCGACAGGTGAATGGATCGCGTCCTGGCTGGCCCGGACCGCGCCGGGGCTCGAGCGGCTGAGCCTCACCAACTCGTTCTTCTGGATCGTCTGCATCGCCACGGCGGTGGGGCTCGCGCTCTCCTTCACGCCGGTGAAGAAGCTGGAGGGGGCGGGGGCTTCCCGCATCGGGACGGGGATGCTGTACGTCCTCGTTGCCTCCATCGGGTTGGGGATGGACGCGTCGGCCATGATCACCAACCCCGGGCTCTTCGCCGTGGGCGGGGTGTGGATGGCCATCCACGCCACCCTCCTGTTCGTTGTGGCGAAGCTCCTGAGGGCCCCGCTCTTCTATATGTGCGTGGGGAGCCAGGCGAACATCGGCGGAGCCGCGTCGGCTCCGGTGATCGCGTCGGCGTTCCACCCCAGCCTGGCGCCGGCCGGCGTGCTCCTCGCCGTCCTCGGCTACGCGGTGGGTACCTACGCGGGGTGGCTCTGCGGGCTCCTCCTGCAGGCTGTGGCGGGCTGAGGGCGGCGGAAGCGGTAATCTTGACGGGTTAATAGTTCAAGATTAATTTAATGGCCGCTTCCCGCCGGAGTGAGCCAGCGCCCGCACCGGCCGACATCGGACCGCCAACCCCGGAAGAACATGAAGACAAGGAACCTGATGGCCGGAGCCGCCCTTCTCCTCGGCTCCCTCTCCCTCGCCGCCGTCCAGGACGCGACGTGGAACGTGGACAACGCCCACAGCGGGGTGACGTTCAGCGTTCGGCACTTCTTCACGCCGGTGAAGGGGCAGTTCGACCAGTTCGAAGCCCAGATGATGTACGATCCCGCGGCCCCCGAGAACAGCTCGGTGCGGGTGACCATCCCGGTGGCGAGCATCAACACCAGCAACGAGCGCCGGGACGCCCACCTCTCGTCCCCGGACTTCTTCGAGGCGGAGAAGTACCCCACCATCACCTTCGTCTCCGAGCGGGTCACCAGGGTGAGCGACACCGAGCTCCTGGTCCGGGGCGCGCTCACCATCAAGGACCAGACCCGGCAGGTGGACCTCCCCGTGACGGTGCTGGGCATCGCCGACCTCGCCCCGGAGATGCAGCAGATGTTCGGCGGCATCAAGCAGGTCGCGTCCTTCGAGGCGAAGCTCACCCTGGACCGGCGCGATTTCGGCGTGGGCGTGGGCAATTGGGCCGCCACCGCGGTGGTGGGCAAGGACGTGGAGATCGTCATCGCCATCGAGGCCAACCGGTAGTTATATTGGCGGGCCTCCGGGGCTCCGTGCGTTCGTCCGGCGCCCCGGAGTCGCCTTCGACAAGGACGTGATCCGCCGTGCGGGAGCTCTCGGCGCTCCTCTTCCTCCTGGCCCTGGCCGTCCCCCTCCGGGATGCCGGGGTCTTCCCGTTGCCGGCGGTCGAGGCGCGCGGCGCCGACGAGGAGATCCGCGCTTACCTAGGCTTGGGCGAGGGCGATCCCCTGGGGCAGGACCTCATGGCGCCGTTCGCGGTGGCTTCCCCGGCACCCGCCGGGACGCCGTCCGGGGGCACCGACGGGCTCCGCCGGGGGATCACCGTCCTGCCCCACCGCGCCCCTGGTCCTCCGGCCGCGGAGCCGACGGGCCCGTCCGGCCCAACCAGGCGGGACACGTCCTGGCGTGCGGCGCTGGGCCCCGCCCTCCGCGTCTTCCCAGCGCACCCCAGCACCGCACCTCCCCGCACCGCGTGAGAAGCCGGGCACCCAGCGTGCCCGCGCTCTGCCGTATCCGGCGCGTCCGCACGCCGCAGCCGCGCCCCTCACGCATGCGAACCCCGCTCCGCGGGGAGGAAAGGTGCCCCCATGAGCACGCTCGTCCCGGCCCTGGCCGCGATCCAGGCCTCCGAGGGAGGATCCCTCCTCGGAACCATGATTGACGCCATCCCCACCGATCCTGCGTCCCTCTTCGTCCTCGTCCTGGTGGTGGGCATCACCGGCGTGGTGATCTTCTACGGCACGAGGGGTGGAAACAACGAGGGCCCCAAGGAACCGTAGCGCGACACCGGGGACGTTCACAGACCGAAGGCCCGCTGCGGTGCACCGCGGCGGGCCTTCAGTTCGACGGGCTGGGCCCTTCGGGTCAGTGACCCGGAATGATGGCCAGGAGGGAGGTGCTGTCCGGGAGCGAGCGGTAGAGTGCCCCGGCCTCGTCGCGGACCATC
The DNA here is from genome assembly GCA_964545395.1 of uncultured Gemmatimonadaceae bacterium. Taxonomy (GTDB): domain Bacteria; phylum Gemmatimonadota; class Gemmatimonadetes; order Longimicrobiales; family Gaopeijiaceae; genus SZUA-318. Next base: position 677 of record CAZJFX010000134.1, on the reverse strand, counting down.
GATACCCGGATGCGGTAGCGGTCCCAGTTCCGTGGCAGAAGGCGGCGGAGCCGGTGCTCGGCGCGCGCGAGGAGCGGCGGTGCGAAGGCCAGCGAGTCGGCGACGGAGTCAGCCGGCGGGGCTTCCTCCACGGCCACGACCTGCAGTCCCATCCCGCCCCCGTAGTGGACGATGAAGCTCCGCGGCGTGGGGACCGCTTCCTCGGGCAGGGGGGGATCCAGTCCACGGTGCCGGTGAGGTCCGGAGGCTCCACCGAGTCTGAGACGAGGACCCGCCGGTCCCGCTGCACGGGCGGCTCGATGCGCGCCACGTCCCAGCGCCGGCTGCGCCAGCCTTCCTCCTTCTCACCCAGGCGCCGGGTTCCGGCCTGGACATCCAGCACGGGCCAGCTCCGCAGGGGCACGGCACCATGGTAGAGAGTCAGTGACCCCCGGTCCGGGTCCAGGAGGAGATAGCGGGCGTCCTCCTTCACCATCTCCATCTGCGCCTGGAGCACGGCGCCGCGCTCCTGGAGGAAGGCGGCCTCGTTCCTGACGGGCGCTCCAGAACCTCTCAGCACGACGGCGGTGACCACGGCCACGGCGCAGACGGCGGCGGCTGGGAGGACGAAGCGTCGCAGCATCGCTAGACCGAAGTTCCCGACGCGAGAAGGCGAGAAACGGCGTAGAACAAGGGGT
>CAZJFX010000133.1:0-6796 GCA_964545395.1 uncultured Gemmatimonadaceae bacterium | reverse complement strand
CAAGCTCTCGAACGCCGCGCCAGAAGGTCAGGCATAGTTTGTCAACACCCTCTAAGGAAGGAGGGGGGATTTGTTGGAAGCCATGATCGGTTCAGCGGGGATCCAATCCCCGACCATGTCAGCGCACGCCCCCAGGACCTGCCGACACTGCTCCAAGGGCTGGTGACCTATTCCGACACCGCCATCAAGGCTGGTCTGGATCCGATCATCGTCGCAGCCGCAGTCGCCTTCGGGCTCGTGTATGTCCATCCCTTCGAAGATGGTAACGGCCGTATTCACCGGTGGCTAATCCACCACGTGCTGGCTGTTGCCGGGTTCAACCCGCCGGCAGTTGTCTTTCCCATCAGCGCTGCGATTCTGCGTCACATCACGGAGTACCGCGAGGTACTGGAGAGCTACTCGAAGCCGTTGTTGTCCTATATCGACTGGCGCCCGACCGAACGCGGAAACGTGGAGGTACGAAACGACACCGCCGACTACTACCGATACTTCGACGCCACGGTCCACGCTGAGTTCCTCTATCGGTGCGTGGAGGAGACCGTAACTGAGGATCTTCCTGAGGGGGTGGCGTACCTGGAGGCGTACGACCGCTTCTGCGTGGGCGTGCAGCGAGTGGTCGACATGCCCGACCGGACCATCGACCAACTGCACCGCTTCCTCCGGCAGGGCGACGGTCGGCTGTCGAAGAGGGCCCGCACTCAGGAGTTCAAGGCGGTGACGGATGAGGAACTGAGCAGGTTCGAGGCCCTCTTCCAGGAGTGCTTCGGGGGTGCGAGCGAGGAGTCCCTTACGGACGAGTAACTGGATCGAGCGGGCCCCGTGGGGGGGCAGTGGAGGGCCTCCACCATCGCCCGTACATCCTCGCCTGGCTTCAATCCGACCGCATCCTGATCTCCCCGATCGAGCCCTATCCGCCAAGGACCCTCTTGCGTTTGCCCCCGACGGAGTCCAGCACCTCCATCATGCGGGGACGCCGATGATTGGCTGACCGGAGCTCATCCAGGTAGGCGCGCCACGCATCCGCTCGGTCCAACTTCCGGTACAAACGTGCCAAGCGTTTGAGGTACCGGCCTGCTTCCTGGTAGGCCGACGGCTTCACCTGGGCTATCCACGTCTCGGCCTTCTTTCGCCAGATGCCGAGAGATACCTCCGGGTGCGTTCCCTGGACCGCCGATGCGACCTCGTCGCCGAGGTCAGGGGCGTAGAGGCCGCGTCCGGTACAGGTCTTCTCGTACCAGGTCACGGCCTCGTCGTACCGTCCCTCATGAATGGCGATCCGAACCAGGGTCTCGGCATGTGGGAATGTCCGCCGCAGGCCGCGTCGAGTCGGCGTCTGGAGACCGGCGGAGGGCAGGGGCCACTCCGAGGGTGCCCTCTCACGGTCGGTCGGCTCCTTGCCGGCATGGTCCGGGGAGGTCCGCTTCGTGTCAGCGCGGGTCGTGCTGGTCGGGGGTGTGGTGTGGCCGCCGGGGAGCTCTCCCGACTCGAGGTACCCCATGGCCAAGGGTTCGAGGGCACTCCACACTCCGGCGGCCTTCGACGCATCGCGCAAGGCGATGTAGGATCGGAGGTCCGGATCGTCGAGGAACTCAAGGGCCCTGTATGCGGCGACCCCCTTGGCATCCCCCCTCTTCTCGGCCATACCGCGCAGGCGTTCTTCCAGCTTCCAGGCAATCCCCGGAAGATGCTCGATGGTCGCTTGGAAGCCGGTCTCGGCCCACCGACGGGCATCCTCCCTTCTCCCGGCGGCGAGGAGATGATCCACCAACTCCGGGTAACAGCCGGTGGGAGCCGCCTCTTGCTGCAGGAGGGCGATCACCTCGCCCGGCCGCCTGGCCTTCTTCAGCGCATTCACCAGCTCGTCCAGCAGCTGCCGCCGGCGCCAGTCCCGTGCGTAGCCCCCGCTCTTCTTGCTCTTGGCGGCCTTCGGCAGGGCTCGCAGCCGTTCGATCAGAACATCCGCCACCTGAGACCAGTCGTCGGAGGAATAGCGGCGCGCGTGGGGTCCCGGGTGCTCCACGGCCTCAAGGACGGAGTACTCGTCCAGCGTCCGGGCGTCAATCTCCCAGAGGATCTGTTCGGGGGCAGACATCGAGGAACCGGGGAGCGCCCGGAAGGCCACCTCCAGGCACCGGCTGATCTCCGATCCCAGCTCGCCCTCATCGTCGGACATCCCGATCTGCTCCGTGCCCAGGCGCAGGATGTCCTGACCCAGCGCCACCACCTCGTCGGCGTATCCGGCGGCCAGCATGGCCTCCAGCCGGCCCCGCACCCCGGAGTAGTCGGGGACATGTCCTTCCCCCGACCAGAGGTTCGACCAGGCCGGTTCAGACGCGAGGGCCTCGATCTGCCGGCGAACCTCCCGGACCACCGTTCCGACATCGTCGGATTCGAGGCGCTGCCGGTCCCGGAGCCGATCGCCCGCCTCCGGGAGGGTCTCGGCGAGGTCCAGCACCAGCTCGATCAATTCCATCTTCGCCAAACCTGATACGTAATCCCGGAGGGGACGGACCGTGTCCGATCGGCGACGCGAAGTGCGGGCCGACGAGTCCGGCGGGTTCTTTTTCATCTCCTTCTCCTCCGGGTTCGGGCCGTGGCTCTCACGACCCTGTCGTCATCGCTGCCGGCCTTCCCGCGCGGCAGAGTCGAGAATCGCCCGGATCCGTCTCCTGATGCGGGCAGAGAAGTGAGGGGTGTTCACCACCGGCCCCAGCGCCTCCTCCGCGATCTCGGGTCGGCACGACTCCTCGAAGAAGCGGAAGACCTCCGAGTGCCAGCCTCGCGTGGAATTGTTCGATGGGGTCCGAAGCAGGTCCTCGACGAGTAGATGTGCCAACTCCCCCTGATGCTCCCGGGTGTTCTTGAGCTCCCGGAGGATGGCGATCCGGAGTGCCTTGTCTTCCACCGTCACGGCAGGAGGCAGAGCCCACAGATACTCGGCGAGCGCGTCGAAGGCGGCCTGGTTCCCCTGTCCGATGAGGAATCCGAAGGGCCTGACGGCTTCAGCCTGAGCTTCGAGGGTGGGCGACGCTCGAAGGGCACGGACGTAACGGTCGGCCGGTGCGTGAGACCAATCGGTCCGTTCGAGAGTATGGATGAGGATGACATCCCGTAGCGCTTCGGCGGTCGGTGTGCCCCCTTCCGCCAACTCCATCACCTTCTCAGCCAACTCGGGGGGCAACTCCTCGCCCGCGTCCTCAATGGGGTCGAAGCCGTCGCAGGCACCCTGGTCCCAAGGGAACCGGATGCGTTCCACCAGTTCCTGGCACCGTGAGAAGTCCTGACGCTCCAGGATATCATCGAGGTAGGGTTTCAGCTCGGGGGCGTTCAGGCAGACGGCGAAATCGCTCTGGAACGGCTCCGAGGGATGGGCGGCCTGGCAGTTGCCGCACACGCGCTCAAGATTGTCTTCCATGCGCCATCGGCTTCGGTCGGCAGGGTGGAGGAAGCCTGCGGCAAAGGTGGGTTGTAGGCCTGCGCTCCGACGGACGACGGGGTCATCATTGCGTGCCGGCATGTCCGGGGCAACGGCTGCGTGCTTCCCTCAGCAACTCCGTCTCGGTGAGCATCAACCGACCTCCTGCCAAGAGCACTTCAGTATCTCCTGGGGAACCACCAGGTTCCACCCCGCCACCAGCGTTCCAGGCGAACGTGCGGGATCGAAATAGGAGGCCTGCGCTGGAGCCCGCTCACGGAGGACATCCAGGTGGCGCTCCTCCACCATGAGGCCTTCCCGGTGTTGCTCGCGGAAGAACCCGACCCGGGCCGCGGTCAATGCCGAGCCGACTCTCGAGGCATACTCCACAACCGCGTCCAGGTCGAAGAACTCCTCTGGCGGGTCAGGTGGTGAAACCAGCGCCAGACCGAATAGGCCTTCCCATGGAATTGCAGGGCAGCATGGAAGGCAACCACCGCGTCGTCCGTGAGCTTCGTGGTCAGGAGATACGGATCCACCGGCGCCTCTGCGGGCTTCAGTCCCGGGGGAACCACGGCGTAGAGGCCGCGGTGGACATGGAGGTGACGTCGCTCCTCGACCATGCCCATCTATTGAAGGTGCGGACCGAGGTGCGCCGTGTGCGTCTTGCGGCCCATCAGTGGAACGTGGGTCCGCCCTTGCCCGGACTTCCGCCGCCCCAGCCTCCGGGGCCGGGACGTTGGTCCGGGTAGCCGGTTTCGTCCAGTTCGTCCAAGATGTCGACATCGTCGAAGTCGAGAGCCTCGTCCATGTCCTGGATTTCCATGAGGGCATCCAGAGCCGCTTCGGCCATCTCCCCGTCCACGTCTTCCGCCAACTCGCTCAGGATCCCTTCGGCCTCCCTCAGGCCGAGGCTCCCCGCCGCGCGGATGGCCTCGAACCTGAGGGCCGGATCCTCTCCGCTCAGCGCCTCGATGACCGCGTCTTCGAAGCCCGGCACGTACTGCGCGCAGAAGATGGCGGTGAGCCGCCAACCGGGATCGCCGCTGCGGAGCGCCGCCCGCACGGCTCCTTCGTGCCAGTCGGCGTGGGCCCGGACCGACGCCTCCAGCGCCCTCCTTCGCACCTGGAGAGAGACGTCCGGGTCGTGGTAGAGGCGCCGGAGCGTGCCCTGGATGCGTCGGAACATGCTCCCGGAGATGCCGGCTTCCTCGGTGCCGTCCAGCGCCGCCATGTCCGCTTCCTCCAGCGCAGGACCCAGGGAGATCACGGCCGCCACTCGAGTGGAGGCGGGCTCCGCCGGGTCCTCCGTGATGCGGAGGAGTGTGTGGGCAAGCTCGTCTCGCATGGTCACCAGGTTGCCTGCGAGTTCGATGGCCAGGACCCGGTCCTCTTCCGGGATCGCTCGATTTTCCAAGGCTCGCCGGAGGAAGGGGTACGCATCTCCCGACACGTCCCAGGGTGGGGTATGCGCCAGGATGTGGAGGCCGATGGAGATGCCTTTCGCGCTGGCGTCCCCGCCTTCGAGACCGCCTTCCCCGACACGCTCCTCCGGGATTCTGGCCCGTTGGACGTCACGCTCGTCCACGGCGTATCCGGCGGCATCCACCAGGCGCCGCCACCGTGTGCCTGGCCACGGTACCACGCGGCACAACTCCATTGCTGCCCAGGGGTCCTCCCCGGTGGGTGCCGGGCCGAGGACCACTTCGAGCCACCCCGCGGCCTCCGCGGCCTCGTGCATGAGCCCGTAGAGCCGCATCTCGTCGCGGTGGACCCATGGAACGCCGAAGACCTCGTCCAGACCACCTTGGCGGAGGCGCACGGCGCCATGGAGGCGCCCGTACTCGTACAGCGCCAGGAGTGACCGGGCGCTGCCCTCCATCCGGCTGCGCAAGCCGGCGTCATCGCCGCGATCCATCATTCGCTGGAGCGCCGCCAGGTTGCCGAAGGGGCGGGGAATCCCGCAGGAGCCGCGGATGAGCATCTCGGTGGTGATCTTCACGGTCCGTCCGTTGGGTCGCTGAAACGACTTCTGCGGGGGGGACAGGTCGGCAAGGCGGCGGGTCTTCGGGTCCACGCCCAGGCTCCGCAGCAACGGACGGACCTCCAGGGCCGCGACGACGTCGAAGGACGCCAGCGCCGCGGCCACCGCCCTCACCTCACCCCCGATCCATGTGGTGGCTTCACGGCTGGTCACGTCCAGGAGGGTGACGGCAGCGGGCATGCTGTCGGTCCCGGGAAACGGGGTGGCGTACAGCACGGCACGCCGGAGCCCTGCCAGCTCGGTGGCGTGGGCCCTCCGCTGCTCCTCCCAGTGGCGCTGGCGGGCCCGCTGCACCGCGGGGTCGGGGCGGAGGGCATGGTACCGCCGCACCGTCTCCACCCGCTTCCGGACGGCGGCGCGCATGGCCGGTACCGAGGGCTCGGCCGGGTCGAGGACCCAGTCTCCGTCCTCGGCCACGGCGATGCCCCGACCCCGCCAGTGGACGGGGGAGTCGGCGCGGACGGAGTGCCGGGTGCCCATACGATCCAGCGCATCGAACAGCCGTTGCTCCGGAAGGCGCCCGCCGTGGGCGTCCAGCACGGCCATGGCCACGCGCAGCGCGGACCAGCTCCAGACGTAGGCGTCGCGGAACGCCTCAGCCATCTCCTCGGGCGTCAGGGGATGCTCGGGGCCGGGGAGGGGTGCCGGATCCTCCGGGGGCGGGTAGGCCACCTGGGCCTTTGGGGGACGCAGGCCCAGCCGGAACACCCATAGGTCCAGCTCGTCGCTGTACGCATCGACTTCGTACAGATCGCCGTCCCGGTATACCGGCGGCCGGGCAGGCCGACACCTCTTGAGGGAGCGAAGGGCGTCGTGGGCCGAGGCTATGCCCGCTTCCTCGAAGCGCCTGGCCACCTCTTCGAGGGTCATCGGTACGCCCCGCTCCAGGAGCGCCACCAGGAGCAGCGCGAAGGTGTTGGCGTCCGGGTGGCCCCGCACCTCCCGTAGGGAGGGCACGGCGATGTTCAGGATCTCACACCATGCGTTCACGGTTCACGCCCCCGGTTTGGTTGCCCTACCTCAAGAGCAAGCTATGGGACGCCGACGGCTGGTCCAGAGCAGGGGGTGCTCACCCGGCTGGCGCCGATGGCCGTCCCCTCCTCCGAAAGCGCCACCCGAGCGTCCGTTCCGCGCCCCAGGTCGCACCGTGGGAGGTGGCGGTGGAAGGGTTGGACCTCGACGATGCCGATGAGGTCGTCGTCACTTGGAGGTGTGGGAGGTCACGACAGAGGGTTCCGATTCTCGATCTGCCGTTGCCGATCCCTCCACCTGAGGGTTGGGAGTGACGTACTCTGACGGCTGAAGCCGTCAGCTTCTCGGGTCAGGCGGCAGCGGAT
>CAZJFX010000132.1:0-6992 GCA_964545395.1 uncultured Gemmatimonadaceae bacterium | reverse complement strand
CCCCCTGGTGCCAGAATTTCCGGAAATGTGGTGCCAGAATTTCCGGAACCCACACGCGCGCAGCCTGACGTGCCGCGCCAGCGCTTCGGCCATCCCATGAAGCCCCCGGCAGCTCCGCCCGCGCCGGAGATCGGATAGGCCGACTTTCGCCGTGAGGGCACCGCGCAGGTCGGCCCAGCCGCTTGCGGTCACGCGAGCATGGTACCATAATACCATACCACCATATCCTCCCTTCGGCGCTGATGATCAAGGTCACCTTCACCCTCGACGACGAGACTGTCGCCTATCTGGGCCGGACGGCTGATCGACTCGGCATGCCCAAGAGCCGGGTGGTCCGGGAGGCCATCCGCCTTTACGGCGACCAGGCGGGCGCGCTGTCCATCGAGGAGCGTGACCGGATGCTCGCCGTGTTCGACGAGGTGACCCGGGACATCCCCGACCGGCCGAGGGGAGCGGTGGACCGCGAGTTGGCGGAGGTGCGCGCGGCGCGCCGCGCCGGGGGCCGCCGGGGTAGGGGGGCCCCCCGGTGATCGTCCTCGACACCTCCGTGCTGGTGGAGGCGTTGGGCGCTGGAGGCGCGCTTCGGGGCGAGCTCCGCGAGGCGATCGGGCGTCGCGAGCGCATCGCCGTCCCCGCCCTGGTCCTCTATGAGTGGCTTCGGGGTCCCCGCATCCCGGAGGAGCTCTCGGCCCAGGAGGCGATTCTCCCGTCGGCCGATGCACTTCCCTTCGGGCCCGACGAGGCGGCTCTCGCCGCGGCGCTGTTTCGGGAGCTTCCCCGGGCGCGGGGCAGGGAAGTCGACCTGGCCATCGCCGCCACCGCTCTGGCGTGGAGGGCCCGGCTCTGGACGCTCAACCGCGACGACTTCGAGGACGTACCGGGGCTCGAGTTGGTCTAGGGTCCGATCCCTCTGCTGAGGTCACAACGACCCGATCAGCTCCCCCAGGTGTCGGTTCACGATTGCCGGCGACATCAGGTCGAAGTGGTCCGCGCCCGGCTCGATCCGGATGGAGCCCTCGTGGTAACGCGTCCCGAGCACACCCGAGTCGCGATGGGCCAGCAGGAGATTCTTCACCGGCCTGCTCTCCATCTTGGTGTCCGCGAAGACGCAGCGCAGCGCACGGATTCTCCGGGATGTCTCACGGAACCACCGCGGGAACGGGTCACCGTCTTCCTGGAAGGGGTCGATGACGTCCTGCCCGTGCCGGCGGAGGACGTGCAGGTCCGACTGGAACTTCCGGAGCATGCGCACCAGGTACTCGTGGGTGTTCAGCCATTCGTCCAGGTCGGCGGCACTGCCTGCGCTGATCAGGAGACCGGGGAGGATCTCCGACGCTCCGGGGGTCGTCTGGCCGGCCAGCACGCGGGACAGGAAGCAGGTGCTGAGGTTCAGGTTGCAGCTGATGCTCAGGTAGCCGTCGACGGGGACGGGTTGGTCCGACGGCCAGCCCGTGAGCAGCCGGAACCCGAGATCGGCGCCCGACGAGAACCCGACCAGGATCGTGACCTTGGGGGCCACGGCCTCGACGATGTGGCCCAGGTACGCCCGGAGCATCGTGCCGTGCGTCTCCATGGAAACGGCCGGGCGCCTCGGGCGGGAAGGCTCGAACCCATAGAGGGTGACGGCGACCCCCCTGTACGGTGAGCCTTCCAGGACCTCCCGGAAGACATCCTGGTCCCCTCCAAAACCGTGGACGTAGACCACGAGCACGTCGGAGGCCGCCTCGTTGTCCAGGTACGTCAGGTGATCCCCGGCCATCCGGGGGTCCAGCTCTTCACACCTGATCTGCCGGCACACCTCCGCGTCGAGGACGTACTCCCTCTCGACCATGGGCTCGCGCTCCGCAGGGGGAGGCGCGCGCGGCGGGCCGGAGCGTCCGGCCGCGCGGCGCCCTGGACGTCACGCTAGGGATGCAGGATCATACCAGCAAGGGGACGGCGTGCTCCGGCGCCCTCCGTCGTCGTCGTCCCGCCCTCGCTCCTTCTCCAGTGCCGCTCCTGGTATCTTCGGAGGAATTCCCGCGCAGGGGCACGGGAACGGGACGTTCCACCCACGAGGAGCCGGCATTGAAGGCCTACCTGGATTGCTACCCTTGCTTCCTCCGGCAGGCGCTGGACGCGGCGCGCATGGCGACGGACGATGCGGCCACCCATCTCAGGATCCTCCAGGGCGTGGCCTCCCTCATCGCCGAGCTTCCCCCGGAGACGACGCCCATCGAGGTGGGGATGGAGACCCACCGTCTCATCCGGGAGCTCGCGAGCTGCGCGGATCCGTATCGCTCGGTGAAGCGCACGTCCAACGACCACGCCCTGTTCCTCCTCCCGGGGCTGCGGCAGAGAGTGGTGGAGTCACCCGACCCGCTCCTGGCCGCCGTCAAGCTGGCGGCCGTGGGAAACGTCATCGACTTCGGCGCGAACCCGGGATTCGACCTGGACCGTGCGCTGGAGGAGGGTTGGGCGGCCGACCTGGGGGGATCCGATCTTCCCGAGTTCCGGCGCCGCGTGGCACAGGCCCGGGACATCCTCTACATCGGCGACAACGCCGGAGAGATCGTCTTCGACAAGCTCCTGGTGGAGCAGATGGTCGCGGGCGGGGCGAGGGTCACCTTCGTGGTCCGGGGCGGCCCCGTCCTCAACGACGCGACCCTGGAGGATGCGTCCTACGTGGGAATGGATGAGCTGGCCGAGGTCGTCAGCAGCGGGGTGCGGAGTCCGGGGACCATCCTGCGTGACGCCCACCCCGACTTTCTCGACCGGTTCCACCGTGCCGAGCTGATGCTGGCCAAGGGGCAGGGGAATTTCGAGGGGCTCTCGGACGTCGCCGGGCCCCTCTTCTTCCTCCTGAAGGTGAAGTGCCCGGTCATCGCCCGTCACCTGGGCGAGGAGTTGGGAGCCCTCGTGCTCCGCGCCTCCACGGTGGACCGCAACGGGAGGAAGTGAGGAGGGCTGCCCGGCCGTAGGACAGCCCTCCCCGCATCCACCGCCTCGACGGCGATGACGCTCAGGCGGCGATCCGTCCCTCGGCGGGGACGTCCAACTCTCCCTCGGTGTGCGCCACCCAGATCGAGGCGGACGCGTCTCCCGTCACGTTCAGCACCGTGCGGAGCATGTCGAGGATCCGCTCGACGCCCAGGATCATGGCCAACCCTTCGAGCGGGATTCCCAGCGCCTGGAGCACGATGGTGAGGGTGATGAAGCCGATGCTCGGCACCCCCGCCGCCCCGATGGAGGCCAGCGTGGCGGTGATGACCACGATGGCCAACTGGGTGATCCCCAGCTCGATCCCGTAGACCTGGGCGATGAAGATCGTGCTGACCCCCTGGTAGATGGAGGTCCCGTTCATGTTCACGGTGGCCCCCAGGGGGAGCACGAACGAGGACACGTCCCGGGAGACCCCCAGCTCCGTCTGCGTCACCTTCAGGTTGATGGGCAACGCCGCGTTGCTCGAGGACGTGGAGAAGGCGAAGACCATGACCTCGTAGAACTTCTTGAAGAAGAAGGTGGGCTTCATCCCCGAGAGTCGCAGGGTCAACGGATAGAACGTGACCAGGAAGAGGAGCATCGTCCCGATGGTCACGAGGACGTAGCGCGCCAGGGTGAGGAGGATCCCGTATCCGAAGCGCCCCGCCACGGCCGCGATGAGAATGAAGACGCCGTAGGGGGCGATCTTCATGATCATGTTCACCATGACCACCATGGCCTCGTTCACCGAGTCCAGGACGTCGATGAGCGGTTTTCGCTTGTCCTCCGTGAGGACGGTGAGGGCGATCCCCAGGAAGAGGGCGAAGAAGATGATCTGGAGCATGTCCATGTTGGCCATGGACGCGAAGGGGTTCCGGGGGATGATGTTGAAGAGGATCTCCTGGAGCCCCGGGGCCTCCTGCAACGATTCGAGCTGGGCCTCGCTCGTTCCCGCGTACGCCTCCAGGAGGTCGGCCTTCACGGTCTCGTCCAGCCGGGAGCCGGGCTTGAAGAACCCGCCCACGGCGAGTCCGAGAGAGCAGGCGACGGCGGTGGCGAAGAGGTAGTAGCCGATGGTCTTGAGGCCGATGCGGCCCAGCTTCTTCAGGTCCCCCAGGCTCGCCGTCCCGATGATGAGGGAGGCCATGACCAGGGGGATCACGATCATGATGAGCAGCCGGATGAAGGCCTGCCCGAAAGGCTCCAGTTGTACTGCGATATCCTTGACGTAGGGAAGCGGGCCGATCAGGGCACCCGCGACGAGCCCGATGAGGATCTTGGTATGGAGTTTCACGTGTGGGTTCCTGTTACGCCGTGGAAGGAGAAGCAGCGACGCCACTTGCATTCACCAGGACGGGCCAAGTTGCATGCCCGGGCCCCGTTGTGCAACGGGGCGGAGCAGGGCGGGAAGCGGCTGCGCGGGCGCAGGCTCGGCCCGACGCCGAGGGGTGCGGGCGTCTGCTCCGGCGGGGGTGGTCCGCCTCCGCGTCAGGAGCCCACGGCGAGGAGCGGGTCCCCCTCGTTGATGGCCAGCGACGTGACCATGAAGAGCACGACGCCGGAGGATGACGCCCGGTGCTCCTCCAGCACGTCCCCGAAGTAGTCGCGCACCACTCCCACCGGCTGTCCCTCCTCCACCTGCTGGCCGATCTCCACGGCGGGATACCAGCAGGCCGTCCGGCCGGAGAAGAGCCAGTCGAAGCTCCGCAGCAAGCAGACGGGTGGCACGGGCTCCGGGTCGCCCGGGAGCACGCCGAGGTGCTTGAGCACGTTGCGGCACCCGCGCAGGTGGATGCCGACGCTCTCCTCGTCGAGCTGGCCCACCTGTCCGGCTTCGGCCAGGATGCAGGGCACGCCCGCCTTTCCCGCCGCCGAGTAGGTGCCCCCCTTCACCGTGGCGCTGGCGAGCACGTACTGGATCCCGTAGACCTCGGCCATGGCCCTGGAGGCGGCGACGACGCTCTCCTCCGCCGCGTCGGAGTAGATGGTGAACGGGACCAGCGCCTCGTGGATGTCGCCGCCGTGGAGGTCCACCCAGGCATCCACCCCATGAGCGATCTCGCTCATGAGCACATGGGCCATGCGTTCACTCACCGTGCCCAGGGCGTTGCCCGGGAACTGGCGGTTCAGGTTCTTCCCGTCCTGCGGGACCAGGTACTGCACGCGGGCGTGGAACGCCGGGAGGTTCACCGGATGGACCACGACCACGCTCCCTCGGAGCGTCCCCGGGTCCAGCTCCCGGGCCAGGCGGATGGCCGCCTCGATGCCGGGATACTCTCCCCCGTGGACGCCGCCGGTGATGAGGACGCGGGGGCCCTCCTCGGCGCCGGCGACCACGGTGAGGGGCATGCGCACGCCCGTGCCCGGCACCTCGAGGTATCCGGACTTCCTGGTGCCTGGCTCCACCGCCAGACCACCGACGTTGAGAGCGTCCACGGTCATCTTCCGAGGAACTCGTCCCGCAGCCAGCGGTGCATCTCGCGCTCCGGGTCCTCCCCGCTCGCCGGGTCCAGGAAGTAGTGGGCGCTGGGGCTGTCCCAGGCGATGATGGAGTGGCAGAGGGTGCAATCGTCCGCGATGCTCACCCCTTCCTCGTCCACCATCTCGGGGCTGTGGCACCGGAAGCACCCGGTCCCGCCCCTGTGTCCGAGGTGATCCGGGTAGGGGTTCCACCAGACCTTCATCTGCGGATGCACGTTGCGGCGGTAGAGGGCCTGGAGGGTGCCGATGAGCTTCTCGACGGACTGTGCGTCGGCCGTGCTCCCACCGGGAATGCGGTTGGCGTAGGTGAGGCGCACCACCCTCTCGAGCCCGGCCGTGGCCGCGGCGCTGTCGGCGTAGCGGGCCGACAGGGCCTCGAAGGCGACCTTCTTCACGAACGGGAGGGTGGCATCGATCTCGCCGGAGGCCAGGCGGCGGTCCACCGCCTCCTCCGGGTCCTCGTAGATGTGGGTGGCCCGGTTGTGACAGTCCACACAGTCCATGACCCGGACTCCCCCCTCCGGCCCGGCGGTCCCATCGCCGTCGCCGGGCTCCTCCACGCCGGGAACGAGCCCCGCCTCCAGGGCACGGTTCGTCCAGCGGTGCCACGTTCCGTCGTCCCTCGAGGACTCCACCCAGACCATGACCTCCCGCTCGTCCTCCAGCGAGGTGAAGCGCACCTGGTTGTGGGAGGCGATGTGCCAGTGGATCTCCCCACGGCGCTCGCCCGTTCCCGACCCGATCTTCAGGCTGAGGGTGGAGTAGGACGGTGTGGCGAGGCTGTCGAGGCTGTAGCGGATCGAGGTCGCCATCCTCTCACCGTAGAACTTCTCCGGCCAATGGCAGCGCTCGCACGTCTCCCGGGCCGGCCGGAGGTTCCGGACCGGTGTGGGGATGGGCCGTTCGTACAGGTTGAAGGTGGCCGAGACGATCTGCCAGAGGCCGTTCAGCTTGGCGTCGACCAGGGCGTCCACCCCCTCTCCCACATGGCACTCCACGCAGGCCACCCGGGCGTGGGGGGAGGCCTGGTAGACGCTCCACTCCGGGTTCATGACGGAATGGCAGGCGGTGCCGCAGAACACCGGGGTGTCCATGAAGTGCAGCATGCGAGCCCCCCCCACCCCCAGGAAGAGGAGGTTGACCAGGGTGAGGAGGCCCAGGATGCCGATGAGGCGGGACCCGGTGAGGTGGGGCTTCAGGAGATCGGGGGCGAACCGCTGTTCCAGGAGCTCCCGCGTGGGTCGGCCGGTCCGGCGCCGGTACCGGGCCCACCCCACGGGGATGAGGAGAAGGCCCACGACGAAGAGGGCCGGGAGCGCCATGTAGCTGACCAACCCCACGTAGGCGTTGGTCACCGCGCCCACCAGGCGCAGCAGCTCCATGAACACGAACAGCACGAACGCGGAGGTCGTGAGGACGATCCCCACCGCACCGATCCAGTCGGTGGCCAGCCCCTGCACGAAGTGCCGGAAGAGGCGGAGATACCGCTCGCCCATCTAGGGCCTGTTCACACTATGGTGGTTGCGGTTATATTGCTGCATGGAGATTAC
>CAZJFX010000131.1:0-7278 GCA_964545395.1 uncultured Gemmatimonadaceae bacterium | reverse complement strand
GAGCCGTACTAATCGCCCGTGAGGCTTGACCGGCTCCTCCCCCATCTCGTCGCACTTCACACCATACGATCATGAGCTGTCACAGCCGCTTCAGGCTCTGACTCCTCTACTCCACCTCGTTTTCTTGGCCGAGAACGGTCCCACAGCTCTACGGTCTGGGGCCGTTCAAATCGGATGCAGGAGTAGAAGGGCAAGGCGAGCGAGGGAGACGTAGGTGAGATCCTACGTCGCACCGAACGAGTCCGCAGCCCGACGACCTCCGGCGCCGATTTCAACGGCCCATCATCTTGTCGGTGGCTATAGCGTGAGGGATACACCCGTTCCCATCCCGAACACGACCGTTAAGCCTCACAGCGCGGATGGTACTGCCGGGGCAGCTCGGTGGGAGAGTACGTCGCCGCCGACTCCTTACAGAAGGCCCCCCTCGCTTCAACGCGACGGGGGGCCTTCGCGTTCCTGCCTCCTCCGAGCCACGAGACAGAAGGCCCCCCTCGCCCCTTTCCGCCGACCCCGGCCTCCTGCAAACTTCCGCCCCATGCCCCCCCTCGTCTCCCAGCCCCGCACCGGGTACGTCACCCTCCTGGGGCGCCCCAACGCAGGCAAGTCCACGCTGCTGAACCGGCTCGTGGGCCAGCACCTCTCCATCGTCACCGCCAAGGCCCAGACCACGTGGCAGCGGGTAACGGGGATCCTCACCACCGAGGACGCCCAGCTCATCTTCCTGGACACCCCGGGGCTCCTGCAGGCCAAGGACCTGCTCCAGCGCGCCATGCTCGCCGCGGCGCTGGAGGCCCTCCAGGAGGCGGATGTCGTCCTGCTCGTGGTGGACGCCTCCCGCTTCCCCGACACGCTGGACAAGGAGCGGCTCTCCGCCACCCTCGAGAACACCGCTGCGCCGGTGCACGTGGCGCTGAACAAAGTGGACGCGGCCCCCGAGGACGCGGTGGTGAGCTGGGAGCGCTGGATCGCCAAGCGTCCCTGGCAGGCCAGGATCCACCGCATCTCGGCGGAAGACGGGCAGGGAACGGAGGCGCTTCTCGAGGCCCTGACGGCCGACCTCCCGGAGGGCCCGTTCCTCTACCCGGAGGACGAGGTGGCCGCCAACCCGGTGCGCTTCTTCGCCGCGGAACTCGTCCGGGAGACCGTCTTCGAGCAGTACGGCCAGGAGATCCCCTACTCCGTGTTCTGCCAGGTGGAGGAGTTCCGCGAGGCCCAGGACCCGGTCTACATCAAGATGAGGATCTGGGTCGAGCGCTCATCCCAGAAGGGGATCCTCGTGGGTGCCGGGGGACGGGCCATCCGGGAGCTGGGCCAGGCGTCACGGGCGAAGATCGAACACTTTCTGGGACGGCCGGTGTATCTGGATCTCTGGGTTAAACCCCTCAAGTCCTGGCGGAAGAACCGAGCCCGTCTGGGAGAAATGGGATTCCGTGTTCCCGAGGACGATGCCGCGCCCCGCCCTTAGCCTCCTGGCCGTCCTCCTGGGGCTGACCCTGGGAGGTGAAGCCGCCGCGCAGGGGCAGGACCCCTCGTCCACGGAGGGAGCCCTCTTCCTGCTCCTTCCGGTGGGAGCCCAAGCGGTCTCCATGGGCCGCGCCATGACCGCCCTGCAGAGCCCCGAAGCCGCGTTCTGGAATCCCGCCGGACTGGCCGGGATCCAGGAATCCCAGGCCGTGCTCCTCCGGGGCGACCACGCCGTCGGGACCGCCACCGCCCTCTCGCTCCTCGCGGCCCGTCCCGGCGTGGGAACCCTGGGGGTCTCGTACCTCCTCCTGGACATCGGCGACCTGGACCTCACCGACGCCGACGGCAACGTCCTGGGGAAAATCTCGGTGCGCAACCACCTCGGAGTGGTGTCCGCCGCCGCCCGCCTCCTCGGCCGGCTGGATGGGGGCGTCAACTTCAAGGTGGTGCAGTTCCGGATGAGCTGCCGCGGCATCTGCTCCGACGCCGGGACGACCGCCACCACGTACGCGGTGGACGCCGGGCTCCAACTCGAGCCCAGCGACGAGCTGCCCATGCGGTTCGGTGCCATGGTGGCGCACATGGGCCCGCGCATGCAGGTGCTCAACGCCGAGCAGGCGGACCCACTTCCCGCCCGGGTGAGGATGGGAGCGGCTTACGATCTCCTGCACCGGGTCGTGTCCCGGGACGACGTGGAGGGGTGGCTCTCCGTGGAGGTCCAGGACCGCCTCAGGGATCCGGGCTCGCTCTCGGTGTACCTGGGGTCGGAGCTGGCCGCCGGGGCTCCCGATGCCCTCTACCTCCGGGCGGGATACGTCATCGGGGACGTGGGCCAGGAGGAGGGAGCCCGGGTGGGGCTGGGCCTCCGCTTCGAGCGCTTCGACCTGGCCATCGCCAAGTCGCTGGCCGTCTCCACCGTCACGGGCGAGACCGAGCCGGTCCACGTTTCGTTCTCCATCGTCTTCTGATGGAGCGCGGCTCGACGACCTCCACGGCTCTGCTAGGTCTATCCCTCGCTCTCCTGGCCACGCCCGCGGCCTCCCAGGTCGAGACGCCTCATGATCTTCTTCCGGCCTCCGCTGCGGCTCGCTCCCTCGTGGTTCCGGGATGGGGCCAGTGGGCACAGGCCCAGCGCCGCGGCGTGGCGTACGCCGCCGTGGAGGTCCTCCTCTGGGCGCTCTGGCTCGAGCGCCGGGACCAGGGAGCCGACCTCCGCGGCGCCTACCGGGACCTGGCCTGGCAGGCCGGACGGATCCCCGAAGGGGAGCGCCGAGACAGTTCCTGGGGCTACTACGAGGCCATCTCCAAGTGGACCCGGTCCGGCTCCTTCGACCGTGACGCATCCGCGCCCGGACTCCAGCCCGAGGAGGACCCGGGCACCTTCAACGGCTCGGTCTGGTCCCTGGCCAGGGGGATCCACTTCGGCGGCGCGTCCCCGGCGCCCGGGGAAGCCTCCTACGAAGCCGCGCTCGCCTGGTACCGGGAACGAGCCTACGGGGACGGATTCCTGTGGGACTGGGGCGGCCGGGAAGGGGAGCTGGCCGAGTACCGACAGCTCATCCATCGTAGCGACGACCGCTTCCGCGAGGCCACGTGGGCCTTGGGTGCGGTCGTGGGCAACCACCTGCTGAGCGCGGCCGACGCGTTCCTGTCCGCCCGCATCCCCGGGAGCGCCGAGCTGAGGGTCGTCGCCCCGGACGCGCGGGCCAGGACGCCCCCGCGACTGACGTTGACCTGGAGGCCTCCGACATGACGCAGCAGAGCAAGGGACTGGAGTCAGCGATCCTGGAGGCCCTGGGGGCCTCCCGCCGAGGGCCCCTCAAGCCCAAGGAGCTGGCACGCGAGCTGGGCGTGGAGACCGACGGCTACCGGTCCTTCAAGGCCCTCCTGGGTTCGCTGGAGCGCGCCGGGAAAATCTATCGGGTCAAGGGAAACCGGTACGGCCTTCCCGGCTCCATGGGCCTGGCCGTGGGACGGGCGTCGCTTACCCGCAACGGAGATGCGTTCGTCCGCCCGGAGGAAGGCGGGGGCGACGTGTACGTCCCGTCCCTGAGCCTGGCCTCCGCCCTGGACGGGGACCGGGTGGTGGTCCGCATCGAGAGCCGGCCTGCGGGCCGGAGCCCGGTGGGGCGGGTCATCAAGGTGCTGGAGCGGGCCCGGGCCTCGGTGGTGGGGACCTTCCACCCCGCCCGGCGCTTCTCCTACGTGGTGCCCCTGGACCGGCGCATGACCAAGAACGTACTCATCCCGCCCGACGGAGAGGGCGGGGCGGAGGACGGCGACGTGGTCGTGGTGCGCATCGTGTCGTACGGCGAGGGGAGCGTGGGACCGGCGGGAGAGGTGGAGCACGTCCTCGGCCGCCTCTCGGACCCCGGGGTGGACATCCTCGCCATAGCCCACGGATATGGGCTGGCGCTGGAGTTCCCGCGGGAGGTCACCGTAGCCGCCGAGGCCGCGGCCCAGGAAGGGATGAAGGAGCAGGGAGAGGACCGGGTGGACCGCACCGACCTGCTCGTCGTGACCGTGGATCCGGCGGACGCCAAGGACCACGACGACGCCCTCTCCGTCGAGCGCGTGGCCGACGGGCGCTGGGAGGTGGGGATCCACATCGCCGACGTGGGCCACTTCGTCCCGGAAGGGGGCCCGGTGAATGAGGAGGCCCGCGCGCGCGGCACGAGCGTGTACCTGGTGGACCGGGTCATCCCCATGCTCCCGGAACGGCTCTCCGGGGACGTCTGCTCCCTCCGTGAGGGCGTGGAGCGCCTGGCCGTGAGCGTGTTCCTCACCGTGGACGCGTCGGGAGCGGTGCACGGCCAGCGCTTCCAGCGCACCCGGATCCGCTCCCGGCGCCGGCTCTCGTACGAGCAGGCCCAGCAGATGCTGGACGGCGTCGGCACCCTGGGCGACGGCGTGGACGCGGCGCTCCGCACGCTGGACGATCTGGCGCGTGGGCTGCGGAGGCGCCGCAAGGAGCGCGGCGCGCTGGACCTGGATCTCCCCGAGGCCCGGGTGATCCTGGACGACGACGGGATCCCCCTGGACATCCAGATGGTGGAGCGCCTTGAGGCGCACCGCCTCATCGAGGACTGGATGATCGCGGCCAACGAGGCCGTGGCGCGGGCGTGCGAGGCGCGCAGCCTCCCGGCCTTGTACCGGGTGCACGAGCCCCCCGCCCGTGAGCGGACCGAGGAGCTCCGGGGGTTCCTCTCGACGATGGGACTGAAGCTCCCGGGAAGGAAGACGCTGAAGCCCGCCGACCTCCAGCATCTGCTGGAACGGGTGCGGGGACGTCCGGAGGAGCACCTCGTGTCCACTGTCACGCTGCGCTCGCTCCAGAGAGCGCGCTACGACGCCGAGAACCTGGGCCACTTCGGGCTCGCCTCCCTCGCCTACCTCCACTTCACGTCGCCCATCCGGCGCTACCCCGATCTCGTCGTCCACAGGGAGGTGGCGAGGACGCTGGTCCTGGGAGAGCCATCCAGGGAGCGGGATCCCGGCGAGCTCCAGGGCGTGGCCGACCAGGCCAGCGCCCGGGAGCAGGCGGCGGCGGAGGCGGAGCGGGACTCGGTGGCGCTCAAGAAGGTGGAGTTCATGGAGCGCCACCTGGGGGAGGAATTCGACGGGCGCATCTCGGGCGTGGCCGCCTTCGGCTTCTTCGTCACCCTCGACGCCTACTTCGTGGACGGCCTCGTCCACGTCAACAGCCTCCGCGACGACTTCTACCGGCTCACGGAGGGCACGTACGCCCTCGTGGGCGACCGCGGGCGACGCCGATACCGGCTCGGAGACCGGGTGCGCGTCCAGGTCGCGCGGGTGGACAAGGAGGACCGCCACGTGGACTTCCTCCTGGTGCGGAAGCTCGCTCCGGCGCCGGTTTGACACCGCCGCCCGCGCGGAGATAAGCTGGCTATCGTGGCGCATCCCCCCCGCTAGAGCGTCCATGGCTGCCGAGACAACCATCCTGCATTTCGCGCCCGGAAGGTTCGAAGCCTCTCCGCTCGTCTCCCAGTTCGGGGAGTTGGACCATCTGACCGTGCTGTCCGTGCGGCGGACCGAGGACGTGCGCGCGCTCCTGAACCGCACCTTCCCCAAATGCCTGGTGATGGAGACGGGGCCGCAGGGCAGCGAGGTCGTGGAGCTGGTCGCCAGCCTCAAGCAGGACGCCTTCACGGCCATCGTGCCTCTGGTCGTGCTCGTGCCCGCCGGGGAGCCGGAGCTGGCCGCCGACCTCCTCTCCGCGGGCGCCGACGAGGTGCTCCACGAGGGGCTCCCGCCCCGGGAGAAGATCCTCCGGCTGGAGCAGGTGCTGAAGCGCGCCGACCGGGACGTGAGCGTCCACCCCACCACCCGCCTTCCGGGCACGAACCACATCGCCCGGGACATGGCGTACAGGCTCGCCGCAGGCGAGCGGTTCGCCGTGTGCTACGCGGACCTGGACCACTTCAAGGAGTTCAACGACCGATACGGGTACGCGTTCGGCGACGGTGTCATCCGCCTCCTGTCACGCATCCTCCGGGACATTGTGCGTGGCCTGGCTCCCGGGGGGTTCGTGGGGCACATCGGCGGAGACGACTTCATCTTCAACGTCCCGATGGAGTACCTGGAAGTCACCTGCGACGAGATCATCCAGCTCTTCGACGAGCTCATTCCCTACCAGTACACGGAAGAGGATCGGCGGGCCGGCTACTTCCTGGGAAAGGACCGCAGGGGCCACATTCACCGCATCCCCCTCATGACCCTGTCCATCGGGGTCGTCACCAACCAGCTCCAGGCCTTCGAGCACACGGGGCAGATCTCCGAGCTGGCGACCGAGATGAAGTCGTTCGCGAAGTCCTTGCTGGGCTCGGTGTACGTGGTGGACCGCCGCCACCAGTTCCCCGGCCTTGAGACCGCTTCCGCCGAGGACGCCGACGCGCTCGCGGGAGGAGAGAGACCGGCTCCCCCCGCCAAGACCACCCCCTAGAGCAAGCCGAACCGAACCATGGTCATCACCGTGACGTGCCCGTCGTGCGGCGCCTCCTTCCCGGTGGACTCCAACAAGATCCCCGCGGCCGGCGTCAACGCCCGGTGCTCCACGTGCCGATACGTTTTCCGCATCGAGCGGCCCATGGAGCCCCCACCACCTCCCCCGGAGGAATATCACGAGCCGGAGCCGATCCCCTCGTACGAGCCTCCTCCGGCGCGTGAGACTCCAGCGCGTGAGACTCCAGCGTTCGAGACTCCGGCGTTCGAGGCTCCGCCCGAGGCTCCAGGGCCCCCCGACACCGACTTCTCCGTCGGCACGGAGAGCGCCGGGAGCGCCGCCGGGACCCGCGAGTGGGTGTACGAGCAGGAGGAACGGATCGACCCGGAGAGCCTGGACATCCAGCCCATGGAGGCGGCGGAGCCGGCTCCGTTCGCTCCACCCCCCTTCGAGGTCGCGCCACCACCACCGCCACCGTCGGCGCCACCACCCCCCCCGGAGCCGGAGCCGGCGCAGCCGTCGGTGGGGAGCTTCACCTTCGGGAGGCGGGACCCCACGGACAAAGCGCGCCGCCTGGCGCGGGTCCTGGTGTCCGACATGATCATGTACAACCCGAAGCGTCACGAGCAAGCACTCGCCAACGGCACCCTGAAGCAGGACTTCGAAGACGAGATCGCCAAGTCGTGGAAGGAGTACGTGGAGCAGGTGGGCGAGGAGATGGCGACGGCAAACACCTTCTGGGCCGACGCCCTGAACGACGTCCTCGCCAAAGGGCAGAAGGTCTTCTGAGGCGCCGCCCAGCAGTTTCGGAGCGGAGGTGACGTAGACCTCTGAAGCGCTTCTCGCGGTAG
>CAZJFX010000130.1:0-7339 GCA_964545395.1 uncultured Gemmatimonadaceae bacterium | reverse complement strand
TTGAAGAACGACAGCACGTCCTCGTCAACACGCATGGTGATCGTGGTCTTCCCGTGGCGGGGGTCGAGAACCTGCGCGTTGCGCCAGAACGCTTCGCCAAGGATGGGCGCAGCGTCCAGGTCATCCGCGATCGCCCTGCCGATCTCATCGTCCCCAAGGGCCTCGACGCGAGCCCAGTCGGTGGCATCGGCCATGGCCGTGAGCTCGGCGCCGCCCGTGTGGACCAGGTCTTCAGCCGCGGCCTCCTTCCGCCGCCGCCCGCTCGAGTTGCCTCCGGTATTTCGCCTCTTCATTTGTTCGCGCCCTTCACCAGGTCCCACTCGGATTCCATGATGAATGGAGCGTCGATATGTATGTTTGTCAATATAACCCATGGCTACGCTCTCAAGCTCTCCGACCGGGGTACACCTGAGCCATGGCTGATCGGGACTGAGCTCACGGCCCGCCCCTGCCGGAGCGTGGCCAGGATGGTGGGCGTGGGGCCGGGGACCGTGGGGGGGCGAGGGGCGCGGCCGCTATCCTCGCATCACGGCAACTCGCTCCACGACCTGGGTCGCTGCCTCTGATGCGGAAGGGCAACCACAATGACCTCGTCCACGCCGATTTCGTAGATGATGGTGTGTGGGAACCGCCTCAGCAGAATCCGGCGCTTGTCGACGTCGGTGGCGAGGACTTCCGCCTCCGCCGGATGAAGAAACCTGACCCTCAAAGGCCTACGACCCGGCGGGCCTTGTCCAGGACCTCTTCCGCCGGCACCGCAGCGACCTCCCCACGCCGAGAGGCCGCAAGGCGCTCACGAACCTCCGAGACCCAGGCGGCCTCGACACCCTCACCCTCGTCCAGACTGGCTAGAATCCTCGCCGCGAGGTGTGCGCGCTCCACCTCGGGAAGGGACAGCACGGCTGAGTGAAGCTCGTCGGGACGACGCCTGCTCGCCCCTCGACAATGCAGCCCTAGGGAAGCGCAGCCCCAGGGCATGCATCACCTTGGCGATGGCCGATCGGCTCGGCACACCCTATCCCCGAAACAGCTCCTCTACCGCGATCTCGAACCGATGCGCACCGACGCGCCAGGTCAGCGTGTCCCGCGCCACTTCGGGAACCCGCGACAGCGGACGCCACACCTCCACCGTCCGCTCGTCCGCGTCCAGCAGCCACAGCTCCGGCACCGAGCTGGCCATGTAGAGCTTCCGCTTGAGCGTCCGGTCATAGTCCCGGTTGGTGGGGGAGAGGACCTCCACCACCAGGTCCGGAGCGCCGTGCACGCCGCCTTCGGGGTCGACGATGGCCAGGCGCTCGGACGCGACGAAAATCACGTCGGGCTCCACCACGGCCTCGTCGTGGAGGTGGACGCCGATGGGTCCGGCGACGGCCTTGCCCAGGTTGTGGGCCACGGCACGCGCGTCGAGGACCCTCAGGACGTTCGCAACCACCTCCTGATGCCGGAATCGCGGGGCGGCCGTCACGAACAAGTCCCCGTCCACGATCTCGTGCCGGCGGGACGTGTCCTCCGGAATCGAGAGGTAGTCCTGGTACGTGTAGCGGATCTGGGCGCGCATGGGATCCTCCACGAGGCTGCTCCGGGTGCCTGCATAGTAACCTGCCGCGGACCGGGGACGGGAGCCCCCTCACCGAGGCCCACCGGCGGGAGAGGGCGTGTGCCTCAAGATCCACGGGCAGACGGGCGTTGGGATGTCCGGACGTGTCAGGAAGCTGGAGCGACGGCCCGACGGTGGCTCAGCGCCTTGTACAGGCTCTCCCGCCCAAGCCCTGTCTCCCGTGCGACCCCGCTCATCCCTTTCGCACGAGCGATGTCCCCCGGTGCGGTTGCCACGAGGGTCGCATCGCCCTCCGCCAGGGCGGCCTCCAGGTAGGCGGCCATGGCCTCCTCCAGAGCCCCCGCGCCAGTTCCCGCGCCGTCTGTCGGCCTGGTCGTCGGCGTCGGCTCAGGACACCGTGCCGCGCGGCACCACCCACTCCGTCGGCTGGTTCGTCACGGCGGCAATGCAGTCGAAGTGCTCGTCGTAGTGCAGGACAATGATCCCGGCGGACTCGGCCGCCGCTGCCACGATGAGGTCCGGGATGGGAAGGCGATGGCGCCCTCGCCTGGCGAGCACCCCCTGGATCTCCACGGCACGGTCGAAGATCTCCTGCGTGAGCGGGACCCGTTCATAGGCGAGGGCGCGCCGGGCACGGATCGTGTCGTGGTCCTCGTGGTTGCGCGCGCTGAAGAGAACCTCGAGGTCCACCATGGAACAGGTGGCCGCCTCACCCGCCGACAGGATGGGGGCCAGGCGCCGGCGCACGCGCTCGTGGGTCATCCGGGCCAGCGCGCTCCTGTCCACCAGGTAGCGGCTCACGGCCGCCACGCCGCCGCCATGACTCGCCCGTCGTCCAGGTCCATCCCGCGCATGGCGCTCAGCGCCGCGACCTCTTCGCGTCTCGCCCGTTCACGGAGCACGGCTCGGAACGCCTCGTCCACGGTCTCCCTGAGCGTGGTCGTGCCGAGGGCGCCGCGGACACGCTGATAGAGTTCCCCGTCGATCTCCACGGTCGTCTTCCGGGTCGCGGTGTCCATCCAATCCGTCCATCATATGATACATGATTAGGCGATGATCATAAATATCATAATGGGACACTTGGATATCAAGTCAGACCTCCGGGGAGATGCCCCGGGAGCGCTGTTCCCCCCTACCGCACCCGTTCGCGGCGGGCATACACGTAGGCACGCAGCACGGCGTTCATCCGCGACTGGTATCCGGATCCGCCCCGCTTGAAGAACGACAGCACGTCCTCGTCGACGCGCATGGTGATCGTGGTCTTCCCGTGCCGAGGGTCGAGAACCTGCGCGTTGCGCCAGAACCCTTCGTCGAGGATGGGCGCTGCGTCCGGGTCATCCGCGATGGCCCGACCGATCTCATCGTCCCCCAGAGCCTCGACGCGAGCCCAGTCGGTGGCGTCGGCCATCCCCCCGAGCTCAGCGCCCCTCGCGTGGACCAACCCTTCACCCGCGACTCCCTTCCCCCGCCGCGCGCTCGACCTGCTTCCGGAACTCTGCCTCTTCATGTGTCCGCGCCCTTCGTGCCGAGATGCCGTGCTTCTCGAGGTTCTTCGCTTCCTTCGCCGGGTCCCACTCGAATTCCATGATGAATGGAGCGTAGATACGTACGTTTGTCAATGTATTTGGGCATCTGGCGGGCAGCTATCCGAGGATTTGTCTGCGCTCCTCGCGCACGAGGCCCCTCTGCGGCCCTGCGCAGCGGGCCTGGAACGCCGTCGTGGCCGTCAGCCATCGCACGCACGCGCCCCCAGTCGGTCCGGTCCTACCTCCGACCGGCTCCTACACGACGGATGCGGGGTGCAGCTCGAACCCACGCCAGGGGTCGTCGGGCGTCGCCACGGCGGCGAGATCGCGACCGCGGCCAAAGTCCGAATCGCAGGTCAGAAGCGGCACGCCGATCCACTGCGCGGTGGCAGCGATGAGGAGGTCGGGGAGCGGGAGCGTCGCGCCACGGGCCCGTGCCCGGCGGCCCATCCTTCCTGCCCTCTCGGCGACTTCCCGGTCGGCGGCCACCACGGGGAGCCGGTTCAGCAGGTCCAGGATCCGTGCCTCTGCCGCAGGGTCCCGCGCTCCCACCACGAGCTCGGCCAGCGTCACCGCGGAGATGATGGCGCTCCGGGCCCGAAGCTCCGCCTCGACCGCCACAGCCACGCCCTCCGTGCCCTGCGGAGGCGACCTGCGCAGCAGCGCGATGAGCGCCGACGTGTCAACGAGGCTGGCCACGGCCCATGCGCCGGTGTGCCTGAAGGTCCTCCAGGCTCCACACCAGGTCGTCGCCCCGGACGGACTCGAGGACCGCTTCCAGCTCGGCGCCGGCGATGACCTGGCTCAAGGCTCGCTCGATGGCCGCGGTGTACGTCGCCGCACCCAGAGCGGCCCTGGCCCGATCCAGGAGCTCGCGGTCGATGTCGAGGGTGGTACGCATAGATCTCCACTCGGTGATCTGCACGATAATACAGAAACATGCAGACCCACCGCCCCCGTGTCAACGGCCAGAACCCCCTGCACCGCGCCGTCCTTCACCGGGGCCCGGGCCGCCGCGTCGCGGAAGAGGGAGAAGCGGCCTGCCCGCTCGTCACCGAGGAACACGGAGATGCGGGTCTCGATCTCCTTGGCCGGACGCGCCGTGCCCAACCAGGATGACCCGGGCGTCCTCCGCCATGGAGGGCGGCATCTTCCGGTAGTTCTCCACCTGCTGGTCGGCATGCGCCTCCACCGCAAGCTCGTAGGCCTCGCGGATCTTGTCCACGTCCAGCCGGTCTGCGTACGCCTCCATGGCCCAGGCCAGGGGCCGGGGGAGACCGCGGATCGTGGGGGTGGGGCCGGGGCGGGGGCTGCCGTTCCTTCCGCTGAGTGAGTGCGGCGGCGCTTCACACCCACCGCGTCCCGCGCACACGCAGGCTAGTCCATCGAAGAAAGCATCTCGTGGACATCCACGAGCACCAGGTTGCGGTCGGCGTCGGCGCGGGCAAGCAACCCCGCGGAGTAGCCCGATCGGCTGAACAGCACCGTCATGATCTCGCTGGAGAGCCCGAATCCACCTTGTTCCAGCGCCGGGATCTTGTAGTCGACCAGATCGCTCAGGACCCTCTCGCTGACCGGCTTCGAGGTCCACTTCACCTCGCCGACGAGCGTTACGCGGTTGCGGGCCGTGCCCACCACGTCGATCTCCTCGGTGCTGCGCTCACCTGACTGACGCAAGCGGTTGAGCGAGTGGCCCCACCAACGCCCCACGCGGGTTGCGGTAGCACCCATGTGGGCGCGCACATGCTCCCGGCACAGGTCCTCGAATACTGGCGCGACGTGGTCGGCCAGATCCGGGGCGATCTCCCTGTCGAAGAGATCCCCGGGCGCCAGTCCTGCCTCGAGGTCGGCTTGGAAGGGGAACACGAACCTGAACCAGAAGCGCAGGAACGGGTCGCTGAGTGCCCAGTGGCTGCCGCGCTCACCCGGCGATGCTCCGAAGGGGAGGTCCTTCCTGACCAGACGGAGGTTCGCCAGCACCGAGAGGTATTTCGACAGGGGCCCGCTGCTGGTGCGCAGCGCGGCCGCCAACTCGCCGATCTCCTTTTCTCCTGACGCCAGCTGTTCGAGGACCGCGAAGTGCACCGCGGGTTCCCGCAACTCCTGGCCGACGATCGTGCGCCCCTCGTTCCAGAGCGGGGCATCCGGGCACAGCATCTGATCACAGATTCGCGCGCGGAGGTCACCCCCTGAAAGCGCTGCGAGGTAGCGAGGCATCCCGCCGGCCACCGCGAACCTGACGAACTGCTCCTGGACGTTGTCACCAGGGCAGAACAGCTTGGCGCGACCGTACGACAGCACGCGCAACTCCAGCGGAACCAACCGGCCGTGCAGCGGACTGGCTTCGGACTGCAACGCCTCCATCTGGGCCACCGCTGAGCCACACAGCACCAGCTTCAGGCGAGCGCGGTCACGCTCTTCCTCCATCACCGCCTGGACTGCCGAGAGCGTCCGCTCGGCCTCGGTGCTGGTGGTTCCCAACAGCCATGGGAACTCGTCGATCACAGCCAGGCTCTTCCCGTCGCGAGCCAGGCGGAACAGCACCCGGAACAGCGCCGCGACGTCCGGAAGGTCCGGCACGACGCCGTCCAGCACGGGAGTGAGCTGATCCGCGAACCGCGCCATCTGTGCGCCCTCGGCCAGGCGTTCGGCCACGAGCAGCACCGCAGGCTTCCCGTGCGCGAAGCGACGTGACAGCCACGACTTCCCGACGCGGCGCCGCCCGTAGAGGTTGATCGGCATGCGCTCATCGCCGGCCCACCAGGCCTCGAGCCGGGCGAGCTCGGTGTCGCGGTCGATGAATTCACCGACCCGTGGCCATTCGTAGAGAGGAATCGCCATGTGAGTCTACGGATGAGTAGTCTACGAACGAGTAGATTATGTGTCTTTTCTGGGCGGCGGTCAAGCTCCGGGGGCGCCCCGACTCGGTCAGGTCCGGTTCTTCCAATAGCCCGGCCGCTGACTCTGGTGCTCCTGGCGTGCATCAGGATGGAAGCGGATGACCGTTGCGCTCACTTCCTGAGGTGTCCTTTCCTCGCCCCTCGATCGTGCGGCCGCATGAAAGCGCAGCCCCAGGGCATGCATGACCTTCATGACGGTGGCGAGCTCGGGGTTGCCCTCCGACAGCGCGGTTGCCACGAGGGCCGCATCGCCCTCCGCCAGGGCGGCCTCCAGGTGGGCGGCCATGTCCTCCTCGGTGTACAGGCAGTCTGCTGCGTCCCAAGGGATCCTACCTCCGACCGGCTCCTACACGACGGATGCGGGGTGCAGCTCGAACCCACGCCAGGGGTCGTCCGGCGTCGCGACGGCGGCGAGTTCGCGACCGCGGCCGAAGTCCGGATCGCAGGTCATCCGCGCCTCTGCCGCAGGGTCCCGCGCTCCCACCACGAGCTCGGCAAGCGTCACCGCGGAGATGATGGCGCTCCGGACTCGAGGACCGCTTCCAGCTCGGCGCCGGCGATGGCCTGGCTCAAGGCCCGCTCGATGGCCGCGGTGTACGTCAACCGGGGCGAACGCTACGGCTCGAAGAAGCTCGGGCCCGGCATGGGATAGTGCTTGCGATTCCGCGTCCAGAGGCGCACGCCGGCCGTGGCGGCCGCCGCGGCAATGAGAGCGTCACCCAGTTCGACGCCGTGCGAGGCTGAAAAGCGCGCCAGATACGAGCCGGCGGTGCGACCGATCTCACCGTCGAGCACGATCTCCCCCCGCGCATCGAAGAACGCCTGGGTCAGCGCCTCCTCGCCGGGCCGGATCCCCGCGTAGATCTCGGCCAACGACACCGCGGAGCAATACGTGGGAACACCGGATTCCTCCAGGCGGCGGGCAGCCTCCACGACCCCCGCGCGACCGCGCAGGATCTCGATGATCACATCCGAATCATAGAGGACGCCGGCTAGGCCCTCGCTCGGCTCCGGCGAGTATCGCGGCGCAGGCGCCTCACGTACACGTCGGTGCTTCCGAGATCCTCTCGGTCCCGCCATAGCCCGCTGATCCCCTCAAGGGTGGTGAGCCTCTCATCCGCCTGATCCGGTCCAAACGCCCGGCCCACCGCTTCGCGTACGAGATCGGACACCGTGCGGCCCTGGCGCTGAGCGAGCTCCCGGAGTCGGCGGTGCATGCGGACGTCGAGGTACAGTTGGGTCCTGACCATGCGATGTATATACATCGTCCTGTTCGCCGATGTCAAGCTCGTGATTGATAAGTAAGCGTCCGGCCTTGCCAGGGGACGGCCTGTGGGAAGGGGGGCCCGGCAGCC
>CAZJFX010000129.1:0-7343 GCA_964545395.1 uncultured Gemmatimonadaceae bacterium | reverse complement strand
CCACGGCGCCTACGCTGAGCTTGGGTATGTGTTGTATAGGTTATTATTGCGCGCTTCCTTACACCCTCGCCGCCTCGATGTCCACCCGGATACTCCGCCATCTCCCCTGGCGGAAGCGGATCACGCTGAGCGCGCAGCGCGTGGCGTGACCCAGCAGGATGGCCAGCCAGATGTCCCCGGGATGGAGTCCCCGCACCGCGTCCAGGACGAAGCAGAGCCCCAGCGGCACGACCAGCTGTGACACGATGGAGATGTAGAGCGGGCTCTTCGTGTCCCCCGTTCCCTGGAGCCCTCCGGTGTAGGCCAGCGCCACAGTGATGAAGAACCCGGACACGCTCAGGTAGCGCAGGAGCTGCACACCCAGCTCGACCACGGCGGGGTCGTCCATCCCGAAGATGGAGAGCAGGGCCCGGGGGACGAGCACGAACGCCGCACCCAGCGTGGCGGCCACGGTCAGGCCGATCCGGGAGGCCACCTTCACCGCCTCCACCGAGCGCTCCGGGCGCCCCGCCCCCAGGTTCTGCCCCGCCACCGCCGCGGTGGCGCCCATGATCCCCACCGAGGTCCAGGTGATGAACGAGAAGAGCTCCACGTAGCCCACGGCGTAGGCCGCCTGCGCCTCGGCGCTCTGCTGCAGCGAGCCGATGAAGCGGAGCAGGAACACGCCCCCCACGTTCATGGCCACGCCCTGGATCCCCGCGGGGAGGCCGAAGCGGAAGAGCTCCCGGATGACCGTGACGTCGGGGCGCCAGGAGGTGAGCCCGCGGAACGTCACCACCGAGCGGCCTGACAGGAGGAGCCCCAGAACGACGACGCTCACGATGCCCGTGGCCACGACCGTCCCCATGGCGGCGCCCACGGTGCCGAACGCCGGAACGGGACCCAGCCCGCGGACGAGCACCACGTTCAGGCCGATGTTCAGCACCGTGAGGACGATCCCCAAGCGGAGCGGCGTCTGCGCATCCCCCGCCGAGCGGAACGCGCCGCCGGCCATGAAGAACATCATCATCCCGAACCCGAACACGAACATGGTGCGCAGGTATGGGAGCGCTTCGGCCTGCACCTCCGGCGCGGCGTTCACGAGGCCCAGAAGCTCGGGTGCCAGGAAGTATCCCAGCGGCGCGATCACTCCCACGGAAAGAGTGGCCGCAGTCATGAACGCCTGGTAGACGGTGCGGTTCACCTTGTCGTGGTCGTGCTGACCCGCGAAGCGCGCCACCAGCACCCCCATCCCCGTGAACACCGACGAGATGAAGACGATGACGACGACGAAGATCTGCCACGACACCCCGATGGCGGCGTTCCCCGTGTAGCCCACGTAATGCCCCACCATGACGTGGTCCACCACGCCCTGGAGCCCCCCAATGATGTTCTGGAGCATGGTCGGCCATGCCATACGCCAGACGGCCCCGGGAATGGGGCCCTCGAGGATGCGCCGGTCGAAGGACCGGCCCTTGGGGGCAGACGGCATGGACGGGAGGGTCCGGACGGAACGGGAGGATGGGCCGTGGAAAATGACGGCACGAGGGGTCCGACGCCACGGGGCGGCGACGCCTCACGGTACTGCGGGAGCCCCTGCGACTCACCCCTACTCGCTCCTCAGCGACTCCACCGGATCCAGGAGGGAGGCGCGGTGGGCCGGGTACACGCCAAAGAACACCCCCGTCGCCAGGGAGAAGCTGAAGGAGAGGATCACCGAGAGGGGCTCCACGGCGATGGGCCATTCGGTGGCCGCGGCCAGCACGGCCGCCGCCGCCAGCCCGATCACGATCCCCGCCACGCCGCCTCCCGTCCCCAGCATGAGCGCCTCCGCCAGGAACTGGGTGCGCACGTCGCGGCGCCGGGCGCCCACGGCCAAGCGGAGGCCGATCTCCCGGCGGCGCTCCCGCACCGACATGAGCATGACGGCCAGGATCCCCACGCCCCCCACCAGCAGGGAGACGGCAGCGATCCCTCCCACCAGCGTGGTGAAGGTGTCCCCGATCTCCTGGTGGGCGGCCATGATCTCCGCCTGGGTCTGGATCTCGAAGTCGTCGTCGGCGTCGCGCCGGTCCAGCCGGTGGCGCTCCCGCAGGAGCCAGCGGACCTGCTCCTCCGCCTCGGCCATCTCCGCCTCGCTCCTTGCGCTCAGGTACATCCCCCCCAGCCACTCCTGGTTCATGACGCGGCGGAGCGCCGTGCGCAGGGGGATCATGACCACGTCGTCCTGGTCCGCGCCCGAGAGGTCCGCCCCCCGGGGCACGAGCACGCCCAGCACCTCGAAGGGCACCGTGCCGATCTGAATGCGCCGCCCCACCGCCGGCTCGTCCCCAAAGAGGGCGCGGGCCACCGACGGCCCCAGGACCACCGTCCGCCCTCCGGTGAGCTCCTCCCGCTCCGTGTAGAACGAGCCTGACGCCAGTTGGAGGTTCAGGACGTCCACCACGTCCGGCGTCACCCCCAGGATGTTGGTGGTGGAAGCGCTCCCCTCGTACTTCACCGGCATGCGGCGGCTGGCCCAGGGAGCCACGGCCACCACCTGGGGGATCTCGCCGGCGATGGCCTCGGCGTCGGAGGGCACGAGGGTGGTGACGGTCCCCCGGACCTGGGCCCTGGCCCCCGAGATGCGGATCTGGGCCGGGGTGACCACGATGAGGTCCGTCCCCATGGCCTCCACGCGGTCCATGACGTCCTGGCGAGCCCCGTGCCCCACCGCCACCATGGCGATGACGGCGGACACGCCGATGACGATCCCGAGGAGCGCGAGGCCGGTGCGCGTGCGGTGGGCTCCGAGCTGCCGCGCCGAGATCCGGAGGTTCCGGACGAGCTTCAAGGCGCCCCCGTCACGAGCGCAGCGCGTCCACCGGGGCCATGGCGGCCGCCTTCCGGGCCGGCTGGAACCCCGCCAGCACCCCCACCGCCGTGGAGAAGACCACCCCCACCACCAGGACGTGCCAGGTGAGGACCGCCGGGGTGTCCGTCACCCGCTCCAGGACCAGGTTGACCACCAGCCCCAGCAGGATCCCGGCGATGCCCCCCAGGAACGTCACCAGCGCCGATTCCACCAAGAACTGCCGCCGGATGTCCCTCGCCTTGGCCCCCAGGGC
This sequence comes from uncultured Gemmatimonadaceae bacterium, assembly GCA_964545395.1. Classification (GTDB taxonomy): domain Bacteria; phylum Gemmatimonadota; class Gemmatimonadetes; order Longimicrobiales; family Gaopeijiaceae; genus SZUA-318. Next base: position 4,257 of record CAZJFX010000129.1, on the reverse strand, counting down.
CAGGCGGAGCCCGATCTCCTTCCTCCGCTCTCCCACCGAGAGGAGCATGATGTTGGCCACCACCACCCCGCCCACCACCAGGGCGATGGCCGCCACCACGATGAGGAAGAGGTTGAACGTCCCCTGCATCTCCTCCACCATGGCCGTGACCTCGGTGGGGGTGGTGATGCGGAAGTCGTCCACCTCTCCGGAGGCGATGCCGTGGCGCTCCCTCAGGAGCGCGGCGACGTCGGCCACGGTGGCCTCCATCTTCCTCAGGTCCCTCACCTGGGCCCGGATGCCCGACAGGTAGTCCACGTTGGCCACGCGGCGCTGGTAGGTCACCAAGGGGACGAAGACCCGGTTGTCCATGTCCCCGCCGCCGGCGCTCGTGCCCTTGGCGCCCATGATCCCGGTGACCTCGAACGGGACGCCGCCGACCTGGACCACCTGGCCCAGGGGGTCTTCGTCCCCGAAGAGTTCCTGGACCACGGTGGGGCCGAGGGACGCGACCCGCGCCATGCTCTCGTTGTCCTCGTCGGTGATGAAGTCCCCCCGCTCCACGGACCAGTCCCAGAGGCCGGGCCACTCGGGGGTGATCCCGAAGACCGGCGCCTCGAAGGTCCGGCCCTGCCAGGTGACCTCCGATTGCCCCCGCCGCGCGAAGGGCGCCACCTCCCGGATCCCCCCGACCTCGTTCCGGATGGCCTCGGCGTCCTCCATCTTGAGCGTGGCGGTGACCGTGGAGCCGCTGCCCTCGCCTCCGCCCATGCGCGTCTGATCCGTGGGCGCTCCAGCCCAGATCATCATGTTCTCGAGCCCGAACACGCGCACCCGCTCCATGATCCTCTCTCGGGCCCCCATGCCCGCCGACAGCACGGAGGTGAGGACGGTAATCCCCACCATGACCCCCGCCATCATGAAGAACGCGCGGAGCCGGTTGCGGGTGAGGCCCTTCATGGCCTGGCCCAGCAGGCGTCCCGTCTTCATGGCCGGGCCTCCTGCGTGGACGTGGACGCGGCGCCGTCACGGCCGGAGTTCACCACGTCGGAGGCGATGCGCCCGTCCTGTATGGTGATCACCCTCCGCGCATAGGTTGCCACCTCGGCATCGTGGGTCACGAGCACCACGGTACGCCCCCGGCGATTGAGCTCTGTGAAGAGGGCCATGATCTCCTCGCTGGAGGTGGAGTCCAGGTTTCCGGTGGGCTCGTCGGCGAAGACGATCTCCGGGTCGTTCACCAGCGCCCGGGCGATGGCCACCCGCTGCTGCTGCCCTCCGGAGAGCTCTCCCGGATGGTGGTCGTGGCGATCCTTGGGAAAGCCCACGTCGTCCAGCGCGGCACGGGCCGGCCCCTCCAGATCCGAGCGGTCCGTGTACAGGAGGGGGAGCTGGACGTTCTCCAGCGCCGAGGTCCGGGGAAGGAGGTTGAAGCTCTGGAACACGAACCCGAGCTTCTTGCTCCTCACCTCCGCCAGGGCGTCCTCGTCCAGCCGGCTCACCTCCATCCCGTCCAGGACCACGCTCCCCGACGTGGGACGGTCCAGACACCCCAGGAGGTTCATGAGCGTGCTCTTCCCGGATCCCGAAGCTCCCACCAACGCGACGAAGTCGCCCTCCTGGATCTCCAGGCTCACGCCCTTGAGGGCCGTGACCTCCACCATTCCGTCCTTCTGATAGACGCGGCTGAGATCACGCGCCTCGATCAGCGTCCTGTTCATGTCGTCTCCCTCAACCTTCGGTCAGCACGATGCGCTCGCCTTCGGCCAGCCCGTCCGTGATCTCCGTCCAACCTCCCTGGGTCCATCCGACGCGCACGGTCCGGCGAACCGGCATGTCGCCCTCCAGCACCGTCACGTAGCGCTCCGAGCGGTCCCGGCCCACCGCCGAGGCGGGGACGGCCAGGACGTCGGCACGCGGCTCCAGAACGATGGTGACCGCCGCCGTCATCTCGGGTCGCAACGTCTGACCCTTTCGATCCGTGATGTGCACCGTCACCACGTAGTTCACGACGTTGTCCTGGATGACGGCCTTGGGGTAGATGGCGACCACCTCTCCCTCGAACTCCTCGGCGGGGTAGCTGTCCACGGAGAAGCGCGCCTGCTGCCCCTCCCGGATGCGGCCGATGTCCGTCTCGTCCACGTAGGCCTGCACCTCCAGGCGGTCCAGGTCGATGATGTTCACGAACGTCGGGGCGCTGAAGCTGGCGGCCACCGTCTCGCCCTCCTGCGTCGCCACCGAAGCCACCACGCCGGCGATGGGTGCGGTGATGCGGGTGTAGGCGAGCTGGATGCGGGCCGACTCCAGGTTGGCCTCGGCCACCCTCATCTGGGACTCGGCCACCTGCAGGGCGCTGGTGGCGGCGTCGAGCTGCTGGCGGGAGACGAACTCCCGGTCCACCATGGTCTGGAGGCGCTCCAGGTTCGTCCTGGCCAGCTCCGCCTCGGCCTGGGCCTTCGCCAGGGATGCCTCGTTCTGGGCCACGCGGGCCCGGAATTCCGCATCGTCGATCTCGGCGATGACCGCCCCGGCCTCCACCAGGTCGCCGATGTTGGCCCGGAGGCGGGACACCACGCCGGACACCCGGGACCCCACCTTCACCTCGGCCCCCACCATGGGCCGCACCACCCCCGTGGCCATGACGGTGGCGCTGATGTCCCGGCGCCCCACGGTGTGCGTCTCCAGGGCTCCTTCCCCTCCCTCACCGCGGGACGCCAGCGCAAGCCATCCCGCTACGCCCAGGATCACCACCACCGCCCCACCGATCCACACGCCTCGCTTCATGGCCGTTCCCTCCCGAAGGTGTCGCCTTGCACCACGCGCTCCAGCACCGCCCGGGCGATGCGCCGGTCATAGATCGCCTGGATGAGGGCCTGCTCCGCCCCGGTGAACGACGTGCGGGCGTCCACCAGGCCGATCATGGATCCCAGTCCCTGCCGGTAGCTCTCCTGGGCCGCTTCCAGGTTCTCCGTGGCCGCCGCGAAGAGCGCCCGGGCGTTCTCCAGCCTCCGGGCCGACTCCTGCTCGTCGAGCCAGGCCTGCCACGCCTCGGCCTCCACCCCCTGTGCCACCGCCGCTTCGTCGAAGCGGGCGGCGTCCAGCCGGGCCCGCTGCGCCTGCACGTCCGCGGAGCGCGAGAATCCGTCGAAGAGCGGCAGCGAGAGGGCGACGCCCAGGGACCAGCTCTTCTCGGCGTCCTGGGAGGCCATGGCACCCCGGCTCACGCCGGCGTCGGCGGTGACCGAGGGCAGGTATGATCCTCGAGCCAGCCTCACCAACGCCTCCTGGCGGGCGGTGCGCGCCCGCGCTGAGCGCAGCTCCTCCCTCGAATCCAACGCCGTGGTCAACAGTTCCTCCCAGGACGCCAGCTCCGGAAGCGCCGCTTCGGGATCCTCCGCCGCCAACGCGAGAGACACGGAGGGAGGCTGGCCCATCAGGGTGTTCAGGACCGCGCGGGCGCTCTCCCCGACGTTGCGCGCACGGGTGAGCTCCAGCTCGGCTCCAGACACGTCCACCCGGGCGCGGAGAACGTCGGGGCGGGTTCCCAGCCCCGCCGCGAGCTGGGCCTCGGCGTACTCCAGGTTCAGCTCGCTCCTGGCCAGCCCCTCCTCCGCCGAGCGTACCATCCGCTCACCCTGCGCTGCCCTGTACCAGCTCTGGCGCACCGCCAGGACCAGGTTGGCGCGAGCCGCTTGCAGCGCCCCCTCGTCCGCTTCCAGCACCGCCTCGGCCGCGTCCACTCCGGCACTGACCCTCCCGCCCTGATAGAGGACCTGACGGAGTCCCACGCCCACCTCGTGACGGTCCATGGCGCCGGAGGACCCGTTCTCGTAACGGGCGGCGGAAGCGGACAGGCCCACGGTGGGATACCGGGCCGAGCGCGCGCCCGTCAGCTCCGCACGGGTGGCCTCCACGGCGGCCTGCCGGGACTTGAAGTCCGGGTTGGCCTCCAGGGCCAGGCGCACGGAGGCCTCCAGGTCCAGGGGTCGCTCCTGGGCGGTGGCCCCGGTGGGGAGGATGCCGAGGAAGGCCAGGAGAAGGATCGGTACGTTCCCGGTGCCCGCCGCACGGGATCTCCGTCGGTCGGGGGGCTTTCGCATGGACACGGACATGGGCTCCGGATGGGAGGCGGGCGCTGAACCTATGAGAGCACGCACAGCACCATAAGGTTAACGCGCGTGGGGTGGGCTACCCACCACGTGGCGCAGGGTTGCAGGCACGCTCTAGCCCGAAGTTCCCGACGCGAGAAGGCGAGAAACGGCGTAGAACAAGGGGTAT
>CAZJFX010000128.1:0-7425 GCA_964545395.1 uncultured Gemmatimonadaceae bacterium | reverse complement strand
CCGTCCTACCGTCCCCTATCGCCCCCGCGACTCTTCAGGTTCCGAAATGGCTGGGGATCCCGCGGGGCGTTGAGGCGTTCGCCGTACCCCCCCGGCGGGGGGGGCCCTATGTTATGGTCCACGGGATCCCAGGGTCCCCGGCCCCTCCACGCCGAGCCGCGCCATGTCACCCACCATACCCCGTCTTGCCACCCCCCGGAGAGGGCGCCGGGGGCTCCGGCCCGCCTTCGTGCTGGCCGGGCTGGCCGGGACCGCATGGGTGGCGCTCGCCGGGCCGCTGTCGGCGCAGTCGGCAGGGAGGCCCGCTGCGGCTTCGGCGGAGGCCTCCCTGGCGCTGACGACCCTCGACGGTGGGGCATCTTGGATGGGCTCCGCGACCGCCCTCTTCGGGCTGACCCCTCGGATCTCCCTGGGAGGCTCGGGGACCGTGCTTCTGGGCACACGGTCCATGCCCGGCTCGGCCCGTGGGACCGACCAGGAGCTACGCACTGCGTTCGGCGGCCTGGTGGTCCAGCTCGATGCGGCGAACAGCGGGGACCGGCACGTCTGGCTCCGGGTGCTGGCCGGCGCGGGGAACGCCAAGGTGGACCTGGCGCTCGTGGGAACGCAGATCGCCTCGGACAACTTCGGCGTCCTCGTGCCCGAGATCGGTGCGAGCGTGCGCCTCTCCGGGCCCCTGAGGGTCGGTGCAGCGCTGGGATACCGGGCCGTCCTGGGCGTGGATGATCTCCCCGGCCTGGCGCCTTCGGACCTGCGCGGCCCGTCGGTGCGCGTGCTGCTGTCTGCCCATCGGTTCTAGGCGGAGAACTATCCGGGCACTTTGCCCGGACTATGCGGCGGTGCCGCGTTTCATTTTCCTTGACACATCCGGTCTGAATTTCACTTATTCACGCCATACCCTGACACCTGCCGCGGAGTGTCCACGGTTCCCCCGGGGAGGCGCACAGCCATGGCGGACATCGACAAGAAGGTCCTGGGCGCGGTGGAAGCAGCGCTCCAGAAGAACCCTCAAGCCACGGTGGACGAGCTCTTCGCCGTCGCCCTGGGCGTGAACAAGGCGGTAGCCAGCCTGAGCAAGAGGCAGTTCCACGCCCGCTATCCCCTCCAGGTGAAGCGGAAGCTCAGCCCGCCCAGGCCGCGCCGTCCCCGAAAAGCCAAGCCCGGAGCCAAGCGCGGCCGCAAGCCGGCGGACGGATCCGTTCGGGACGCCGTGCGCGCGAGCTTCCTCAAGTTCGCATCCGACCTGGCCGCCGCCGACGCCCGCAAGGACCTGGTCCGCGTCGTGGCGGGGGTGGACCGCTACGTGGACGAGGTCCTCAAGACCACCGGAATCGCCTGACGGCCCACGGGCCCGCGGGCACCCGGCCACGTTGAGCGCCCAGCCCCTCCCCCTCTGGGTGGGATCCAGCGGGCTCCCCCCGGGGCCCGGGACCGACACGTTCCTCCTCCTCCACGGATACGGCGCGTCCTCGTTCAGCTGGCGGACGTGGACCCCGTTCCTCGCCGAGCGGGGTCACGTGCTCACCGTGGACCTGAAGGGCTCCGGCCGGGCCCCCAAGCCCGCCGACGGACAGTACGCCCCCTCCGATCACGCCGAGTTGGTGCTTCGGCTCGTGCGCGAGCGAGACCTGGCCCGCATCACCCTCGTGGGACACTCCCTCGGCGGCGGAATCGCCCTGTACGTGGCGCTGGGGCTTTGCGACTCCGGCGACACCCGCCGGCTCCAGCGTCTCGTGCTCCTCGCCGGCGCGGCCTACCGCCAGCCCCTACCCCCCTTCGTGGCGCTGGCGCGCCACCCCCGTCTCAGCGCCCTCGCCCTGCGCGTACTGGGGCCCGAGCTGGTGATCGCCCAGGCCCTCCGCGCCATGGTCTTCGACCCCAGCGGGATCACCCGGGACCAGATACACGGATACGCTGCGCCCGTGCGCGATCCCGGAGCCTTCGGGGCCCTCTGCGCCACCGCCCTGCAGATCCTCCCTCCCGATCTGGACCGGCTCACCTCCCGCTACGGCGAGATCGACGTGCCCGCGCTCCTCCTGTGGGGCCGCCAGGACAGGGCCGTGCCGCTCTGGGTAGGGCACCGCCTCGCCGGCGCCCTGCCCCGGGGCACCCTCCGCGTGCTCGAGCGCTGCGGTCACATGCTGGCAGAGGAGCAGCCAGCCGAGTCCCTGGAGGCGCTCCGGACCTTCCTCGACGCCCATCCTCCCCATCCATGACAGGTCTCCCCCGGCCTCCCTCCCCCCGCGCGGCTTGGCGCTTTTGCCGCCTGCGCCGTGGCCGCCAGCCGCGTGAAGGACGCACAGGGCGGCGCCGCACTGCTGTGGGTGACGGCGGTAGCGATGCGCCTGGTGCTTCTTCCGCTGGACCCCTCGTTTTCCTCCGATGCCTACCGGTACCTGTTGGACGGCCATGTCCAGGCGTCCGGCTTCGGCCCCTTCGGCCGAGCTGCCCGCTCACCCAGCTCCTGTGGCTCTGGTCGCCTCTTCTCGTGGTGGAGGTGGCGTGGAGCGGGCACCTCCTCTCCCCCTGGCCATCTTCCCGCTGGCGCTGGTGGTGCTCCTCGCCCGCGTCCCTGCGGCTTCCGGCGTGGCCCTGGGGCTGAGCTCGATGGTAGCGCCGGCCTCCCTGGCCGCCTTGCCGGCCCTGGCCCGCCGCAGCGGGTGCCGGCTTCTGCTGGGGTGCCTGGCAGCGACGGCGGTGGTCTCCGCCCCCTATGCGCTGGCGGGGCGTGCGCTTCTCACCGCGCCCCTCCGGGTTTTCCTCGAGGAGCGCTTCCTCGAGGGACCGTATCTCCTCGTCGAGTCCGCCATCCCTGGCGACGCGGCCCCCCGACTGGCCGCGCTGGCGATGGTCCTCGGCGTCTCGGTCTGGGTGGCCTGGAGGCGGATGAGGGTCGAGGCCGCGCTGCTCTGGGTACTCGGCGCCGCGCTCCTGGTAACGCCGGTGCTGCGCCCCTGGTATGCCCTGTGGATCCTCCCGTTCGCGGCGCTCAGGCTCGCGTGGCCCTGGATCCTCTTCACCGGCCTGGCCTTCCTCCCCTATGTGGCGCTCCCCGTGGGACCGCTTCCAAGCTCGAGCCCTCTCCCCCTCTGGGTCCACCTGGCCGTCTGGCTCCCTCTCGTCGCACTCCTCATGAGGGAGTCGTGGCGCACCTGGGCCGCCCGGTTCCCGGCGCCCACCGTCCCCGGATCCTAGGACCCCTCCCTCCGTCCGCCGTCCGGCTCTCCCGGCTCATCCCCTCACGCCCAGGTAGCCCACCTGCCGGGCCCTGTCCCCACCCCTGTGGGAGAAGAATCCCGAGTCCCCGCACAGCGTGCAATGGGCCGACACGGAGATGCGCCCGGCGCTCACGCCGGCGGCCAGGGCACGGTGGGCCAGTACCGCACGCAGATCCACGGGGGCCGCATGTCCCGGCTCGGGAAGCCCCAGGCCCCGGAACACCTCCGCGCCCACCTCGTAGCAGCGCCCGCAGATCGCCGGCCCCAGGTGCACCAGGAGATCTCCCGGGCGCGTGCCCAAGCGCTCCCGCAGCACTGCCAGGCCCCGCTCCAGGATCCCTGCCGCCACACCCCTCCATCCAGCGTGGAGGAGCGCCACCGCGTGGCGCGCCGGGTCCACGACGGATACGGGAACACAATCGGCGACGGTGACCGCGAGGAGGGTGCCCGCCGTTTCGGTCACATGTCCGTCGCAGGGCTCGGCCAGGAAGAGCCCGGGGGGCCCGGAGCCGTGGACCCGCACGGCGGCGCCATGGACCTGATGGGCATGGACCAACCTGGGGAATCCAGTGTCCCTACGAAGCCGCTCCCAATTCGCCAGGACCGAGCGGGCCGGCGACGCATCGCTGAAGAGACCCAGGTCGAAGGGCGGTAGGCCGCCTTCCCCGAGGGTGGTGCCCTGCTCCAGCCAGGGCAGACCCTCCGCCCAGAGCGGATGGACCAGCGCGGGCCGGCCCGCGGCGGGTGTGTCCCGGATCACACTGCATCCGGCGGGGAGATGGGGGGTAGTGAGGCTCACGGCGGGGATGCTACCCCGGCGCAGGGAGGCGCGCAAACCCCCCACGGCGACTCCAAGGCCGCCTGAAAAGTCTTACCTTTTGGACCCGCCTCCTGGCCAGTGGAGGCACCGACGCGAGCCGCCCCGATGGACGAACCCCTCTTCGACAGTCAGAACGCCGCCTACGCCCAGGCGATGTTCGACCAATACGCCCGCAACCCCGAATCGGTGCCCGAGGCCTGGCGCAGGATCTTCGCCGACGGCGGAGCCCGGGTGCGGCGTGAGGGGCTGTTCGCCCCAGACCAGCTCGATGGGAATCGGGGAGCGGCCACGGCGGCCGCCGAGACCGTCGCCGGCATCGCCGCACCTGCCACAGCCCCCCGAGCCCTCGCTACCCCGGAGCCTGTCCCGCCCGCCCCTTCGGAGGCGGAGGACCACCTGCGCCGGGCTCTGCCCATGATCTCCCGGGCGGCGGCGCTGATCCAGGCGTTCCGGGACCACGGCCACCAGCTCTCCCGCATCGATCCCCTGGGGAGCGAGCCCCCCGGGCATCCCCAACTGAACCCGGCGTTCTTCGGGACCTCCATGGAGGAGCTGGCCCTCCTCCCCTCGTCGCTGGTCATGGATGATGACGTGCAGCGCTCCGTGGCCGACGCGCTCCAGGAGTTGAAGTCCGTCTACGCCGGATCTCTGGGCTACGAGTTCGAGCACATGGACGACCACGTGAAGGTGGACTGGCTCTGGGACCAGGTGGAGACAGCTGCCCACCGCCCCACCATGACGCTCGCGCAGAAGCGTGCGCTCCTCTTCAGGCTCTCGGAGACGGAAGGGCTGGAGCAGTTCCTCCACCGCGCGTACCTGGGTCATAAGCGCTTCTCGCTGGAGGGAAACGACGTCCTCGTTCCCATGCTCGACCTTGTCATCGAGGAGGCCGCCCGGGCGGGAGGCCGAGAGGTCGTCATCGGGATGGCCCACCGGGGGCGCCTCAATGTCCTCACCCACACCGTGGGGGTGTCCTACGGGGAGCTCCTGGCCGAGTTCGAGGGTCCGAGCCTCCAGGGCGGCCAGCTCGACGTGGGAGGAACGGGCGACGTGAAGTACCACCACGGCGCCAGAGGCGTCCGCGCCGTGGAGGGAGCCGGTGAGATCCGGGTCACCCTCATGCCCAACCCCAGCCACCTCGAGTTCGTGAACCCGGTGGTAGGCGGCTTCAGCCGGGCACGCCAGTTCGACGGCCCTTCGAAGCACAGCGGCCACGACCCGTTCGCCGTGGTGCCTGTGGTTATGCACGGCGACGCCGCCTTCGGCGGCGAGGGCGTGGTCGCAGAGACGCTGAACATGGCGCGCCTGCACGGATACGACGTGGGCGGCACCCTCCACGTCATCGTCAACAACCAGGTCGGCTTCACCACCGATCCCGACGACAGCCGCTCCACGTTCTACGCCAGCGACCTTGCCAAGGGATTCGGCATCCCGGTGGTGCACGTGAACGCCGACGACCCCGAGGCCTGCCTCGCGTCGGTGCGCCTGGCCATGGCGTACCGGGCTCGCTTCAAGGACGACTTCGTCATCGACCTGGTGGGATACCGGCGCCACGGGCACAACGAGGGTGACGAGCCCTTCTACACCCAGCCCACCCTATACAGGACCATCAGCCAGCACCCCACCGTGCGCGCGCTCTTCGCGGACAAGTTGCGCCAAGAGGGCGTGGTGGCCGACACCGACGTCCAGGCCATGCAGGGAGAGATCGCGGCGAGGCTGCGCACGGCCCAGGATCACGTCCGTGAGTTCGAACCGGTGGGGGACGACGAGCTCGACCCTGACCACGAGCTTCCCATGATCCCCGCCGACACCGGGGTGGCACTCCCGTCCCTGGAGGCGGTGAATCGGGCTCTGGTATCGCTCCCCGAAGGCTTCAAGCCCCACCCCAAGCTCTGGCGGCAGCTGGAGCGGCGCGGAAAGGAGTTCGGCCCGGACAAGTCCCTGGATTGGGGGCACGCCGAGTCGCTCGCCTACGGGTCCCTCCTCCTGGACGGGATCCCCGTGCGCCTCACCGGGCAGGACGCGGAGCGCGGCACGTTCAGCCATCGGCACCTGGTCATCCACGACGTGGACACGGGGGCGGAGTTCATGCCCGTCCAGCAGGTATCCGAGACCCGGCTTGAGGTCTACAACTCCCCTCTCACCGAGATGGCGGTGGTGGGCTTCGAGTACGGGTACTCGGTAGGTGCTACCAGCGACGTCGTCCTCTGGGAAGCCCAGTTCGGCGATTTCGCCAACGTCGCCCAGGTCATGATCGACCAGTTCATGGCTGCGGGGACAACCAAGTGGGGGCAGCACTCCCGTCTCACGCTCCTCCTGCCCCATGGGTACGAAGGGCAAGGCCCCGAGCACTCCAGCGCGCGTCTGGAGCGCTTCCTGCAGCTCTGCGCCGAGGAGAACATGCGGGTCACGTACCCCACCACGCCCGCGCAGCACTTCCACCTGCTCCGCCGCCAGGCGCTATGTCGCCCGGAGCGTCCCATGGTAGTCATGACGCCGAAGAGCCTGCTCCGGCACCCCATGGCTACGTCCACGGTCGCGGAGTTCACGTCGGGGACGTTCCGCGCGGTGCTGGACGACCCGATGGTGGGAGACCCCCAGAGCATCGAGCGCCTCGTGCTCTGCACCGGCAAGCTCTACTACGACATGCAGGGCCACGCCCGCCGCCCCGACGCGGCCTCCACGGCGCTGGCGCGCGTCGAACTGCTCTACCCCTTCCCGGGGGAGCAGCTCCAGGAACTCCTGGACCGCTACCCCAACCTGAAGACGGTGGTGTGGGCACAGGAGGAGCCGCGCAACATGGGTGCGCTCACCTTCGTCGGCCCGCGCCTGCGCGCCGTCGTGCCCCGCAAGCTCCCCCTGGCCCATGTCTCGCGCCCCGACCGGGCGAGCCCCGCGGAGGGGAAGGCGAGGGACCACGCCGTCCAGCAGGAGAAGCTGGTTCTGGAGGCGCTGGGGCTGGGCCCGGAGTAGGACCGATCGGGCAGGCGGGGGGCACCCGCGCCCCTCCGAAAGACGCTCGCCCCGTTTCTGGGGGCGGTCGTCCGGACTCTTCTGCTCAAGGAGCTCGCTTGGCTGCGCCGGGTCGTCCAGGGGACACCGCGCGCCAGAGGCGCGTGGTCGCGCCGACACTTTCTGCGGGGCGTGGGGGATCGCCGCCCGGCCGGTCGGGCCGGGGGCGCGGGGACCGTTTAAGCGGCCCGAACCGGCGCTCCGGGAGCTCCCATATTCATCTTCTTCCAAGCACCCCTCTCTCGCTACCGTTCCCGCCGGCACTCGCGCCGGTTCTCTCGGATCGCCGAATGCCGCGTAGGCGGAGGCCCAGTGTTAGATGCCTTGGATTCATAAGGTAAGTGCAACAAAACGCGGGGTCCGCCGGCCCGAAGG
>CAZJFX010000127.1:0-7742 GCA_964545395.1 uncultured Gemmatimonadaceae bacterium | reverse complement strand
CGACGACCTGGCGGCCATCGCCGAGGGCCTCAAACCCCTCAAGGCCAAGGTCCGGACCGACCAGCCCGAGAAGTCCATCGCCGTGCTCCCCTTCATCAACGACAGCCCCGACCAGGAGAATACCTACTTCATCAACGGGGTGATGGAGGAGATCCTCAACAACCTCCAGAAGGTCAAGGCGCTCAGGGTCATATCCCGCACGTCGGTCGAGCAGTATCGGGAAGGGAAGAAGTCCGCCCGCGAGATCGCCGATGAGTTGGGTGTGAACTACATCCTGGAGGGCAGCGGTCAGAAGTACGGCACGGCCTTCAGGCTGAGGGCCCAGTTGATCATAGCCGCGAAGGAAACCCATCTCTGGGGCGACTCCTTCCAGCGCAAGATCACCAGCGTGGAAGAGATCTTCGATGTCCAGGCGAAGATCGCGGAATCAGTCGCCGGGGCCCTCAAAGCGGTCATCGCCCCTGAAGAAAAGCGGCTCATCGAGAAGATCCCCACGGCGGATCTGACGGCATACGATGCCTACCTCAAAGGCAAATTCTATCTGTACAAAGCGACGCAGGACGATCTTGATACGGCACTCCACTACTTCGAGCAGGCGAAGGAGAGGGATCCTGGACTCGCCCTGGCCTATGCCGGGGTCAGCATGGTTTGGCTGTTTCGTCAGCAGCTGGGGTGGACATCCCCCGATGAGGCAGGTCCCAGAATGCTGGAGGCCGTCGAGAGGGCCCTGGAGTTGGACGATGCACTGGCGGACGTTCACTATGCCTTGGCAGGCGTGAAGGTCTACGGAATGTGGGATTGGGAGGGCGGTGAGTCAGCGTACAGGAGAGCCATCGAGATCAATCCCAACCATGCTGAAGCCCACGCGGTGTATGCGCATCTATTGCTGATCCTTGGACGATCGGACGAGGCCGTGGAACATGCCGAGCTGGCGCTCAAGCTCGATCCGCATAATCCAATGATCAAGGTATGGTATTGCTATGATCTCCTGTATGCACGCCGTTATGACGAGGCCATCTCACTCAGCCGCGAAGCCTTCGAGAAGAACCCCACGATGCTCGCGGCCTTGAGTGCGGCCATGGATGCTCTCCACCTCACAGGACAATATGAAAAGGCCTTTGACGTGGTGAAGCTCTATTATTCCAGCTATCTCAAGGACTTTGACCACGTCTTCGATCAATATGACACATTGGGCTATGCCGGAACCCTGCATCTCGAAGCGGACAACCTCCTGGCCCAGTCGCAAGATGTGCATCCCATCCTGATCCAGGATCTCTATGTCTACGCGGGGAACAAGGAGCGGGCTCTGGATTGGATGGAGAGAGCTTTCGAGATGCACGATCCCAATGTCGTCTATATCGGCCATCCATTGCGCGCCGATCTACTGCGGGACGAGCCCCGCTACCAGGAGCTGCTGCGCAAGCTGAAGCTGCCGAGGGGCGATGGAGGAGGATCGGACGCTTGAACGGTCGAGACCGATAGAGGAAGACTCGGGAGGGTGGCAGGCGAACGACCACGGGAGAGGGGAGGGCCAGGATGGTGGAGTGCCCCCGCTGCCAAGCTGAGAACAGGGACGATGCGAGGTTCTGCGGCACCTGCTCGGCTCCGCTGGGCCCTTGGGCCGATCCGGAGCGCGCCTCCTTCCCCGAGACGCTGGTGGCTCCCCTCCGCCCGCTGGAGAACGGCACCCTCATCGCCGGCAAGTACAGGACCCTCCACGAGCTGGGGGCCGGCGGGATGGGTGTGGTCTACAAGGCCGAAGACCTCAAGCTCAAACGCCCGGTGGCCCTGGAGTTCCTCCCCCCGCACCTCATGGACGCTCCGGAGCTGAAGGAGCGGTTCCTCGTCGAAGCGCAGGCGGCGGCCGCCTGTCGCACCCCAGCATCTGCGTCATCCACGAGGTCGGGGAGAGCGAGGGCAGGCCCTACATCGCCATGGAGTACGTCGAAGGGGAGACGCTGCGGGACAGGGTCCGCAAGGGGTCCCTGGAACCCGGGGAAGCCGTGGGCCTCGTCGACCAGGTGGCCGCCGGGCTGGGGGAGGCCCACGCGAAGGACATCCTCCACCGGGACGTCAAGAGCGCCAACATCATGGTCACGGCCAAGGGCACGGCCAAGGTCCTGGACTTCGGCCTGGCCAAGCTCCGGGGCGACGGCTCGCTGACGAAGAGCCAGACGACCATCGGGACCATCGCCTACATGTCGCCCGAGCAGGCCCGGGGCGAGCGCCTCGACCGGCGCACGGACATCCCCCCGCTGGAGCATCCTTGCCTACGGCTTCGCGACCACGCTTCGCGCGGTGCCCTCCTCCGCGCCATCCGCTCGACCCTCCGCCACACGGAATGGACGCTTGGGAGCCTCTCCGGCTGGTGACGAGCGTCGAGACATCGTCTCCCAGCCGGAGGACGGCAGAACGACCCGGAAGGTCTTAGCGCGACTGCCTTGGGGGCAGAGCACCCCCGTTTCGACACGCCGCCGGTCTCGAGGGGACGCCCGGCCCCGCGCTACCCCTCCTCCCTCCGCGTCGCGTACCACGCCATGGTGCCCAGCGCCGCGGCGATGGCCCCGGCCGCCAGGAGCATAGCCACGCCGTGACTCACCGCGGGCGGCCACCCGACGATGGGCGCGCCCCCCCGCACCGTCACCACCCAGATGGCCAGCACGACCCCCGTGAGGCCGCCGCCGCCCACCAGTCCCGAGCCGAAGAGGATCCCCTTCTCCCGGCGCGATTCCGACACGTCCTCGGGAACCTTGCGGCTGAGCATCCACCGGAGGAGCCCGCCCAGGAAGACGGCGCCCATGGTGGACAGGGGCAGGTAGACCCCCACGGCGAAGGGAAGCGTGGGCACCTTGAAGAGGAAGGCCACCACGGCGATGAGGACGCCGATGAGGATGAGCCCCCAGGGGAGGCTCTGCTCCAGCACGCCCGAGATCACCAGGTTCATGAGCACCGCCTGAGGCGCGGGCAGCTCGGGGCCACCCAGCCCTCCGGGCGTGCCGGCGTTGAGGACCATGATGACCAGGGCCACCACGCCGGCGGACGTGATGACGCCCACGATCTCGCCGATCTGCTGGAAGCGGGGCGTGGCACCCAGGATGAACCCGGTCTTCAGGTCCTGGGACGTGTCGCCGGCGATGGACGCGGCGATGCACACCACCGTGCCCACCATGAGGGCCGTGGCCTTCCCGAAGTCGTCGGTCCACCCCAGGAAGTAGAACACCGACGCCGTGGCCAGAAGCGTGGCGATGGTCATCCCCGACGTGGGGTTGGACGTCACGCCCACCAGGCCCACGATGCGGCTGCTCACCGTGACGAAGAAGAACGCGAAGACGGCGATGCAGAGCGCCGCCACCCCCCGAGCCACCACCGAGTCCAGGTACCCGAGGACGCCGGGGACCAGCGTGAGGGCCACGAGGGTGGCCCCGAGCCAGAGGCCCACCGTCTTGAAGCTCAGGTCCAGTTCCGTCCGGTCCACCTGTGGGATCGCAGCGCCCATGCGCCGCGAGATCTGGCCCAGCCCCAACTTGAACGACTCGATCATGGTGGGGATGGACTTGATGAGCGTGATGATTCCCGCCGTGGCCACGGCGCCGGCGCCGATGTAGCGGATGTACTTGTCCCAGATCTGTCCCGAGGACATGTCCCGGATGAGACGCTCGGTCTCGGGGTAGAGCGGCTCGGCGAGCCCCTGCCCCCAGAGGTTGATGAGGGGGATGAGCACCACGGACGAGAGCAGCCCACCGGCCACCATCACCGTGGCGATGCGGATCCCCAGGATGTACCCCACCCCCAGGAGGGGCGCGTTCACCCGCGCCGCCAGGCTGGCCTTGAACGGGAGCGCCACCTCGAGGGCACCCCGCACCACGTTGGCCCCCTGCACCAGGAGTTGGAACAGCATCCCCACGCCGATCCCCCAGAACACCCCGTGGGCCTGCTTGCCGCCCCCTTCGGCGGCCACCAGGACCTCGGCGCACGCCATCCCCTCGGGGTAGGGGAGCTGGCCGTGCTCCTGCTTGATGAGGTAGCGGCGCAGAGGGATCATGAAGAGCACGCCGACGAGCCCGCCGGCCATGGCCAGCAACGTGATCTGGGCCCACGCAGGACTCATCCCCCAGATGAAGAGCGCCGGGATGGTGAAGAGCACCCCCGACGCCACCGACGACGAGGCCGACCCCACCGTCTGGGAGATGTTGGACTCGAGGATGGAGTGCTTGATCCCCGCCGCGGTGAACGCGCGGAAGACCACCACCGTGAGCACCGCCACCGGGATGGAGGTGCTGATGGTGAGTCCCGCCAGCAAGCCCAGGTACGTGTTGGCCGCTCCAAAGAGGAGCCCCAGCAGGATCCCGGTGATGACCGCCTTCCACGTGAACTCGGTGAGGGTCTCGCCGTAGGTATAGGGCGTGTAGCTCTCGCCGGGCTTCAGCTCATACGCGGTCGGGGGGAGCTTGCGCGGGGTGGTCGGGGTGGGGTGCACTCGCTTTCCTCCGTCTGGTCATTGGGTACGCGGGGGCGGGCGCCGGGCGGGGCGGCGCTACGCTGGCCCCGCTCCCTGTTCACTCGGTCAATCCTGCAATGGACCAGGCGGGGAGAGCTTCCGCCAGGACCTTCAGGTACTCGTACCTCTCGCGACAGACGCGCTTGGTGGTTTCCAGGTCGATCTGGTCTTTGCGGAAGCGGCGTTGTCTGGCGAAGTACGCCGACGGGTCGGTCCAGTCGGGCTCCACGTTGATCTCTCCTGCAAGGGTCGGGCGATCTGTCCCTCGTGCAACACCCGGCGTATGGCCCCACCCCACGCAACGTACGTTGCGCGGGGACCCCGGGCCGAGGTCGCCGCCCACCTCACCGACCACGTCCTGCCGCATCTCCCCGTGCGCCCATGGGTGCTGTCCCTGCCCAAGCCATCAAGATCGAGTACATCCAGGCCGGGAAGCCGACCCAGAACTGCTTCATCGAGAGCTTCAACGGGAGCTTGCGCGAGGAGTGCCTCAACGCGCATTGGTTCCCGACGTTGCCGGCGGCCCCCCGGCCCATCGAACAGTGGCGGGTGGACTTCAACCGAGTGCGCCCCCATAGCTCACTCGGAGAACAAACTCCGGAGGAGTTCGCTCCTGACACCCTGGGCAGTGGAGACAACTGCACACTGATTCACAACCACGGAACCAGGGAATAACTGGACCCGATTCGGGTTGCACCTCAGATTCCCTATCCCTCACTCGCCCCTTCGCAGAAAGGAAGCAGAGAGAAGAATGCGCGACGCCACAGCCCGGACCGTTTCACTGGGATTCGCCACCCTCCTCCTGTTTGCCAGAGGGATGGCCGACCCCCTACAGGCACAGGAGAGGACCAAGTTTCACCAGGGTGTGGACTACCGGATCGAAGCGTCGCTGGACGAGGAGCGGGAAACCTTGAGGGCCAGAGCCCGGTTCCGATACACCCACAACGGGTACGGCGCCCTCGACACCCTCTACTTCCACCAGCACCTGAACGCCTTCAGGCCCAACAGCGCCTGGGCCCGCAGAGATCTGAAGTTCGACGAGAGGCGGTTCACGGACCTGGGCCCCGAGGAGCACGCCTTCGAGCGCCTCCTCTCCGTCACCACGGGCGGGGCTCCCCTGAACTTCGTCTATCCGGGGGCGCCGGACTCCACCGTTGTGGCCATTCCCCTGCCCCGCTCTCTCCGGGAGGGGGAGCAGATCACCCTCGTACTCGACTGGGAGGCCCGTCCTTCCACCCTGCCTCGACGGCAAGGCCGCAGAGGCCGCCACTACGATTTCGCCCAGTGGTATCCCCGCATCGCCGTCTTCGACGAACAGGGATGGCAGGTCCAGCCCCTGATGCCCCAGGGGGAGTTCTACGGCGAGTTCGCCACCTTCGACGTGACGCTGGAGCTGGCGGCCGACCAGGTCATGGCGGCCACGGGCGTGCCCCTGGCCGGGGACCCGGGATGGGCCGGGGCCGCCGCACCGGGCACGTCTCTCCCCCCTGCCCGGAGTGGGTTCTACGGAAACCTTCCCGAGGAGCCCCTGGGCCTGCTGGGCCAGGCCCCGGGACCCGGGAGGAAGCGGGTCCGCTGGCATGCCGAGGATGTCCATCACTTCGCCTGGAGTACCAACCCGGACTACACGTACGAGGGGGGCAACCTGGGGGACATCAGCATCCATGTCCTCTTTCAGCCCGGTGACGAGGATCCCTGGGGACGCGGCGTCGCCGTGGAAAGGACCCTCAACGCCGTGTCCTGGCTCCAGACCGTCTTCGGGCCCTACCCCTATCCGCAGGTTTCCAACGTTCACCGCATCGAGGGAGGGGGAACCGAGTTCCCCATGATGGTGATGAACGGCTCGGCCTCCCAGGGTCTCATCACCCATGAGGTCGGACACATCTACGGTCACGGCATGTTGGCCAACAACGAGTGGCGAGACGCCTGGCTCGATGAGGGCCTGGTCACCTTCATCACGAGTTGGTACGACGAGGAGATGGAGGGCACCGAAGGGGTCTGGGAGCGGACCCTTGCCAGGGTCGCCGGTTTCGAGGACGGGGCCTCTCCCCAGCCCGTGGCAACTCCTTCGGCGGAGTTCCTCGATCCCCGGAGCTATAGCACCTACTCCTACAACAAGGGAGCGGTGTTCTTCTACATGCTCCGGGAGCTCATGGGGTGGGACGACTTCCGGCGCCTCACCCAGCTCTATTTCAAGGACAACCGGTTCGAGCACGTGACGGAGTACGATCTCCAGCTCGCGGCCGAGACCATCTACGGGAGCGACCTCTCCTGGTTCTTCCACCAGTGGCTCCACACCACCGGGCGCCTGGACTACGAGCTTCAGTCCGCAGTCACCCGGCCCCGGGAAGACGGTCGGTGGGAAACGGAGGTGGCGGTGGCCCGGAGGGGCTCCATCTGGATGCCGGTGAAGCTCCAGGTGGGGGACGCCGAAGTGACGTTGGCCTCCAAGGATGCCGTCCAGAGGATGACCCTGGTCACCGCCGACCGGCCCGAGGAGGCCATCCTGGATCCGGGGTTCGCCCTTCTCGAAACGGACAAGGCCAACAACCGGCTTCCGGTCTCCGGGGGCGGGCCGTAAGGAAGGCCGTGGAGGCCGGGGGGACAAGTCCAGTGGATGCCCGGGCTCAGCCCCCGGAGGGCCTCGCGTTCCTCACGGATCCGCCCCTCGTTTCCGCCATCCTCCTCCACCTCGAACCGGGGCCCCCGCGCAACGTACGTTGCGCGTGGGGTAGGGTCCCGCCGCGCCGAGCCCGGCCCGACCACGCTTCGCGCGGTGCCCTCGACTTCGACCAGTCCCTCCCCCCGGCGCTCGACAACTGAACCATCGCCACATCCCGCGCCCGTTGCGCTATCTCCCCGACTCGGGCAGCCGTCCACTCCGCCCCGAAGGCCCTCACCCGTCCGTCCCCTCCCTCGTTCCCCCACCGCCATCATCCTTGTCCTCCCTGCAGCCGCCCCCTACCGTCCCTCTTGGCTCCTGCGGAGCGTTGGATGCCCTGTCCTTTAACAACCGTGCGGGGTCCCCGGGCCCGATCCATGGGTGGCCCGAGCCCCCTGGAGGAGGCCCCATGAAGCTCCCAGCGCACTCCGTCCGCTCGAAGTCCCGCGGCGCGCTCGCCTGCGCTGCATCGGTTCTATTGGCTTTCGGCTGTCGAGCCCCGGGCGACACGCACAACCAGGCCCGGCTGCGCTTCGCCATCTCCTTCCCTGCGGATCGGAGCGAGGAGCCGCAGGACGGCCG
>CAZJFX010000126.1:0-7802 GCA_964545395.1 uncultured Gemmatimonadaceae bacterium | reverse complement strand
CTCCTTCGGGCCGGCGGACCCCGCGTTTTGTTGCACTTACCTTATGAATCCAAGACGTATAACAGGTGGAAAGAGTTGCACGGGTCCGGGGGGGCCTTCCTCCGTCCTCCTCGGGTAGTGGAAATGGGTCACCCCAGGGCGGGCATGTGCCTGCGGGTGAAGACCCATGAGCCCAGCGCGTAGAAGGCGACCGTGAGGGCCACCACCGCTCCCAGCTCGTAGGCGATGTCCTCCAACCCCGCGCCGTAGGTCAGGACTCGGTTCAGGGCGGTGACCGCGTGGGTGGTGGGGAGGATCTCGTTGAGCTGGACGGCGCGATCTCCGACGTTGAAGAGCGTGACCCCGGGCAAGGGGAACATCCCGCCCGAGAAGAACATGAGGATGAAGAACGGGAAGCACCCCACCGTCACCAGGTCGAAGACGGTCCGGAGGAAAGCCGCCACCAGGATGCTGAAGGCCATGATGGACAGGCTGGTGACGGCACCGACAAGGAGGAGCAGCAGGAGAGAGCCCTGGGCCCGATACCCGACCGCCGTGGCCGTGAGATAGGTGAGAGCCAGCGCCAGCAGCCCCAGCAGGAGCTGGGTGGCGCTCACCGCCGTGAGCCACTCCAGCACCGTCAGGTGGGAAAGGCGCAGACGGATGATGGTGCCCTTGTCCTTCTCCCGGATGAGGGCACCGGCGGCGGTGAACATGAGCATCATCAGCGAGAGGACCAGGAGGGCCGGCACGTACATCTCGAACTCGTTCAGAGACGTGCTGCCGGTGACGGTCTCGGGCTGCGGGTAGGCCGGACCCACCACCCCGGAAGCCGCCTCGACGTAGACCAGGGTGGTCATGTCGGCCCACACCGCCGCCATGAGGTAGTCCGGGTTGGCCGGGTCGCCCCGGGTTCGGACCGGCAGGGGCACGACCGGCTTACCCGCGCGGGCGGTGAGGATGGCCCGTGAGAACCCCTCGGGAACCAGCAGGACCACGTCGGCCCGCCCGGCCTCCAGATCGGACTCGGCGTCCTCCTCGCTCGGGGCCAGCCGCACCCGGAGGATGGTGTCCCCCTCCTCCGAGACCACACCCCGCATGGCCTCCACCATTTCGTCCCCGGCCCGGAAGGGCTCTCCCGAGCCAGTGACGGTGCCCTCGTCCCGGTTCACCACCGTGATGTGGTAGACGGGAGTGGCGTGTCCCAGGTAGGCGTACATCAGGAGCACGAAGAAGGGAGCGAAGGAGAGGGTGAGGCTCCACATCTTCCAGTCCCGGACGGACTCCGTGACCTCCTTGCGGAAGAGGGAGAGCAGCCGGCTCGGGGCAGGGGTGCTCATTCCCGAAGGCCCCTTCCCGTGAGGGAGATGAAGACGTCCTCCAGCGTGGGCCTGCGGAGTGTGAGATCCCGGAGGTGGAGTCCGTGGGCTCCCAGCGCTTGCAGGAGATCCGGGAGGCGGTCCCCGAGGGACGGACCCGCGATGCGGAGCGTGCCCGGGAGGCTCTCCAGGCGCGTCAGGCCCTGAGGGAGGTTTGCCAGGAACGTCTCCAGGTCGCCGGCCCCGGACCCTCGCCCCGCCTCGGTGCCCTCGGGCATGCCCACCTCCAGGATCTCCGCTCCGGCGTGGGCGTCCTTGAGCCGCTCCGGTGTGTCCAGGACCAGGAGGCGACCGTGGTCCAGGATGCCGATGCGGCGCGCCAAGCGGTCCGCCTCGTCCATCTCGTGGGTGGTGAGGAGGACGGTCTTCTCCCGGGCCAGCGAGAGGATGTACTCGCGCACCAGGATGCGGCTCTGGGGATCCAACCCCGCCTGGGGCTCGTCCAGCACCAGGAGCTCCGGGTCGTGGACCAGGGCCAGTGCCAGGTTCAGGCGGCGCTTCATGCCGCCGGAGAGGGTTCTGGCGAGGCGGTTCGCCTTGTCCGAGAGGCCCAGCGTGTCCAGCAGCTCCAGGGAGCGCCGCCGCGCCTCGCGCCACTCCATGTCGTACTGGGTTCCCAGGAAGACGAGCTGCTCCAGGCAGGTAAGGGTCTCCCAGACCACCAGCTCCTGCGGGCAGAGGCCGATGTGCCGGCGGCACGCCCGCGGGTCCTGCCGGAGGGACGTGCCGTTCACCACGATCTCGCCCCTGTCGCCGCGAAGGAGGCCGCAGACCATCCGGATCGTGGTGGTCTTGCCCGCGCCGTTCGGCCCCAGGAAACCGAAGACCTCGCCCCGGAGCACGTCCAGGGAGAGATCACACACGGCCTCCACGTCTCCGAAGGACTTCCGGAGGCCCTGGAGGCTCAGGATGACGTCGGCGCCGGTCGGGGGCAAAGGCTGGTACACTCCCGGTCGAATTCTAGGGACCGGCCGGGCCGTGTGCCACTTCCCCCGACCGGAGGTCGGCCACCCCGTTTCCAGGCGCATGACAGGAGAAGGCCGCGGAGGCGTTCGCCCCCGCGGCCTTCCGTGTCCTCGCCGATGGTCCGTGCCTCAGCCCTTCTCGATCTCCACCTGGGTCTGGAGCAGGCTGGTCTCCACGTAGACGTTCACCGCATCACCGATCTTCAGCGGGACCTTGCTCGTCGCCACGCCGGCGGACTCGCCGAGGAGCGACCCCGCGGGCTCCGAAGGGTAGACCTGGATTTTCACGTCCCCCATGGCGGCGATCTTGCCCGGGATCTCCAGGATCTTGAAGTCGGAGGACGCCACCCGGCCCAGGTAGTGGGGCCTGCCCCTGGCGTCCTGCACGTACACCGTGACCGGCGAGGCGTGGTGGTTGACCACGCGCAGATCCACGGTGTTGTTGGCGGGACCGAGCACCGGCGGCTCGGCCTTGGCGGATGTGGCGCTCAGCCCAAGCAGGGCGGCGACCGCGGCTACTACCAGCGTTCCCTTCCTCATCGTCATCCTCCCCTGTTTTATCCCGCCTGCGCACCCAACGCTCCGGGCACCGCGCAGGCATCCCATGCCACCCATCACGTACTTATAGACGAGGGAATCACCAAAAGGGTTTCCCGCCGGGCCTTCGGGTTTTGTGCGGCAGGGGGCGATTCAGCGAGGCGCCCGCTCAGCGGTTGATGAGCAGGAGCACGGCGGCCAGGCCTCCGGCGAAGAACCACTTCCAGCGGGCGACCTTGCTTCCCTCGACCCTCACCGCCGGGTGGGTCCACAGCAGGATCACTCCGCAGGGGCTCCCGATGGCGTACTGGATGGGCACCCCCGCGTCGGAATAGACCTCGATGGCCGCGATGTCCTCGGGGCGCGTGGCCGTGTCGATGGAGGTGTTCGCCTGCAGGAGCGCGCCGTCGACGAAGATCTGGGGGCGACACGTCCCTCGCATGAAGAGGGACGCCTCGCCCTGCCTCCCACGGATCACGCGCACCCGACCCAATCGCTGCAGCAGCTCGGAGGTGGAGTTGGAGTTCGAGCGCTCGATCTCCGGGCGCGTGAGGAAGGTCCCGCTCCCGGTTGTGCGCCTGCGCTGGAAATCCCTAAGGTAGAAGGCAGCCGTGCGCGAGGCCGTCACCACGACGGGTTCGAGGTCGATGGCTTCGGCGACCATGAAGACGGCTAGCTCCGCGTCCTCCGGCGCGTTCATGGTGACGCTGTCCTCGGCCGTCTTGTACCCGATCCTCTCGACGCGGAGGACGTACACTCCCGGCGCGACCATCGGCAGGACGAAGGTGCCTGTGCTGTCGGTCTCCGCCGCGGCGACGGGCGCCGGGGAACTGCGGTCGAAGAGCACGACCCTGGCGATAGCCACGGGGGCCTGCGTCTGCCGGTCGAGGACGGTCCCCGACGGGCGCACCAGTGGCACGCCACTGGCCGGGCGCTCCTGAGCGCCTGCGGGGGCGTGCGCGCCAGCGGCGAGGAGCGCAAGCGCCATCGCGAGGATGAGGACAGCGCGGAGGCCATCGCGCACGATGTCCACCCTTCCGGTTGGAGACATGCCTGCCATCATGTACGAACCGAACCCGGCCCGGTGACAAGGGTTCCCCCACTGCGCCGTCAGCCGGATCCGCACACCCTGGCCCCGCAGCAATTCTCGAACTTCCTCCCGCTCCCGCAGGGGCAGGGGTCGTTGCGCCCGGCCCGGGCCAGAGCCTCCTCCCGGTCCGCCTCCGCCACCAGGCGCATGATCTCGGCGGGGGGCGCTCACGCCCGAGGAGCTCGGCCATGGCCTGGAAGTGGGGGGCGGTGCGGGTGAAGAACGCCTTGTAGCCTTCGCAGAGCCAGTTCAGCCCCTCCAGGGGCCGCCCGGCATTGGCGCTGCTCACCACCGTAAGGGTGTTGAAGGGCGTCCCGTGCTTTCGCAGGGACTCCAGGCTCCGCATGACCTCGCGGAAGAAGTCCAGCCCCATGAGGATGGGCTCGCCCCCTGCCAGGTGAAGGCCACCTCCGGGCCGGGCTGGGCGGCGATGTGCTGCCGGACGAAGGCCTCGAGGACCGCGCCAGGCATGCGGAACGCCTCGCCCGCCGGGTAGAGCCGCTCCTTCTCCAGGTAGTAGCAGCACCGACACCCCAGGTTGCACAGCGCCCCCGTGGGCTTGGCCATCACGTGGGAGGGAGCGTGGCGCATGGGGGGAAACCCCATCCTGCCGCCGCGCGTGTCCACCCGGCCAAGTTCCGGCCGGTCCTGAAGGGGTTGGACCTCAGCCTTCGACGGTCTCCACGCGGACCATGACGTTCGACGATGCGGCGAAGAACGGCACCTTCGGGTGGCTGACGAGGCGCAGCTCCAGGAGGCGGCCACCGTCGCTCAGGCGCGTGAGCACCTTGATCACTTCGGCTTCTCCTTCGACGCAACGCACGGTCTCGCCCACCCGGGGGAGGCGCCCGGCCGCAAGCTGCCACCCCGGGACCTCGACGGTCTCGACGCGGAGGCTCTCGCGGCGGATCCGGGCCGTGTTGTACGGGAGCAAGGCGTCAACGCCTCCGGCGCTTGGGCGGGGGCGTGGTCGGTCCGCCACCCACCTTGTGGCGGTACGTGATCCGCCCGCGGTTCATGTCGTAGGGGGACAGCTCCAGGGTGACCAGGTCCCCCACGAGCACGCGGATACGGAACTTGGACATCTTCCCAGCCGCGTACGCGAGCACCACGTGGTCGTTCTGCAGCTTGACCCGGAAGTTCTGGTCGGCGAGCACCTCGGTGACGAGCCCTTCGACCTCGATCGCTTCCTGTTTGGCCATCGTAGCCCCCGCCGGACACGGGGCCCGGAAAAGAAAAAAGAAGACGCCGACAGCAGCACCGCGGGAGTGCTCGCCGCCAGCGTCGTGCACGGAGGTCCTGAACCACCGCTGCCATGAAAAGTTAACGAAAACCGGGCTCCGAGTCAGCCCGCGCCCGCCGCGGTGGGAGGCGGCGGGCCGCCCGTCGTGGCGCTGCGACCGGGGTCCGCCCAGATTCCCACGAGGCTCATCGCCTGACCCAGGAGCAGATCGGTGTCCGACCTTCACATCACGCGCAGCCGGTTCATACAGGACCTGGGCGTGGGTGAAGCCCTCCTGGCGGTGCTTACCCGCCTCGCCGGGTGCGTGGCGCCGGCCGCGCACAGAGGCCCGGCTGGCCGCGCGGGAGCGGCGCTCGCCGGGGCCGTGGTCGCCCTCCTCCTGGCCGCCTCTCCGGCCCTGGCCCAGGCCGCGGCCCAGGCGCTGGACCCTGCCGTCGCTGCGCGCTTCGCGGACCTGGCACTGGCATGTGTGCACCGGGAGTATCCGAACAAGATCGCCCACGTCCTGGCGGGGGACGCCGACGTCCGTCCCCCGCGGGAACTGACGCCGGTATTCCATGGGTGCTACGACTGGCACTCGGCCGTGCACGGCCACTGGCTTCTGGCTCGACTCGCCAGGGTGCTCCCGGAGGCCCCTCTCGCCGCCCCGGCGCGGGCGGCGTTGGCGAGAAGCCTGACGTCGGAGAACGTCGCGGGCGAGGTTGCCTATCTCGCCGGCGAGGGGCGCGTCTCCTTCGAGCGACCCTATGGGCTGGCGTGGCTCCTCCAGCTCCACGCCGAGCTGCGGGAGTGGAAGGACCCGGACGCGGGCGTGTGGGCCCGCACGTTGGACCCGCTCGCCGCGGCCGCCGCGGACCGGCTACGGGAGTGGATGCCGAAGCTGACCCACCCCATCCGCATCGGGGAGCACGACCAGAGCGCCTTCGCCTTCGCCCTCGTGCACGACTGGGCCCGCACGGTGGAGGACGAGGCCATGCTGGAGTTGCTGGACGAGCGCGTCCGCACCCTCTACCTGACGGACCGGGACTGTCCCCTCGCCTATGAGCCCTCGGGGCAGGACTTCCTGTCCCCCTGCCTCGGCGAGGCCGACCTCGTGCGCCGCTTCCTCGCGCCCGAGGCCTTCGCCGCCTGGCTCGGCTCCTTCATGCCGTCCATCCCCGCCGAGGACGACGGTGGGGCCTGGCTCCCGCCCGCCGTGGTCACGGATCCGGCGGATCCCAAGCTCGGGCACCTCATCGGTCTCAACCTGAGCCGCGCCTGGATGCTGGAGGGGATCGCTACCGGGCTTCCCCCGGGCGATCCGAGGCTCCCTGCGCTGCGAGCCGCCGCGGCCGCGCACCGGGAGGCGGGACTCCCGGCGGTCAGCGGGGACCGCTACGAGGGCGGGCATTGGCTGGGGAGCTTCGCGACGTACCTGGTGACGGGTCGGGGGCGGTAAGAAGGCGGAGCGGAATCGGCCGCCGGACGCCGACACTGCCGGTGGTCGCCGATCTATCCCCGCATCCCCAGGATCATCCCCCCGATGTAGGGGACGAGCCAGACGCACCACACCACCAGGCTGTAGCGGTGGAAGCCGCGGCGGAGCTTCTCGTCGTGGCGGCGCACGACGCGGGTGGCCCACGCGGCGTGGGCCAGCATGAGCCAAAGGGCGATCTGCCCGGTGATGGTGTGGCTGCTGGCCCAGTTGAAGCCCGGGCTCATGAGCTCCATGGCGCCGGTGCCGGTGACGTCGAAGAAGAACCCCGTCCAGAACGCCGCCACGTGCCAGGGCAGGAGGTAGCGCCGGACGTGCTCGGCCCATACTCCGACGGAGTAGAAGACCAGCGCCAGGGTGATGAGGACCGCGGAGGCGAGCTGGAGAGACGTCAACCGCCCACCCCCGCACGAGCCATGGGAGGTCCCGGCCCCTACTTGCCCAGGCCGCGGGTGGTGTCCACCTGCCGGCCGCACATGGTGCCCGAGATGGTGAAGAGCTGCTTCACCGGATCCCAGGTCTGCTTCATGTCCACGGCGCAGGTGCGGCTCCTGTCCCCCACCTTGGTGTTGGTGGACCCGACGGTGGCGCTGGCCCAGGAGAGGAGGGCGCGTTGGCCGCCCCGGGTCTCGGGGAGCTGGTAGGACGATGTGCCGGACGCGGTGACGCTCCCGTCCAGCACCGCGGTCCACGTCCTGTCCCCTCGTGTCCTGGTGATGGCGCAGGCGGCGTGGGTGTTCGTGTGGGTCCACTTCGTGGACACGACACGGGTCTCCAGGTTCGTCGAGGACTCACCCGATCCGCTCGCGTTGATGGAGCCGCCCGCCGGACAGGGAGCCGTCCGGGTGAAGCTCCTCGTGCCCGTGGCCGAGGCCACGTTGGCCATGGCCACGGAGAGGGCATCCATGTCGAACATGAACGACGCGATGGCGTCGGCGTCGTCGGAGGTCAGGTCCTGGCCGTCGGGCGCGGTCCCGCCGTCGCACCCCGCCAGGGCGAACAGAGAGATGGTGAAGAGCGCGAGGAATCCGCGAAACCGCAGGGTGCCGTCCATGAGCCTGCCTCCTTTCCGATCCCGAATTCTAGGCCGAAGTTCCCGACGCGAGAAGGCGAGAAACGGCGTAGAACAAGGGGT
>CAZJFX010000125.1:0-7846 GCA_964545395.1 uncultured Gemmatimonadaceae bacterium | reverse complement strand
TCATCGATCTGCTTCAGAAGAACGAGTTCATCAAGGCTCCCGACCTGAAGATGCTCGAGGAGGCGCGCGACAAGGCCGTTGCCGCCGCTCGGTAACGGTCGAGCGTCGCGCCGCCGCACGACGAGTACCAGAGCCGAGGCTGGCCCGCCGAGGGCGACTTCGGCTACAACGTGGGCTTGGCCGCAGGCATCTTGTTCATCTGCTCGGCGGTCCTCGGTTGGGTGCCGGTCCGTGGCGTCTGCGTGGTCGTCGCAGCCCTCGTCTGGTCGAGGAGGAGATCGCCCTGGGGTGGGCCGCGCGCAAGCGAGAGAGGTGGGGGCCTGAGTGGCAGGGGGATGGGAGATGCCTGCCGCCCTCCCGGTCCGCTTGCTGCTGGGGGGTGCGCTCGTGACGACGGGGCTTCCGACGGGGGCGTCGGGACGCAGCTCGCTCAGCGCTGCGGCCCGCGGCCTCCGGCATCCATCCCGAGGCTCACACCCAGGAGGGCCTGGGACGAGAAACCGAAGCTGACCGGACCGTCCTCCTGGACCGTGAGCCAGATCCCGAAATCGCGGAGCCGACCGGGCAGCACCCCCGGATAGAGGTTCAGCGCCAGAGGCTGGCTGCCCTGTCCCACCACGGCACTCGCCAGCAGGGAGTTGGTCCGGGACAGGTAGAGACCTCCGGAGGTCTGGGCCACCAGCCGCTCGAAGGAAGTCGTCGGATCCACTACCTGGTCCTGCCCGGCGAAGCCGACCGTCCCCCCCAGAGCGTATCCACCGCCCATCTCCACCTGGAGCCCCGTGGTGGAGATCTGTCCGATGAGGAACAGGAGCTTCGCGCGGCGGGTGAACGGGAGCGGCACCTTGTAGCTGATCACCTGGGCGACGTTCCGCACCGCGCCGTCGGGGAACGTGACGGCGGCCTGGGGAGACCAGTCGGCGGCCTCGAGCCGGTCGCCGAAGAAGCGCGCGACGCCGTCGAAGCTGAACAGGAGGATCCCGAGGGGCTCGAACACGTAGAGGCCGCCCACCGTGGTGGCCATACCCCGCTCGTGGTGCTGGCTCTCCAGGACCTCGTTCACCAGGCCCAACCCCCACGTGAACACGGCGCCCGTCAAGCGTGGATGCGGAACGCCCCGCTGCGCGAACCACTCCGCCGCCACGCGGTAGGTGATCCCTCCGGCGAGCACGTGGCCGCCGTAGTTCGCCGTCCACGCCCAAGTCCAGACGTTCCACGAGTCGGAGGCGAACTCGTGTCGGAACCAGCGTCCCCAGCCCCCTGACCTCTCGATGGCGGCCACGGGGTGGGCCAGCGCGTCCTGCACGCTGCGTCCCCCGTGCGCCCAGCGGATGCTGCCGAGGCGCCGCTCCGTGGAGGCGTAGACCAGCGTGGACATCCCACGGTTCAGCAGCATGGCGCCCGGAGCGACCAGAGCCGCGCTCCCGAAGCCCGTCCGCGAGTCGGTGAACGGAGTGGGCGAGGCGGCGGCGACGGTGTCCGGCGCGCACTGAGCCGCCAGGTCTCCTCCGGCCAGCATGAGTGCCACGAGCAGCGACGCAGCCACCCGAGACGCGCGCGCCCCGTTTACGGCGTGGAACCTCGTGGACGGATGGGTCGGCACGCCGTTGCGTGGCATGAAGCGGATGAGAGGGAATGCGTTGGGTGGCACAACCTAGGTGTCCGGCCCGGCGGGATCAAACGACTCCTCGATACGGCGTCGTACGACGGATAGTGGACGCACCCCGTTTCAGTGGACAGGTAAGAACTGCGGTGCAGTAGCTCGATCCCTCCCTTCGGCAGTTCACCACGCGGGACGTGCGCATCTTCGTGGGCGACGCGGACACGCGCACGGCGAACCTGGATATGGGTTGCACGGCCAACCTCCAGGGCCGCCGGCGCTACGACCGCGGGCGCTCGCTCGTACGGTTCATGGGTTTCCACTTCCC
This sequence comes from uncultured Gemmatimonadaceae bacterium, assembly GCA_964545395.1. Classification (GTDB taxonomy): domain Bacteria; phylum Gemmatimonadota; class Gemmatimonadetes; order Longimicrobiales; family Gaopeijiaceae; genus SZUA-318. Next base: position 5,918 of record CAZJFX010000125.1, on the reverse strand, counting down.
CGGGCGCCGCTCACCCTCCGGTCACTCCTGCCTGAGCGTCATGGCCGGGTCAAGGCGCGCGGCCCGCCGAGCGGGAAGCCAGCTCGCCAGCAGTGCCACGGCGGTCAGCCCCACGACCACCACCCCGAAGGTCAGCGGGTCGATGGGCTCGATGCCGAACAGGAAGGACTCCATCACCCGGGAGAGGGCCGCGGCGGCCGCCACGCCCACGAGCATCCCCAGGCCGGCCAGGACTATCCCCTGCCCCACGACCATCCGGCTCACCCGACCACGCTCGGCCCCCAGGGCCATCCGGATGCCAATCTCCCGGACCCGCTGGCTCACGGCGTAGCTGATCACGCCGTAGATACCCACGGCCCCAAGCAGCAAGGCCACGGCGGCGGCGATCCCGAGCATCACCAGGGTGAAGGAGGTCCGCGCCAGAGAGCGGGCCATCGCCTCGGCCATGGTCCGCACCTGAGCCAAGGGGAGGGACGGGTCCACCGCCCAGACCGCCTCCTGGATGCGCGGCAGGATGCCGTCCATGGCCCCGGGCTCCACCCGGAGGGCGAAGGCCATGCTGCGCTGGATGCGGTCCTCGCCCTCGTACCATTCCGCCTGCGCCGCCGGCCAGTAGACGGTGCCCGGTGGCTCCCGGTCCACACCGTTCTCGTGCACGTCGGCGGCGACCCCGATCACCTCGCGCCAGACGGAATTGTCGAAGAAGGCCAGCGAGATCCGCCGGCCCGCCGCCGCCCGGGGATCCTGGAAGTAGTCCCGGGCCACGCTCTCGCTGATCACGGCCACGTGGGCCCGGTCCTCGATCTCCGTCCACGTGGGGCTCCGGCCTGCTACCAGCGGAATCCCCATGGTCTCGAAGTAGCCCGGAAGAACCCACTTGAAGCGGCGGATGGGCGGGATCTGGTCCGGGTTCACCGGGAAGCCCTCCACGATGATGGGATCGTTGGACTGCCACGACCCCATGGGCAGTCCCGAGACCCCGGCCGCGGAGCGCACGCCAGCGATCCCCTCCAGCCTGTCCTGGATGTCCCGCAGCTTCACCAGCGCCTCCTGGTCCGAACCTCCCCGCACGGTGACCCGGAACGTCATGAGGCTCGCCGGGTCGTCGAAGCCCGGGTCCACGTTCCGAAGCGCCAGGAAACTCCGGACCATGAGACCGGAGCCCACCAGGAGAATCAGGGCCATGGCTACCTGAGCCACCACCAAACCGTTCCGGGCCCGGTGCCGCTCCCGTCCCTGGCTCGCGCCGCGGCTCCCCTCCTTGAGGGCCGAGGCCAGTTCCGGACGGCCGAACCGCACCAGGGGGAAAAGGCCGAAGGCCAACCCCGAGAGAACCGAGATCGCCAGGGTGAAGGCCAGCACCATCGGGTCCAGGCCGATCTCGTCCAGGCGCGGGATCCCACCGGGCGCCATGGAGAGGAGAAGCTTGAGGGCACCCCACGCCAGGGCCACGCCCACCACACCGCTCGCCACTCCCAGCACCAGGCTCTCCAGGAGGAAGTCGGCGGCCACGCGGTTGCGACCCGCACCCAGCGCCGTGCGCACCGCCACCTCCTTTGCCCGACCCTCGGCCCGGACCAGGAAGAGGTTGGCGACGTTCGCGCAGGCGATCAGGAGCACCAGCCCCACACCGCCCAGGAGCACCCACAGGATGGAAGCCACATCCCCGACGATGCGGTGCTTCAGGGGCACGACCCGTGAGGCGAAGCAGGCCTCCCGTAGCGCCTCGATCCCGAGCGGGCCGGGGAAGCGCTCGGCGGCCACCGGGATCAGGCGGTCCATCTCCCGCTCCACCTCGGCGATCTCCACGCCGGGCTTCACGCGTCCGAAGCTCCGGTACGAGAAGTTGCCCATGAAGCTCTCGGCCGGGTCCCAGCGGAAGGTCCAGAAGAGGTCCGGGCTCGACCCGTCCAGGGAGAAGCGCCGGGGCGCCACGCCCACGACTTCGGCGGGACCGCCGCGAACCGTGAGGGTACGGCCCACCACTCCCGGGTCGCCGCCGAAGGCCCGCTGCCAGTAGCCGTAGCCGAGGACCACGCGCAAAGGGACGCCCGGGGCGTCGTCGACCGCACCAAGAAGACGGCCGGCGGCGGGCCTGACTCCCAGGAGCGAGAAGAATGACTCCGACACCTCCATCGCCGGGACCACCTCGGGCTCCTCGAGCCCGGTGACTTCGGCGGTTTCGTCCGTCCAGACCGCCAGGCCCTCCAGCGTCTCGCTGTCGGAGCGGGCCGTGAAGTACGTCGCAGGCGACTGGGGCACCCCCTCCTCGAAGCCCAGCCCCGGCGCCTTCCAGGACAGGTCCACCAGCCGCTCCGAATCGGCGTACGGCAACGGCTCCAGGAGCACCCCGTTCACCACCGAAAAGATCGCCGTGCTGGCACCGATTCCGACGGCCAGAGTGGCCACGGCGATGGCGGTGAAGAAGGGAGCGCGGGCCAGTCGGCGGGTCGCCTGTCGGAGCTGTTGCCAGGTCGTGTCCATCGCTGCGGTCCGCGGTGTCGGGGTCGAAGGGTCGGTCCCGGCATCCCTCTGGCGCGCCGCGATCCGGCCGTCGTGTCACCCGCTCCTACGCCTCCTCCACGGCGCGCGTTTCACCCGCCGATCTTCCCGCTCACCAGCTACAAGTCACCCGCATGCGTCCCCTCCCGCCATCCGAAGACGTCCTCGTTGGATCGCTTCCGACCTCGCAACCGTCGAGTCGCGGTCACCATAGGCCCCCCTGACGTGCCTGGAGCCCTTCGACTACTGGAACGCCACCCGGATGGTCCCCGGCTATGGGCGCCGACGTGTTCGCGCAGCATCTGCGGGACCTGGAGCGGGCCGCGTCCAGCGGGAAGGCCGCGCCCCCGGGGTCATTCAGTCCTCCGGGCCCAGATAGCTCAAGTCGTCCAGATCCTTGGGCCTTCCGCGCCGGGGACATCGCCGTCCCAGAACGACTCGAGGGCGGCGAACAGAAGGCGCAGGTCCTCGGAGTCGCTGGAATAATACACATCGACGTCACCCGTGAGGCGGACGTGTCCGTGGAGGATCACGGCCTCGCCGCCCACGACGACGTAGCGGACGTCCTTCGCCTGTCGACCGTAGGCCCGGTCCTTCAGGGCCCGAGCGGCGTGCAGCCGTGCTGCGGGGGTCATCGAACGCTGCTGCTCGATGTCCCATCACGGGCTCAGGCCGCCGCGCCGCCTCCGTTCAGGTATGCATGGATGGCGTGCGCGGCCCGCTTGCCGTCGCCCATGGCCAGGATGACCGTGGCGGCGCCGCGCACGATGTCCCCGCCGGCGAAGACGCCCGGCATGCTCGTCATCCCGTTCTGGTCGATCTCGATGTAACCCCAGGGGTTGATCTTCAGATCGGGGGCCGTGGAGGTGAGCAGCGGGTTGCTCCGCGTCCCGATGGCCACCACCACCTGGTCGCAGGGGAGGACGAACTCCGAACCGGGGATGGGGACGGGGCGCCGTCGGCCGGAGTCGTCGGGCTCCCCGAGCTCCATGCGCTGGCATCGCAAGCCGGTGACCCAGTTCTGGGCGTCGCCCAGAACCTCGAGGGGGGCGACCAGGAACTCGAAGCGGATCCTTTCCTGCTGGGCGTGATGCACTTCCTCGGCCCTGGCCGGGAGCTCGTTCCGGCTGCGGCGGTACACGATGGTCGCCTCCGCCGCGCCCAGGCGCTTGGCCGTGCGCACGGCGTCCAAGGCCACGTTGCCACCGCCCACGACGGCGACCCGCTCGCCGTGAAGGACGGGCGTGTCGGCATCGGAGTTCCAGGCGCCCATGAGGTTCACGCGCGTCAGGTACTCGTTGGCCGAGTAGACGCCCTTCAGGTTCTCCCCGGGGACGTCCATGAAGACCGGCAGGCCGGCGCCCACCCCGATGAAGACGGCATCGAAGAGCCGGCGTAGCTCGGGAATCGTGTAGGTCTTCCCGATGATCGTGTTCAGCTCGATCCTCACACCCTGCGCCACCAGCCGGTCCACCTCCTGCTGCACGATGTCCTTGGGGAGGCGGAACTCGGGGATACCGTACAACAGGACCCCGCCGGGAGCATGGAACGCCTCGAAGACCGTGACCTCGTGGCCGGCTTTGACGAGTTCGCCCGCCGCGGTGAGCCCCGCCGGCCCGGAGCCGATGATGGCCACCTTCCTGCCGCTGGGCGCCGCGGGATGGCGGGCGATCTCGTCCGGGTGGGCGTTCGCCCAGTCGGCGACGTAGCGCTCCAGGTGGCCGATGGCGACCGGCAGACCGTGCTTGCCGCTCTTGCCGCGGAGGCACTCGCCCTCGCACTGGGTCTCCTGGGGGCAGACCCGGCCGGTGACGCAGGGCAGCGCGTTGTCGTCCAGGAGCGAGTTGGCCGCCCCGGCCATGTCCCCCTGGGCCAGCAGTTCGATGAAACGCGGGATGTTGACCCGGACCGGGCACCCGTCGATGCACGTCGGCTTCTTGCACTGGAGGCATCGCTCGGCCTCCAGGAACGCGATCTGCTCCGTCAGGCCCAGGTTGACCTCACGGAAGTTGTGGGACCGGAGCTCCGCCTCCTGCTCGGGCATCGCCTGCCGGTCGATGGCCATCCGGTCCTTCTTGCCGAGCTGCGGGCGCTCCCGGAGCGGCGCGCCCCCGGTCATGGCACGCGCTCCAGGCGGCACGCTTCGCGGCGCTCGACAGCCGCGCGCTGGTAGTCCACGTAGGCCGAGAGCCGGTCGCCGAGCATGTCGAAGTCGACGAGGTGGCCGTCGAACTCGGGCCCGTCCACACAGGCGTACTTCGTCTTCCCGCCGATGTTCACCCGGCAGCCGCCACACATTCCGGTGCCGTCGATCATGATGGAGTTGAGGGACACGACGGTGCGGACACCGAGGGGGCGGGTCAACTCCGCCACGGCGCGCATCATGGGCACGGGCCCGACGGCGTACACGGCGTCCACACCGCCGGCGCCGAGGACGTCCTTGAGCGCTTCCGTGACGAAGCCCGCCCGCCCGTGGCTCCCGTCGTCCGTGCAGGCAACCACGTCGCCGCACTCCCCGAGCTCCTTCTCCAGGATCACCCACTCCCGCGAACGGCCGCCGATGATGGTGGTCACCCGCACGCCGGAGCGGTGGAGGGCCGAGGCGATGGGGTAGACGACCGCCGTACCCACCCCTCCGCCGACGCAGACCGCGTGGCCCGACTCGAGGAGCTCGGTGGGCCTTCCCAGGGGGCCTGCGATGTCCTGGATGGCGTCTCCCACCCCGAGGTCGCAGAGGTCCATGGTGCTCTTCCCGACCGCCTGGATCACGAGCGTGATGGTGCCCTCGGCGCGGTCGGCGTCGGCGATGGTAAGAGGGATGCGCTCCGCTCCCGGACCTCGGCGAACGATCACGAACTGGCCGGGCTGCCGGACCTCCGCGATCCGGGCCGCGACGACCCGGAAGCGGGTGACGTTCGGGGAGAGGACGGTCTTCTCGACGATTGGGTGCATGCGAACCCCGACTCTGTAGCTCGGAGGCTGCCGGCCGTGCGGGGCCCGGAAGCGATGAGACATGGACGCCCGGCAGGCCTGTGCTGTTTGCCTGCAATCCCACGTAGGCCGGCAGATCGAGCCACCAACTATACAAGATCCTTCAGAGCCCTTGTAGGAGTTGGCCGAACCAGGGCTGCCCCGGCGACTTCCCGGCCTCTCCGCCGTTCCCTCAGGGCATGGTGAGGCCTCGGTCCAGGGCGATGTACTGGCCGGTGGCGAAGGCCACCACCGCCGCCGCAAGGTTCCGGGTGAAGCCGAGCATGGCGCTCTTGGTCGTGGTGAAGGCGGCCTTCACCCTCACCCGGCAGAGCGCCGTGCGCCCGGTCATGTGGAGGATGTCCGCTTCCGTCCCGCGCCCGAACTCCAGGTTAGACCGAAGTTCCCGACGCGAGAAGGCGAGAAACGGCGTAGAACAAGGGGTA
>CAZJFX010000124.1:0-8490 GCA_964545395.1 uncultured Gemmatimonadaceae bacterium | reverse complement strand
CCTTCCAGGTCCCCAGACTGCGCCCCACATCCCCTACCTTCCGAAATTCCTGCGGGATCCCGGGTACTATTGAAAGGGCTTGGGAGTGCGTAGCATCTTCAACTCTGTCCCTCATTCAGATCGGAGGCGTCGCGAAGGGTGTCCGCAGGACCTGGGAACCGGCTTTCCCCTTCGTGCGGGGGGGGATTCACCCTGCTGGAGGTGCTCATCGTGCTGGTTCTGGCCAGCCTCACGCTGGGCTTCGCCGGATTGGCCTTCAGCGGCTATTTTCAACGGTCCTCGGCGAGGCTGGCGGCCCAGGTGTTCGCCCGGGATCTCACCCTGGCCCGCTCCGCGGCGGTCCGCGCCAAGGAGCCGGTGGTGGTCAGGTTCTACGAGGCGAACCGGTGGTACCAGGTGGTGGTTCTGAGTTCGGGGACCGAGCTGGTGAGGAGGAGATTCGGCGTGAACGCCGACGTGGATCTGACTGCCATCGACCTGATGTTCCGGGGGGACACGGTCCTGTTCAACGCCCGCGGCGTCGTCGATCTCTCGAACCAACAGGTGCCGGGCCCGCTGGGACAGGCCTCCTTCGAGGCCGGCGCCACCCGATACACGGTTTCCTTCAACAGCCTGGGAGCCTCGAAGGTCGAGGAGAGGTGAGCGGCGCTCCATGTCGTGGTTCCGGCCCTTCTCGGGGAGGGTTCACCCTGATCGAGGTCATCGGCTCGCTGCTGATCTTCTCGGTGGGCGTGCTCATGGTGTTGCAGCTCACCGGCGCGCTCACCCGGCAGATGGAGTACGCCGCCAAGAGCTCGGAGCTGGTGGCACGGGCGCAGGAGCGCCTGGATTCCCTGGAGGCGCTCCCCTTCGACTCCATCACCGTGGGAACCCAGCAGGACACCCTCACGGTGAGGGGGACCCGGTACGTGCAGCGTGCCATCGTGACCTCGGTCACCGGACTGCTGCTGCGCATCGACGTCAGCCTGGCGCCGCAGACCGCAGGGGCGGGTCCGTCGTACTCGGCGACATCGTACGCAGCCACGATCTGGTGACGGCGCGACGGGGCGGCTTCACCCTCGTGGAAGCCATCGTCGCCCTTACGCTGACCTCGCTGCTGGTCATCCTGGTGGCCACGACCTTCCTCGTGCAGAACCGTTACTACGCGGTCCAGCTGGCGCGCACCACGGCCCAGGACAACGCCCGCATGGTGACGGAGATGGTGGCCAGCGAGCTGCGGGGCCTGACGGACAGCGCCGTGGTCGTGGCGGCGAACCGGCAGCTCGTGGTCCGCTCTCCCATGGTTCTGGCCGCGGTGTGCGCCCAGGTGCCCTCTCCCGCCAGGATCGTCGTCCAGATGGACGGAGGCGAGGCAGGGCTGACCGAGGACGAGGTCACGGGTTTCGGCGTGCGCGGTGCGGACGGCGTTTGGAGCTACTACGACATCCCCAGGTGGAAAGAGATTTCCTCTCCCAGCAGCGCAGCCGCGGCGAACTGCTACGCCAACGGCGCGGACACGGTGGGCATCCGTGGGGACTTCCGGCGTCTGGACCGGATCGACGACTACCACGGGTCCTGGCCGCCCAACGGCACGGTCATGATGATCTACCGGACGGTGGAGTACCGCATTCAGACGTCCACCATGGATCCCACCACGCTCGGGCTCTTCCGGGGGCTGTACGGCGAGACGCTGGTGGAGCTCGCCACCGGGCTCGACTCCTCCAGCGGCTTCCTCTACCGCACCGGCGGATCGTCGTACGCGACCTCGGTCTCCGGGGCGGCCTCGCTGGGCCAGATCGACGCCGTCCGCATCGTGGCCCAGGCCCGCACGCGCCCGCGGGCCGGGGGCGCGGAGGACGTCACGTACGGCTGGGGCGTGAACGTGCACCTGAGGAACAGCCGATGACGGCGAGGGGTGGGCGTGGGGACAGGCGCGGGTTCGCGCTGGTCATGGTGGTCTTCCTGCTCTTTGCCGTGGCGGTGGCGGCGGCCACCGGATACCAGGTGGTCAGCTCCGAGTTCGCGCTGGCCCGGCAGAACCGGGACGGGCAGCAGGCGCTGGCTGTGGCGCGCGCCGGCCTGAGCCGGTACCTGGCCGAGGCGGTGGGGTCGGTGGGGGACACGGTCCTGTACGCCATCGGGAACGGCGTGGCCACGGTCACCGCCAAGCGCGTGCTGGGGCAGGACTCGCTCAACCACCTGTACTTCATCGAGTCCACGGGGGAGGTGGACGACGTCCGCACCCCGCTGCTCCCGGCCAGGCGCACCGTCGGGACGTACGCGTGGCATCGGGTGTCCCCCATCCGCCTGAAGGGGACGGTCTGGGTGAGCGGGGGGACCACCAGGCTGCGGAACACCTACTGGTCCACCACCATGGTGAGCGGCTTCGACGATGCCACGGTCTCAGACTGTCCCGGAGGCGGCACGGCGGGGGTGCGGGGAACCGTGAAGGGGTCCGGATCAGTGTCGGTGATTGGCGCGACGCTGACAGGACCAGCGCCCACGAACGCCTCGTACGGGAGCTACGATGCGATGTACGACACCGTCGGAGTGCGGTGGGACATCCTCTCGAGCTCGTCGTTCCCGGTGGATTTCGACGGGTCGCCGCCCAATTGGTGGTCCATCCCCGCCGACTCGTTCCCCATCGTTCGGTACCGGGGGAATCTCACCGCAGGCTCCAGTTGGTCGGGGCGTGGGGTGTTCATCGTCACGGGAACGCTCACGCTGAGCCACTTCTTTTCCTGGGACGGCATCGTTCTGGCCGGCTCGCTCGGGCACGTGGGCCAGTACACCCTCCCTCCCAGGATCGAGGGCATGCTCATCGGTGGGCTGAATGGGGCAAACCCGGACGTGACCCTCCGGGGCGACTTCCGCTACCACTCCTGCAACGCCTACAAGGCCAACCGGTCCCTGTCCTACCTCGAGGTCGTGGACAACACGTTGTTCGAGGTGAACCGGTAAGGGCTCTTCCCTGCCCCGGGGCACCGCCGCCGGCGCGGGTGGTCCGCTCCGGGTCCCGGCCCACGGCCAGCGGCGCAGCCGCGGGTCGCTTGCGTCCGGGGGAGGGAGTCCGGCATCATCCCGGTGCCCTCCCGGTCGGCATGCTCCCGCACCGGAGGTGTGCCGCGCCGGCCCCGGCTGCGGCCCCGCTGTAGCAGGCACGGAGACCCGCATGGAGCCGACGAATACCCGGGACCCCCGGTACTACCACAAGGTGGTGGATTGCCAGTGGGCGTGCCCGGCGCACACCAACGTCCCCGAGTACATCCGCCTCATCGCCCAGGGCCGCTACACCGACGCCTATATGCTCAACCGGGCGTCCAACGTGTTCCCGGGGATCCTGGGGCGCGTGTGCGATCGTCCCTGCGAGCCCGCGTGCCGGCGCGCCCGCGTGGACGGAAAGCCCGTGGCCATCTGCCGCCTGAAGCGCGTCGCCGCGGACCTCCGCGAGAGCGTGGCCCACCGCATCCCCAAGGGGCCCTTCCCCCAGAACGGGAAGCGCGTGGCCGTCCTCGGCGGCGGACCGGCGTCCCTCACCGTGGCCAACGACCTCCTCCCCCTGGGCTACGAGGTGGTGTGCTACGAGAAGCAGGACCGGCTGGGCGGGCTCATGCTCACCAACATCCCTGCCTTCCGCCTTCCCCAGCGCGTCCTGGACGACGAGATCGGCTTCATCGTGGACATGGGGCTGGACGTCCGGCTGAACACCACGGTGACGAGCCTGAAGGCGCTCCTCGACGAGGGGTACGACGCCGTGTTTGTGGGCGTGGGCGCCCCCCGCGGGAAGGACCTGTACCTCCCCGGACGCTGGGAGACGGACCGCGTCCACGTCGGTATCGAGTGGCTGGAGTCGGTGGCGTTCCACCACGTGGAGTCGGTGGGCGAGCGGGTCGTGGTCATCGGCGTGGGCAATACCGCCATGGACTGCTGCCGAGCCGCCAAGCGCCTCGGCGGCAAGCACGTGAAGGTCGTGGCCCGGCGCGGTCGCAAGGACTTCAAGGCGTCGGAGTGGGAGCTTGAGGATGCGGAGGCGGAGGACGTGGAGGTGGTGGAGTACCACGTCCCCAAGGCCTACGTGGTGGAAGGCGAGACGCTGAAGGGGATGACCTTAAACCGGGTGGAGCGGTTCACCGGAGAGGACGGCAAGGAGGGCTTCCGCACCGTCGAGGAGGTGTTCGTCCCGTGCGACGACGTCATCCTCGCCATCGGGCAGGAGAACGTCTTCCCGTGGATCGAGCGCGACATCGGCATCGAGTTCGGGGAGCGGAAGATGCCGGTGGTGGACCGGGGCACTTTGCAGAGCACCCGCGCCGGGGTCTTCTTCGGCGGAGACGCCGCGTGGGGCCCGGAGAACATCATCTGGGCGGTGGAGCACGGGCACCAAGCCGCCATCTCCATCCACAACCACTGTCAGGGGATCCCGCTTGGCGAGCGGCCGCCCTTCGGGATGAACCTGGTCTCCCAGAAGATGGGGCTCCACGAGTGGAGCTACTCCAACGACTACAACCCGGCCGGGCGCACCCAGATGCGCTACGTGGACCTGGAGGACCGGCTCCGGGGGATCGGAGTGGAGGCGGAGCTGGGCTTCAGCGCGGAGGAGACGGCCCGGGAGGTGCAGCGCTGCCTCAATTGCGACATCCAGACCGACTTCACCGCCAACCTGTGCATCGAGTGCGACGCGTGCATCGACATCTGCCCGCTCAACTGCCTCACCATGACGGAGAACGGCCTCGAGGCCGAGCTCCGCACGCGCCTGTCGGCACCCGCCGAGAACCTCGGCCAGGCGCTGTTCGTCTCCGAAGACCTGCCCCAGACCGGGCGCGTCATGGTCAAGGACGAGGACCTGTGCGTGCACTGCGGTCTGTGCGCGGAGCGCTGCCCCACCGCGGCGTGGGACATGCGCAAGTCCGAGCTCCTCGTTCCCTACGCAGGATGGGTATCGTGGCCCAGTTGAACGAAGCACGCGTCAACGACTTCGCCCTGAAGGTCGGCACGGTCAACGGCACCGGGTCCGCCAGCGCGAACAGCCTGCTCCTGCAGGCGCTCTTCCGCATGGGGATCCCCGTGTCGGGGAAGAACGTATTTCCCTCGAACATCCAGGGGCTCCCCACCTGGTACGAGATCCGGGTGAACCGGGACGGGTACACGGCGCGCAGTCCCGACTTCGCGCTCATGGTGGCCATGAACCCCCAGAGCCTGAAGCGGGACATCGCCGAGGTGCAGTCGGGAGGCTGGGTGCTCTACGACTCCACCAAGGGGCTGGACGACGAGCTGCTCCGGGAGGACGTGACCTTCCTGGGGATCCCGCTGGCCCGCATGTGCGCGGAGAGCTTCACGAAGGCGCGCGAGCGCATCCTCATGAAGAACATCGCGTACGTGGGCGCGCTGGTGGCGCTCCTGGACATCGACATGGACGTGGTGAAGGGGATGCTGGAGGAGACGTTCTCCCACAAGCCCGCGCTCATCGAGTCCAACTTCAGGGCCATCCGCATGGGGGCCGACTACGCCCGGGAGCACTGGGCGTGCCCGCTCCCCGTGCGCGTGCGGCGCATGGACGCGAACCGGGACAAGGTCATGATCACCGGCAACGCGGCCACCGGCCTGGGGTGCGTGTATGCCGGCGCCACCGTGGGCGCGTGGTACCCCATCACGCCCTCCACCGGGGTGATGGACGCGTTCAAGGAGTGGTGCGAGCGCTTCCGCGTGGACCCGGAGACGGGGAAGAAGCGCTACTGCATCCTCCAGGCCGAGGACGAGCTGGCGGCGGCGGGGATGGTCCTGGGGGCCAACTGGATGGGGGCGCGGGCGTTCACGCCCACCTCCGGCCCGGGGATCTCGCTCATGAGCGAGTTCATCGGGCTGGCCTATTACGCCGAGGTGCCTTCGGTGTTCGTGGACGTGCAGCGGACCGGCCCCTCCACGGGGATGCCCACGCGCACCCAGCAGGGCGACCTGATCCTCACGGCGTACGCGTCCCACGGGGACACCAAGCACATCGCGCTGTATCCCGCGGACCCCAAGGAGTGCTTCGAGTTCGCCGTGGCCGCCTTCGACCTGGCGGAACGCTTCCAGACGCCGGTGTTCCTGGTGTCCGACCTGGACATCGGGATGAACGACTGGGTGATCCCCCGCCTGGAGTGGGACGACGCCTACCGGCCGGACCGGGGGAAGGTCCTGTCCGCCGAGGAGCTGGAGAAGGCCAAATCGTTCTTCCGCTACCTGGACGTGGACGGCGACGGGATCCCGTACCGGACGCTTCCCGGCGTCCATCCCAAGGGCGCGTACTTCACGCGGGGCTCTGGGCACGACAAGTACGGGGGCTACACCGAGGACGACGAGGCATACGTCGAGGTGATGGACCGCCTTGCCCGGAAGGTCGCCTCGGCGGCGGAACACGTGCCGGCCCCCGAGATCCACCGGGTGGAGGGACGCAAGGCGCGCTACGGCATCGTGTCCATGGGCGGAGCCCACTGGGCGGTGCTGGAGGCCCGGGACCAGATCCTCTCCGAGGGCGTGGACATGGACTACCTGCGGGTGCGTGGGTTCCCGTTTTCCGCAGAGGTGGACCGCTTCCTGGCCGAGCACGAAACGGTCTTCGTCGTGGAGCAGAGCCGGGACGGGCAGCTTCGCATGCTCCTGGGGATGGAGACCAGCTGTCCGAAGCAGAAGATGGTGAGCGTCGACTACTACGGTGGCCAACCCCTGAGCAAAGGGCACGTGTTGGACGGGATCCGGCCGGTGCTCGAGCGCGCGACGAAGGAGGCGGCGTCATGACCTACATCGCGAAGCCCACGGCCCGGCACCCCGGGATGCGTCCCAACGCGCTGGGGCTCACGCCCCGGGACTACGAGGGCGCCATGTCCACGCTGTGCGCCGGGTGCGGGCACGACTCGGTGACGGCGGCGCTCATCCAGGCGTTCTACGAGCTGGACGTGCAGCCGCACCGGGTGGCGAAGCTCTCCGGGATCGGGTGCTCGTCGAAGACGCCGACCTACTTCGTGAAGGAAGCCCACGGGTTCAACTCGGTGCACGGGCGCATGCCCTCCATCGCCTCCGGGGCCAACGCCGCCAACAGGGACCTGCTCTACGTGGGGATCTCCGGCGACGGCGACTCCCTCTCCATCGGGCTGGGCCAGCTCTGCCACGTCATCCGGCGGAACGTGAACATGCTGTACGTGCTGGAGAACAACGGCGTCTACGGCCTCACCAAGGGACAGTTCTCCGCCTCCGCCGACGTGGGCTCCAGGTCCAAGAGCGGCGACGTGAACCGCCAGGAGCCCATCGACCCGGTGAACCTGGCGCTCTCGCTGGGCGCGACGTTCGTGGCGCGCTCCTTCTCCGGGGACAAGCGCCAGCTCGTTCCCATCCTGAAGGCCGGCATGAGCCACAAGGGGTTCGCGCTGGTGGACGTGATCTCCCCGTGCGTGACGTTCAACAACCACGAGGAGTCCACCAAGAGCTACTCCTACACGCGCTCGGCGGTGCAGGAGGTGGTGGAGGCGGACTTCATCCCGCTCCGCCGGGAGATCACCGCCGACTACCGCGATGGTACAGTTCGGGAAGTGAAGCTCCACGACGGGAGCACCGTGAAGCTCCGCAAGGTGGCGGAGTCCTACGATCCGACGAATCGCGGCGCGGTGCTGGAATATCTGCGCGCCTCCCGAGCCAGAGGGGAGGTGGCCACCGGGCTCCTCTACATCGAGAAGTCCGATGCCGACCTGCACGTCATCGAGAACACGGTGGACCAGCCGCTGGTGGAACTGCCGTTCGAGGTGCTGTGCCCGGGGAGCGCTGCGCTGGAGGAACTGCAGAAGGAGTGGTGGTAGGAGAGGGTGCCGAACCCGAGGAGACGTCGTGATGAAATCGGTCGCCGCCGGCGCACGGCTCGCTGCCGCCGTCTTCCTGTTGGCCAACCCCACCGCCGCGCAATCGCCCGACCGCGCCGCCCTCGTTTCCCTCCTCGACTCCCTCGCCACCGCCTGGGCGGCCGACTCGCTGGTGGCCGGCGCGTCCGTGGCGGTGGTGCACCGGGGCGACACGCTCCTGCTGGAGGGATACGGCGTCGCGGATCTGGAGTGGGACGTTGCCATGGCCACGGACGCGGTCTTCGAGATCGGGTCCATGACCAAGCAGTTCACCGCGGCGGCGGTGCTCCAGCTCGCGGAGCAGGGGAAGCTGGACCTGGACGCCGATTTCACGACGTACCTGCCGGACTACGACACGCAGGGTAGACGCATCCCACTCCGCCGCCTCCTGGACCACACTTCGGGGATCAGGGGCTACACCGAGATGCCGGTCTTCGGGGAGATCATGATGCGGAAGCTCCCCCGGGATTCCCTTGTGGCCAAGATCGAAGCGGCGCCCTTCGACTTCGAGCCGGGCACGGCGCAGACCTACAACAACTCGGCGTATTTCCTGCTTGGGCTCATCGTCGCGAAGGCGAGCGGTGAGCCGTATGTGAGTTCCGGAAATTCTGCCCCCCCTTCTTCCGGAAATTCTGGCACCAGGGAT
>CAZJFX010000123.1:0-8779 GCA_964545395.1 uncultured Gemmatimonadaceae bacterium | reverse complement strand
CCCCGCCGCGTGCCCGCGTCACTCCGACACACGGACGCAAACAGGTGAAGACCCTTCTTTTCGATGGGGCCCGTCGGGATCTTGGCATCGAGGTTCACGGTAGGCCTCCGTCAGCTCACGATGCCGGTCAGGATGCTGACCGGGATCGAGAGGAATCCGAGGAAGACGACGAACGCCATGACCGCCGCGAAGGGCCGCCGGTACGATGCGTAGTTCGGATGGGCGGCCCCGAGCGTCTGGAACAGGCTCCACACCCCGTGATAGAGGTGGAGGCAGATGGCCACCATGGCCAGGCCGTAGAAACCCGCCACCAGGGGGTTCGCCAGCCCGGTCACGAGGTTAAGGAATGCGTTCACCTCGCCGTGCGGCGTGGCCGGTGTGACCACTCCTCCCCGGTCGAACGTGGGGTGCAGGGCCCCCGTGGTCATGTGGAGGATGTGGAACACCACGAACACCAGGATGAACACCCCGCTCCAGCGCATGAGCGACGACGCGAAGTCGAAGTTCAGGCTCTCCTGCTTGCTGTACTTCTCCTGGCGCGCATCCCAGCTCTGGCGGGACGTTTCCCAGGCGAGCCAGGCGTGGATGCCGAACGCGGCCAGCATGACGAGACGGAAGGCCCACAGAAAACCCATTTTCGGAAGGATGGGTTCGCCGAGGATGCGCAGATGGTGGGCGTACTCGTTGAAGACCTGGGCTCCCTGGAACGCCTTGAGGTTTCCCGCCATGTGCCCGACGAGGAAGCCGAACCAGAGGAAGCCGGTGAACGCCATGAGGACCTTCTTCCCCACGGAGGACCGGTAGAGGGCAGCGACCCGTCGCATCGCGACTCCTGTGGTGGTTGGCCGGTCGCCAGCCGCGCAATCCGCTTCGACGACCTGCAGGGAAGCCCAACCAGGGCGGTGGCGCCCGACGGGCCGACTCGTATGTACGCCGGGGCCCGCCCAGCGCAGTCAGGCCTTCCACCGTCCATGGGACGGCTTCGGCGCTCTTGGCCAACACCCCCTGACACCCCCGGTGAGTCCGGCCACGAGGGTCGCCCTCACGGTCACGGTGCCGGGACTCCTCGCGATCCGACGGAAAGGTCTGGGTGCGGAGGCTGATTGTACCCGGCGGGCGCGACGGGTGTCAACGAGAGGGCAGTCCCGGCTCACCCTCCGGTCCGGAACAGGGCCGCGAGCCCGCCGGAGCCCCTGTCGCTCCTCATGAAGAGGAGGGCCCACGACCTTGGGAAGGCCCGGTGCCCGCCGTCACCCTTTCGGGGATGCCCCGGTCAGGGCCCAGGCGGCACCCAGAGCAGGGCTCCCGGGACACTCTCCCGGGCCGTGCCCTGCCCGTCTTCCTCGGGCGGTGGCACACCCCTCCCGCCGGAAAGGGGGCCACCCATGGGGCCCATGCCCCCGCGGAGCTGCTGGATCCTCCGGCCCAGCTGCTCACGCATGGCATGGAAGCGCACCAGCTGGACCGGGGTGAGCACGCTCATGAGGGCTTCCTGCTCCGCCCGGAAGAGCCGGACCTCCTCGTCGCGCAACTCCTGCATGCGGCTGAGGAGCGTCCTGGCTTCCGCTTCCGTCAGCTTCTGATCCAGGGCGATGGACTCCATGCGCATGCGCAGCGCCTGCTCCTCGGCCACGAGCCTCTGCCGACGCTCCATGAAGGACTCCACCGTGCTGTCGAGGCGCTCCGACTCCTCCGCGGAGAGGCCCAGGCGCTGCTGCATCATCTGGGCGAAGCGAGCCCTCACGCGGCGTTCGAGCTGCTGCCGGTCCTGAGTGCGAGGGCCCGGGCCAAGCCCCCGCTGCTGCGCCACGGCCGCCCCCGCGGCCAGGGAGATTGCGAGGAGGGCGGCTGCCATTCCACGCGCGAGCGTGCCTCCACAGATCATGCCGCACCTCCTGTCGTCCCGCTGTCCATTTCCTCGAGGAGCATGAGCAGCGCCTCGTCGGAGAGCCCCTCCAGGGCGGGAGCGCCGGCCACGAGGCCGTCGTCGGCGAGCCAGATGGACGCCTCTCCCACCCCCGCCACGATCCCCGGAACCTCGGCATCCTCCGCCGCGTGTGGGTTTCGGGAGATCACACCAATCCCCAGAGCCACGACCGCCACCGAGGCCGCGGCCACCCCCCACCAGGGGTGGTACGCGGGCCGGAGCGGAACGCGCGCCGCGCTCTCGATGCGCTTCGCCAGCTCGGCCGGGGCCGCCGGACGCGCGGCATACAGCAACTCCACCAGCGCCGCTTCATCGCGGCACTCCAGGCACTCGCCCAGGTGGGCCTGCACCTGCGCAGCGTCCGCCGGGGCCAGCCGTCCACCGACGAAGTCGGGAAGCCGCTCACGGATGATCTCGCAATGTACCTCGCTCATTCCATCCACTCCCGGAGCCTTCGAATCCCGTGGAAATAGTTCACACGCGCCGCGCCCTCGGTGGAGCCGATGACCTCGGCGATCTCCCGGAAGCTGAGGCCCTCGTCCACGCGCAACTGCACGGAGAGGCGCTGCTTCTCCGGCAGTCTTCCCAGAGCCTCGCGGGCCCGCGCAGACTCGGCGGAAAGCTCTGCGACCTGGTCCGGACCCTTCAGCTCGCTCGCCACCGGCGGCGCGGTGTCGATGTCCGTCTCCCTCCGCCTCCCCCGCCGTCTGAGGGCCCCCCGGGCCGCATTGGCGGCGATGGTGAGGAGCCAGGTCCGGAACGACGCGTCCCCCCGGAAGCCCCCGAGGCCCCTGAAGGCCTTGAGGAAGGCGTCCTGGGAGACGTCCTGGGCAAGGTCCCAGTCACCGGCGATGGCCAGCGCCACCCGGTATACCGCGTCCTGGTGCCGCTTCACGAGCGCGCTCAACGCCTCCTCCTCCCCATCCCGGGCCCGGCGAACCAGCGCCTCGTCGGACGCCAGGCCCGGCTGTTCCCCGTGGCTCACCGATATCTGGATGCCGGAGGGGGCCCGACCGTTAGCTCACCCGGTCGCGTCTGGCCACCCGGGTACGCAGGTGCTTGGACGGCTTGAAGACCGGCACGCTCCGCGAAGGAACCTCCACCGCGTCACCCGTACGTGGATTGCGCGCGGTGCGGGTCTTGCGCTTGCGGACCTTGAAGGTGCCGAAGCCGCGGATCTCGATGTTCTCCCCGTTCTGGAGCGCGAGCTTCACGGCGTTCAGAAATCCGTCCACCACGAGAGCGCAGTCCTTCTTCGTGATGCCGGGGCCGATGGCCTCCGCCACCTGCTCGACGAGGTCCGCCTTGGTCATGCCGCCTCCACGGGTGTCACTCGCGCCGGACGACGCACGGTTCGCATGCAACGGGTTGACGAAGTGCCAGGGTAACGGAGCCCGGGGGGCTGCCGCAAGCACCTGTGAGTCGTTGCCTCACAGGGACTTGCGTGGACGGGGGGGGTCAGCCCTCACGGTGGGCCTTTCTGGCCTCCATGAGGTCGGTGAAGCGGTCGAAGAGGTACCGGCTGTCGTGGGGGCCCGGCGCCGCCTCGGGGTGGTACTGGACGCAGAACACGGGAAGCTCGCGGTGCTCCACCCCCTCCACGGTTCCGTCGTAGAGGTTCACGTGGGTCAGGCGGAGTCCCGGCGCGCCGGGGACTTCGTCCCCCTCGCCGCGCTGGACCGCAAAGCCGTGGTTCTGGGAGGTGATCTCCACGGTTCCCCGGTCCAGGTTCTTCACCGGGTGGTTCCCGCCGTGGTGGCCGAAGGGAAGCTTGTAGGTCGTGGCCCCGAAAGCCCTGGAGATGAGCTGGTGGCCGAGGCAGATGCCGAACACGGGTACGCCAGCCTCCGCCAGGCCCACGATGGCCCGCTCGGCATTCTGGACCACCGCCGGGTCGCCGGGTCCGTTGGACACGAAGAGGCCGTCCAGGGGCGACGCCAGGATCTCGTCCACGGGCGTGTCGGCGGGGATGACGGTGACCCGGCACCCCCGCTCGGCCAGGAGACGCGGGGAGTGTGCCTTGACCCCGAAGTCGTAGGCCAGCACGCGGAATCGCTCGGGTCCCACGGCCGGGACTTCGTAGGGTTCTGCTGTGGACACGCCACAAGCCAGGTCCAGACCCTCCATGAGAGGATGGGCCTGGATGGCCGACATGACATCCGCCTCCTTCCGGCCGGCCGGGGCGATGGCGCCCCGCATGGCACCCCGAGCCCGGAGATGCCGGGTGAGCGAGCGCGTGTCCACGCCGGCGATCCCCGTGATGCTATGGTCCTGAAGATAGGCGTCGAGGCCCGCCTCGGCGCGCCAGTTGGAGTGGCGCCGTGCCGCCTCCCGCACGATGAACCCAGCCACCTGCGGCACGGCAGACTCCCGGTCCTCTCCGTTCACCCCGTAGTTGCCGATGAGGGGGTACGTCATGGTCACCAACTGGCCGGTGTAGGACGGATCCGTGAGGACCTCCTGGTACCCGGTCATGCACGTGTTGAAGACCACCTCGCCCAGGGCCAGGCGGCGTGCGCCCAGGAACGCTCCGTCGAAACGGCGGCCGTCTTCCAGGAGCAGGTAGGCCTGGTTCTCCAAGGGGCGCTCCGGGTGCGGGTCTGGCAGGCGACGGGATGGTCGCGCGAAAGCTAGACCCCCACGGGCAAGGGTCAAGCCGCAGCCCGCGCTTCCTCGCCGCCCGGCGAGGAGGTTACCTTCCCCGCCGTTTCCGTACCCCCGGACACATCCCATGACCCTCGACCTCGTCCACGTCCATGCCGACGAATCCTGCCTGGGCAACCAGTTCCGGGAGCGGACCAACCCCGGCGGCGCCGCCGGGCTTGTGGAGGTCTGGAGAGACGGCACGTGGGAGCGCAGGGATTACTGGGTGTCGGAGGGGGATACCACCAACAACCGCATGGCGCTCCGCTCGGCCATCGAGGCGCTCAGGGCGCTGACGCGCCCCTGCGCGGTGCGCTTCGTGTCCGACAGCCAATACCTGGTCAAGGGCGTGGCCGAGTGGCTCCCCGGATGGAAGGCGCGGGGCTGGCGGCGCAAGACGGGAGTCATCGAGAACCTCGACCTCTGGCGGGAGCTCGACGGGGAGCTGCAGCGCCACCGTGTAGACATGGTGTGGGTCCGGGGACACGCGGGGCATCCGCGCAACGAGTACGCCAACCACCTGGCCACCACCGCGGCGAAGGAACTCACCCGATCCGGGGGCCTGGTCCCTTCGGGCTTCGACGCTTGGCTCACGGCCGAGCGGGAGCGAGGACGCTACCTGGACGGGGTGGAGTCGCTCCCTCCACACCTCTGAACGAAGCGTGGACGGCGGCTCGGAGCGTAGCTGGCAGGGGAACAAGCGAAGCGGCCCGGAGTGCACGAGGCACCCGGGCCGCTTCTGACTCGGAGGACCTGCCCGGCCGCTACACGCTGCTCCGGCGGTATCCCCACTGCGCTGGCGGGTTCACGGCCCTTGCTTGGATCCGCACCACGTGTGGGCGGCTGGGCCTTCCCCCTTTACCCCCCTTAGTACCGCGCGGTCCGCGGCAGGAGGCGCCCTCCGAATTCGTCTGAGGGCCATTTCAGCAGGGCCAGCGACCTCCCTGCCGCGCTCCCCAGGTATTCCAAGCCCTGGTTCGCTCTCCGCCGTCGCGCCGTCGCGCTCGGCGGCTGCTCTCCGGATTCGTCTTGGGGATGACCTACGTCATCGTCTTCGACGAGCCGCATCCGAATCGCAAGAGTACGATACCGGACCACGGCAGTGGGTGCAAGGGCCTCGTCATGGATTCTAGCGGCGGCCCTGGAAGATACCGCAACTGATTGTGCCAGGGGTGTTTATGTTAACAGCGCGCGAGATCTTCGAGGTCTGTTCGGGCGCTGGCGGAAACAAATGAATCATGGAACAAACATTCCCGGAACATATGGATTGTGCCGTCCGGCACTTCGGAAAAAGCCCATCCGCAAGGCGGGTGGAGAGCAGGCGTCGGACGTGTGAAAATGTTGTCCAGGCTACAACAGGCTCGCGTCGAAGACCTGGGCGAAGGCCCGCGCCACGGCGGCCGTTACCTCCTCCAGCCCCAGCTCGCGTCCCGTCTCCCGGGCCAGGGAGGTGATCTCACGGTCGGAGATGCCGCACGGCACGATGGTCCGGAAGAAGCTGAGGTCGGTGTCGACGTTGAGCGCGAAGCCATGGGACGTGATCCACCCCGCAGACACCCGCACTCCTATGGCGGCCACCTTCCCCCCTGCGGTCCACACGCCGGTGAGTCCCTCCGCCCGGTAGGCCTTCACGCCCCATGTGGCCACCGCACGGATCAGCACCTCCTCCAGGTCACGCAGGTAGCGGTGGAGGTCCCGGCGATCCGGGTTCAGGTCGAGGATGGGGTACCCCACCAGCTGGCCGGGACCGTGGTAGGTCACGTCGCCGCCCCGGCCCGTCTCGAAGAGCTCGATGGAGTGCTGCGCCCTCTCCTGCTCGCCCACGAGCACATGCTCCGGGCTGGAGGCGGTGCCGAGGGTGATGACGTGGGGATGCTCCAGCAGGAGCAGGGTGTCGGGGATGGACCCGCTCCTGCGCTCCGCCACCAGACGCTCCTGCAATGCCGTCGCCTCGGCGTACCTGACCCGGCCCAGCCACCGCACCTGCACCTTGCGGCGGAAGGCGGGCGAAGGGTCGGTGGGGTGCTCCATGCCGGGTCTTTCCGGGAGCCGCGGCGATGTCGGGCTGTCCTCAGGCGTCCGCAGGGAACGCATCCAACACCTCTTTCAGCCGGGCCAGGAAGCGCGCCGCGTCCGCCCCGTCCACGATGCGGTGATCGTATCCCAGGGCGAAGAACGCGCGCTTGCGGATCGCCATGGCGTCGCCACCGGTGGCCGGGTCCACGACCACCACCACCCGCTTCTCGATGGCACCCGTGCCCAGGATGGCCGCGGTCCCCTTCGGAATCACAGGCATCCCCACGAGCGTGCCGAGCACGCCGGGGTTGGTGATGGAGAAGGTGGCACCCTGGATCTCGTCCGGAAGGAGCTGCCTCGTCCGGGCCCGGTCGGCCAAGTCGTTGAGCTTCTTGGCGATCCCCACCAGGCTCAAGCCGTCGGCATCCTTGATGACGGGCACGATGAGCCCGGGGTTCATGTCCACCGCCATCCCCAGGTTCACGTTCCCGCGGAAGACGAGGTTGTTGCCCGAGACCGTCGAGTTCACCATGGGGAATTCACGGAGCACCCGGGAGACGCCCCATCCCACGAACGCAGTGTAGCTCACCTTCACGCCCTGCGCGGCCCACTTCGCCTTGTTGGCGCTGCGCACCGCATCGATGGAGGTGAAGTCGATCTCGATGAACGAGTGCACGTGCGGCGCGATGCGCTTCGCCACGACCATGTGCTCCGCCGTGAGCCGGCGGATCTTGTCCATGGCCTCCACGCGGTCGGCCTCACGGACCGGGAACTCGGGGTGCTGAACCTCTCCGTAGAAGCGCTTCCACAGATCCGAGGGAGCCTCCGCCGCACGGGCCGGAGGGGAGGCGGGCGCGGGGGCGGAGGCCACCGGGGCGGGTGCCGCGGGGGCGGGTGCCGCGGGGGCGGGTGCCGCAGGGGCGGGCGCTGCCGGGGCGGGTGCCTCGGCCGGCGCGCCGGTCTCGATGAAGCCCAGGATGTCCTGCTTGGTCACCCGGCCCGCGTGACCCGTGCCGGGCACAGAGGCAACGTCGATCCCGTGCTCTTCGGCGATCTTGCGGACCACCGGAGTCGAGCGCGTGCGCAGCCGTTCCTCGGCGGAGGCCTCGCCCCCTGCCGTGGCGTCGGGCTGAGGCTCGACAGGCTCGACAGGCGCGACGGCTGCGGAGGGCGCGGCGGGGGAGGCAGCGGCCGCAGAGCCCTGCGCGACCGCGGCCGGCGCACCACCATCGGGATCGATGTAGGCCACCACGGTGCCCACCTCGACGGTGGCGCCTGCGGCGACCACGATCTCGACGAGCGTTCCGGAGGACGGCGCAGGGATCTCGGCGTCCACTTTGTCGGTGGAGATCTCGAGGATGGGCTCATCCCTCTCCACGCTGTCGCCCACCTGCTTCAGCCACTTCGAGACGGTGCCCTCGGCTATGGACTCGCCCATCTGGGGCATGGGGACTTCGATCCGGGCCACGCTGACGCACTCCGGTTGATCGGGTTCCACGAGGTGGGGCCGTTACCCGGGGGCGCGGCATTCGATCCGCGCGGGGCGCCCCTCAGGCATGAACGTTCGCCCGGCAGCCAGGACCGGGCAAGCCGGTTCACCGCCGGGCCGCGGCGGAGCCGGCGGGTGCGGGATCGGTGCCCTCGACGGAGCTCGGACCGTCCCGCCGAGACCCGGGGATCAGCTCCCGGGATCCCCTGGGTTGGGCGGCGCGGTCTCCATCCCCGTGGCCGGAGCCTCGGTGGTACCGCCCGGGAGGATGGGCTGGGGCGCTGACGTTGGCGCCGTGGCCGGCGCCTGCACCTGGATCACCGACTCCGGCTGCTGGGCTCGCGACGACAGGATGGAGAGGACCAGGGAAAGGACCATGAAGGCGGTCCCGGCAGTCCAGGTCGCCCGGGTGAGTACCGTGGTGGCCTGTCGGCCGCCGAGGAGGCTCTCGGTCATGGCCGCGCCACCGCCCACGGCGGCGAGGCCCCCGCCTTTGCCGGACTGGAGGAGGATCACGATCCCGAGGAAGATCCCGTCCAGGACCAGGAGAGTGAGCAGGAATGCGTACATCGCGCCGTCGTTGGTGTTCGTGTGAAACAGACTTTTAAACTTGGAGGAAGGGAGGAACGTGTCAACGTCCCTACCCCCCGGGCAGGAATTTCGGAAGGTAGGGGATGTGGGGCGCAGTCTGGGGACCTGGAAGG
>CAZJFX010000122.1:0-8855 GCA_964545395.1 uncultured Gemmatimonadaceae bacterium | reverse complement strand
TTTCCGGTTCCTTTTCGTAGATCAGCCCGTCACATCACGCTTGCTGTGGGTCTAGCCGTCCCGCTTCCCCACGAGCACCTCTCGGAAGAAGGGGATCACCCGCTCGTCGCGGGACTGGGCGAGCCAGAAGAACGCGGTCTTGCGCGTGGCCGGCTCCCGGCCCGTGCGGGCGAGCTCCATCAGGATGGGCACGCCCTCCTCCTCCGGCCGCTGGGAGAGGGCGAAGACGGCGGCGGACCGGACCTCCTGGTCCTCGTCCTCGTCCGCGGCCACGCCCGCGAGCCCCTCCGTCGTCGTCGCCGCCGCCTCCTGGCCCAGCCAGAAGAGGGCGGTGCGGCGCACGTCCCGGTCCAGTTGGGTGTCCTCGGCGATGGAGAGGACCTCCCTCCACGCCTCGCCCACATCGGCCAGCATCACCGGGAAGATGGCTCCCTCCACGCCCCGCCCACCTGCCTCACCCCGGGCGGCGCCCAGGAGGAAGGCCGCGGCCTTGCCCGCACCCACGTCGCCCAGGTCGCGGGCGTCCGGGGCCCGGGCGTCGCTGCGGTCCAGGACGTCCACGTCCCGCACCTCCCCGCCCCGCACCCGGACCTCGACCACCACCGGTCCCGGAGCGCACGCCTGCGCCTTCCAACCCCGTCCGGAGCGCCCGCTCCGCTCCCCGAAGAGGCGGATCCCCTCGTCGCAGATCTCCACCCCCGGCCGCGCCGGGAAGCTCATCCGCACCACCCCGTCACCCCCGCCGGTGATCCGCTCGTCCAGCCCCTGCCCCGCCACCGCCAGGGGGGCGGCCAGCAGGATCAGGGCCGGGAGCGCCGAGGAGCGCCTCATCGCCGGATCAGGGAGAGGAGGAACTCGGCGACGCGGGGGTCCTTGCTCTGGCCCAGCCAGAAGATGGCCCGCTCCCTGAGCTCCGGGTCCGTCTCGGAGCGGGCCACGTCCATGAGGAAATCCACGGCCGCGGGCTCGCGCCGCTGCGACGCGACGAAGATGGCCTGCTCCTTCATCTCCGGATCGGTGAGCGAGCCGTAGATCCCCTGGAGATCGGCCACCGAGACCCCCTTGTTCTGCCCGAGCCAGAAGAGCGCCATCTTCCGGACCTCCACGCTCTCGGACCCGTCCCGGAGCCGTTCCGACAGCCAGCTCCGCGACTCCTGGGTGTTGGTCTGGGAGATGGCGAAGACGGCCCTCTCCTTGAGCTCCGGATCGTCCAGCTTGGGGTAGAGGTCCAGAAGGTAGCGGGCTCCTCCGGCCCGCGGGTTCTGCCCGATCCAGAAGATGGCCTGCTCCCGGATCTCCCTGGACGCGCCGGGGCGCTCCGCCAGCTTCATGAGCACCTCGGCGGCTCGCGCGCTCCCGTGCTGCGACAGGGCGAACACCGCCCGCTCCTGGATCTGCGGGTCGTCGCTCTCGGCGAGGATCGCCTCCAGAGCCGCCAGCGCCTCTTCCGACTTCACCTGGGAGAGCCAGAAAACGGCCTGCTCCCGCACCTCGGGGTCGGGATCGGGGTTCCGGTGCGCCAGGTCCAGGAGGATGTCCACCGCCTCGTCGTCCATGTTCTGGGCGATGAGGAACACGGCCTGCTTGCGGAGCTCCGCAGAGCACTCGTCCCGGCTCTGGAGAACCTCCCGCAGGAGGGGTAGGGCCGCCTGGGGGTTCATGTTCAGGAGGGCGCTGAGCGCCGCGGCGCGCACCTCCTGCCCGGGACCGCAAGGGTTCGCCGCCTGCTGCGCGATGTACTCGGCGGACTGGGCGTCGCCGCGCCGGGCCAGTTGGGCCTCGATGCGCACGCGGAGCTGGTCCGAGTCCCGGGCCGTGCCTGCGCTCGGGAACCGGTTCCGTTGCTCGGCCAGGAGCTCCAGCGCCCGCTGCAGTTCGTTGCGCGCGCTGCTCCGGGAGCGGGCGAAGGCCTCGTAGTAGTAGGCGTCGGCCAGGTAGCCGGATTGGGGATGGCGGGTGCGAAGCTCGGCGAAGAGCCGCGCCGCCTCCTCGTAGCGCCTGGCGTTGAGGGCCTCCCGCGCCGCCTGGTACGCCTTCGCTCCCGGGTCCTCCTGGATCCAGGGGGCGGGCGCCGTCCCGGAGCTCCGGGCCGACGAGGCCGTCGCCACGCTCTGTGCCGCGCCACCGGCCGCCGTCAGGGCCAGGCCCACGGCGAGGAGAGCCCCCCTCATCGTCATCCTCGTCATCATCGTCGTCGTCGCACGCATGGGTTCGATCTCCTGTCAGGTCCCAGACATCCCCGCTCCCGCCGGCGTCACCGCCTGGATCCGGGAGAGGACTTCGCGTCTCTCGATTCCGTCGAGCGTCAGGGTGAGCTCCGCGCGGGCCCGCGCCTCGTCCCCCCCCGCCGCTTCCGTCACGCCCACGATCTGCACCAGCACCAGCTCCAGGTCCTCCAGGAGTTCCTGGATCGCCCGGTCCTCCCCCTGGGGGATGTCCATGAGGAGCCGGGTCTGGGTGAGGAGCCCCCTCGCCCACACTCCGACGGCCGGATCCACCCGCCCCGCGGCCCCGTCGGCCCGCACCATGCGGAGGAGCGCCTCGGTGCGCTCCAGGTGCTCCACCGCGGCCACGCGGAGGATCCCTGCGTCCGATCCCGCCGGCGCGTCCGGGGTGGCCTCGGCCACCGGCGGAGCCATGGGCGCGGTCATCCGGCCGATCCCCACGCCCACCACGAGGACCGCGGCGGCGGCGGCGCCCCAGGCCAGGGGGTGGCGCAAGCGCGCGGCGCGCCGGCGCCTCGCCTCGTCCAGCGAGACCACCCCGGCCTCCCGGGGCTCGAGGCGCGCCTCGACGGCCGCCCACATCTCGTCCCTCGGCACCTCCGGGGGCGGGTTGTACTCCTCCCGCAGGAGGCGGGTCAGCTCGTCCATGGATCCCTCTGTCATCCCACGTACTCCTTCATGGCATCGCCCAGCGTCGCCCTCAGCTTTTCCCGGGCCCGGAACAGCCGGGCCTTGGAGGTCCCTTCCGCGACGCCCAGAATGCCCGCGATGTCGCCGTGTCCGTATCCCTCCAGGTCGTGCATCAACAGCACCGTCCGGTAGATCTCGGGGAGATCGTCCACCGCCTCCGCCAACCGCTCCCTGGCGCCCGCGTCCAACTCCCGGCGCCCCGCCGCCACGGGGGCGGCGCTCTCCAGCGAGCGCTCCCGCCTGCGGTGGCGATCCACCTTCCTCAGCCCGTTCAGGGCCACGGAAACCGCGATGGCGTGGAGCCAGGTGGAGAACGCCGCGTTCCCGCGGAACTGGTCGAGGCGCTGCCAGGCACGCAGGAAGGCCTCCTGCGTGAAGTCCCTGGCCAGGTCGTCCTCGCCCGCCATGCGGTACATGAGCCGGTAGATCCGGTCCACGTTCGCGTCGTAGAGGACGCGGAACGCGGCCTGATCGCCGCTCTGCGCCCGCCCCACCACTTCCATGTCTGTCAAAGAAGAGCTCGTTGAATCGCCGTGGACTCCCTCTTCCGTACCCTGGGACACGACCATTCCGGGAACGGTTGCGTCCTTCCACGGTGGGGAGGCGGTCGGCCGGAGGCCAGCGTGGTGGCGCCCGCCGGACCCATCGGGCCCGGCGCGCCTCGCGGAGGCCAGCGGGTCCCCCTACCTTCCGGCTCCCGCGTGCCGCGGCCCCGAACCACCCTCCCCAGGAGCCCAGCCATGCCCCAGCTCTCCAGAACCTCCCGGCGGCTCCCCTGCGCGCGCCGGGTCCTCGCCGCCGCCTTTCTCCTGGCTGCGTGCGGGGGCGATCCACGGACGGGGGACGCCGACCTCCAGGTGCGCTGGAGCTTCGAGCCCTCCCCCCCGCGGGTGGGAACGGCGCAGGTGCGCCTCGAGGTGTCCGACGTGGATTGGACGCCCAGGAACGGCGCCACCGTCGTGGTCACCGGGCTCCGGGACGGCGTGGAGCTGGTGGTGGACACGGCCCGGGGAGAGGGGGCGGGACGCTACGTCGCCCCCGAGTTCCGCTTCGAGGTGTCCGGCGACTGGGTGCTGCGGGCCCGGGTGGAGACCGCCGACCGGCGCTGGGTGGAGGTGGAGCGCGCGGTGACGGTGGTGGCGGGGGGAAGCTGACCGGGGCTCCGCGACGGTCGCCCCGGCCGCGCCTCACTCCTCCACGATCCAGCCGTCGCGGAGCTGGACGATTCTGTTCCCCACCTTCGCGTACTCCTCGTTGTGGGTCACCTGGATGATGGTGGTCCCCTCACGATTGAGGCGCGCCAGCAGATCCATGATCATCCTCCCCTGGGAGGAGTGGAGGCTCCCGGTGGGCTCGTCGGCCAGGATCACCGTGGGCTCGGCGATGACGGCGCGCGCCACCGCCACGAGCTGCTGCTGTCCCCCGGAGAGCTGGTTGGGGTAGAGGTCCTTCTTCCCCACGATCTGGAAGCGGTCCAGGGCATCGGCGACGATGGCCTCCCGGTCCTTCCGCTTCACGTTCCGGTACGAAAGGGGGATCTCGAGGTTCTCGTAGACCGTCAGGTCGTCCAGCAGGTGATACTGCTGGAAGACGAACCCGACGTAGCGCTTGTTCAGTTCGATGCGGGCCCGTGGCTTCATGGTGTGCACGGCTTCGCCGTGGAGCCAGTACTCGCCGCGCCAGTCCCCGTCCAGCATCCCCAGGATGGAGAGGAGCGTCGTCTTCCCGGCCCCCGACGGGCCCATGATGGTGACGAACTCCCCCTGGGCGATGTCCGCGTCGATGCGCCGGAGCACGAACGTCTCGCCCGCGCCGCTGCGGAACGACTTCTCGATGTTACGGAGCTTGATCATCAGTTCTTCAGCCTTACGCGGTCGAAACCGTCCCACTGGGACATGTCCGAGAGGATCACCACGTCGCCGGGCTTCAGCCCCTCCACCACCTCGATCTCGTTCACCGAGCTGGCGCCCAGGCGCACGGTGACGCGCTCGGCGTATCCGCCGTCGGGCGTGACCCGGAAGATGCTCACCTGCTGGTTGGCCTGGCCGAAGCTGGGTCGCCCGACGTAGACCACGTCCTCGAGGCGCTCGATGATCACGTTCCCGTCCACGCTCAGGTCGGGGCGCGCCGACGCGGGGAGCTCCGGGGGGAGCGCCACGTCGATGGTCACGGTGCCCTGGCGCACGGCAGGGTCGATGCGCACCACCTGCCCGACGATGGTATCGGTACGGGTGTCGATGAGCGCCTGCTGCCCCACCACGATGTCCTGGGCTTGGGTTTGGGGGATGCGGATCTCGGCCTTCAGGCGGCCCGGCACCACAACCCGGGAAAGCTGCTGCCCCGACTGCACCCACTGCCCCTCCTGGAGGGGGATGTCCAGGGGCGCCAGCACCCCGGCCACGGGCACGCGCACCTGCATGGAGCCCAGCCGGTCCTGATTGAACTGCACCAGGTCCTTGAGCCGTTCGATCTGCACGAGCTGGGCGTCGAGCTGCTCCTGCACGGTCCGCTCCATGACGCCCAGGCGGTCCTCCTCGATCTTCAGCCGGGTCTGGAGCTCCTCCATGCTCTCCCGCGAGCGGTCCAGGTCGGCCCGGGCCACCAGGTCCGGGTTCTCGTCGAAGAGCTTCTGGTTGGTCTCGTAGACGCGCTTGGTGTCGAGGAACTGGGTGCGCACCGTGGCCACGGTCCCCCGTTGGGTGAGCTCTCCGGTTTCCAGCGAGGTGCGCAGCTGCGCCAGCGCCGCCCCCGCCTGGGATAGCTGCTGCTGGGCCTGGAGGAGCTGCATGTCCACGTCCGGGTTGCTCATGCGCATGATGAGATCCCCGGCGCTCACCTCGGTCCCGGGGAGGGAGAGGATCTGCTCGATGCGGCCGGCGGTGACGGCGGTGATCCAGCGCATCTGCTCGGGGACCAGCGTGCCCGGCCCGCGCACCTGGCGCACCATGGTCCCCTGCTGCACCGTGTCCCGCCACACGGTGGCGGCTTCCACGCTGGGGGCCGCGCTCGGGAGTTGCCGGATGAGAACGGTGATGACGACCAGGCCCAACGCGGCCCCCGTGATCCAATAGATCCGCTTCTTCTTCTTCTGGGGCTTGGTGTCGCGAATGATGTCCAAGATGACAGTCCTTTCGGGGTGAGCCGGATGGCGGAGTGCGTCGCTACTCGGGACGCAGCGTGCGGCCCACCGCGGCCTCCAGTCGGATCAGGTTCCAGTGGAAGTCATAGACGGCGTTCAGGTAGGCCTGATCCGCCGTGGTGAGGCTGGTCTGGGCGTCGAGGAGCTCGAGGAGCGCGGCGGCGCCCAGGGCATAGCGGCGCTGTTGCATCTGGAGCTGCTCCTCGGCGAGGCTCCGGTTCCGCTCCTCCAGGCGCACCACCTCGTACGCCGCCGTCAGGTTGTCGAAGGCCTGGGTGACGGCGGTACGCAGCCGGAGCTCTTCGGCCCGGCGGTTGTGCTTGGCGTCCTCGGCTTGGTTGAAGGCCTCGGACACCTGACGCTGGCGGGAGAATCCCGTGAAGATCGGGATAGAGACCTGCAATGTCAGGGAGACGGGGAGCTTGGTGAAGTTGAAGGGGAAAACGTTGTTCCCGGCGAGGGCGTCGGCGCGGTGCTGATCGGTGAACACGAACTGGTTGCAGTCCCGGATCTCGCCGCCGAGCCCCGGGACGCCCCGGATGAGGGCGTTGGAGAACTCGCAGTTGGAGCGCTGGGAAGCCATGTAGTCCTGCGCCTGCCCCAGCACGTACGCCCGGTTCGTCGCCTCCTGGGCGGCGCCCTGCATGCGGCCGGTCACCGAGAAGGAGGGAAAGTACTGGCTCGCCGCCTGCTTCGCCGTCGCTCCCGCGGCCCGCTCCTGGGCCTCGTAGGCCCGGAGCGACGGATGAGCGCCCATGGCCAGAGCCATGAGCTCGCCCCGGTCCCAGCCAGGCTGGAACACGGGGAACGCGCTGGAGAGCCGGGTGCCGTCGTCCAGGGTGGTGCCCACGCGCTCGGCCAGGAGCGCCATCCCTTCGCGGTACTGCCGCTGGGCCTGGATGAGCCCCACCTCGGCGCGTCCCAGGTCCACCTCGGCCTGCTTCCCCTCGGTCCCTGCGGAGGCTCCCGACGAAACCCGGGAGCGCACGATCTGCAGGTTCTGTCCGGCCCGCTCCAGCTGGCGCCGCGCCACCTCCACGCCGTCCTGGGCGCGCAGCACCGCCATGTATTGCATGGCCACCTGCGACTCCAGGTCGAACTCGGCGGCGGCGATGCGGGCGTCCACGGCCCTCTGGTTCGCCCGGGCCGCGGGCACGCCGAAGAGGGTGTTCCCGTCCAGCTGCCAGTTCACGCTCAGGTTGTAGTAGGACTGGTACCAGTCGGTCCCCGACGTGCCCAGGTCCACCGTGCCGAAGCGCTGAGCGCCGCCCTCGACCCAACTGAAGCTGGAGTTGGCGTTGGCGGTTGGGAGCAGCCCCGAGTACGCCTCGCGGACGCGCCAGTCCGCGGCTGAGCGGTCGTTCCGCGTGCTCTGGTACGTGGGGTTGAAGTCCTTCGCAAGCCGGATCGCCTCGTCCAGCGTAAGGCTGTGCGGTGGTTCCTGCGCCGACGCCGACGCCGCGGCGGCGGCCAGCAGTCCCAGCGCCAGGGCGGCGACGCGCCCCAGACCCCCCTCTTCCCTCGTCCTCGTCATGATCCTCGCCTTGCCGTTACCAGCGTGGTGGGTGGCCTTCCCTGATCCTTTGATGCTCGCAGACACCAGAAGGTGCGATCAGGACCAGAGATACCGCACGTCCGGCCCTACGTGCGGACGAGGGGATAGGGTTTCGCCCGCCTGGCACGGATCCCGCAACACGCAAAAATACGGGGCACGCCGGGGCTGGGCACGCCTCGGGTGTCCAGCCCCGGCAGCCCCGGCTATGTTGTCGCCCCGAACCGATTCCCGAGAGCGCCCACAGGAATGTCCTCCGACGTCGGGGCCTGGCTGCAGGCCCTCACCCCCCACCTCGACCCGCGCCGGCTGGAGCGGAGCGTCCCCCTGGCGCCCCTCACCACCTTCCGCATCGGGGGGCCGGCGGAGCTTCTCTTCCGCGCCCACACCCCTGACGAGCTGGCCACGGCGGTGCAGGCGTGCCGGGACCAGGAGGTGCCGTGCTTCCTCCTCGGGAAGGGGGCGAACATCCTGATGGGGGACCGGGGCTTCCCGGGACTGGTGATCCGGAGCGAGGCGGCGGACGTGGCGTTCCTGGAGGGCCACCGGGTGCAGGCAGGCGCGGGCGTGGCTATCTACCCCGACCTCATCGACGCCACCGTGGCCCCTGGCCTGGGCGGGCTCCACCACTTCGTGGGGATCCCCAGCACCGTGGGGGGGGCGCTCTGGCAGAACCTCCACTTCCTCTCCCCCGCCCCGGCGCGGGAGCGGACCGTCTACATCGAGGAGGTCTTGGAGGAGGCGGAGATCCTCACCCAGGAGGGAGAGCGGAGGACGGTGGGCGTGGACTACTTCGGGTTCGGCTACGACCAGAGCGTCCTCCACCACCGCTCGGACGTGGTTCTGTCCGCCACCTTCCAGCTCAGCCCGGCCCCGGTGGAGGAGCTTCGCGCGGTGGTCCGGGAAAACCTGGCCTGGCGTGACGATCGCCACCCGGACCTGTGGCTCTACCCCTCGGCGGGATCGGTCTTCCGCAAGATCGAGGGGGTCGGGGCCGGCCGTCTCATCGACCAGTGCGGCCTCAAGGGGCGGGTGCTCGGCGGCGCGGGGATCTTCCACAAGCACGCCAACATCATCGTGAACCTGGGCGGCGCCACGGCGGCGGACGTGCGCGCCCTCATGGAGCTGGCCCAGGAGACGGTGGAGCGGGAGACGGGGTATCGTCTCGTCCCGGAGATCGGGCTCATCGGGTTGTTCTAGGCCGAAGTTCCCGACGCGAGAAGGCGAGAAACGGCGTAGAACAAGGGGT
>CAZJFX010000121.1:0-9003 GCA_964545395.1 uncultured Gemmatimonadaceae bacterium | reverse complement strand
GCCCCATTGAAGCCCCCGTGGCGTGGGTGCCACCGCAGATCACCGCATCACTTCCGCGACCAACAGGTCGCGGCCCCATTGAAGCACGATATTCGCTACGGCTTCGGTGGTCATGGGGCCCCATTGAAGCACGTGCTGATTCCGCCTTGGAGGTCTGTGGCTGCGTCGAACTTTGGATCTGCGCCCGAGCGCGTGGACAACCCGGTGGTGACGCGTCCATGGCTCGATTCCGCACGCTGCGTCCCTGGCCTCCGGATTGCTCACGCTCCATGTTCCCGCCATGAAACCCGGATTCGCAGTTTCAGCTGCTCTGTTGGCTCTTGCGCTGTGTGTCAACGCCCTTCCCGGTCAAGACCTTCCCAGGGTGGTCGTACTCTCCACCGGGGGGACCATCGCCTCCGTGTACGATTCGGTGGGTGGCGGCTTCGCGCCGGCCCTCGGGGGCGAGCAGCTGGTGGCTGCCGTGCCCGGGCTCGACACCATCGCCGTCGTCGAGGTGGCGCAGGTGGCCAACGTGTCCAGCACGGACATGACGCCGGCGCTCTGGATGGAGGTACGCCGCCGCGCCTCGGAGATGCTGGCCCGTCCCGACGTGGCCGGGGTGGTGGTGACCCACGGCACCGACACGTTGGAGGAGACGGCCTACTTCCTGGATCTCACCGTGAGTTCCCGGAAACCCGTGGTGGTGGTGGGCGCCCAGCGCGCCGCGTCGGAGCGCGACGCCGACGGGCCCCGGAACCTGCGCGACGCCATCCTCACCGCCGTGTCGCCGGCGTCCCGGGGGCTGGGGACGCTCGTGGTGCTGAACGGCGAGATCCACGCGGCCCGGGAGGTCACCAAGACCCACACCCTCAACGTTTCCACCTTCCTCACGCCCCAGTGGGGCGCGCTGGGAAGCGTGGACCCCGACGGGGTGCGCTACTACCGCGCCCCTCTTCGCCGGCAGCACCTGGACGTGCCGGAGGACGCCACGCTCGGACGGGTGGAGATCGTCACCAACTACGCCGGCGCCGACGGCTCCGTGGTGCGGGGGATCCTGGCCCGGGGCGCCCTGGACGGCCTGGTGGTGGAGGCGTCGGGGGTGGGGAACGTCTCCGGCCGGATGTTCGGGGCCCTGGAGGAAGTCCGCGCTCAGGGGATCCCCGTGGTGATCTCCACGCGCGTGCACACCGGCCGCACGCTGGCCCTCTACGCCGGAAGCGGCAGCGGGGTCACGCTGGAGGGGATCGGCTGCGTGTTCGCCGACAACCTCCCGCCCCACAAGGCCCGGGTCCTGCTGCTGGCGGCGCTCACGCGCACCTCCGACCCCGCCGAGCTCCGCGCCCTCTTCAGCCGCTGAGCGGCAGGTGCGGCAGCGACGCCGCGGCCGCGGCGTCGCTGCCCAGCCCCTACGGCGCCGGGGGCGGTTCGGTCATCACGTCACGCACATCGCCTACGTCTGATTCACCCGGCCTGTTTCTTGTACTCCGCGAGGACGGAGAGGGCGAACTCGATATCGTACTCGGTGTGGTTTCCGTTCACCTGGAAGCGGATCGTCTGGCTCCCCTGGGGCACGACGGGGAAGTTCAGGCCCGTCGCGAGCACACCGTGCTCCTTGAGGAACTTCACGATGTCGGTCGTCTTCTGCGTGTCCCTGACCATCAACGGTACGATCGGGTGTTCGCTTTCGATGATCTCGAAGCCCATGCTCTTCAGGCCGCTTTCGAACGCTCGGGTCAGCTTCCGGAGGTGCTGCAGCCTTTCGCGCCCCGCCGGGCTGTCGAGAAACTCGAGGACCTCGATCGTCGCGGCCGCTTCGCCGACCGTGATGGGATTGGAGTAGATGTACGTGACGGCCTTCTCGCGCAGATATCGGGTCACCGTCTCGCTCGACGCGATGTAGCCGCCGTTGACGCCGAAGGCCTTCCCGAGCGTTCCGATGAGGATGTCGACCTTGTCCGCCTTGGTGTATTCCTCGGCTCCCCTCCCCGTCTCGCCGCACGCGCCCACGCCGTGGGAGTCATCCGCCATCACGACGATGCCTTCGGCGAACTCGTCCTCGTACTGTCTCGCCAGCGCCACGACCTGGTCGAGGGGAGCGAAGTCTCCCCGCATGCTGAAGATCCCGTCCGTCACGATGAGGATCCTCTTCGCCCCCGTGCCGACCGATTCCTTCAGGAACCTGTCGAGTTCCTCCATGTCGTTGTGCTTGTAGACCTTCTTGTCGAATGGCCTCGAGAGACGGATCGCATTGATGATGCAGTTGTGGTTCAGCTCGTCGCTGATGATCGTCGTGTCCTTCGAGGTGAGCGCCGTGAACACGCCGATCATCGTCGCATACGCGGCGCTGAAGATCATCGCGTCCTCGCGCCCGTGGAACTCCGCGAGCTTCTTCTCGAGATCCCGGTGGGGCTTGAACGTACCGTTGATGAAGCGCACGGCGCCGGGCCCGACACCGAACTCCCGCGAGGCTCTCTCTTCAGCCGCGATGACGCTGTCCTCGAGGGACATGCCGAGATAGGAGTTCGAGTTCATTCTCAGGAACTCCTTGTCTCCATATCCCTTCAAGAAGTACCGGGGACCCTTCTTGCCCTCCGGCCTCTTGAGGCCTACGAAGATCGCCTCTTTGCCCTTCGCCGTGCCCTTCGAAAAGAGCTCATCCAGCTCCGCGCCCAGGGCCTTCTCCACTTTCTGTAATCCCATCACCTCCTCCTTCATCTACTTGTTCAGTTTCTTGGTAAGCTTCTCGATCATGTCTTTCGTCATCGCTGGGAGTTGGTAGTCGGGGCTCCAACCCCATTCCTCCCGAGCGCAGGAATCGTCCATGTTGTTGGGCCAGCTCTCCGCGATCGCCTGGCGGACGGGGTCCACTTCGTATGCCATGGTGAATTCGGGGATGTGCTTCCGGATCTCGGCGGCGATGATCTCGGGGTCGAAGCTCATCGCCGTCACGTTGAATGCGTTTCGGTGCTTGAGCTTCTCAGGGCTCGCCTCCATGAGCTCGATCGCGGCCTTGATGGCGTCGGGCATGTACATCATGTCGAGGAAGGTCCCCGCCTCGATGTAGCATGCGTACTTCTTGTGCTTGATGGCTTCGTAGAAGATCTCGACGGCATAGTCGGTCGTTCCGCCGCCCGGCAGGGTGACGCTCGAGATGATGCCGGGGTATCGAACGCCGCGAGTGTCCACACCGAAGCGCTTGTGATAGTAGTCGCAGAGGAGCTCGCCCGTGACCTTCGTCACTCCGTACATCGTATTGGGGCGCTGGATCGTGTCCTGCGGAGTGTTGTCGAGGGGGGTGGAGAGCCCGAAGGCGCCGATGGAGCTCGGCGTGAAGACGGCGCACTCATGCTCACGGGCGACCTCGAGAACATTGTAGAGGCCGTTGATATTGACGCCCCAGGCGAGGTGCGGCTTGGCTTCGGCAACGGCGGAAAGGACCGCGGCGAGGTGG
Organism: uncultured Gemmatimonadaceae bacterium; assembly: GCA_964545395.1. Classification (GTDB taxonomy): domain Bacteria; phylum Gemmatimonadota; class Gemmatimonadetes; order Longimicrobiales; family Gaopeijiaceae; genus SZUA-318. Next base: position 5,570 of record CAZJFX010000121.1, on the reverse strand, counting down.
ATGATCGTGTCGACCTTGTGCTTCTTGACGACCTCATCGACCTGCTTGATATCGGTGCAGTCCACCGGCGCGAGGGGCCCCGATTCCTTCAATTCGCCTGTGGGCTGGGTGCGATTGACGCCGGCGATGACATTGGCGTTCCCGTAGATCTCCCTGAGCCTCGGTGTCAGCTCGGACCCGATCTGCCCGACAGAACCCGTCACCAATATGCGCTTCATCCGGCACGTCCTCCTCAGTCCTCAGAGAGCATGGAACCAGAATGCTATAGAATGAACTGTCACTGCGCTATTTACCGGCCCCGGCGGCGGCCACGATGAGAGCGGGTGCGGTCGCGGCGAGCGGCGATCCCCTATTCCACCGGCCTCAGCGGGTGGGCCTCGGTGTTGAACACCACGGCGTCGAAGTCCAGCGCCGTGGGCACGGCCAGGAGCCAGGCGTACTTGAGCGTCTCGGCCAGGAAGAACGACTCCATGGCGTCGTCCTTTTCGCCGGTGCGCACGTCCTTCAGGTGGGCGAACCCCGCGTCCACCCGGGTCGCCGCCACCACCCGCCGGAACAGGTCCTTGCCCATCTCCCGCCAGCGCTCGTCCCCGGTGAGCACGAAGAGGTAGTAGGCCGACTCGATGGCTTCGGGGCGCAGCGGGTAGCCCGGGTGCCCCCTCTCCAGGGTGACGTAGTCGAAGGACTCGGGTTCCACACCGAACGTCTCCCACATGAGCGCCACCGACTCCTGGAGCCGCGCGGCGCGCTCCAGGTCGCCCCCCAGGGCGAGGACGGCGGGGAGGAACGCGTCCAGGGCGCCGAAGCGGGTGGCGACGCGCTCGCCGGTGAGCATGTCCACCCGGGCGTACCAGAGCCGGCCGTCCACCTCGTGGGCCAGGTGCGTCTCCAGCGCTTGCCTGCCCGCCTCCCACATGGCCTTGAAGTCCTCGTCGCCGAAGAGGAGCCACGCCTTGAGGAGGTACTCGTAGTAGGAGTCGATCCCCCCGCCGACGTGGCTGGTGGGGTTGAGCCAGTCCCCGTTCTCGATGTCGATGGCCGAGCCCACGAGCCCCAGCGTCGAGCGCTGGGCGTGGAGGCGGCTCACGGCGGCCTTCACGGCATCGTGGTAGCGGGGGTCTCCGGTGAGTTCCGATAGCAGGCCGAACTCCAGGGTGAGGGTGCCGATCTCCGCGGGGTTGTTCTCGGTCCCCTCCACGGCGCCGGTGGCCAGGTTCACCCGCACGTGGGGGAGCCCGGTGGGTGACGCGAACGTGGGGAGCATGCGGTCGCCCAGGTCCCGGGCCAGCTCCAGCCAGCGCCCGTCGCCGTCCATCTGGTGCGCGGAGAGGAGCCCGCCGAGGATGCGGATGTTCACCTCGAAGACCTGGACCGTCATGTCCCGGTCGAAGGACAGGTTCTCGAGGATCAGCTCCTTGGCGCGCCGCGCCTCGTCGTCCAGCCCCATGAGGAGCATGGTGTCGTAGGCGTCCACCGGGGTCATGAGGAGCGTGGAGGCGTACCAGTCGCGCCACCCGCGGCTGAGAGGCCGGAGGGCGTCGTGCCCCCACGCGTGGGCCTCGTAGGCCCTCCACGCGTGCAGGAACGCCTCGCGCACCTCACGGGCGAACGCTGTGTCGACAGGGAGCCCCTTCACCGAGAGCGCCTCCCGCCGGAGCGCGGCGGGCACGCGGGCGGTGCGGGAGGCGGGTGGTCCGGGGGCGTCGCAGGCGCCGGCCAGGAGCGCGGCGGCGGTGAGGAAGAGGAGGCTGGAGCGTCGCATGGGGTGACGTTGGCGGGAGCCCACCTGTCGGGGCAAGGTGTCGCGACGACGGGCGCGGCCGCGTCGCCGAGTGCGGCGGTGGCGCTTGCCCCCCATTCCCTGCTCCCCCATCGTGCCCCGATCGTCCCCCATCACCCCGAGCACCCATCATGCGTCCGAGATCACTCCGCTCCTTTCTCCTCCTCGGAGTCGCGGTGGCCCGGCACATCCAGGAGATCCTCGCCCGCGACGGGATCGAGTCCCGCATCTACGAGAAGGAGCCCGGGCGCGGGAACATCGTGGCCCGCCTGAAGGGGAGCGGGGCCAAGCGTTCCCTCCTCCTCATGGGGCACATCGACGTGGTGGGCGTGGAGCCGGCGGACCTCTACCGGAACCCGGAGAACCCGGCGCGCACCGCCGAGGTGCAGGAGAAGCTCCGGCTGCGGGACCCGAGCGCCAACTCCATGATCCGCACGTCCATCTCCCCCACGATCATCAACGGCGGATTCCGCTCCAACGTCATCCTGGCCTACGGCCACGACGAGCGCGTGTCGGTGGAAGGGATGGGGGACTTCGTCCGGCACCTGTACCAGACGGTCCTCGAGGTGGCCGGGAAGTGACGGCTCGAGGCCAGCCGGGCTTCCGCATCTTCAGCGACGTCCCCCGGACGCCGCCGGAGCTGGTGGAGGCGTTTCGCGGCAGGAGGTCGTCGGACGTGGCGGACGCCATGGGGCGCTTCCACTTCATGGACCCGGGGATCGTCTCCCGCACCGGTGTGCCGCTCTGCGGCGTCGCGGTGACGGTGAGCGCCAGGCCCGGGGACAACCTCATGGTCCACAAGGCGATGGAGTTGGCTGGTCCCGGCGACGTGCTGGTGGTCTCCACCAGCGGCTGCACCACCAGCGCCATCTTCGGCGAGATGATGGGGACCACCGCCGTGGCCGCAGGGTTGGGCGGGCTCGTGGTGGACGGGGCCATCCGCGACGTCGAGGCTCTGAGAGCTCTGGGACTCCCGGCCTACTCCAGGGCCGTGACGCCCGGCGCGTGCGACACCGACGGCCCCGGCGAGATCAACGTGCCGGTGTCGTGTGGGAACACGGTGGTCGCGCCGGGTGACGTGGTCGTGGGCGACGAGGACGGAGTGGTGGTGGTGCCCCGCGAGGACGCCGCCGCGGTTCTGGAGAGGCTCACGGCCGTGGAGGCCGGTGTGGGGAAGAGGATCGCCGCCATCCAGGCCGGGGAGCTGTTCAAGCCGGAGGTCGACCGGAAGCTCCGCGATAAGGGGGTGCTCCCCGGATGACGCCGTCCGGGACCACGCCGACCGACCGAGTCCGCGCCAGCAGGGACATGCAGAGGGAGCCGAGGATGGCATGGCGCGGGCGCCCTCCCGCGGCCCTCCCGCGGCCTTGCCCCTGGGGGGGGGCACCCAACCCCATGCTCCCCCCAGACCGCCGACCCCCACCTGGACCGCCTCAAGGAGGACGCGCTCCAGCTCGTGGAGAAGCGCTCCAAGCTCGTCCAGGAAATCATCGACCACCTGTACTCCTTCGCCGAGCTGGGGATGCAGGAGTTCGAGACCCAGCGCTACCTCACCGGGCTCCTGGAGAAGGAGGGGTTCACCGTGCAGCGCGGCGTGGCCGGGATGCCCTCGGCGTGGACGGCGCGCTGGTCCCACGGGACGGGCAGGCCCGTCATCGCCCTGGGCTCGGACGTGGACGGGCTCCCGCAGACCAATCAACAGCCCGGCAAGGGGTTCCGCGAGCCCCAGGTCTCCGAGCTGGCGCCGGGGCACGGCGAGGGGCATAACACCGGGCTCTCGCTGAACATCGTGGGTGCGCTGGCGGTGAAGGAGATCATGGAGAAGGAGAACATCTCCGGGACGCTCCTCATCTGGCCCGGGATCGCCGAGGAGCAGCTGGGTGGGAAGGCGTTCATGGTGCGCGACGGCGTGTTCGACGGCGTGGGAGTACAAGCGCGAGCACCTGCAGCGCGCGTCGCGCTCCCACTACGTGATCACGGAGGGGGGCGACCAGCCCAACGTGGTTCCCTCCTCGGCCACCATCTGGTTCTACTTCCGGGAGCGGGACTACCCCCGCACCAAGGCCATGTACGATGCCGCGGTGAAGATGGCCGAAGGCGCGGCCCTCATGACCGGCACCGAGATCGACACCATCCAGATCCTGGGCTCGGCCTGGGGCCGGCACTTCAACAAGCCTGTGGCGGAGGTGGTGTACTCCAACATCGAGCGGGCGGGGCTCCCGAAGTGGGACGAAAAGGACCAGGAGCTGGCGAAGGCCATGCAGCGCGAGCTGGGGCAGAGGGAGTGGGGCCTGGCCGACTCCATCCCGCCCATCCGCGGCCCGGTGGACCTGGAGCGGTCGCTGGGCGGCGGGTCCGACGACATCGGCGACGTGTCATGGAACATGCCCACGGTGACGCTGAGCTACCCCTCCAACATCCCGGGCATGATCGCCCACCACTGGACCAGCGGGATCGCGTCGGCGACGCCCATCGCCGCGGCGAAGGACTACTTCGTGAGCGTGCAGACCAGGGACACGAAGTACACGCCCTTCATCACCAAGGACGACAAGCCGGCCACCTTCCTCAACGCCGACATCATGGAGAAGTACCGCCCGCTCCAGCGGCCCTTCTACTACGACGCATCCAAGTACAAGACGTACCTGGAGCAGCTCGGGATCGAGTACCCCACGCTGAAGCCGAGGCCGGATGGCCCCGGTCCGGGCGGGCCTGGATGAAGCCGGTGATCACCGGCGCCGCCATCTCCGCCGCGGCCAGGAGCGCCGTGGCCAGGAGCGCCGTAAGGGCCAGAACGGCGGCGGAGGCGAGCGTGCGCTTCACCGCCCCTCCGCCCGCCGGACGCCGCTCCAGGAGGGTCAGGTAGACCAGGGGGAGGACGATGAGGGTCACCAGCGTGCTGGTGAGGAGGCCCCCGGTCACCACCGTGGCCAGGGGCCGCTGGATCTCGGCTCCCGGCCCCCGGGCCAGGAGGAGGGGGAGGATGCCGAAGACGGTGGTGAGGGTGGTCATGAGAACGGGGCGGAGCTTGGTGGCCACCCCGTAGCGTACCGCCGACGCCGGGGCCATCCCCTCGCCCACCCGTCGCCGGATGGTGGAGAGGAGGACGAGGCCGTCCTCCAGGGCGATCCCGAAGATGGCGATGAACCCGATGGAGGCGGGGACGCTCATGTACTGCCCCGTCACCAGCAGGGCCAGCAGGCCTCCGGTGAGGGCCAGGGGGATGTTCAGGAGGATCACCCCTGCCTCCCGCGCCGCGCCGAAGATGGTGTAGAGGAGGACGGAGACCAGGAGGAGGGTGAGCGGCGTCACCAGGAGGAAGGTCCGCCGCGAACGCTCCTGGAGCTCGAACTGCCCGCCCCACCGCACCGTGTACCCCGGGGGGAAGGGCACCCGGGCGCGCAGCTCCGCCTGGGCCTCCTCGACGAAGCGCCCCATGTCCCGCCCCCGCACGTTGGCCTGGACGGTGCTGAAGCGCCGGCCGTCCTCCCGGGAGATGAGTCGGGCGCCCTCAACCTCTTCCACGTGCGCGAGCTGGTGCAGGGGGAGGCGGCCCCCTCCCGGGAGGGGGATCAGGAGGTCCTGGATCTGGCGGGTATCCTCCCGGTACTCGGGGGAGAGGCGCAGGAAGATGTCGAAGCGCCGCCTCCCCTCGAACACCTGCCCCACCACCACCCCTCCGATGGCGGCCTCCACCGTCTCCTGGACCTGGTCCACGTCCAGCCCGTGCCGGGCCAACCAGCGATTTCGGAACGGGAGGCTGGCGGAGTGGGAGCGGGACGCGGGCAGGCGC
>CAZJFX010000120.1:0-9072 GCA_964545395.1 uncultured Gemmatimonadaceae bacterium | reverse complement strand
CCATCAGGACATAAATTCAAAGATATCGCCTCCGCGAAGTGCGGAATGTGGGACAAGACCCATACGGGGATCCAATTCCGCCACGACCAGGCCCGGGATGTCCACGCCCCGGGTTACTACTTCCACGTCGAGCCCCGCTCGGTGTTCGTGGCCGTGGGGCTCTGGCACCCCGACGGGCTCAGCCTGCGGAGGGGGAGCCGCTCTCCCGTCCCCCCAGGGAACTGGCGAAGCTGTGCGCCGCAGGCTCCGAGTACATGTCGTTCCTGTGCAAGGCTGTGGGGGTGCCCTTCTGATGCGCTACAAGCTTCTCGGCCGCAGCACTCGAGCGCGGCGAGGCGAACCCTCTGGATCAGCGCCCGCGACCGAGCGCCGGGATCCGCTCCAGCATGTGGTCCACCACCTGCTCCGCCCCACCGAGAGGCTGGGCCGGGGGCGGCGAGGCGCGGAGTAGCTCGGGGATGCGCTCCACCCAGGAGCCTGAGCCGAAGTCTGCCGCCGGGATCTCGAACCCGGGAATCCGCTCCGACGTCCACGCCCACAGGGGGGGCATCTCACGGAAGTCGGCACGGGTGACGAAGGCGGCCGCTCGACCCTCCCGCCACACCTCGGCGACGGAGCTGTAGCCCAGTTTGGCCACGACGGCGTCGGCGGCCCGGACCAGGTCGGGCATGTACAGGCGGGCGGAGTTGTCGTGGAGGCGGAGCTTCCCCCGCACCTCGTTGGCCCGGCACCCGGTGACCACGAAGGTCACGTCCTCCATCTCCTCCAGGCGCGGGAGGAAAGGCATGGCCTCGGTGTATCCGCCCATGGTGAGGACCACCACCTTGTCGTCCTCCCCCACGCCGAGCTCACGGCGCAACTCCTCCCGGCTCCGCCGGGGCGGACGGCTCACCGGGAGCACCGAGGCGTGGGCCCGGGGATCGGCGAAGCAGTACGGCTCGGCCTGCAGGTGGAGGGTGGCGAGGCCGATCCAGCGGTCCAACTCCTCCGAGAGGGGAGCGAGGGCCGGGGCCTCCTCCAGGAGCGGCTCGTAGAGCCAGGGCCAGGAGAAGTTCTGCACCAGCACGGAGGGGAGCCCGGCCCGATCCGCCACCGCGATGCCCAGAGGGGCCACGTCGCAGAGCACCGCCGAGCACCCCTCCCGCCGCACCTCCAGGGCGAGGCCGGTCACCAGCTCCGGATGGAAGGGGACCAGGGAGCTCACCGCCTCGACGGTGCGCTCCAGGTCGTAGGCCAGCGCCGACTTCTGGAAGAACCCCACGTCGGTGGTCACCTCGTGGCGCCGGTAGAGCCCCTCCACCGACTCGTCGTAGAACCACCGCGGAGTGCTCGTGAAGAGCTCGAAGCGCGCGCCGGTGCGCCGGTGCAGCGCCTCCATGACCGCCGATGCTCGCGCCGCGTGCCCGAAGCCGTGGGGGGAGACGAACACGGCGACGTGGGCCGTCACCGCCTTCGCGCCTCCAGGATCGGCGCCAGAGCGTCGCCGAGATCGGGCTTGCCCAGCACCTCCAGCTCGTAGCGGATCCGGGTGGCGGGCACGGGGATCCGCACGAGCCGGGCCAGGTCGATGGGCGTCCCCACCGCCACCGCCTCCACTCCGCCCTCCACGGCGCGGCGGAGCGTGGCCTCCAGGTCGGCCACCTGCTTCTCGCCGTAGCCCATGGCGGGGAGGATGGGGCCCAGGTCGGGGTATTTACGGAACGTCTTGAGCAGCTCGCCCACAAGGAAGGGCCGGGGATCCACCACCTGTCCCGCCCCTGCGTCACGGGCGCCCAGCGTCCCGGCACCGTAGCGCATCCCCCCGTGGGTGAGGGTAGGTCCGTCCTCCACCACGAGCACCCGCTTGCCACGGAGCACCGCCGGATCGTCCACCACGATGGGCGACGCCGCCTGGATCACCATGGCGCGGGGGTTCGCTCGGGCCACATTGGCCAGCACCTGAGCCACGTCCTCGGGACGGGCGGTCTGCACTTTGTTCACCACCACCACGTCGGCCAGGCGCAGGTTGGTCTCGCCCGGGTAATACCGCAGTTCGTGGCCCGGACGATGGGGGTCTACCACCGTGATGTACACGTCGGCCCGGAAGAACGACGTGTCGTTGTTGCCACCGTCCCAGAGCACAACGTCGGACTCGGCCTCCGCCGCCCTGAGAATGGCCTCATAGTCCACCCCGGCGAACACGGCCGAGCCGTTGGCGATGTGGGGCTCGTACTCTTCCCGCTCCTCGATGGTCACCTCGTGGAAGACGAGGTCCTCCTCGCCGGCGAAGCGCTGCACCCGCTGTTTGAGAAGGTCGCCGTAGGGCATGGGGTGGCGGACCACGCCCACGCGCAGCCCCGCCTCCCGCAGGATGTTCGCGACTGCGCGGCTGGTCTGGCTCTTCCCCGCCCCCGTGCGCGACGCGCACACCGCCACCACCGGCTTGGTGGAGGGAAGCATCGTGCGGGCCGCGCCGCCCAGCTCGAAGTCGGGGCCGGCCGCGTTCACCCGGCTGGCCAGGTGCATCACGTACTCGTGGGACACGTCCGAGTAGGCCATCACGCAGCGCGTCACGCCCTCGGAGGCGATGATCTCCTCCAGTTCGTCCTCGGGCCGGATGGGGATGCCGTCGGGGTAGGGGGATCCCGCCAGCCCGGGTGGATAGCGGCGCCCGTCGATGTGGGGGATCTGCTGCGCGGTGAAGGCGACCACCCGGACCGAGGGGTCGTCCCGGTAGACCGTATTGAACACGTGGAAGTCGCGGCCTGCGGCTCCCAGGATCACGATGCGAAGAGTCATGGAAGGCTCGGTGAGGGGAGGGTCCTATGAGGCATAACACTCCTCCCCGGCACGGTCCACCCGGGCAAGCACGTAAGCCGCGGTATGATTATGCACGGTTGTGGAAGTGCGAGGCCCGGCGCGGGTTCCCGGACAGTCCGTTACTCGCACGCTTCCAGCACGTCCAGGACGTCCAGGCGCCACGCCGGTGCCGGTCCGGGCGGCGCTCCGCCGGGGCTGTCGGTCGGGTCGGTGGGCCTGCGCCGGTGCCAGTCCGTCTCCGCCTGGTACGCGGCCGCCAGCGAGAGGAGGCGCTCCTCGCCGAAGGGGAGCCCTCCCACCAGTGCGGAGACAGGCAGGGGGTAGCCCCGCGACTCCTCGAAGCCGATGGGGAAGGCGATGAGCGGGAGCCCGATCATGTCGAAGGGGACGGGACCGGTCTGCACCACCGCGTCGCACCGGGAGAAGATCCCGTCCAGGACACGCTGGAGGAGCACCATCTTGGCCCGCTGCCCGCGCAGATACTCGGGCCCGGACAGGAGGAGCCCGTGGATCCAGGGGGACAGGGCGACCCCGAACAGGCGCACGTCCCGGCGCAAGACGTCCAGGAACGGCTCGGCGCGCTCGGGGAGCCGCACGTTGTTGAAGTCGCCGCTGGTGAGGATCTCCCACTCCTCGGGGAGATCCACCTCCACCACCCTTGCACCCAATGACTCGAAGGTGGCCACCATGGCCTGCCGCGCCGCGGTCTCCGCGGCGCGCCGGGCCGCCGCGACGCGCAGGCGGCGCTCCCGCTCGCCGGGGGTCTCCTCGCGGCGGGTCGGGAACCGGGGCTCGTCTCCCTCCGGCTCGGGCGGGTCCAGGTAGCCGGGAAGGATCCCCAGCGTCGTGGGCCACCGCAGCACGGTGCGCGTCCCGCTGCGGACAGGCTGGGCCGCCATCGCCAGGTCGGGCACCGGGGGAAGCCCCAGTGTCCTCGGGTCGAGGGGGTCGGGGCCCGCCATGTGCTGGAGCATCAGGGCCGCATCCATGGCATCCCGGGCCAGGGGGCCCGGGTGGTCCCGGGTGTAGCTCAGGGGAACGATGCCGCGGAGCGAGACCCGGCCCATGGTGGGCTTGATCCCCGTGAGCCCCTGCCGGGACGATGGGTTGGTGATGGACCCGCCGGTCTGGGTGCCCGTGGCCGAAGCGGCCATGCGGGCCGCCACCGCCGTCGCCGATCCGCTGGACGATCCTCCGGGGTCCACCGAGGAGTCCAGTGGAGCCCACGCGTTGCGGGTGGTGGGATCGCCGTCGGGGGTGGTCGCCCGGCTGGTGGCCAGCGGTCCCATCTGGGTCTTCCCCAGGAGGATGGCGCCGCCCGCCTTCAGACGCGCCCACGCCTCGGCGTCGTACGCCGGCACGAAGTCCCGGTAGATGTGGGAGTTCGCGGTCGTGAGGACTCCCTGGGTGTAGTAGTTGTCCTTGATGGCCAGCGGGATCCCATGGAGGGGGCCCGACCAGCGCCGGTCCGAGAGCTTCCGCGCCTCGGCGCGGGCCGCCTCCGCCACCACCGTGTTGAAGGCCCGGAGCGTCCCCTCCAGCGCCCTGATGCGCTCCAGGTACGCCTCCACGACCTCCGTCGGGCTCAGGGCGCCCTCCCGGATCTGGGAGGCCAGCTCGGCCAGCGTCATCTCCCAGGGCTGGGTGGCCCGGACCGAGCGGGGATCGGGGAGCGGCGCGGAAGATGGGGTCGAAGGCCCCGCCGCACCGCCCGCAGTATACACGCTAGAGCGCGCGGGCGTGCATGCCGTCCCCGCGACCGCCGCCGCGGTGAGGAGCCCCATGCGCTCCAGGAAGAGACGCCGGTCCACGAGCCGATCCAGGGGCGCGAGGGTCCCCCCGCCCTGGCCCCGCACCCTCGGACGCTCAGCCACGGTCGCGCTCCCGCACTGCGCGACCCTGCGAGGCCGGGTACAGGACCGGGGTCACCGCCTGGGGATCCGGTTCCCACGCCAGGATGGCCTGGGGCGTAGAGCGCAGGAAGCGCCGCGCGCCCATGAGAACCCTACGGCGATCGGCAGGGGCGTCGGGCTCGTCCTCGGGGAGCACGCCCAGGTCCACACCCAGGCTCTTCAGCCGGGTGAGGATGTAGGCGTCCAGCTCCTCGTCGGTGAGTTCCTGCGCGCGCGCTGCGTCCATGCGCCTCCTCGGATGGGCCGGCCAAGATAGGCCGGACGCCGCGCCCGGGCCATGGGCGGGCGCGGCGCTCCGAGAGGCAGGGAGGCCCTGCGCAGGTATGGTACCCCGCGCGCAGGGCGCTTGCGCGCGTTCAGGCAAGGAACGACGAGGAGGCGTAGCAGCGCTACGGCGACGAGGAGAGACGCGGCATCAACCGCGCAACCGCCCTGCGCCCAACACCATGACGGATGTGATCTTGCGCGTGTGTGGGTTGCGGTGGCACGGCCCCATCTCCGTCGTTGGAGCTCCTCGACGTAGCTGTGGCTATGCCTTCGTCGCTCCGCCTAGGATCTGGGGCCGTGGCACTCGCAACGCGGGGTGCCATACCTGCGCAGGGCTTCCCTAGCCCTTCGCCTTGCCGGCCATCCTCAGGATGTCGTCGAGGGGGTTACCGTCGCCGTCCAGGTCGAGCATGGAGGCGAGCCCACCCGCACCCGCCTTCGCGCCGCCGGTGCCCGCGGCCCGCCCTCCGAGCAGGCCTCCCAGCAAGCCGCCCAGCCCACCGCGCGTGGGCGCCGCGGCCCCGGCGCTGCCCTGCTTCGCCATGTAGCCCGCGACCGCCATCGCCAGCATGGGCAGCATCTTCTTGAGCAGCCCCGGGTCGAGCCCCGACTGTCCGGACGCGCTCTGCGCGACCGCGCGGCTCACGTCCTTCGACCCGAAGATCTGCCCGAGGACCTCGTTGCCGCGGCTCACGTTCGTCGGCTGCGGTGACAGCACGTCATTGAGCAGGCCGGCGCCGCCGAGCTGCCCGAGCAGGCCGCCGAGCCCTGCGAGGCCCGTGGGCTGTGCCTGCGCCTGCTTCTTGAACCCGCCGAGGATCGCAGGGGCGAGCGCCGCGGCGCCACTCGCCGCCTGGGCTTCGCTGACGCCCAACTCCTTCGCCATCGACTTCACCCCGCCCACCTGGGCGAGGATGTCGGTGATCTGCACGAGCCCATTCCTCCGTTCGGTGGTCAGACCGTCGGGTCAGTCCAGGAGCTCCTTGGGCACATTGCCGCCGTTGGCGGCGATCTGCGCAAGCACGGTCTTGTGCAGCCACATGTTCATCTGCGCGGAGTCCTTCATGAGCTCCGCCGGGCAGCCCAGCTCCGCGGCCAGCTCCTTCCTCGCGCCGAAGCTGCTGTCGATGTCGAGGAGCTTGAGAAGGTCGACGATGGACGTGCGCCAGTTCAGCTTCTGCGGGTTCGCGGCCGCGCGCTTCTCCAGCTGCGCGACCACGTCCACCACCCTGACCGCGTCGGGCGGAAGCTGCACGACCGGAGCCGGACGAGGCCCTACGGGTGCGGGTGCGGGTGCGGGTGTGACAGGGGTGGGTTTGGCAGCCGGGCCACCCATGCCCAGCTTCTCGAGGATCTTGCCGAAGAACGCCAATGTCCGCTCCTTGAGTACCTGGAGGGGTCGGCGCGTCTCAGCGGAGGTGCGGAGGCGCACAGCCTCCCGATTGATCCAAAGATACCGATTCGTCGTCCCCATCGCTCCATTCCGTCCAATCGTGCCCCGTCCGCCATGACCCGTGAGCCCGATTCCCTGAGCGAGCAGGAGGCCACCCGCCTCTGGAAGCGCGCCGCCGAGCTGCAGGCCCCCGCCGCCCGGGGAGGCGCGATCTCGCGGGTGGATCCTGGGCAACCCGGACGAGGCGGTGGTAGCCAGCCGCGACATCCTGGCGGAGCCCGCCGAGGTGCTGGCGGCCATGGAGGCCATCTTCCCCCACGAACCCTACCGCCTCACGCTCCGCGACCGCACCGGCGACCCCGCTGACGGGGGCGTCCTGCTCTTCGACATCCAGGGTGCGAGCTACACCGGAGCGTCCGAGAAGGGCTTCACCGGCGAGGCCAGCTTCGCCGACCTGCGGCAGGTGGTCGCCACCCTTTCGCGGCGCCCCGGAGGCCCGGCGGCGGCGACACTCACCCTCACGGCCCCGGTGGCGTGGGCCCGGCCCATCAACGCCGCCCTCGTCGGCGGGCTCTCCCTCCTCGGGGGAGGCCTCGGCTCAGCCGCATCCGCCGGCTTCGTCGGCGTCCTCGGACTCCTCGGACCGGTGGGCATCGGCATCGTGGCCGCGGCAGGCGGCGTGGCCGCCGCCTCGGGGTCGTTGAAGGGATTCCGGGGGCTCCACCGCTACGGCCTGGGCCGGGGACGCCGGGCCCTCGACGGACTCCTGGCCGAAGTCGCGGCCCGCGCCGAGGGCGGCTGGGGCATCGCGCCGCGGTGACCCGGTGGCTGGCCCCCTCCGTGCCGCCGGGATAACATCCAGAAACGCGATCCTCCCCCATGATGGCCCGGCACCGACGGAATCGGCGCCCAGGCCCGGAGGCGATGATGATCCGTTCCGTTTCCGTCCTGTCCGCTGCCCTCTTGCTGCTCGGCTCCGTCCCATCGGACGCGGCGCCTCCCGCCACCCTCGAAGGAGAGATCCGCTACTCCGGGTCCGAAGCGGGCCCCGTGGTCGTGCATCTCTACGCGCTCCCGGAGCGGGGCGGCGGAAGGGTCGGGAGGCTCGCCAAGGCCGACGTGCTGGGGAGAGGGCACCCGAGCCGTTCCCTGGTCCTGTCCGGCCCCGGGACGTACCGCTTCGAGGCGCTGGAGGAAGGCCACTACAGCGTGGTCGCCTTCCTGGACCTGGACGGGGACAGGACGCTGGACTTCGACCCGCCCGAACCATTGGGCTGGTACGCCGCCGAAGCCGGAGCGTGGATCGACCCCGTCGACCTGTCGCGCGGCGGCGCGGGCAGAGCGGATGTCACGCTCCGGCGTCCCACGCCCTTCCCCCGCGACGGGCGTGTGGCGGACCACGGGGCGCTCCGTTGGGTGAAGGGGCTCCCCGTCCTCCAGCTCACGGGCACCGCGCGGGAGCGGGGCTTCGCCCACGGCTTCCTGGTGGGCGAGCAGATCGTGGACTTCTTCGAGTTCTACGTCCTCGAGGACAGCTGGCAGTCGGCGGCCCGGTACGAAGCGGAGTTCGCCCCCTTCCTCCAGAGCCACTTCGACTACGACCCTGAGTACCTCGCAGAGGTGGACGCCGTCGTGGAGGGGATGAGGGCGTCGGGGATGGACATGCGCGTGGCGTGGCTGGGACGGGGCTTCCAGCGGGTGGATCTCCTGGCCATCAACGCCTACATCGAGCGCCGGGCGGCGCAGCCCTCGCCGGCGGCCACGCCTTCGCTGAACGGCCCCGCGTGCACCCAGTTCGCGTTCTGGGGTGAGGCCACCCAGGGGAGCGAACTGGAGGGCGGCCTCATCGCCGGCCGGAACATGGACGGGGAGGTGGACCTGCGGAAGGTGACCGTGAGCCACTTCCTCCTCTTCGCCGTGGATCCTTCGGAGCCCGGCCGGCGGCGCTGGGTCTCGGCCATGTGGCCCGGGTTCGTGGGGACCATCACCGGGCTCAACGAGGAAGGGCTCTACGCCATGGAGAATGCCGGCGGCACCGGGCCGGGTCCGGTGGTGGACGGCCTCACGCCGTGCTCCTGGGTTCAGCGCAACATCCTGGAGAACGCCGGCGCCGAGAGCACCCCCTCGTCCGTCGGGGAGCGGTTCGAGGCCTTCCGCGCTCCCGGGGGAGGCGTCTTCGGCGGCGGCTCCATCATCCTCTGGGCCGTGCCCTACCGCGGCCAAACGGCCCCCGCCTTCGTTTCCGAGGGAGACCGCTTCGGCACCGACATCCGCGAGCCGGGCGAAGTGGCTCCCGTGAGCCCCTTCGCCATCATGGCGGCGAACCACTACATGACGTACGGCGTGGACCCGCAGCGCCCGGGCCTCTTCTTCGGGAAGGAGGCGTCCTTCTCGTCCCTGTGGCGCTACGAGGCGGGGATGAACACGCTGGAGGCCTGGCTACGGCAGAGGAAGCCCCTGGGCACGGAGGAGATGTGCCGCCTCCTCCAGACCGTGGCCCACGGGACCACCGAGCACTCGGTCATCTTCAGGGCCAACGACATGACGCTGGACGTGGCCGTGGACGACCTGGAGACGGACCTGTGGGACGCGCCTTACCAGCCCTGGGCCACGTTCACCTTCGAGGAGCTCTTCCAGGCCCGCCGGTAAGGCAGTGGAAGTAAATAACATTCACGTACGAGAGCGCGGCCGAATCGCGTA
>CAZJFX010000119.1:0-9317 GCA_964545395.1 uncultured Gemmatimonadaceae bacterium | reverse complement strand
GGCGGCCTGAGCGGCCCCGGAGCTGGCGGTCGATGCGCCGGCTCTCGTGGCGCTCGGAGCCCAGGATGTGCAGCCCCCCGATCTCCAGCACCTCGTCGTCGCGGTCGAGCTCGATCTTCTCGGCCCGGATGGGGTCCACGGGGAGCAGGTCCTCGGGGTTGAGCTCCTTCCCCTTCGCCCAGCGCACGGTGCGGGCGTCGGTGACCCCCTCGCCCAGTTTGATGTCGGTGCCGCGGCCGGCCATGTTCGTCGCGATGGTCACGGTGCCGGGCCGCCCGGCCATCATCACGATCTCGCTCTCGCTCTTGTGGTGCTTGGCGTTCAGCACCTGGTGCGCCACTCCCCGGCGCTTGAGCATGCGGGAAAGCGTCTCCGACACGTCCACGTTCGTCGTGCCCACCAGGACGGGGAGCTCCATCTTGTGGAGCCGCTCGATCTCGTCCATGAGCGCGTTGAATTTCTCCCGCTTGGTGCGGAAGATCAGGTCGTTCCTGTCGTCGCGGATGACCGGCTGGTTCGTGGGGATGACGAACACGTCCAGGTTGTAGATCTGGTGGAACTCGGTCTCCTCCGTCTCCGCCGTGCCGGTCATGCCGGAGAGCTTGGAGTACATGCGGAAGTAGTTCTGGATGGTGATGGTGGCCAGCGTCTGCGTCTCGCCGCGGACCTCCACCCCCTCCTTGGCCTCCACCGCCTGGTGGAGCCCGTCGCTCCAGCGCCTTCCCGCCATCTGGCGCCCGGTGAACTCGTCCACGATGACGATCTCGCCGGCGTCGCCGATGATGTACTTCTCGTCCTTCTGGTAGAGCGTGTAGGCCTTGAGGAGCTGGTGGATGACGTGGGTCTTCTGGCTCTTCTCGGCGTACTCGGCCTCCAGCGCCTGGATGCGCTCCCGCTTCTCGTCCAGGGAGAGCGTCTCGCTCTTCTCGATCTCGCCCACCTCCCCGGAGAGGTCGGGGATGACGAATGCCTCCGGGTCGCCAGGGGACATCTCGTCCAGCCCCCGGTCCGAGAGGTGCACCTGGTGCCCCCGCTCGTCCATGGCGAAGTAGAGCATCTCGTCCACCTCGTGGAGCCGCTTGTCCCGCATGTAGTCGGCTTCCACCTTGTTGACGAGCGTCTGCAGGGACGGGTCGTCGGCGAACATCTTGAGGAGCTGCTTGTGCCGGGGCATGCCCCGCTTCACGGCCAGCAGCTTGTTCCCCGCCTCGTACTGCTCCTCGGCCTCCAGGTGCTTCTGCGCCTCGGCCACCAGCTCGTTGGTGATGCGCATCTGCTTCTTGTAGAGCCCGCTCACCAGCGGGTTGTACTGCATGAACGGGGTGGACGTGTCGCGCCCCACGGGACCCGAGATGATGAGGGGGGTGCGGGCCTCGTCGATGAGGATGGAGTCCACCTCGTCGATGATGGCGTAGTGGTGCGCGCGCTGCACCCGCTGGGCGAGCGAGTGCACCATGTTGTCCCTCAGGTAGTCGAACCCGAACTCGTTGTTCGTCCCGTAGGTGATGTCGGCCCGGTACGCCTTCTGCCGCTCGGGGGAGCCGGGCTCGTAGAGGTCGATGACGTCCACCTCGAGCCCCAGGAACCTGTAGATGTTGCCCATCCACTCGGCGTCGCGCTGGGCCAGGTAGGAGTTCACCGTCACCAGGTGGGCCCCCCGCCCCGCCAGGGCGTTGAGGTAGAGCGGCATGGTGGCGACGAGCGTCTTCCCTTCGCCCGTGGCCATCTCGGCCACCCTCCCCTTGTGGAGCGCGATCCCGCCCACGAGCTGGACGTCGTAGGGGAGCATCTCCCAGGTGAGCTTCTGCCCGGTGACGATGATCTCCTTCCCCACGAGGCGGCGGCACGCCTCCTTCACCACCGCGAACGCCTCGGGGAGGATCGCCTCCAGGGTGTCCTCCACTGTGGACAGCACCTGCTTCTCCAGTTCGGAGATCTCCAGGCCCAGCCGCTCCCGCTCCGAGGGCTCCTCGGAGTGGCGCTTCTCCTCCCGGAGTTGGGCGATCTCGGCGTCGAACTCGGCCGTGGCAGCCGCGATCCGGTCCCGGAACTCCTGGGTCTTGCCCCGGATCTGGTCGTCGGAGAGGGAGGAAAGCCGGCCGTAGACCTCGTTGATCTGGTCCACGAGGGGCTGGA
Source organism: uncultured Gemmatimonadaceae bacterium (assembly GCA_964545395.1). GTDB lineage: Bacteria > Gemmatimonadota > Gemmatimonadetes > Longimicrobiales > Gaopeijiaceae > SZUA-318. The sequence continues at coordinate 7,181 of CAZJFX010000119.1, read as the reverse complement.
GCTTCTTCGCCTCCCGCTTGTGGCGGGAGCCGAGGATGGATTTCAGGAGGGATTTGAACATGGGAACCGAAGTGCGGAAGGCCGGGCCGCGTGGGCCCAGGGCCGGGTTCTGGGCGAGCCTATAGTATACCCAAAAGAGGCAAGAAGGTGGCGGGGATAGCGGCCGGGCGAGCCGGCCGGAAGGGGAACGCGCGGGTTGGTGGCCGCCCAGGATGCGTGGTATACTACTAATTCTCCGTATCCCGCCCCGGATGGCTCCGATCTTCCATCTCCCCGCCAGAGAACGCCCTATCGTGAGAGCCAACGTCCTGCTTCTCACCGCCGCCCTCCTCCTCGGAGGGCCCGGCTCCACCCAAGCGCAACAGCCCCCGGCCACCCCCGCCGTCCAGTACGTCCGCTCCGGCGACGTGGTGCGGCTGAACATCTGGCGCGAGCCCGACATGTCCGGGGAGTACATCGTGGACGAGGCGGGGATGGTGGTCTTCCCCCGCGTGGGCGAGTACCGCGTGCTGGACGACACCCCCGAGACGCTGAAGGTCCGCCTCCTGGCCGACTACCAGCAGTACCTCCGCAACCCCTCCATCGAGATCACCGTGCTGCGCCGGGTGCGCATCGTCGGCGCGGTGAACAACCCCGGCCTCCACCTGGTCGACCCCACCGTGACCGTGGCCGACGCCCTGGCCATGGCGGGTGGGCCGACCCTGAACGGGGACCCGGACAAGATCCGCATCATCCGCGACGGTATCGAGGTGGCCGTGGACATCCGCTCCAACATCCGCATCGCTGACTCGCCGATCCGCTCGGGGGACCAGATCTACGTTCCCGAGCGGAGCTGGGTGGCCCGGAACGCCGGGGTGGTGGCCGCCTCCATCACCGCCACGGTGAGCCTCATCATCGCCCTCTTCATCCGCTGAGGGCCCGAGCATCATGACTGAGTCCCAGGCATACGGGAACGGCGCCAGAAACGAGGACGAGATCCACCTGCGGGACGTGTGGAACCTCCTGGTCCGGAACTCATGGGTCATCGCCCTGTCCCTCGCCGCCGTCGTGGGCGCGACGGCGGCGTACACCGCCCACATGGTCCCGGTCTACGAGTCCGTCACCACCATCCGCATCGAGGAGGAGCGCACCGACCTCCCCATCCTGGACATCCTCCAGACGCTCTCCACCGGCTCCGAGGTCGAGACGGAGATGGAGGTGGTCCGGAGCCGCACCCTGGCCGAGGGCGTCGTGGACTCCCTGGGCCTGCAGATGCAGATGGTGAGCCCCCGGGGGGTGGCACGGGCCGAGCTTCTCCGCTCCGTCTTCGTGGAGCGGTGGGCGCCCGAAGGGATCTACGTGCTGGACCGCCAGGCGGACGGCTCGTACACCATCACCGAAGACGAGACGGGGGAGACGTTCGGCCCCGCCTCCGCGGACGTTCCCGCGGCGCTGCCCGGGGCCACCTTCCAGCTCAGCGGGACTGTGGCGCTCCACGACCAGATCGTGGTGTCGGTGGCCACCTTCGACGCGGCGGTGGAGGGCCTGCAGTCCGCCATCGCCGTGTCCCGCCCCAACCGCGAGGCCAGCATCATCACCGTCCGGTACGAGTCGGCGGACACCCAGCTCGTCCATCAGGTCCCCAACACCCTGGCTGCACAATTCATCGCCCAGGGGCAGGCCATCCGAAAGACCGAGGCGACCAGCATGGTCGCCTTCCTCCAGGTGCAGATCGACACCCTCTCCCGCCAGCTCGCCGCGGCGGAGGAGGCGCTGACGTTGTTCCGCGAGGGCGAGCAGGTGGTGGCGCTCCGCGCCGAGGCCGAGGCCCAGGTGACCCAGCTCACCAACCTCCAGGCCCAGCGGAACTCCATCGACGCCGACCGTCAGGCGCTGCAGAGCGTGTTCGACGATATAGAGCGGGAGGCGCGCACCTCCGACCCGACCGCCTCGTCGCCGTACAACCGCCTCATCTCGTTCCCGTCGCTCTTCCGGAACCAGGCCGCCTCCGAGCTGCTCCGCACCCTGAACGAGGCCAACCAGCAGCGCTCCCTGCTTCTGCAGCGCCGCACCATGCAGGACCCGGACGTGATCAACCTCACCGAGCGCATCCGGGACATCGAGACCCAGCTCCGGGGGACGGCCACCACCTACCTCGAGGGACTCACCCAGCAGGTCCGCGCCCTGGACCAGACGCTCACCCGCTTCGGGACGGAGCTGGAGCGCATCCCCGCCAAGGAGGTCCAGCTCGCCCGCCTCCAGCGGGAGCAGACGGTGCTCGAGGAGGTCTACACGCTGCTGCAGAACCGGCTCCAGGAGGCCCGCATCCTGGAGGCTGTGAAGGATGCCACGGTCCGCGTCGTGGACCCCGCCATCCTCCCGCCCGGGCCGGTGAAGCCCCGCACTATGCTCAACCTTCTCCTGGGGATCGTCCTGGGCGGCATGCTGGGCGTGGGGATCGCCTTCCTCCGGGAGTACATGGACGAGACCATCCACACGAAGGAGGACGTGCAGGCCGCCACGAAGGGCGCCGCGGTGCTCGGGATGATCCCCCGCATCCGCGAGGCCGTGGGGAGCAGCGGACGCATCGCTCAGGCGGGGACGCCGGGAGAGTTGAACTCCCGCCTCGTGGCCGGCCGTGACCCGCGCAACCCGGTCTCCGAGGCGTATCGCGGCCTGCGCACCAACCTCACGTTCGCCAACCCGGACCACCCGCCCAAGACCATCGTCATCACCAGCGCCCTCCCTCAGGACGGGAAGAGCACCACCGCGGCCAACCTGTCCATCACGCTGGCCCAGCAGGGCATCAAGGTCCTGTTGGTGGACGCGGACCTGCGCCGGGGCGTGCTCAACTACGTGTTCGACACGCCCCGCGATCCGGGCCTCATCACCATCCTCACCGGGAAGTGCGGGATCGCCGACGCCCTCCGGACCATCGACCTGGGGCAGAGCGGCTCCCTCGACTTCCTGCCCTCCGGCGGCTATCCCCCCAACCCCGCCGAGATCCTGGGCTCCCAGCGCATGCGCTCGCTCATCGAGGCGCTGGAGGAGCGCTACGACCTGATCATCATCGACAGCCCGCCCCTGACGGTGGTGACGGATGCAGCGGTGCTCGGCACGAAGGCTGATGGCGTCCTGTTGATCACCCGGGCGAACTCCACGGAGAAGGGCGCGCTGACCTACGCCGTGGAGCAGCTCAAGAACGTCCGTGCCACCATCCTAGGCTGCGTCATCAACGACGTGGACTTCCGCCGCGACTCGCGCTACTACAGCACCTACGGCCGGTACGGGTACTACTACCACTACTACTACGCCGACAACGAGAAGCGCAGGAAGAAGGAGGCATCCGGATCCCGATCCGGGTCGAAGACCAAAGCGAAGGTTCCGTGAGAGCCTGACGACGGCGATGCGCATGCGTAAGGGCACAGTGTGGGCTGCGGTGGTGGTCATCGCCACCGCAGCCGCCCTGGTTCCGGTCATGGCCTCGGCCCAGGGCTCGACGTACGTGCCGCTGTCCGATCCGGCGTATCGGGACCTGGACCTCCTGGTGTCCGCCGGGCTGGTGTCCGACCTCATCCTCCGGCACCGGCCCTACTCACGGATGACGTTTGCCCGCGCCTGCATCGAGGCGCGGGCAGCCCTGGAGCCGGTGTCTGCACCCGGCCCACGCACCGTCGGAGTTCTCACCCGCCTGGAGTCACGCTTCCACGACGAGATCGCCCGGCTCTCCGCCGGCGCTGGCCCGACGGGCCCCCGGCCGGCGTCAGCCCCCCGACTTCGGGAGGTGGCGTTCCTCTCCTCCTGGGCGGACAACCCTCCCCGCGTCGTGCCCACGGGATATCACCAAGACGTGTCGTACATCGACGCGGACATCGCGCCCCTCCTCCAGCGCAACCTGGGCAGGGAGTCACTCGACGGTGGCATGGCCACGGTGGCGGTCCGTGGCGACTTGGCCCTCGGATCACGCATGGTGGCCTCGCTCGCCCCCCGCGTTTGGCTCAACGCCTTCGGCGCCGCCGACGCCGACGCAGGATTTCAGCTCGAGCACGGCTACGTCCGCGGGGTCCTCGGCAACCTGTCGGTCACCGTGGGGCGCAACGCGTTGACCCACGGCCATGCCCGGGAGCTCGGGCCTGCCCTTTCGACCAACGGCCGCGGCCTGGACATGGTGCGCCTGTCCATGGAGCGCCCCGCACGGCTCCCCTGGATCTTTCGGCACTTGGGTCCCGCCAGCTTCGGTGGCACCCTCGCGACCATGGGGAACAACCGGGACCAGCCGGGCAGTGTGCTCGTGGTCTGGGAAGCGGCGATCCGCCCACACCCGAACCTCGAGCTAGGGGCCACGGCCATGAACCAGCAGGGGGGGGAAGGCGCGCCCGAGGGGAGCTTCAAGGACCGCCTGTTCGAGGCGTTCTTTCTCCACAAGCGAGGCGCCGGCCCCACCGACTACCTACCGCCGGATCCCCAAATCGGCGACAAGCTCATGGGCGTGGATGCCCGGCTCACCCTGCCAGGACCACAGGTCACGCTGTTCGCGGAGGTGATCACCACCGACGATCACGACCTCTTCTTCAAGCGGCCGCGGGAGTCGTTCTGGACCGAGGCAGCGTGGGCGGTCGGCATCCGCCGGTACGGCTTGGGCACGGACGGCAGGTTGGACCTCTGGACCGAGGCCGGGCACGTAGGTGTCCGGACCTACACCCACCACCAGATCACCAGCGGCATCACCCTGGACCGACGGGTGCTGGGAAGCCCCCTGGGGCCGCTCTCCGCAGGTGTCGTCGGTGGACTCGATTGGAATGGCCCTGCGGATCGTGTCTCCGTGGCCGGGGCCTGGGAGCGCTACCAGGGAGACACCTACGCCGTGATGCGCGACCCCGACTGGCGCTGGGCTCGCGTTGAGGACAACCCCGACGAGATCCGCGTCCGCGCCACCCTGGACTGGGCCCGGAAGCCCGCCGTCACCGGGCTCCGCACCACCGTGCGCCTGGGGTACGAGCACGTGACCCGGTTCGACTTCACCGACCGGAACCGCTCGAACCTCCTCGCCCAGGTGGGCGTGGGGTGGGTGTGGTAGAGGTCGGATGACGCCTGTTCAGCGTCGTACCAGTGGCCCAGCAATCACACTTCCGATCCGGCGTGCTGTTGCGGTCGAAACGTCTGTGGCACTGGCGAACCGAGACCACTGTCCAACCGCGTCGCGGACCTGCTGGATGATCTCTCGCGCCCGGCGCGAATCGACGTCGCAATCCTCGGCGACGCGCAGCATGTCCCGCTCCGTGGGTCGCTCCGCCTCTCCGGCCACAGCCATGGTGTGCTGTCCTCGTGGCCCTTCCGAGAACACGAGGTCATACGCGGGTGCGAGACTCCACACGCCATCTCGATCCATGAGATAGGAGAAGTTCTTCACATGGTCGTCGCGGTTGTGGGACAGCACGTTGAAGACCATGCGCCGAAACGCTTCCTCGACCTGCCGCTGGTCCTTCGTGAGGATGAGCGTCGCCTTCAGGAATCCCTCGTACTCCATTGACGGAAGCCGATGGCTCGCGTGCAAGAGGCCGCTGAGCGTGTGCATGTGGAGCCGCCGGTTTCCCTCGCGGTCGAAGCGTTCCGCCGCGAAGTAGCGGCCTCCGTCTCGCGTCTCGAACAGCGTCGTCGAAGGAACCTTCACGCCGGCCGCCTGCGCCATGAGGGCGTATGCCGCCTCGACCGCGCCGATGTCGGGGGCGTCTTCCTTCGCGGGGAATTTGACGAGGAGGTGGCGGTAGCCATCGGGCAGGTCGGAGGTTCCGGCGGTGATTCGTCCGTCATCGCGGACTCCGACGAGCACCTTCGGACGCGCGCCGCCCGGAGAGCCGCCCGCGATGCGCAGAGCCGGCAGAACCTCCTCCGCACTCCCCTCCAGAACCCGCTCCGCCTGGCGCGCCAGCGCGTCCAGGTCGATCCAGAGGATCTCCTCCTCGGCAGTCGTCGTCGGGGGGTGGTAGGTGAACGCGCCCATACCACGCGTGCCGATGTAGGCCAAGCGATCGAGCACAGACACCGTAGCCGGATCCAATCCCCGCTTCTTGAACTCGCGGTCCATGAGCAGGAGACCCCAGCCGTCAGGTAGGGAGTCGTTGAATACGCCGAACACTTCAGCGAAGTCCCGTTCCGCATGCTCGAACAGCCCCGGTCTCACGGGGAGCTCGAATGGCGACATGGGCAGGGGCGCGTCCAGGAACGCAGCATCGTACTCGAAGTAGATGCGCCGCTCCTGCTCGGCGAGAGTGCCTACAACAACCTGCTCGTCCCCCCAGTCCAGTCGTACCTCAAGTCTGCGCATCGCGTCGCTTGCCTCGTTTGCGTGCTTGCGGCTCCGCTCGTTGCTCCAGCTCAGCCAAGGACTGCGCAGGAGAGCGGACGAAGATCTGGTCGAAACCCGCGCGAGTATCCAGGATCGCCGCGAGCTTGAGGAGGCGCTCCAAGGATATGTGCCCGGTACGCTCGAACCGCCGGTAGGTCGCCAAGGCGAGGCCGGCACGCTCGGCGACCTCCTGCTGAGTCCAGCCGCGATCCAGGCGCAGCGCCTTGACCCGACGGGCCAGCATGCGTGCCATGTCGCGCGGGGTTTGGAGTTCGCTCGGCAACATGTTGTCAGTTATCCTCCCTGTGCGGCCGTAACCGACAACATAATACCCCTTCTCCGCGCGATCGGTCAAACCCGACGGGGCGCGCCTGAACGCGAAGACGGCGGAGGTCCTGCGACGGCGCTGGGGCTGAGCAACGCCCGCACGAGGGTCCCCTCCCGCAATTCCAATGTTCCACCCCCCGCATCAACCTCGGGGGTCACCGCCGCCCGCTATGGCACAAAGGAAGAAGATTGAGCAGAATCTTCCATCTTCAGATCTCCCGCTCCCCGCAGCACCCCGGGGGTCCCGTGGCGCTGAACATCAAGAGCGACGAGGCGGACCGCCTGGCCCGGCAGCTCGCCCAGGTCGCCGGCGAGAGCCTCACCGAGGCCGTGACCCAAGCGCTACGTGAGCGCCTGGCGCGTCTGGAGGGACGCCGCCGCCGCCGGGGTCTGAGGGAGGACGTGGCGCGGATCCAGGAGCGCGTGGCGGCGCTGCCCAGGCTCGATCCCCGCACCGACGACGAGATCCTCGGCTACGACGGCTCGGGGCTCCCGGCGTGACCTCCGTCGTCCTGGACACTTCGGCCCT
>CAZJFX010000118.1:0-9595 GCA_964545395.1 uncultured Gemmatimonadaceae bacterium | reverse complement strand
CGCCGGCGCCGGTGAACGCGGGAGCGGTGTCCATGTGGGCGCAGAGGCCCACCCGCCCCGGGGCCGTCCCGGGAAGCTCGGCCAGGACGTAGCCGTTGGCGTCCATGGCGACCTCCGGCTCGCCCACGCCCCGGAGCCCCAGCTCCTTCAGCTCCTCCACCAACCGGCGCCCCAGCTCCAGTTGCTTGGGGGTGCTCGGGCATGTGTCGCTGGTCTCGTCCGACTGGGTGTCGTAGCGCACGTAGTCGAGGAAGCGCTCCACGATGCGGGTCCGGCTCAGAACGACGGACGGATCATCGAAGGTGAGCATGGCGAACTCCTGGGGATGAGGTGGTGCGTGCGTAGTGGCGCCACGGTGTTCCGCAGCGGATAATATTCGGGGCCGCAGACAATTCACGCATCGGGGGAACGAACATGACGACCGAGGCGCAGGCGCCTTCGCGGACGAAGGGATTCACGACCCTCTTCCTCATCGAGCTGTGGGAGAGGTTCGGCTACTACGGCATGACGGCCGTCGTCGTGCTCTTCATGGTGCAGAACCTCGGTTACACCGACGACCGCGCCAACCTCACGTTCGGCGCGTTCGCGGCCCTCGCTTACACCGTGCCCGCGGTCGGCGGCTGGATCGGCGACAAGCTCCTGGGGAGCCGCCGCACGATGGTCCTCGGTGCGTTCATCCTCCTTCTCGGATACATCGGGCTCGCGATTCCGGACCATCCCGGGCTTCTCTTCCCCGCGCTGGCCTTCGTGGCCGTGGGTGGAGGCATCTTCAAGGCGAACCCCGCCAACATGATCTCCAAGCTCTACGAGGGCGACTCCGCGAAGATCGACAGCGCGTTCACGATGTACTACATGGCGGTCAACATCGGTGCGACCACATCGCAGCTCGCGACGCCGCTCATCGCGATCAAGTTCGGGTGGCACGTTGCGTTCGCGGTCTGCGCGGCCGGCCTCGTCGTCGGCATCCTGAACTACTTCGCGATGAGCCGCTATCTCCGGCACGTGGGCTCCGAGCCCGACTTCCAGCCCCTCAACGTGAAGCGCCTCGTTCTGGTCCTCATCGGAATCGTCGTCGGCATCGTGCTCGTGACGTTCATCGTTCAGAACCGCACCGTCGCCCGGGGGACCGTCGTCCTCGGGTTCTTCACCATGCTCGCCATCTTCGGCATCATGATGCGAAAGGGAAGCGAGCGCGAGCGCAAAGGTCTCGGCGCCGTGCTGATCTTGACGGCGCTGGGCATGCTCTTCTTCATTTTCTATCAGCAGATGTCGACGTCGCTCACGCTCTTCTCTCTCCGCAACGTGGAGCTCAATTTCTTCGGGTACGAGGTCCCGGCGGGGCAGGTCCAGGCGCTGAATCCGATCTGGGTGTTTGCCCTGAGCCCAGGGCTCGCCTGGCTCTATACGCACCTCGGCAAGGGCAAGGGTGGAGACTTCCACATCTCCACGAAATTCGCGATGGGTTTCGCGGTTCTGAGCCTCGGGTTCTTCACCTACGGATTCAGCGGCCACTTCGCCACCGCGGGCAAGGTCTCGTTCTGGTGGATGATCACCGGCTACGGATTCCAGTCGCTGGGAGAGCTCCTCATCAGCGGTCTCGGCCTCGCGGTCATCGCGCGCTACGTCGGTCCGTCGCTCCGCGGGTTCATCATGGGCGTCTGGTTCCTCGCGACAGGGATCTCGCAGTACCTCGGGAGCTGGGTCGCGACGTTCGCGAGCGTGCCCCAGAACGTGACGAATCCCGTCGATACGCTGCCGCTCTACACGAACCTCTTCACGAAGTTGGGCATTGTGGCCGTGATCGGCACCGTGATCGCCGCCGCGGTGATCCCGACAATGAAGAAGCTGTCGGCCGTGAGCGAAGGGCCGTGGGAGGAAACGGCGTAGGGCCGCGGCGAGTGCGGGCCGGATGAGTTCCACTTCGCTCCGCAGATCCGGCCGTAGGACGCGAAGGCCCGGTGACTCGTCGAATCACCGGGCCAACCTATTCCAGACGTCCGGGTTCGAACCGGCGACCCCCTGAACCCCATGGGCCCGATAGCGGACGGAGGAAGGGCGCGATCCAGGACTCTACCGACGGAAATACTCGGAGTCGTTCCGGGCAGGCGCCCGGCACGAGGGCCACACACCGGGCTCCCCGGTCCTGGCGTCGATTCCCATGACCCGCTGGTCCCGCGGGAGTTTCTCAGGCTCCTCCGACGCCAGATAGGCCAGCATGGCGGTCAGGGTCGCGTTGTTCACGATGTCGTCGATGACGACCTTGTCGAAGGTGTCGGTCGGGTTGTGGTAGGTCTGCCGGTACGACCAGCTCAGCGAGCTGAGGCTGAAAGCCGGCACGCTCGCGCACACGAAGCTGGAGTAGTCCGACCCGCCGGTGCCCGGAGTCCCCGGGATCTGGAGCGTGATCTCCCGTGAGATCTGGGTCGGGAGCGCGGTCATCCACTCGCCCATGAACCCGGCCACGCCGGTGAGTCCCTGCATGGAGATGTTGGCCACCCGGCCGGTTCCGTTGTCCTGGTTGAAGAGAGCCTGGACGTTGGCCACGATGTCCGGGTGATCGGCGACGAAGGCGCGCGAGCCGTTCAGGCCCTGCTCCTCCCCGTTCCAGAGCGCCACCAGGATGGTGCGCTTGGGATGGGGATAGACCTTCTTCAGGATGCGGGCCGCCTCCAGCATGGTGACGGTGCCGGAGTTGTTGTCCGTCGCGGCCGACCCGGCGTCCCACGAGTCGAAGTGGGCGGAGAGGATGACGTACTCGTCGGGAAGCTCCGTCCCCCGGATCTCGCCGATGATGTTGTAGGTGGGGGCGGTGCCGAGGTCCGTGGCCTGCGCGTCCACGCGCAGGACCGGTCCCTGCCCGTTCTCGGCGAGGCGGTAGACCAGCCCGTAGTCCTCACACCCCATCATGATGTTGGGGGCGACCGTGTTGCGGGCCGCCATCACCGTCGTCGCTCCCCAGTTCCCCGTCCAGGCTCCGCTCAGGATCCCCGCCACCCCGGCCTTCTCGAGGCGCAGGACGAACTGGTTCTGGTCGATCCCCATGGCCTCGAACCTCTGCCGGCTACGGGTGCGGTTCTCGGCTTGCAGGGCCTTCATCTTCTCCAGGGACGCGGGGGTAGCCCACTGCTCCCAGTCCGCCGCGGGGCGGCAGGTGGGCTCGGCGATGGTGAGGAGGACGAAGTTCCCCTTGACCGTTCCCAGGAAGGCGTCCAGCTCGGCGGGTGAGGAGATGGGTGGCACCACCACCGCCTTTCCTGTGACCGGGCCCTTGGTCCCGGCGCTCCAGGCCTGCATGATCCCATCCAGGCTCCTGAACCTGGGCTCGATGAGGTCCACGCGGGTGGGTCCGCGCTTCCACGCCTTCCAGGTGCCGTACTCGTCCTTGCGCCCCTCCATCCCCCATGCGGCGAAGAGCTTCAGCGCCCAGTCGGCGCCGGCGTCGAACTGCGGGCTCCCTGGGAGCCTGGGGCCGATGGAGTCGGCCAGGGTCTGGGCCAGCCTGTAGATCTGGGAGTGCTCCATCCCCTCCTCCCAGATGGCCTTGATGACAGGATCATCCACGGGGAACTCGTTCACCTGTCTGCGCGGCGGAGCGCCCTGGGCCAGCGAGGTGAGGGGGAGAAGGAGGAGGGTGAAAACCGAAAGAACAACCGCACGCTTTGCCATCGTAAAGTCCTCCGGGCAACCGGCACGCTGAGATGGCTCATCCGGTCCGGGTACGGATAGGAGATGCAACCGCACGGGAGGGGCTGGATGGCACGGTAGGGAGCGGTTGGGCGGTGGGCAAGGTGGGGCGCTCTGGGGGCGGCCGTTCCACGTTCCGTGGCTCCCGTGACATACCAACAGGTGAGGCCGAGGAGGAGGAGGGCACACTTGACGACCCCCTTTCCGGCCACTCACCTGTCGGAAACCCACGGTACGTCCCAGAATCCCCATTCCACGGTACGTCCCAAGATCCCCATTCCCCGGTACCCCTCAGGAGTCCATGATGAGAAGGTCCATCCTCTTCGCCGTCGTCGCGCTTCCCGGGGTCCTGGCTTGTCAATCGGGCGTCTCCACGGAGGAGGCTGTCGCCTCTATCTCCGACGCGGACTACCTGAGCAAGATCTCCGTCATCGCCGACGATTCCATGCGGGGTCGGGCCAACCTCAGCCCCGAGATCACCAAGACCGCCGAGTGGGTGGCGAGCCAGTTCCAGGCCGATGGCCTGAAGCCCGGCGGAGACGACGGGACGTTCATCCAGCACTACACCATCGAGCGATCGAAGCTGGACTTCGAAGCCTCCTCGATCCAGGTCACGGGGGGCCCCGCCCTGGAGCTCGGCGAGGACATGAATTTCGGGCGTGGTGCAGGGAGCGGGACCGTGACGGGAGGAGTGGTGTTGGTGGTGGGCACGCCGGATTCGAGCCAAGCGTTCCCCGCCGAGCAGGTCAGCGGGAAGCACGTGATCTTCATTCCAGCTGCTGCCGCGCCCGAGACTGCCCGGCAGAGGGTGCGCATTCCTCCCGGCCTTGCCGACGCCGCGCCGGCGTCCGTCATTACGGTCGACCGGAACTCCGACGAAGACTGGTCTGCCGCTGTGGATCGCACCCGCGAGCAGATCCAGAGCCGTCCTCCCTGGGGCTCGGGCACCGGGATGGCGAGCTTCACCATCCGTGAGGGCAGCCTCACGTCCCTCCTCGCGGCCAAGGGGATCTCAGGGGCGGCGCTCAGGCCCGGAGCGCGGATGGTGGTCCGGGAGGTGCCGGGTCTGGAGATGACCATCACCACCGCCACGCAGGATCTGGGGAGCTTTACCCAGCCCAACACGGTGGGGATCCTGGAGGGGAGCGATCCGCAGCTCAAGAACGAGTACCTGGTGTTCTCCGGCCACATGGACCACATAGGGGTGGGGCGACCCAACGCCCAGGGCGACAGCATCAACAACGGGGCCGACGACGACGGCTCGGGGACGATCGCGGTGGTGGAGCTGGCCGAGGCCTTCTCCATGCTCAAGAACCGTCCTGCACGCTCCATCATCTTCCTGACGGTGAGCGGGGAGGAGGCCGGCCTCTGGGGCAGCCGCTACTTTTCCGAGCACCCGGTGGTGCCCCTGGACCAGATCGTGGCGGACCTGAACGCCGACATGATCTCCCGCAACGCTCCCGATTCCATCGTTGTGATCGGCAAGGAGCACTCGGACCTGGGTACGACCATGAACCGGGTGAACCAGGAGCACCCGGAGCTCAACCTCACCGCCGCCGACGACATCTGGCCGGAACAGAACTTCTACAGGCGCTCGGACCACTTCAATTTCGCCCGGCGAGGGGTGCCGATCCTCTTCTTCTTCTGTGGGACCCACGAGGATTATCACCAGCCGTCCGACGAGGTCTCCAGGATGGACATCTCGAAGGCCACCCGGACCACCAAGCTACTCTTCTACCTGGGAATGGAAGTGGCCGACGCAGCCCAGCGTCCCCAGTGGAATCCCGAAAGCCGCGCGGAGATCGTGGACAACGGGGGGATAGGCGGCCGTTAGGTCGGTGCGGGTCCGGGGAAATGGAACGGCCTCCGACCGGAAACGGTCGGGGCCGTTCGTCAGAAGACGAGCAGCTTGGTCACCTTGACGGTGATGGATTGATCGAGGGCCCGGTGCTCTTCCAGCGATCGCCGCTCCGTGTACACCAGGAACAGATCGCTGTTGGGGGCGTGTATGAAGTTCAACCGCAGATTGGTGATCAGCTCGTCGGTCGATTGGTTGTACTGCACGAACGCGCTGGTGGCGATGCGCGTGGTCGGGGTGAACTGCACCTTCGCGCCGTAGACGTCGGCCGTGAAGTCGGTGTCCGGAAACGAGACCTGGTTGTGATTCGCGGACAGGCTCGTGGTGAGGCGGTAGTCGGCGCGCCAGGTCATCGACAGTGACGCCGAGGTTCGGCTGCCGTCCCAGAAGCCGCCTCTGGTGACGCTGACGTTTCCCGACAGCGGGCGGCCGGCGCTGGACCGGAAGCTCACCGTTCCCTCTCTGAAGGAGTAGTCTCCCGGCAGAACGCTCGCATCGCCGCTCACTCGGAACGCCTCGAAAATGCGCTCGAAGTTGTCGTCGGCGCTCAACGTCAGAGTGCTGCCCCCGACGAACCTCACGTCCAATCCCAGGGTTCCTTGCCGCGTCTCGAGCACGTTGTCGAGGTTCGAGACGTAGTGCGCCTCGACGTACGGATTCACCTCCTGAATCGCGGAGGCGTTGAGTCGTGGATGTGCGCCGATGGTTCCATACATGTGATTGATGCCGACGCGGCGTACGTACCCGAGTGCCGGATTGAAGTCGTCATCGACGTGCTTGGCGAAGGCGGAGATATCCCAGATCCGGTCGCGCCACGCAGCGGACACACGCCCAGCGACGCCGGGGCCGTGCCCATCCGGGGAGTCTGTGACGGCCACGTAGGAGTTGATCATCATCCTTCCGAAGAGGCCGATGTTCGCGTCCACGCCGTAGCCCCTGTTGTACTGCCCCTCGCCCTCGGTGGTCTCCCGGTTGAGGAACATCCCGCCCACGGAGGAGTTGCCGAAGATCTTCCGCCGGAACCTCACGGCGGTGAAGTTCTCCGAGGCGGTCGTGTCGGTGGCCGCCGTCTGCATGTTGAGCACTCCCAGCTCGGTGCCGCCGAGGTGACCGGTCAATCGTCCGCCGCCCACGACCGGAAGCGGCCTGCCACCGGCGGTGAGCCCGATGCGTCGGGAGTGGAAGAACGTGAAATCCCTCCCGGACGCCCCGGTGCGAGATTGGGGACTGATATCGTCACTGAACGTGAAGAGCCCCGAGTTCTCGACGAAGAACTCACGCTGCTCCGGGAAGAACAGCGAGAAGCGCGTGAGGTTCACCTGTTCCCGATCCACCTCGACCTGGGAGAAGTCGGTCCGGTACGTGAGGTCGAGGGCCAGCCCTGAAGTGATCCCATACTTGAGGTCGGCGCCTGCGTCGTAATTCCGCCCGCGGTCGGCCGCGAGCGTCCCGCTGCCACCGATGTTCGCAGCGCGAACGTAGGGCTTGAACTGTAGGTTCCGTCCCGCCGCGAGCGCTCCCAGGCCCCGGATCGTCCCACCCTTGGACATGGTGTAGACCTTGTCGCGTCGATCAATCGGCGCCCAGAACGAATCCTCGTCCTTGTGTCGCACCCTGCGGAAGAAGTTCGCCCCCCAGACTTGCTCGTCCTTGGCCGGGTCGAACCTCAAGACCGTCCAAGGGATCGCCATCTCCACGGTCCACGCCGTGTCGCTGATCTGGGTGCGGACGTCGATGATCCCATCCCAGGCGAGCTCTCGGGTCCGCGCGTCATCGAAGGACTGGGCATCGCGGACGGCGCCTTTGGGATTGAAGAAGAACATGAACGAGCTGCTGCGGTCGAGGAACGGGTCGAGGGCCACCCCGAAGGCGTCGCTGTTCAGGGTCTCGAAATCCCTCTCCAGGCTGGTGATGGTGAGCTTGTGCGGATCCGAGATGAAACAGACGGCGCTGATGTAGAGGTGATCGGCGTCGTGCAGCAGCCGCACGACCGTGGGCTCGGTGGCCGGATACCCTGCGTCGGGCTTCGATTGGATGAAGTCTCCGAAAGACCTGGCATTCGCCCAGGCAGGCTCGTCCAGGCGGCCATCGATGTCGATCGGCCCTGAAGCCACGGTCGAATAGGCTGTCGGCCGAGGTGCGCTCTCCGGATCGATCGGCCAGTGCGTTCCGCTTGAGCGGGCGGGGACTTCGCCGACGTTCTGACCGGACGCGCCCGTCACAGCGACGCTGAGAAGGAGGGCAGGAAACGCTATGAGGGCGTGCCGCACCCGTCTGCTCCACTCCATGCAGCGAACGTTGCCCGGGCTCTCGACGTGAACAGCTAGTTGCATCGCCTCTCCAGTGGGGATATCGCGGCCAGATGAGCAAGGTGTTGCAGCTATGCTGACCACAATGTTGTCAAGGCGTCGTCAACTTGATGTGGTCGGGTGTAGACCGAGGCGGTCGGCACTCACGGTTGCGGTGTGAGAAGCAGGAGCCTCTGACTTCGGGTACCACGCAAAGCGAGTATGGTACGCGCACAGTCGCCACGCAAATGGCCGCTCCGTCCTGGTAAGAACTGCCAGCCACCATGACTGATCCTCAACATCTATACGGCCATCTCGTGGTAATTCTGGCTGTCCACATTGCAGGAATGCACAGGACCACGCCCGGCCGCCGGCAAGGCTATGGAAGCCGGCGGTCACCCCCTGAAGCACAGGTACGCTGTCAGTGTCGTGACCAACACCGCCGCGAACGCGATCACATCACCGTTCCCTGGATGCGGCGTGTCTCGCTACGGTCTTCATCAATCACGGTCCGGCTCTATCAAACGGGTCTCCGCTGGAACCAGGGCAGTTCAATCTGGAGCTGGTGCATCGCTCCGGACGGCACCGGACGGGGCGGCGCCGCGCGGTCGAGGTGGCCGCAGGGCCGGGAGGTATCGCGGTGCGGATCCCCCTGGGTGCCGGGCTCTGACCGACGGCAACGCTTGCACGGGCACATCGGAACGAACGGCCCAGGCGCCGTGGTGGGTTACGGCCCTACCCTCGGGTCCCTTCCACCGTTTCGATGACGTGGTCCGCCAGCTCGGCCCAGTGGGGCGGCGTCGGCTTCAGCTCGTCGAGGATGGCGTCGGCGGTCACGCCCCCGTACGGCCCCTTCCGTCCCTTCTTCACCTCGCGGTAGGCCTCGACGGCGCGGCGGACGACGGGTAGTTCCCTGGCGGTCAGGTCCATGGCGGAATCTAGCCACATTGGTGGCGTGCCGTTGGGGTGGGGGTGGCGCCGGGCCCTGCTTGCCCCCTTCGGGCCGCTTGCCTCGCCCCCAGAGAGCGTGCAGTAAGGGTAAGCGGCGCCCCGCCGACCAAGGGCTGACAGGGGCGGTCGGTCGCTCGCACCAGGTCCGGTTCCCGTGGGTCACGCCGACGCCCAACGGTGGCGCAGGGCTCCCGGCATTACGCTCTCGAAACCGGAGCCGCGCGCCTGGCTCCCGAGCACGATCTGGATCGGCACCCGCCGCGCAGGCTCTCGGGAGCTCAAGATGACGCGCGCTGAGCTGGCGCAGCGGGTCTGGGAGCGGCCGGTCTCGGCGCTTGCGAGCGAGTGGGGGATCTCCGGCCCTGGTCTAGCCAAGGCATGCCGACGGCTCCAGATCCCCGTTCCTCCGCGCGGCCACTGGGCCAAGCGCGCGGCGGGCCGGAACCCGCGCCGGCCCGCCGTGCCTGTTCTGCCCTCAGAGCAAGCTCAGGAGATCGTGATCTGGCTGTCGCCCGGCCTCTCGGAGGAGAAGCCCTGAAGTAGACCCACTACCTCTTCTCCCCTCTCCGATACCGCTCCACCGACTCCCGCCGGCTGCGGTGCCGGGAGTAGGCGCGCTGCTTCAGGTACTTGACGTCGGCGGGGCTGAGCTGCTGGTCGTCGAAGGACAGGGCCATGGACTCGAGGTCGGCGAGCTCCTCCCGGACCACATGGTCGATGGCGTCGGGCGGGCAGGCGGCCGCCATGGCGCGTAGCACCCGAAGCGACTGGGCCCCCGAGGCGTAGTCGCCCCGGTCCCGGGCTTCCAGCGCTT
>CAZJFX010000117.1:0-9809 GCA_964545395.1 uncultured Gemmatimonadaceae bacterium | reverse complement strand
CACCTTCCAGGTCCCCAGACTGCGCCCCACATCCCCTACCTTCCGAAATTCCTGGTAAGTCGCTGTTGTGCCTTCACTTGGAAATCGCAACTGTTAAACTGCAGTCAGGCGGCCCCGCTTCTTCCTCCATCCCTCGTAGTCGAAGTCGACCAATGGCACGAACGAGGACAAGCCCCGGGGATTAGGCCATGGCACCGTGCAGCCCGTGTTCATCGTCGACAGCTCGACCCGATGGGCATAGCGCTCCAGGAACGGTCGGGTCCGCACGACGAGCACGGTATGACGCCGGCCCCCGATACGCCTTCGCGGAGAGGAACATCTCCAGACGCTCGGCCGTGGCCCAGAAGAATACGCGATGGTTCAAGAGAGCCGATACCAGGTCGGTCGGTCGAAGCCCGTCCTCAAGGCAGCGACGTAGCCCGGCTTCACTCATGGGCTTCTGGTCCCGGATCGTTGCGGTTCCGCGGACGCGATCGCTGACCCGCACCGGCTCCGGCCTGTGCACTGCCTCCAGGGTCTCGCGCTCGTCGCCATGGATCTCGAAGAGGTCCAGAAGCGCGGCCGTGCTGAGCAGCCCGTGGCGCTGGATGGATGGCCACGACCCCTCCCACGCCATGTGGTACAGGCGCGGGCAGCACTGAACGAGATCTTCCGGTTTCACTGCTCCCAGCCTCCTATCGGGCGCTGCGACGTGGCGGGGCCCAGCATTCCGACCGGGTCACTCCGTCACATGAGCCGACCCACCTTCCCTTCGATGAACCATCCCAGAAGGGCCATCACCGGCGCGGCGGCGGCGGCAGGGATCGTGGCCAGCCTGACGCGCTCTCCCGCGTCCCCGGAACGCTCTTCGACCGCGACGACGTCGTTCTCGCATTCCAACGTGTAGGTGAATCGCGGGCTTCTCTGGCGGCCACCCCCGGACGACCAACTCCGCCTTGGAGTCCGTGACGCCTCTGACGCGATGGCGGTAGGACTGGCCAGACTGACGGAGTACCTCTCTGCTCCCGGGGATGAAGACGTTGAGGTGCGCCAGCGTGGCCATGAGTGGCGGAACGACACCGTCCAGAATGGCCGTGCTCCAGTAAGGGTTACTCCTCCACTCGAACCCGTTCGAGGGCGGGTCCGCCTCCTCGACACGTTCCGCGAGGGCCACGGTCGCGGTGATCGCGGGACCCCGCGACGTCGAGTCTCGTGCAAAAAGCGCCGGCAGCCGACGACCCGCGAACGCCCTGATCTCATCGAAGTCCACCGGTACTCCGGCGTCACTGAGCTCCGCCTTCCACAGCGAAACGACCCACGCCTGCACGTGCTCTGGGGCGAGCGCTTGCACCTGGTGACGCCCCAGCGCCGGTGAGATCCGCTCGGTCACCGTCCGAGCGCACTCCCCGAACGCGCTCGGCTTCAGGGCCCGCCGCTTCGCCGCCAGGTAGTGCTTCTCCAGGAACGTGTCCAGACGGATCGTCTTCCCGGGCCTGAACGTGTCCGTCTCCATCTCGAGCTCGAGCCTCCGCAACTCCGCTTCCGCGTCGTGCTTCGTGCCGACGAGCTGTCGCGCCGCGCCCTTGCGGAGGCGCACGAGGAAGACGTCGCCCTCCCCTTCGGGCGCCTCACCCTTCCAGATGATCTGCCCTCCCCTGGACCGCTCCTCGAGGATCGACCGGCCCTGCTTCCAGTTCTTCCGCCGCTTGAACTTCATGGTCCGACTTCCGTGCCGTGCTCTTCGCGATCGGATCACCGAAGAAACACCGTAGTGGACTTCGAGCGGCCACCCACAGGCGGAGGCGGAGCGCCCTGATGTGAGGTCCGTGGAGGGCCTGAAATCTCTGGTGGGCGAGTGGTGGGCTACGGGTGGGCTTCTGCGGGCCGTTTTCGCTCTGCAAAGCGGAAACGACCGGACCCTTGCCGAACGGGTCGCGAGTCCGCTAAGAGGGCCGAAAACGCAAGAGCCGCAACGCTTCCCGAGTTCACCACCCGGATTCGCGTTGCGGCTCTTGGACGAACGGCGCGATCTGTGATTCCATGGTCGCTGCAGGACTTGAACCTGCGACCCCCACGATGTGAACGTGGTGCTCTACCAGCTGAGCTAAGCGACCCCTGCGCCGGTCCGGCGCTTCGTCCATACCCCCACGGGGACTCGAACCCCGGTCTTCTGGCTGAGAACCAGAGATCCTAGACCGCTAGACGATGGGGGCGCCGCATTCCGTATTCGAAACGGCCCCAATTCTACGAAGACGCCAGAGAGGGTTCAACCCCTCAACAAATCCACGGCCTCGCGTGTCTCTTCTCTCCTGCGGGGGTATGAGCGGCCCCCGGTCTCTCCGAGGCCGGAGGGATTGGCCCCTGTCTGGTAGCGCGCAGAGGAGGGGTGGAAGCACATGACGGAGAAATCGAACGGCAGGCCTGTGTCCGAGAAATCGAACGGCAGGCCTGTAGCCGAGAAGTCGAACGGGAAGCCGGTGCTGGAAAAGCTCCAGGGAAAGTCCATACAGGAATGGCTCGAGGTACATCCGGGCTGGAACCGGAGGTCCAACGCCCTGGTCAAGGAGTATCGGCTCGCGTCGTTCCGCGACTCCATCGTGTTCGTGAACCGCGTTGCGGGACTGGCCGACGCCGCCGACCACCATCCGGACATCGATGTCCGATTCAATCGGGTCCACATCGCGCTGAGCACGCACGATGCCGGGGGCATCACGGCCGTCGACCTGAAGATGGCCGAGGCCATGGACCACGCCACGTCAGCCTGCTAAGGAGTAAGCTCCAGCAGCTCCTCCGGGCGAGTCACGAAATGGTCGGGCTTTTCCGCTCTCAGCGCGTCGTGCGGGAAGGGCCCCCAGAGCACCGCCGCCGTGCGGGTGCCGGCGCCCCGCCCGGCCCTGATGTCGAAGGGTGAGTCGCCCACGAAGAGCGCACGCGCTTCCTGCCCCGCAAGGCCCAGCCGCTCCAGGGCCATGAGCACCGGCTCGGGATCGGGCTTCGCCTTCACCACGTCGTCGGCCCCCACCAGGACGTCCATCACGCCGTCCAGGCCAGCCCGGGCCAACGCCCGCTCCGCCATGGGGGTCTGCCGGCTCGTCACCACACCGACCGCCGACCCCTTGGCCTTCAAGGCATGCACCACTTCCACAGCGCCGGGGAAGGCCTTCATCATGTCGTCATGGATGGTGCGCTGGTAGCTCGAATACGTCTCGGCCATCCTGGCCGCTTCCTCCGGGTCCCGGGCAAACTCCTTCAACTGCTCGCGGAGCGGCGTCCCCATCCTGGCCACCCAGAGTTCGTCGGGGAGCGCCCGGCCGAGGTGGGTCGTCATGGTGTGGCGATAGCAGCGCAGGATCAGTTCCGTGGTATCGACCAGCGTCCCATCCAGGTCGAAGAGGACGGCGGCCCAGGTCATGGCGTCACCCCGTGGCGAAGGAAATTCCGCACCACCTCGAATACCGCCGGATCGCGCTTCAGGCTCCAGTGGGTGTCGCAGCAGACCGTCCACCCGGGGACGCCGGGGAGCGTCGCAGATTCTCCGGGGAGGATGTGGGTCTCCAGGAGTGTGCGCACGGTGAACGCCTCCACGCCCGGCGGCACCGGGGGGCCCGAGTTGAGATCCTCCAGGAAGTCGCTCCCGGGGAGCATCTCGGCGCGCCCCTCGCCAAACGCCAGGTACGCCGCCCACGTGCCCCGGTGGGGCGTCGCCAGGAAGACCGCCCGGCGCACCATCCCCGCGTGCTCCCGGAGGTAGTAGCGAGTAGCCAGGCCGCCCATGGAGTAGGCGACGACGTCCACCTTCACCGCTCCGGTCCGGGCCAGGAGCGAGTCCACCGCCACGGCGATCTCCCGGGCATGCTCCCGGTTGCTTCCCGACGGGTGCCCGAAGGTGATCGCGGCCACCCGGTCCTCGGGCCACCCCGCGGCGTGGAGCCGCCGCTGCAAGACCGCCACGTCCTCCCCGGTGTCGGCCCATCCCGGGACGAGAAGCACGGGCACGAAGGCCGGAGCTTCCTGGGCGCGCGCCGGCGCCGTCACCAGGAGCGGCAGCGCGATCAGCGCGGCCAATCCGAGCCGAGCCAACCTGGGTCCGTTCACGCCCCTGCGCTCACGCCAGCGCCCGCCGCACCGAGCGGGACACCACGTCCACGGCCAGGGCCACCTGCCCGGCGGTGAGGCCCACCGGAGGCGTCAACTCCACAACGTGACCGTGCTCGCCTGCCGGAAGGAGGAGCACGCCTTCCCCCAGGGCGAGGCGGGCGGCGCGGGCGCCGGCACCTGCCACCGGCTCGGCCCCCGGGCCCCGCGCCAGCTCGATGCCGAGCATGAGACCCAGGCCGCGCACTTCCGCCACTCCGTCCACCCCGGCGAGGGCCGCCCGCAGGGCCGCCGCGAGCGCCTGCCCGAGGGCCTCGGCACGCCCCGGTACTTCCTCTCCCTCCAGCGCGTCCAGCACCGCCAGTCCCGCGGCGCACGACAGGGGATGACCCAGGAACGTGCTGGTGTGGATGGCCTCTCCGCCGCTTTCGGGCCAGGCGTCCATGACCTGGCGGCTGCCGATGCACGCAGAGAGGGGAAGGCCGCCGCCCAGCGCCTTCCCCAGGCAGACCAGGTCGGGCTCGAGCCCGACCCGCCGCAACGCGTACAGGGCACCGCACCGGCCCATCCCCGTGAAGATCTCGTCGGCCACCACCAGCGCGCCCCGCTCCCGGGCCAGCACCGAGAGGGCGGCCATGAACCCGTCGGGCGGCACACGCACGCCGGCCCGCCCCTGCACCGGCTCCACCACCACCGCGCCGATGGCGTCCCCGTTGGGAGCGCCCCGGTCCAGGATCACCTCCACCTGGTCGAGGGCGCGCCGTGATGCGCCGGTGCCGTGGCGCAGCGGGTCCGGGAAGGGCGCGAAGGCCACGCCCTCGTAGACGCGCGGGAGGAAGGGCGCCCGGAACAGATCCCGGTCCGTGGCAGCCAATGACCCCAACGTGAGCCCGTGGTAGGCGCCCTCGAAGGCCAGCACCCCGGGGCGCCCGGTGGCCATGAGCGCCGTCTTGAGCGCCGTCTCCACGGCCTCGGACCCGGTGGACGAGAGGACGACCCGGGCGTCGGGCCAGGGCGCCAGGGCGGCCAGCCGCTCCAGGAGGCGGAGCTTCACCGACGGGGGGTGAACGTCTCCCATGCCGTGCACCAGCGATTTCGCCTGCTCGGCCACCGCCGCGGATACGCCGGGGTGGGCGTGTCCCAGCAGCGCGACGGCGAAGGCCCCGGTGAGGTCCAGGTAGACATTCCCGTCCGCGTCCACGACGTTGGCTCCCCGCGCCTGCTCCCAGAACACGGGCCACTCCGGAGACACATGGGTGACGTTGCGCGACTCCACGGCGCGCAGGCGCTCGCCCATGGCGCGGGAGGCGGGCCCCGGGGGCGGGACCCGGAGCTCGGGAAGGCGGCGGCCCAGCAGCGCGTCCGTCTTCGTCAGGGCTCCCGCCCCTCGATGGGGAGCTTGGCACCCACGATGAGGCCCATGGCGTGGTATCCCTTGTCCACGTACAGCGTCACCCCACTGATCCCCGCCGCCAGCGGCGAGGAGAGGAAAGCCGCGGTGTGGCCCACGTCGTCGGCGGTCTGGACCTCACGCAGCGGCGAGTTCGCCCTGTAGTACGCCACCATCAGGTCCACGGTGCCGATGGCCTTGGCGGCCCGGCTGGCCAGGGGCCCGGCGCTGATCGTGTTCACCCTGAGCCCCCAGCGGTACCCGGCTTCGAAGGCCAGCGTGCGCGTATCTCCCTCCAGCGCGGCCTTGGCCGAGCTCATCCCGCCGCCGTACCCGGGCGTGGCGCGGGCAGCCGCGAGATAGCTCAGGGAGAGGACGGACCCGCCCCGGTTCATGAGCGGCCCGAAGCGGCTCACCATGCTGACCAGCGAGTAGGCGCTGGCGCTCACCGCAGTGAGGTATCCTTTCCGGCTGGTGTCGACGAGCAGGTTCTGGACCTCGGGGCCGTTGGCCAGGGAGTGCACCAGGATGTCCAGGCACCCCTCGCCGAAGTCGGCCCTCATCTGGTCGGCTGCCTCTTGGATGGTGTACCCCGTGAGCTCGGCGTAGCGCTTGTCCGCCTTCACGTCTTCGGGCACATCCTCCGGCGTGTCGAACATGGCGTCGAAGGGGTAGATCTTCTCGATCTCGATCTGGCCGCCTCCGGGGAGCGCAGTCTCCAGCTTTCCCCGCTCCAGGCTCTTCGTGAAGATCCTCATCGTCGGAGGCCAGGTCCCCACGCACACGTTCGCGCCTGCCGCGGCCAGCGCCTTCACGATGGCCCAGCCGTATCCCTTGTCGTCGGCGACGCCGGCGACGAAGGCTCGTTTCCCGGTGAGGTCGATGCCGAGCATGGATGTGCGCTCCTGCTGCTTGTTCCTGGGTCGGGGTCCCCGCGTCCGCGGTCCGGTCGCCAGGGAGCCCGAAAAATACCCTCGAAGGCGCTGCCCCGCCTACCCCCGGGGCGTCCTCCCCTTCTTGGTCCACTCGCCCACTCGCCCCGAGAGCCAGAAGAGGAGCGCCGCAGCGAGGCCCAGTCCCACCACGGCACCCAGGGCCCCCGCCCGGTCGGTGGCCCAGAACCAGACCGCGGCGACGAAGGCGACGGCGCTGGTGGCCAGGATCCGCCGCACCCGGTGCTCGAGGGCGTACCCAAACCCAAGCACCGCCGCTCCACCCACAAAGACGAGGGCAACTTCCGAGGGGGCCTTCATGGCCTCCATCACCGTGAAGAAACCCAGGGGAATCCAAACGAGCAGGCACAAGGCCAGCTGTGATTCGAACCAGTCTCGCCGCAGCCCCTCCGGCGCCCGGTGGATCCCCCAGAGGGTCAGCGCCACCACCATGAGAAGCCACACGTCCAGGGGGTACGCCGCCCTGGCCCCGGCGTCCAGGGGCCCCACGGCCGTGAAGAAGGCCAGGACGGCGGCGGTGTAGACCGCCATCACGAACGCGTTGAGCGCCCAGGGATGCCGCCGCCCGGCGGAATCACGGCGGAGGAGCACCACCATCCCGACCGCAACCCCCGCCAACACCCCGTCCAGCACCCAGACGATGGCGTCGGCGCTCAACGGAGTGGCCCGGTCCAGGAAGACCGCGATGAACCCGAAGGCGAAGGCCAGGTGCACCGCCGGCATGGCCACGTTCCGGCGCAGGCTCCAGGGGCCAAGCACCAAAGGCATGGCCAGCGCCGCGATCCCCGCGGCGATCCCCCCCGGCGTCCCATCGGCCCAGGCGTTGTCCGAGTATATGGCGGCGGAGAGGAGGAGCCCGAGCCCGGCCGTCTGCATGAGGAGCGCCGCGGGAAGCCAACGCCTCCTCATCTCCAGGCGGACACCCCAGAGATGCACGGCGAGACCCACGGCGGCCAACGCCCACGTGTGGGCCGCGGCGTCCATGCGGGGCCAGGCCCACTCGAGGAAGAGCCCGCCGGCGATGAGGGTGACGATGGCCGCCGTGGCGGCGACGACATACTGGCTGAGCCGGACCGTGCCGGACACCGAGGCCGCCGCCGCCTCGCGCCGCAGGCGACCCGCCAACTCCGGTGTGATGAGCGCCTTCCCCTCCCAGCGCTCCAGGGCTTCGGACACCGCAGGCGGGACGTAGCTCATGGCTGCCTCCTGGATGGACCGCTCTTCAACGTCGGAGGAGGAGGGACCCGCGGCAAGCACGCGGCCGGGACCCGCGCTAGTTTTCAGGATGGT
The DNA here is from genome assembly GCA_964545395.1 of uncultured Gemmatimonadaceae bacterium. Classification (GTDB taxonomy): domain Bacteria; phylum Gemmatimonadota; class Gemmatimonadetes; order Longimicrobiales; family Gaopeijiaceae; genus SZUA-318. The sequence continues at coordinate 2,102 of CAZJFX010000117.1, read as the reverse complement.
CGGAACCATGAGCCGTGGCCCCGGTCGTTCCAGCCGTCGCGACCGCGGGCGTCCGTCACGCGCCCGGCTAAGGAGGGGTCCCCATGTGGGACAAGGAGAAGAAGAAACTCATCGGTGACCACGAACTGAAGCCCGAGAGCCTCATGATGGGCTACGGGTACCGGCCCGAGTGGTCCGAGGGGGCGGCCAAGCCCCCCATCTTCCAGACCTCCACCTTCGTGTTCGAGTCCGCCGAGGCCGGCAAGGCCTACTTCGAGGTGGCGTACGGACTACGCGCGAAGGGCCCGGCCGAGACGCCCGGCCTCATCTACTCCCGCCTGAACAACCCGGGCTTGGAAATCCTCGAGGACCGCCTCACCGTCTGGGACGGCGCCGAAGGCGCCGCGGCCTTCGAAAGCGGGATGGCTGCCATCTCCACCACCGCCTTCACCTTCCTCCGCCCAGGTGACGTCGCCGTCTTCCCCGAGCCCATCTACGGAGGGACCGAGTACCTCTTCCACGAAGTCCTCCCCCAGTTCGGCATCGAGACCGTGTGCTTCCCGGCGGTGGAAGGGATGGAGGGGCTGGAGAGGCTGCTCGGCGAGGGTGATCGGCGGAAGCGCCTCCGCATGATCTACGTGGAGACCCCCTCCAACCCCACCAACGCCCTCATGGACATCGCCGCGTGCGCCGCGCTGGCGAAGAGCCTGAGCACGGCCGAGCGCCGGGTCCTGGTGGCGGTGGACAACACGTTCCTGGGCCCCCTCTACCAGCACCCGCTGAAGCTCGGCGCCGACCTGGTGCTCTACTCGCTCACCAAGTACGTCGGCGGGCACTCGGACCTCATCGCCGGAGGGTGCCTGGGGTCGTCGGAGCTCATCGGGCAGGTGAAGGTGACCCGGACCATCTTCGGCACGATGGCCGGGCCCTGGACCAGCTGGCTCCTCATGCGGAGCCTGGAGACGCTGAAGCTGCGCATGACCAGCCAAATGAAGAACGCGCGGTACGTGGCCGATTGGCTGGCCGGGCATCCGAAGGTGGGAAGGGTCCACTACCTGGGGCATCTGCAGGAAGGCGACCCACAGTACGAGATCTACCGGAAGCAGTGCTCGGGCCCCGGCGGGATGATCTCCTTCGAGGTGAACGGGGGGGAGGCCGAGGCATTCCGCTTCCTGAATGCCCTCGAGTTCATCAAGCTGGCCGTGAGCCTGGGCGGCACCGAGAGCCTGGTGGAGCACCCGGCCACCATGACCCACTCGGACATCAAGGCCGAGGACCAGCTCCACATGGGGATCACGCCGGCGCTGGTGCGGATCAGCGTGGGGGTGGAGCACTACGAGGACCTGATCGCGGATCTGGAGCAGGCGCTGGCGGCGGTCTGACGAGGCAGCGGGGGCGCGGGCTTCAGGCCTGCGTCCCCGCGGCACCGCACCGGTCTCCCCAGCCAGCGCTCGAACTCCGCCAGCCGCTTCTCTCTCTTCCGCTTCGCCGGCTCCTCGAAGTGCCGCGAGACCTCGAGGACGCGCTGCCCTCATGAGGCCCATCTCCAGGTCGGGCCGCCTGTGCAGCCACGGAGAGGCGTCCCAAACTGATTCGGCACCCCAGGATCTGGAGCAGCAGGAGGTCAGAATGCAGCTGAAAGACTACGATACGACCAACAAGATGAGTGCCACCGTGGTGAGCTCGACGCGGATCACGCCCGCCGACAGCAAGACGGAGCTGCGGCACATCGACCTGGCCGTGGACGACATCGATTTCACCTATGGGGTAGGTCAGAGCATTGGTGTCCTGGTGCCCGGTCCCCATGAATTCGGACAAAAGGAATACCTGCGTCTGTATTCCATCGCCGGCAGCAGCAAGGGCGATGGCATCCACCCGGTGATTTCACTGTTGGTGAAGCGCTCCTTCTACATTGACGATGTCAACGGTGAGCGCTACGAAGGCAAAGCGTCCAACTACCTTTGCGACCTGAAGGAAGGCGACGCAGTGACGCTGGTGGGCCCCTACGGTCTGGCCTTCACCGTGCCCGAGGAGAAAGACGCCAACCTGCTGATGATCGGGCTAGCCTCAATACTGTTGACTTAGTGTGTTCCGGTATTCCGGCGGCGCACGATTCGGACACG
>CAZJFX010000116.1:0-9877 GCA_964545395.1 uncultured Gemmatimonadaceae bacterium | reverse complement strand
CGTGGGGGTGTGAGAAGCATGGCAATCTTTCGTTAGTTTGTCAACACCCTCTAAGCCGAACCCGATCCACTGTTCGCGCCGTCTCGGCCATTCGCGCCGGGCTGCAGACAGTCAGACGCCACCGGGGAAGAAACCCGGTGGCGTCTTCGTTTCGGGCATCTCAGCCGAACCAGGCCGGCTCGTTCCCTGCCTTCCACTTGATGTTGCAGCCGATGCTGGGCGTCTGGTCGGCGGACACCAGCTCCCCGGCCAGCACCGCGTCGCACGCTCGCCTCAGGTCCCGCCCCGTGATGGGCTCGTCGTTGCCGGGACGGGACGCGTCGAACTGGCCCCGGTAGACGAGCTTCCGCTCCCCGTCGAAGAGGAAGAAGTCCGGTGTGCAAGCCGCCTGGTACGCCCTCGCCACCTCCTGCGTCTCGTCGAAGAGGTACGGGAACGTGTAGCCGCGCAGCGCCACTTCGTCCTTCATGCGCTCCGGGCTGTCCTCGGGATAGTTCGCCACGTCGTTGGCGTTGATCCCCACCATCGCGAGTCCCTTCGCTCCGTATTCCCGCCCGAACGCGCTCAGGGCGTCGGCGATGTGCTTCACGAAGGGACAGTGGTTGGACAGGAACACCACGAGGAGCGCCCGGGCGCCTTCGAAGTCGGCGCGCGCCACCGTGCGCCCGGTGGCGGGCTCCTCCAGGCGGAAGTCCGGAGCGGGCGTGCCCAGCGCGAGCATCGTGGAGGGGACTCGGACCATGATCGGGTCTCCGGGGAGTGGGAAGCGGCTCTGGTAAATATGTCCTCCCGCCGCGCGCCCCGCAGGGGCAGTCCGCGGGTAGCACCCCGGCACCGCCTTCCCCGTTCCGCACCATGCCCCTTGACGCGGCGGAGAAGCCGATGTATTCATACGAACGTATGAAGAACACCTATGGAGGTGGAGGACACGGGCAGGGGCACGGACGACGGCGCCGGCAGGCCGTCGCGGCGGCCGGTGGCGTGGACACACGGGAGGCCAGAGGGCACGACACCCGGGCCGCCCTCCTCGCGGCTGGCCGTGCGGCGTTCTCGCGCGGAGGCTTCGACGGCGTTTCGGTACGGGACATCACCCGCGACGCCGGAGTGAACCTGGGCGCGGTGACCTACCATTTCGGCTCCAAGCGTGGGCTCTACGTGGCGGTCCTCGTGGATGGGCTCACGCCCATGGTGGATCGGATGGGGCGGGCCGCGGCCTCGCCGGGTAAGCCTATGGAGCGCCTCGAGACGGTGGTGGAGGAGCTCTTCGACTACCTGGCCGAGAACCCCGACCTCCCTCGCCTCATGCTTCAGGAGGTGGCCGCGGGGAAGAGGCCCCCCGCCGAGCTGGTGGCGCTCCTGCAGAGAAACGCGGGCTACGTGGCGGCGATTGTGGCCGAGGGAGCGACGGACGGTACGATCCGCCCCGGCCACCCCCTCCTCACCGCCATCTCCGTGGTGGCCCAACCCATCTACATGACCGTCATGTCCTCCCTCCTCCGCGAGGTGGGAGGCGTGGACCTGTCCGATCCAGCCGTCCGGGCCACCGTGGCCCGGCACGTGAAGGCGTTCATCCGCGAAGGGCTCTCCTGTTCGAGGGAGGCATCCGCATGATCCGTTCGACACTCCGGAGGCGGGGCGACGCGCCCGGCCCCACACTCCTCACCGGGGCGGCCCGCACAACCGTGGCGCTCGCGGTGGGCGCCGCCCTCCTCTCCGGCCCCGCGGCGGCACAGGAGCCCCTCACCCTGGGCGACGCCGCGGACGCCGCGCTGGCCACCCACCCGTCGGTGCTCGCCGCCGGCGCCCGGGTGGACGGCGCCGAGGCGGCCCGCAGAGGAGCGCGCGCCGCCCTCCTTCCCTCGGTGGTGGGAACGAGCGGCCTCGCCCGCTACGCCGAGCCCATGGTGGTTGCGCCCCTCCACGGGTTCGACCCGACCAACCCCCCCGACTTCGACCGCACGCTGATCCAGAGCCAGCTCGGGATGGAGTGGACCCTCCTGGACTTCGGGGCCCGCCGGGCACGGGTCCGGGGCGCCGAGGCGGCGGAGGAGGGGCTCGGGCTCCGGCACGACGCCACGGTCCAGGAGCTGCTGGAGGCGGTGGCGGGCGCTTACACCGGCGTCCTCGCCGCCCGTGACATGCGCGATGCGGCGCTCCGCCAGACCGAGGCGCTGGCCTCGGAGCTGGATCGGGCCCAGCAGAGGCTCCGTGAGGGGACGGCAGCCCGGGTCGAGGTGCTCCGCGCCGAGGCGGCGCTCCTGGACGCCCGCGCCCAGATGGCCACCGCCGAGGCGCGCGCCGGCCTGGCGGAGCGGACGCTGGCGCGCCTCATGGGGGCCGACCCGGCCGAGCTGGTCGGGCGCGCCCTCGCGGACGTGGCGCCACGGGAAGCGGCGGGGGAAGGCGCCACCGCATGGGACGCCGGAAGCGCAGACCGGTCCGCCGCCGACGCTACCATGACCGATCCCCGCGTCGAAGCCGCGCGCCGGAGCGTGCAGGCCGCGCGAGCCCGCGTGAGCCAGGAGCGGGCCGGGCGCCTCCCCACCCTGAAGGGCTCGGCGGGGCTCCTCAACTTCGGGAGCGGCGCCGGCGACTACGTCACCGAGTGGCAGGCGGGGCTCCGCGTCTCGTGGCCCCTCTTCACCGGCGGCGCGCGGAGCGCCGCCATCGCCCGCGCCGAAGCCGACCTTCGCGTGGCGGAGGAAGATCTCCGCCAGGCCGAGCTGGGCGTGGCGGCGAGCCTGGACGGCGCGGACGCGGCGCTTGCCGAAGCGACAGCCCGGGCCCGGGCCCTCCAGGCGTCGGTGACCCAGTGGGAGGAGGTGGCCCGCATCGAGACCCTCTCCCTGGAGACGGGCGCGGGCGTGCAGCAGGACTTCCTGAGGGCGGAGGCCGCCCTGTTCCAGGCCCGCGCAGGGTACGCGCGGGCGCGCTACGACCAGATCCTGGCCCGCGTGGGCCGGGCCCGGGCCCAGGGGATCCTGGACCGCGGATGGATGGACGCTCGGCTGGAGACCCGATGATGGACAAGCGACTGAGGATCGTGATCGCTGCGGTGGTGGTGGTGGCCGCCGTCGTCGTGTGGCTCCTGGTGAGGAACGGCGCCGCCGAGGAGGGCGCCATCCAGGCGTCGGGCACGGTGGAGGCCACGGAGGCCGACCTGGGGTTCCAGCTGGCCGGGCGCGTGGGGGAGGTGGTCCCGCAGGAAGGGGACGTGGTCTCCCTCGGCCAGGAGCTGGCGCGCCTGGACCTGGCCGACCAGGAGGCGGCGCGAGGCGCCGCCCGGGCCCAGGTGGACGCAGCGGAGGCTCGGCTCAGCGAGCTGCGCCGGGGAGCGCGCGCCGAGGAGCTGGCCCAGGCCGAGGCCGCCGCCCATGCGGCCACCGAGCGGGCCGACGACGCGCTCCGGGACGCGGAGCGTGCCCGCCGCCTCTTCGAGGGTGGCGCGGTGAGCGCCCAATCCCTGGAGAAGGTGGAAACGGCGCTCCAGGTAGCCCAGGCCGCCCGCGAGCAGGCCGAGCAGGGGCTGGCCATGGTGCGCCGCGGCCCCCGCGCCGAGACCATCCGGGCGCAGGAGGCCGTGGTGGACCAGGCGAAGGCGAACCTGGCGCGCGCCGAAGCCATGCTGGCCAACGGCGTCATCGCCGCGCCCTTCCCCGGGCGCATCACGGTGCGCCACCGGGAGCCTGGGGAAACGGTGAGCCCGGGCGCACCGGTGCTCACCCTCCTGGATCCGGAGGACCGCTGGGTGCGCATCTACGTGCGCGAGGACCAGATCGGCGCGGTCCAGGTGGGGATGGAGGCGACGATCTTCTCCGACACGTACCCGGACAAGACGTACCCGGGGGAAGTGACGTACATCGGGAGCGAGGCCGAGTTCACACCCCGCAACGTCCAGACCACCGAGGAGCGCATCAAGCTGGTCTACCCGGTGAAGGTGCGCATCACCGGCGATCCCGGGTTCGAGCTGAAGCCCGGGATCCCCGTGGACGTGACGCTGCGCCCCGCATCCTCGTGAGGGGAGCGTGACCGCGCACTCCGTCCCCGGCGGCGACGCCGCCATCTCCCTCCGAGGGCTCACCCGGCGCTTCGGCGACCACGTGGCCGTGGACGCCCTCACCCTGGACGTGCAACGCGGGGAGCTCTTCGGGATCGTAGGCCCCGACGGCGCGGGGAAGACCACCACGCTCCGCATGCTGGCGGGGGTGCTCCGGCCCAGCGCGGGGACGGCGGTGCTGGAGGGCGTGGACGTGGCCACGGACCCGGAGAAAGCCAAGCCCCACCTGGCGTACATGGCCCAGCGCTTCGGGCTGTACGAGGACCTGACGGTGCAGGAAAACCTGGACTTCTACGCCGACCTCTACCGCGTGCCCCCCAGGGAGCGCCCGGCCCGCCTGGAACGTCTATACCGGTTCAGCCGCCTGGGCGAGTTCTCCGAGCGTCTTGCGGGCAAGCTCTCGGGAGGGATGAAGCAGAAGCTATCCCTGTCGTGCTGCCTCATCCACCATCCCCGCATGCTCCTCCTGGACGAGCCCACCTTCGGCGTGGACCCCATCTCCCGGCGGGAGCTCTGGGTCATCCTGCACGAGATGGTGGCGGACGGAATCACCATGGTGGTCTCCACCTCGTATCTGGACGAGGCCGAGCGGTGCGACCGGGTGGCGATGCTCGACGAGGGGCGCGTCCTCGCGCTGGACCGCCCCCAGACGCTCCAGGGCTCCCTGGAGGGGACCATGCTGGCGCTCCGCGCCGATCGCCCCCGGGAGGCCCTCGCCGCGCTGCGAGCCCTTCCCGGCGTGCGCAGCGCGGCGCTCTTCGGCGACGTCGTGCATACGCTCCTGGCCCCCGGCGCCGACGTCCTCGCCCCCTCACGGGCGCTGGCCGGGGTGGGGATCGCTCTCCACGACTCGGAAGAGGTCGAGCCGTCGCTGGAGGACGTGTTCATCCACCTGGTCGGCGCCGCCCGCGGCGACACGGAGGCGACCCGTGCCTGACGCGTCCTTCCCCGTGCGCGTGCGCGGGCTGACCCGGCGCTTCGGCGACTTCACCGCCGTGGACGCGCTCACCTTCGACGTGCGCCCCGGGGAGATCTTCGGGTTCCTGGGGCCCAACGGCGCCGGGAAGACCACCACGATCAAGATGCTCACCGGGCTGCTTCCTCCCACTTCGGGCGAGGGATGGGTGGCGGGGTTCGACATCCGCCGGGAGCGCGCCGACATCAAGCGCTCCATCGGCTACATGTCCCAGCGGTTCTCCCTGTACACGGACCTCACGGTGGAGGAGAACGTGGAGCTCTTCGCCGGGCTCTACGGCGTCTCCGGTGAGCGCTTCCGCCAGCGGCGAGCGTGGATCCTGGAGATGGCGGAACTGGAGGGGGCTGAGCGGAAGCTCACCGAGGACCTTCCCCTGGGGTGGAAGCAGAGGCTGGCGCTGGGGTGCGCGCTGGTCCACGAGCCCCCCATCCTCTTCCTGGACGAACCCACCTCGGGGGTGGATCCGGTGGCGCGCCGGCGCTTCTGGGACCTGATCAACGAGATGGCCGGGGCGGGCACGACGGTGTTCGTGTCCACCCACTACATGGAGGAGGCGGAGTACTGTCACCGCCTCGCGCTCATGAACCGGGGCCGGCTCATCGCCCTGGACGCCCCCCGGGCGCTCCGGCGCCGAGTGGTGGAGCCGATCCTGCTGGTGCGCACCGACGACGCCCCCCGCGCCATGGAGGTGCTCACCCGCACCCCCGGCGTGCTCGAGTGCGCCATGTTCGGCCGCAGCCTGCACGTCACCGTGGCCGACGCCGACGCCGGAAGAGCCGCGGTGCGGCGGGCCCTGGAAGGGGCGGGGCAGGCGGTGACGGATATCCATCTCATCGAGCCATCGCTGGAGGACGTGTTCGTCTCCCTGGTCCGCGCCGAGGGCGGCGCGGTGGCGGGATAGCGCCATGGACCCCGTCCGCCTGTGGGCGATGGCCCGGAAGGAGTGGATCCAGATCCGGCGCGACCCCCGGAGCATGATCCTGGCGTTCGTCCTTCCCCTCTTCCTCCTCCTCTTCTTCGGCTACGCCATCTCCTGGGACGTGAAGGACATCCGCCTGGCGGTGGTGGACCAGGACCGCACCGTGGGGAGCCGCAGGCTCGTGGAGGCGTTCGTGTCCAGCGGCTACTTCCTCGTGGCGGAGCGGACCGCCACCGTCGCCGAGGCCGAAGCCGAGCTGGTGCGCGCCCATGTCCGGGGCGTCCTGACCATCCCCCCCGGATACGACCGCGACCTGCGCTCCGCGGGGCACGCCGAGGTCCAACTCCTCCTGGACGGGGCCGACGCCAACACCGCCAACATCGCCCAGAACTACGCCTCGGTCATCGTGGCGCGGCACGGGCTGGAGCGGCTCTCGGGGGGCCGGGAGGTGGTGCAGCCCATCCGCCTGGAGCCACGCACCTGGTACAACCCCAACCTGGAGAGCCGGCACATGATCGTGCCGGGTCTCATCGCCGTGATCATGTCCATCATCGCGGCCATGCTCACCGCGCTGACCATCGCCCGGGAGTGGGAGCGGGGCACCATGGAGCAGCTCGCAGCCACGCCCGTGACGCGCGTGGAAGTGATCCTCGGCAAGCTGATCCCCTACGTGGGGATCGGCCTCTTCGACGTGGCGTTGGTGTTAGCGGCGGGAATGGTGTTCTTCGGGACACCCTTCAACGGCAACCTCCTGTACCTGTCGGTGCTCACCCTTCTCTTCCTGGTGGGCGCGCTGGGGCTCGGGGTGTTCATCTCGGCGGCGGTGAAGTCCCAGGTGCTCGCCACGCAGGTAGCCATCGTGGCCACCTACCTCCCCGCGCTCCTCCTGTCCGGGTTCCTTGTGGACATCGCCAGCATGCCCCCCTTCCTGCAGGGGATCACCTTCCTGGTGCCGGCGCGCTACTACGTGACCGTGACCCGCGGGATCATGCTCAAGGGCGTGGGCCCGTCGGTGCTGTGGCCCCAGGCCGTGCTCATGCTGACGTACGCGGCACTCGGGCTCGGCCTCGCGCTCCGGTTCTTCCGGAAGGAGCTGAAGGGATGAGCGACCTGCGCGGGAGCCTGCTGCGCGTGCGCCGCATGGTGGCCAAGGAGTTCAGGCAGCTCCTGCGGGACCCCATGTCGGTGGGCATGGTGTTCGGTGCACCCATCATCCAGCTCCTCATGTTCGGCTACGCGCTGAACACCGACGTGCGCCAGGTGGCCACCTTCCTCGTGGATCACGACCGGACCCCGGCGTCCCGGGAACTCGCCGAGGCGTTCACCGCGTCCGGGTACTTCCGGCTGGTGGGCACGTCGGACCATCCCGACGACATGGGCCGCGCCCTGGACCGGGGTGACGCCACCATCGGGCTGGAGATCCCCGCGGGCTTCTCGTCCGACGTGAAGGCGGGGCGCTCCCCGGCGGTCCAGCTCCTCGTGGACGGGACCAACTCCAACACGGGCACGGTGGCGTCGGGGTACGCGGCGAAGATCGTGCAGGAGCGCAGCGCCCGGGCGGCGGCGGCGAACCTCTCCCGGACCGGAGGCGCGGCCGGCGCGGCGATGGGGATCGACCTGCGCACGCGCGCGTGGTTCAACCCGGCGCTCGAGTCCCAGGCCTACAACGTGCCGGCCGTCATCGGGGTGATCGTGCTCCTCATGAGCCTCCTCCTCACCGCCATGGCCATAGTCCGGGAGCGGGAGGTGGGCACCCTGGAGCAGCTCCTCGTCTCGCCCCTCACCGCCGGCGAGCTCATGCTGGGCAAGACCATCCCCGTGGCCCTCGTCGCCCTGGTCCAGATCACGCTGGTGATCCTGGTGGCGCTCTTCTGGTTCGACGTCCCCTTCCGCGGGTCCTTCTGGGCCCTCTACCTGGCGGCGGCACTCTTCATCCTGGCCGGGCTCTCCTTCGGCCTCTTCCTGTCCACGCTGGCCAGCACGCAGCAGGAAGCCTTCCTGTCCATGTTCCTCTTCCTGCTCCCCGGGATCATTCTCTCCGGGTTCATGTACCCGGTGGACACCATGCCCTGGATCTTCCAGGAGCTGACGCTGCTCAACCCGCTGCGCCACTTCCTGGAAGTGATCCGCGCCATCTTCCTGAAGGGCTCGGGGGTGCGGGAGCTCTGGCCCCAGTTCGCGTTCCTCACGGTGATGGCGCTGGGTGGGGTGGTGGGAGCGACGCGGAGGTTCAGGGCGACGCTGTAGGTGGGCGCGACGGGTGAGGCTCGGGGAGGCCCGTCCAGGCATCCCCCCGCCCAGTCGGCCTCCGAGATTCTGGTGGGCGCTCCGGATTTCGTTTAACTTGATTGCATGCGGTTAAACGCTACTGTAATGAGTTGAACGCCCGGGAGGCTCCATGTCCATCGTGCGCACCTCGCCCAAGGGCCAAGTGGTGGTACCTGCCGAGCTGCGCAAGGAGATCGGCCTGGAGCCGGGGGACCTGGTGAGAGTGACCCACGGAGGCGGTCGCCGTGTGATCATCGAGCCAGTGGGATCCGACCCTGTGGAGGCCCTGCGCGGAATGCTCGAGGACGGACCGTCTCTCACCGCCGCTCTGGCTGAGGAGCGAACGCTGGAAGATGCCCGAGATGCCGAGAAGCGTGCTGGACTCGTTCGCCATCCTCGCTCTCCTCAACGACGAAAGGGGCGGGGCGGAGGTCGCTGAGCTGCTCCGCTCGGCGATGGCGGGACGCAGCTCCCTCCACATGAACGAGATCAACGTCGGCGAGGTGTTCTACACCGTGGCGAAGCACCGATCGAGGGCTGACGCGGAGCGCGTCCTCGACCACCTCCGCGCCCTCCCCCTGGACTTCGTCCCCAACGCGTGGGCCGACGTACTGGACGCCGCACGCATCAAGGCCGGGCACGCCCTTTCCTACGCCGACGCTTTCGCCGTGTCCACGGCCATGCGGCTAGGGGCGCCCCTCGTCACCGGCGACCCCGAGTTCCGGGTCGTGGCGCGTTCCGTCGAGATCCACTGGCTCTGAGCCTCCAACCCGAGCCCATCCCATGACCACGCCATCGCTTTCGAACCGCCGCCGCTCCGCCGTCGTCCTGTCCGCGGTTGTCCTCGCCGCATCCGCCTGCGCGGGACCGACCCCCTCCCCCTCCCCCGCGCCCGCCCCGGCCCCGCCGTCCCGCTCCAAGGGCATCGTGCTCCTCGATCCAGGCCATCCCTCGGAGTACTCGAAGGGTGCCAGCGGTCCCGCGGGGGCAACCGAGATCGAGGTGAACTGGGCGGTGGCGCAGAAGCTCCGCTCGCTCCTGGAGCGCGCGGGCTACCAGGTGGTCCTCACCAAGCTGGTGGAGGAGGAGGTGGTGACGAACCGCCAGCGGGCCGAGCTGGGCACGCTGCACGGTGCCGACATCATCGTGCGCCTGCACTGCGACGCCGGAAGCCACCGGGGTACGGCCACCTTCTACCCGGACCGGCAGGGAACCAATTTCGGAGTCACCGGCCCGTCGCAGGAGGTCATCGAGGGAAGCCGGGCGCTGGCCGAGGCGCTGCACCCGGCCATGATCGCCTCGCTCGGCCCCGACTGGCCCGACCTGGGCATCAAGGGCGACTCGAAGACCTCGGTCGGGAGCCGGCAGGGCGCGCTCACCGGCTCCATCTTCTCCAAGCTCCCGGTGGTGACGGTGGAGATGGTGGTCATCACCCAGGCGGACCAGGAGGCGTTCATCGCCAGCGAGGACGGGCAGGCGCGCATGGCCCGGGCGCTCGCGGCGGGGATCGAGGCCTGGTACGCGAAGCGGTGAGGCGCGCGAGTTCCGCACAGCGCCTCGGACACCCGCCCCTTTCTCGTGGCCATGGCCGGCCAGCCCGATTAATCTGAAGTTCCCACCGTATTTGGAGCCCTGATTCCAGTCAAGAGCCCTGGAA
>CAZJFX010000115.1:0-9907 GCA_964545395.1 uncultured Gemmatimonadaceae bacterium | reverse complement strand
CCGAGCTGAAGTGCACCTTCCCCAGCTTGGTGACCCCGTCCACGATGGTGGCCACGTCGAGCTAGAGGCTCGACCGGACCCATTCGCGGAACCGCTCCAGGAGGGGCACGAGCTCATCCGCGGGGCGTGTGCGTCCCCCCGCCACCTCAGCCTCGAGGCCCGCGAGCGTCAGGGCCCCTACGTGCGTCTCGAGGAGACTCCGCGCCCGGGAGCCCAGGACGTAGGCACTCCACTCCGCCTCTTGCGCCTGCTGGGCCCATTCGGCCACGGCGACCAGGAAGGCATACGCGCTCGCCCAGGAGCGCCAGGGTGGGATCTCCTCGCCCCAGGCCGGAGGCGACGTTCCCGCGGGCGCGGGCCCGAGGAGCCGGACCCAGGGGTCCGGTTCGGCGCGGTACGTGGTCGGACGTCCCGTCGACTGCAACACGAAGCCGGCCCGTGCCATCTCCTCCACCGCGGTCCGCACCGCGCGATCCGTGTACGCCGTGGCGGCAACGATCTGCTTCACACTCTGGGGCCGCCCCCCGCCGGCGAGCAGAAAAGCCAGCACGTCGCCCTTGGACCCCACCCCGAACCCCGCTCGCAGCCGTAGCATCAACGCGGGCCCGGCCGAGAGTTGGATCGCCCCGAACGGCTTTCCCCTCGGGGCCACCGACACAGAGGACGGGGGGCGCGCCAGCCTCGTCCATCGCCGGTCACCGGCCGCCACTGCGTATCGGGCGAAATCGCCGATCCGCCCCTCCACCTCCGCGGGGAATCGGTCCGCGAGGCTCCGTAGCCGCTGGACGCTCAGCAAGCGTGCGCCCTCGTGGGCCCACCCCTCCAGGACGTCCTCCAGACGGCGCTCCGCCCCGGCCATGGCCAGGGACACGAGAACCAGAGCTTCGGGGTCCACCACGGAGCGGGGGTGCCGCGCGCGGTCCGTCACCACCGATGCGCCGAGGCACGCCCATTGAGCCCACGCCGCTTCCGTGGCCGTCTCCAGGGCGAGGGCCCCGATCCGCTTAGCGGTTGCCCCGGACATGGGCGAGCACCTCCTCGAGTATGGCGGGGAACTCGGGCGCGGCGTCCTGCTCCCTCACCCAGGCCGCGGCCTCGCCCAACTCCACATCGTCCGGAGCGAGGGCAGCCAGATCCTGCACGTGGACGCTTCCCGGACCACGGTCAACGGCGGCGAACATCTTCAGGGCGATGAGAGCGCGGCGACCGGCCAGCCCCACGGATAGGCCGTCGTACGTGCGCCAGGCAAGCTCCTCCAGCATCCCCGGCGGCAAGCCGTGGGGCCACTGTCGACCGACCACCGTGTTCATCCAATCCCCTGGAAGCCGCAAGTCCCGCGCCACGGTGGAGATGGCCGCCTGGAGTGCCGCCGGCACCGGCTCGGCTTCGACGAGCACGACGCCGTCGCCCCGGTCTTCGGCGCGAGCGATGACGTCCACATCGAACGTCCCACGGCCGACGATTCCGCGAAGGGCGAGTGCGGCGCCTCCCACCACCACGACGGCCACGGAGTAGCCTTCAGCGGCCAGGAGTTCACCGGTGGCCCTGAACGCCGCCTCGAGGTCCGGTGGAGCCATTTCGTGCGGCATCGCGGTTGATCACCCGAGTGTGTGCAGATTAACTTCAATGTTATTGAGGATAATCCCCTTTTCGACGGAACGCAACCACCGGTCTCCGCCTGTCGCAACGCGCGTGAGGTCGGCGGCCCGCCGGCCCACCGGGATGATGTGCGCTCCCGCTACAGCGGGGCGATGCGCCCGTTCACCTTCAGCTCCCAACGGATGACCCGGGCGGGCGCGTCCTTCACAGCCCCCGGTCGATGCGCTCCGGGTGCGCCCGGACCCACCGGTGCAGGGCGCCGAGAACCGCCTCGACATCGGCAAGCCTGCCGTGGCAGATCTCGTAGAGCTCCTGGTCCGAAACCCGGTCGTAGAAGCGGACCAGGCGATTCCGATAACCGGCCATGCGACCGAACACCTCCGCCTCCCCGGCGTCCAGCACGCCTTGGGCACCCAGGTGTTCCGCCACCTGCCGGTACTCCGCCGGGGCGTCGCCGAAGCCTTTGGCCAGAATGTGACGCCCCAGGTCGAGCAGGGCCTCCAGGGCCCGTCTGAGGCAGGACTCGGCAGCGTCCACGGTGACCGGCTCGGACGTGAACTCCTCCAGGGATCCCAGTGGAAGCGCCCGGATCCGCATGACCATCTCGCGCACCCAATCCGAGCGTTCGACGATGACCTTCTCGCTGAGCTTGCCCGGCGTCATGCGTCGGCCCCTCGGGAGAGAACCAACTCGTGGCGCGCCCTCTGGAAGGCGGCGAGGTCGCCAGCCCGCCTCAGGACATACAGCTCGAATTCGGCCTGGTCGTCCGCGTCAGCGCAGTAGAGCAGCTCCCCGCGTACGATGTCGAGGGCCAGGAAGGGCGACGCCGAAGGGAGCACCACGAGATCCACGCGGCCCACTCCGAGCATGTGCTCCATGGCACCCGCCATGTTCACGACCGCATCCAGGTCGAGGCGTCTTCCGGGACGGGGCCTGACCGCCAGGTCCACATCCGACGCGGCAGCGGCCAGCGGGGGGGCGTCGTCCAAGCGCCCATGCACGCGCCCGGCGATCTCGGAGGCACGGCTGCCGAACACGTAGAGCTCAGCAACCCCGAAACGCTCGCACAGAGCGTCGAGGGCGACACGGAGAGCGGTCTTCGACGACATCGCCAGGCTCCTCCTCAGCCGCGGTCCGTGGCACCGCTGGAATCTACGCGCCTCCGGGAGACCGGTCCATGTCGCGCGGGGGGCTTGCTCTCGAGATCCGCGAACAGCTCCTCAGCCGTCTCGAACGCTTTCACGTCCCTGCCCGCCTCAGCATCCCTGAGCGTCTTCGCCGTGAGAGCATTGGGCGAGACCAGCACGCGCGGCTGGAGGACGACGGTACCGTCGTCAAACTCGCGAACGCGGTAGTGCTCGTACCCAGCGTCTCGGATGGTCAGCCGCTTCCGCGCGTCGAGCTTCGCATCATACTCCCGGACGGCGCCCATTACCCCTCCTGGCAACAGTGGGTATTCCCCTTGGGGAGATCGCCCCAAGGGTCAGAGCATGCAAGGGGCATGGCAGTGGCGGGATGGGCGCGCGGCCTGCACCTGGGGACGCCGAGTTGAACCGCACCTTCCGCAGCTTGGTGAACCCGTCCACGATGGTGACCACTTCCTTGCCGAAGCGGGTCTCCACCGCGAAGTCGTACGCCTCGCGGATCTTGCGCGGTCAGTCCCGCGGCCTCGCTACCAACGGATAGTGCTCAGGGTCCTCGATGGAGTCCACGTGAAGGTCCACATCCAACTCTGGCCAGTGCAGGTGATGTGGAAGGGGTCGCTCAACGACCAGGATGGCTTTGACCGACGCATCCCTGAACCAGGGGAACAACTCAAAGGGCAGAAACCGCTCCTGGTCGTCCAGAAGCAGCCATAGGCCGTGCGGCGTGATGCCCACGACCTCAGCGCCCGAAGTGCTCGTACCAGGCATTCCGGATCTCACCTTCGTGCTCCTTGATCAGTTCCTCAACCGTGCTGAGGTCCTTCCCCTTCAGGCCGTAGCTCACCGCAAGCTCAATAGCCGGGTCGATCCAGTACTTCGCTTCTCCCTCAGCGGATTGAGCATGGACGTGCATGCGCGTCTCTTCACGCGAAAAGAAGAAGAACCGAAAGCCCCCAGCACGAAATACGGTGGGACTCATGCTGACCCCACTTCCTCATCCTCTGATGACGATGCCATAGAACCGACTGACTTCAGGCATGCACCCCGAGCACACGCAGCCGGGGGAAGACCTCATCCGCGGGCTTCCCAGTCAGCTCGAGGTACAAGGCGTCTCCGCACAGATCGAGGCCACCCGGCCACTCGAGCGCCCCGCTCTCGGTCACCCGAAGGGCCTCGAAGATCCGGCGGTCCGACCAAGCCTGGAAGACGCCCTGGCCCCCGAGGTCGGAAAGATCCACGACGCCCTGGGCTCCATCGTCATAGCGCAGCCATACCTGATACCCACCGCGAGGTTCTGCTTCGACGAGTCGGATCATAGACGCCTCCTTCCGATGACCTGGCACTTCAAGCTACCCCGCCTGGCCCGTCCAGAGCCATAGCTCGTTGGGATCACGGATCCGCCGTGTGCCGGGGGTGCATGGCATGCGGCCTCGAAGGCCAGATCCTACCGCTCCCAGCGGATGGCGGCCGGGCGCCCTCAGCTTCCCTGGTACAGCCTCGCCAGATCCACCAGCTCGACGTCCGGCCGTGACCGGGCCAGGGCGGCCAGGCCGTCCGTGAACCCGGCGAGGGAGAACACGAGGAGGCGGGCGGTGGGGGAGAAAGGGACGCCGCGGCCCTCGAGTTGGCGTCGCACCCCGTCGAGGCGGGCCAGGTCCTCCACCGTCCGCGCCTCTGCCGTACCCTTCGCCTCGCCGATCACCTGGATGACCTTCCTCCTTCCGGGGGCCGACGCCCGGGTCGCCGTCCACACCCGGGCCATCGCCTCGCGCCGGCGCGTGATCAGCTCGTGGAAGCGGACGACGGGGTCGGCGATGACGTAGGTGGGGCGGCGCTGGGCCAGGAAGTCGTCGCCCCGGCGAAGAAACCCCGCGGAAAGGAGCACGCCGAGGGGGTGATCGAGATCCGCATCGGGTCCTGCGCTTCAGTTCTCGAAGGTGAAACCGCTGCCCAGGATGGACGGAAAAGAACACGACCAGCCGCGCCATGGCCATCGAGGGCAACAGCGCAGCGAGGCTGGATGCGAATGCGTCGGAGGTCGGATGGGCCGGGGACCTCGGCTTTGCGCCGGGCGCCTACCACGACAGGAAATCCACCTCATACTTTTGCATCGGCCATGCATCTGCAGCCCGGCGCTGTTCCAGCCAACGTGCGAGCGCATGGACGATCCTGGCGGGGTCCCGCGGCAGCTTGTGGGTCAGGATCAACAGGCCCGCGTGGGGGCCGTCAGCCGCGAAGGCCTCGCGGGTTGCGGCCAGGTAGTCATCCCGATTGTACGTGACCAAGACCCTCTGGTCTTTTCCTGCGGTCTGGAGATGTACCGGATCGTCCTGGGGAAGGTGCGGATGGGCGTCTTTCGCGGGACATATATCCAGGCCCAGGGCCCTCCCGACTTCTGCGCACGAGTGCGGAACGTCCTCGTCCAGGTAGAAGCGAGCCTCAGGGAGCCCTTTCAAGCACCCACCCGGCGCGTGAATGGCATCTCCTCAGCGACCCGTTGGGGTGTCCAGTACGCTTCACGCGCGAGACGCTCGTCGATCTCTGAAGGATACGCCGCATAGTACGCCACCGCCGCGCGCAGCTGGGTCTCCGAGAGCTCTGGATATGCCTGAACGAGATGTGCCCAGTTCTCTCCGGCCTCCTTCCACGTCGCGATGACCTCCCACACCTCCAGGCCCGAAAACGCGACGGCCGGCCGGCGCTCGTTTCGTCTTTGAACGAACACGATGCCCGGAACCCGTGATGCCCGAACGGCTTCCTCCATCAGCGTGATCGCACCCTTGGACCAATCGCGCTCACCTCGGAACTGGATCTCCCGACTGATCTCCCGGTCCAGCTTCTCGGGGATGCGGAGACTGTGCTGTGTCGAAGGCATAGGCGGAGACTCCAAAGAAACCCACCCCATGTATCCCACTGTATCCCAGTGTAACCCACTGCTGCATGCCTGCGCAAGGGCGCTTGAACGGCGGTCGCGGCCAAGGGACGAGCGCCCACCTCCTACCGGGGATCGAGAACCTGCGCGTTGCGCCAGAACCCCGCGTCGAGTATGGGCGCTGCGTCCGGGTCATCCTCCAGCGGCCCCACCGAGAGTCTGCCTACGCGCCTCACGATCGAGGGCTCTCGGATGCCGGGCCGTGGCTTGGCTCTCGATGTTTTCGACGGGGAGTTGGGGGGAGCCCTGCGCGGTTCATCCCTCAGCCCTACTCCTCCGACTCCTCGCGAAGGGACCCTGGTGAGATCACGCGCACCCCCGCTGCGGTCCCCATGGCCAACAGTGCCCGGTCGCCGGTCACCAACAGGGAGGCTCCCGCGGCCAGCGCGAGGTCGAGGAACTTCTGGTCGTCCGGGTCGGGAGCGGCGGGAGCCCCGACGCCCCGGGCGGGGACCGGCACGGTCTCCACGAAGGGCAAGTAGTCGGCGAGGATCGCGGAGATCTCCTCCGGGCCCAACCCGAACTTCGGATACCCGAGGACGCGGATGAGCTCGTCGATGGTGGCCCGGGATGCCAGCGGGACGAATCGCCCCTGCATCCACGCGACCCGGAGCCAGGCGAGCCTCCCGGAGGAGAAGAGAAGCGCCGACACGACGACGTTGGAGTCGAGGATGACCCGGGAAATCACCGACGCCGGGCCCAGCGCACCGCCTCCTCGATGTCCTCGGGCTCGATGCCGACCTCCTGCAGCTTCTCCCGCACGCGGTCCGCCGCGTTGGGCACCACGGGGGTAAGCACGATCCGGCCCTCTTCCTCCCGGACGTCGAAGTAGCTCACGCCGGGGAACCGGTCCACCACGGCTTTCGGCAGCGTGAGCTGGTTCTTCGAGGTCTTCTTGGCCAGAGGCATGCAGCACTCCTTGCGAGAACAAGGATTCCTTACCTCCTTATTCTCTGGCATTCGACTCGAGCCGTCAAGGCGACTCTGCGCAGGGGGGAGCGTGCGGGCCATGCTGGAAGGATGGTGGAAGCCCGGGGCCCCGGAATGCGCGGGGCAGATGCTCCAGGGTCCGCATGTTGTGGAGCCGGTCGGCCAGCTTCACCAGGATGACCCGTGCGTCCTCCGCCATGGACAGCAGCATCTTCCGCCAGTTCTCGACCTGCTGCTCGGTGGCGTGGCCGCCTCCTTGCCGAAGCGGGCCTCCATGGCCCGTGCGAGGGGGGCCATCGCGTTCCCCCGGAGCGCGCGGAGCGCGCCCAGCCGGGCACCGGTTGTTATCCGAAGCCTTCCGCCAACGGAGGAGTTGCTATCCCATCAAGCGGTTGGCTCGGCCCAAGTAATCTCCACGATCGGCTCACCGTCCCGCAGCATCGTGAGCACATCGAGAAGGGTGGCACGGAGGATCCGCTCCAGTTCGCGGTTCGAGCAGTTGCCGCAGGTCAACCAGATCACTTGTGGCGGGGGCCCATGTCTCTCCACCAACGCCACGAAGTCCCTGTCTTTTGTCAGAATCGTCGCCGACGCACGACGAGCGGCCTCGAAGATATCCGGGTCCTCTGGGTACTCCGTTCCAACATGGGACGTCTCGCAGCCGGTGAGGTCCTGGATCGGGCGGCATAGCCGCCGGGGTAGCATCTGGTCAAGCCAGAGCTTCACGCGGCTACGATCGGATGATCGAACCTGTCCCTAGCGAACTTCAAGGCTGCCTCAATGTCCTCGGGCTCCAACTCCGGATAGTCGGAGAGGATCTCGTCCCGGGACATCCCCGAAGCCAAGAAGTCCAGAACGTCGACCACGCGGATCCGCATGGCGCGAATGCACGGGCGCCCGCCGCACTGGCGAGGGTTCACCGTGATGCGATCCGTCAAGTTAGCCATCAGCACCTCCGTCGGACTCGAGCACAACTGAAAGATAGGGTCCCCAACGCCCGTCCGCCTCCTACCCGAGGGGGGGAGGCTGTTTCCTCACTACGGTCATGGCGCTCATAACTCGGAGTCGAATGAGGTCGCCGTGAGCAGGCTGCTACACCCAATGCGGTCTCTCGATGCCGCTGGCGTCCATACGCACGGACCTATCTCCTCTGCGGGCCACGTCTCTCGTTCGAAGGAAGGTTCCAGATAGCGCCGCATCACCGCCTTCCGGATCGGCCTATGGACTTCGGGAAACGCCTGCGGGAACCTCAGAATCGCCGACGCGGCCACATCTCGAGCCGTCAAGGCGACTCTGCGCAGGGGGGACCGGGCGGGCCATGCTGGAAGGATGGCGGAAGCCCGGGGCCCCGGAATGCTCCGATGGGACGTCGCGGGCCACCACAACCCCTCCCGCTCGCCTCCCCCGGGGTTGGGGTCCCGGACATGGTCAGGGCGGCCTGGGGTCAGGTCATCGAGCGGCCCTCAGCTCGGGGTGGACGGCTTGGGCCGGAATACGTAGATGTCCCGTGCGTCCTCCGCCATGGACAGCAGCATCTTCCGGTAGTTCTCCACCTGCTGCTCGGTGGCCGAGCTGAAGTGCACCTTCCCCAGCTTGGTGACCCCGTCCACGATGGTGGCCACTTCCTTGCCGAAGCGCGCCTCCACGTCGGAGAGGGATAGCGCCGTGTCCTCCACCGTGTCGTGGATCACGATGGTCTCGAGGCAACCGACGCCCGATGACGTGAGGAATCAGGTCATGAACCGGGTGGAGAGCCACAGGAATCTCGAAATCCCGGCCCTCGAGGCAAGCGGCGCCTAGCCCGGCGGGGCGGGCACCCCTGACGTCCTCATCGAGTCGGCGTCGCGATGCCGAGCGTCACACGACTCGCCCCCACCTTCTCCGCCACGGCAGCAAGAATGAACTGGTTGAGGCTCGTACCTTCACGTTCCGCGGCCGCCACGGCCTGTCGGTGAACACTCCGGGGCAATCGCACGAGGACCCTGCCGCTGTAGGCCTCCTCGGCCGCAGCCGGGGGAATATCCTGCCGCAACTCCAAGGCGGCTTCGATCCAGCTCTCCGCGGCGTCCTCCAGGTTGGCGTAGGCTTCCTCAACGCTGTCCCCCTGCGCGACACAGCCCGGCAACTCCGCGATCATCGCGGTGAGAGTCCCAGAGTCTTCATCCGGGATGAGGATCCGCTGGTAGGGTCGCTTCAAGTAGCTCCTGGCGTCACTCATCGCTCGGGCTCCGGTGATCGCGCTTCCAAGACGGCATCGCCGACGGTAGCAAGCGGCTCACCCAAGTGGGGTGCTTTCCTCTGGGCGACAGCGTCCGACCCAACTTCCTGGCGAGGCGCTGCAATTCCGACGACCTGACCCCTCCCCTGCCGCGGAGCCCCCGAATCTCCTCGCGGATCCGCTGGAGATCAGATGGGGGCATGATATCGTATGTAGTATTGCACCAACCCGCCTCCCGATCCAGGCCTCACCCAGGGAATCCGGCTCGAATCTACGGCCATGCACCTGGCCCACCCATGCCTGGAAGGGACGGGCGCCTACCCGCGGTACAGCGCTCACTCAGCAGCATCACCCCATGATGAGGCGGTCCAGGGGCACGTCCAGGGCCTTGGCCAGGGCCACCAAGGTGCGGTAGCGAGGTAGCTGATCACCCGCCTCGATCCGCGCGATCGAGACCCTGTTCAGCCCGGCCCGTTGGGCCAGAGCGTGCTGCGTCTCTCCCCGCTCGGAGCGCAGGGCACGAAGACGCTCCCCCAGGACGAGGCGCCCCCGGGCGGCTGCAGCCT
This sequence comes from uncultured Gemmatimonadaceae bacterium, assembly GCA_964545395.1. Taxonomy (GTDB): domain Bacteria; phylum Gemmatimonadota; class Gemmatimonadetes; order Longimicrobiales; family Gaopeijiaceae; genus SZUA-318. The sequence continues at coordinate 517 of CAZJFX010000115.1, read as the reverse complement.
CCACGGACTCCCGGTAGCGCTCGTCGGCAAAGTGCCGGGCGAAGTCCCACGGCACCTCTTCCACGCCGCCGCCGGCCAGGTGAATCTCGATCACGTGCGGCCGCGGCACCACCACCCGTTCAAGCGGGCCGGGCAGCCTCAGTTCGGCCCAGGGAATGACCCCGCTGCGCTCGTCGGCGAACCGGACGTAGATGCCGTCCTCAGCCACGCGCGCCGCCGTGATCATGCGTTCGGCTCCCCTCACGTACGTCAGCATAGCCTACAGCAGGGGAAGCACGGCGGCGCGTCACTCGCGGCCCTTCCCTGCCCCACGACGACAGGGATGCTCGCGCCCTTCGATGGGCGCCGGGATGTTCCAATCGGCCTGCATTCCGGCACATTCCGTCCACCCCGAGCTGAGGGGCGCTGGGTGACCTGACCCCAGGCCGAGCGGACTTTGTCCGGAACTTCAACCCGGAGGAGGGATGGCGGCGGGATTGGCGTGGCCGCTGGGCCCGCAGTGGACCGAGCCGGAGTT
>CAZJFX010000114.1:0-10081 GCA_964545395.1 uncultured Gemmatimonadaceae bacterium | reverse complement strand
ACCCCTTGTTCTACGCCGTTTCTCGCCTTCTCGCGTCGGGAACTTCGGACTAGGGGCCGAGACGCCCCATGAGGAAGGGGGAGGCCGGAGGAGGCAAGTCCGTCCCGTTCGGTGGCGGGCTGGGTGAGCGAGGCCCGGCGGCCGGAAGGCCCGATCCCGGAATGTCTCCCGGCGTTACTCGTACCTCAGGGCCGTGGAAGGATGGACCCGAGACGCCCGCACGGCGGGCACCCAGCACGCCGCCAACGCCACCGCCGTGAAGAGGGTAGGCACGGTCACGAAGGTCATGGGGTCCTGGGGCGCCACGCCGTGCAGCAGTCCGGACATCAAGCCCGTGAGGAACCAGGCCACCCCGGTCCCCACCGCCACGCCCGCCACGGCCATGGCCATCCCCTGGCGCACCATCATGCCCACCACCTGCCCCTTCTCGGCGCCCAGGGCCATCCGGATCCCGATTTCCCGGGTCCGGCGGCTCACGGCGTACGTCAGCACGCCGTAGATGCCCACGATGGCCAAGGTGAGCGCGACGGCCGCGAAGGAGGCCAGCAGCACCATGGCGAAGCGCGGCTGGGCCAGCGCCGTGGACAGCACCTCGCCCAGCGTGCGGACCTCGGCCAGGGGGATGGACGGGTCCATGGCCCGGACCTCCTGCCGCACGGCGTCCAGGTAGCTCCGGGGGGGACCCTCGGTGGAGATGGTGAGGGTCATGCTCCGCATGCTGCCGACCCTGCTGTGGTGGACCTGGGCGTGGGAAAGGTAGTAGCGCGTCTTCACCTCGTCGGTGAGGCCGTTGTGGCGCACGTTGCCCACGACGCCCACCACGATGGCGGTGTCCAGCGCCCCCCCGGCCAGGACGGCCCGCCCGACGGGGCTCTCGTCGCCCCAGTAGCGGCGCGCCACCACCTCGTTGATCATCACCACGGCCTGCCCGTCCCGGTTGTCGCCCTCGTCGAAGGTGCGCCCCTCCAGGAGGGGGATGCCCATGGTCTCGACGTACCCCGGCGTGGCCCACTGCCAGTCGCCCTGCGTGGACTCGTTGGGCCCGGGCTCGTAGCCCACCGGGCGGAAGAAGGAGTCGCCCATGGTGCTCGCCAGGGGGAGCAGCCGGGCCGCCCCGGCGGTCCTCACCCCGGGGATCTCGCGGATCCGGCGCAGGAGATCCTGGTAGAATCGCGAGACCGGCTCGGGATCCGGGTAGGCGGTGCCGGGGATCGACACGCGCACGGTGAGGACGTTCTCCGCCCCGAAGCCGGGGTCGATGCGCAGCAGCCCCACGAACGTGCGGATCATCAGCCCCGAGCCCATGAGCAGGATCACGGCCATGGCCATCTGGCTGGCGATGAGGAGGCTCTGCAGCCGGTTCGCGCCCGGTCCCGCCCCGGAGCCCCGCCCTCCCTGGTGCAGGATCTCGGCCACCCCTGCCCGCGAGATGCGCACCGCCGGCACCAGCCCGAACACGAAGGCGGTGAGCGCCGACACCAGGAGCGTGAAGCCCAGGACGGTGCCGTCCACCGACACCGTGTCCGACCGCGGCACGGCCTCCGGGTCGATGCCCAGCAGCGTCTCGACGCCCACCGTGGCGAGGGCCACGCCCCCCAGCCCGGCCACGCCGGCGAGCACGAGGCTCTCGACCAGGAGCTGCCGCAGGATCCGGGCCCGCCCGGCGCCCAGGGCGGCCCGCACCGCGACCTCGCGTATGCGGGCCTGGGAGCGGGACAGCATCAGGTTGGCGACGTTGCCGCACGCGATGAGGAGGACGAAGCCCACGGCGCCCAGGAGCACGAGGATGGCGCCCCGCGCCGCGCCCACGATGTCCGCTTTGGCGCTGAAGACACGCAGGCCGAAACGGCGTTCCGGGCTGTAGAGGCCCACGGGCTGGACCAGGCCCATGACCCGCTGGAGGTCGGCCCTCGCCTCCTCGACGGTCACGCCGTCCCGGAGGCGGCCAACCCCGTAATAGCCGTGGCTACCCCCGGTGCCCAGCTCCGGGGCCGGCGACTGCAAATCCACATGGAGTGAACTGAAGACCTGGTACCGCGCCGACGAGCCGAAGTCCACGGGAAGGGCGAAGCCCTCGGGGAGCACGCCCAGTACCGGCGTCGCGGTGCCGTTCAGCTCCACGTCCGACCCCACGATGGCCGGGTCACCACCGAAGCGGCGCATCCACGTCTCGTAGGCGAGGAGCACCCCCGGCTCCTGGCGCTGTGCCTCCTCCCATGTGAACGTCCGTCCCAGCACGGGGGCCACCCCCAGGACCTGGAAGGTGTTGGGCGTCACGGAGGCCGCCCTCACCTGCTCCGGCGCCTCGACGGAGGTGAAGTTGGTGATGCCGCCGCCGTACAGCGCCAGATCCTCGAGGGCGCGGCTCTCTTGGTGTACGAGCTGGTACTCGGGCACGGAGAGCCACGTCTTGTCCGGGAAGTTGTCCCAGCTCGCCCAGAGGGTGACCACCTCCTCCGGGTCCTGGTAGGGGAGCGGAGCCAGGAGCACACCGTTCGCCACGCTGAAGATGGCCACCGTAGCCCCGATCCCCAGCGCGAGGGTGAGCGCCGCGACGGCGGTGAAGCCGGGGCTCCTGCGCAGCGAGCGCACCGCGAATCGGATGTCCTGACCCCACGATCCCATGTGCATCCTCCTTTGGTTACTCCGCTCGGAGGGTCCGGGCGGGATCGATTCTGGTGGCGCGGAAGGCCGGCGCGGCCGTGGCCACGAGGGCCACGAGGAGCATGATGGCGGCGGCTGCTGCGTAGACGCGGCCGTCCCTGGCGGACTGTTCAAACAGTAGCGGCTGGAGCCGTCGGCTCGCGAGCAGGCACGCCGCCACGCCGCCCGCGACCCCGGTGGCGACGACCCTCAGGCCGCGGCCCATCACGAGAGCGACGACAGCCCAGCCTTCGGCCCCGAGCGCGATCCGGAGCCCCAGCTCGGGCTTACGCTGGGCGACATCGTAGCCCATGGCGGCGTAGAGGCCCACGGCGGCCAGGACGAGGGCGAGGAAGCCGAACGTAGTGAAGAGGGACGCGCCCATGCGCCAGGATCGCCGGGCGTCGGCAACGACCCCTTCCAGGGGGCGAACGGTCAGGTAGGAATCTCCCGCCATCGTGGACTGCAGGGCCGCGCGGACGGACTCGGCGAGTCGGGCGGGGTCCCCGCGGAGCTTGAGGACGAGCCCGTTCCCCCAGGTCCGGGTCTGCTGCTCGATGGGCACGTAGTAGTGGAATCGGTCGGTCTGCTGGAGGCTTCGCTGAACGATGTCCTCGACGATCCCCACCACGGCCCGGCAGGGCGCCGTCTCGGAACGCTCGCGGAAGCACTTCCCCAGCGGCTCTTCCCCGGGCCACAGGCGTGCGGCCATGCTCTGGCTCACCAGGGCGACGGGCTCGGCGTCCGGGAGGTCGGCGCCGGTGATGCCCCGCCCGCGGAGGATCCGTGTGCCCATGACCCGGAAGTAGTCCGGGGTCGTCGCCTGGTAGGTGAAGGTGCCGAGGGCGTCCGTGGACCCCGTCCCGTCGATGAAGAGCTCGGTGGTGGACGTGCTCACCAGGGGCTTGCTGCTCACCCATGCCGCCGCCTCGACCTCGGGAAGCGCCTGGGCGGCGTGGAGTAGTTCCCTGCGCAAGAGCACCTGGACCGAATCCTCGAACGCGTCACCGCCGATGACCCGGTTCACGAGCAGGACGCGCGAGGGATCGTACCCCATGCGCATCGCGCGGACCGCCCGCAGGCTGCCGACGAAGAGGACGGTACCGGCGAGGAGGACGACGGAGAGCGCCGTCTGAACCGTCAGCAAGGCGGCGCGGAGTCGGGTTCCGTCGGTGGTCGAGCCGCGCCCTCCGCTCCGAAGCGCGGAAGCGAGGTCCACGCGGTGGCCCAGAAGCAGGGGCAAGGCCCCGACCAGGGCGCCGCTCAGCGTGGCCAGGGCGCCGAGGACCATGAGCGTGCGGCCATCCACGAGAACCTCCGACCAGCCCAATGGAACGTCCAGGAGGAACCGGCCCACCGCGACCGTGACTCCTCCCGCGATCAGAATGGCCGCCAACCCGCCTCCGAGCGCCAGCAAAAGGCCCTCGAGGACCGGAAGGAGGCCCACGCGGATCCGGCCGAGGCCCAGGGCCCGGCGCACCGCTGCTTCCCTCCGTCGGCCCAGTCCACGCATGAGCGTGAGGTTGCCCACGTTCGCACAGGCGATGAGGAGGACCAGCGTCGCCACACCGCTGAGCCAGAGCGCGGTCCGGGCGTGGAGCGGAGGGTTGGGTCCGGCTCCCGGCCGGACCGCGGACACGGCCACGCGGGGATCCGCGTCCGCCAGCGCCGGCAGCCTGCGGTTGTCCACTTCCGCCTGTCTCCAGCTCCGGCGGAGCGCCTGCCGAGCGTCTTCCTCGGCCGCGTCCACGGAGACGCCCGGGCCGCGACGGGCGAGGACCCGGACCCACCCCCACCGGTATGTGCTGAAGAAGGTCTGCGCATCATCGGTGCCGGTGCTGGCCGCGTAGGTGGTGATGGGAACGTAGGCGACGGGTGGGTCGTCATCGCCGACGCCCTGGAAGCTGGCCGGGAGGACGCCGATGACGGTGCCGCGGATGTTGCCTACCTGGACGCTTTCGCCGAGCACGTCCCGAGCGCCGAACGCCGTCTTCCAGAATCCGTGCGACAGCACGACCACGTCGGCGCCCCGGGGGACCTCGTCTTCGGCGGCGGTGAACACGCGGCCCAGCTCCGGACGGACGTCGAAGAGGTCGAAGAACGAGGCGCTGACGGCCGCCACCGGCCGCTCCACCCTCGCTCGGCCCTCCAGGACCGGGAGGTCCGGATCCGCGAAGGCCGCCAGGGTGGCGAACGACGATGTCCACCGCCGGAGGTCCAGATAGCGCGTGTAGGGGCCGGCTTCCGCGGTGACCGTGTTGCCCCGGTCGTGCCACTGCCAGTAGAGGCGATGCACCCCATCCGGGTCCCTCATGCAGGCCACGGGGCGGAACATCAGACGGTCGACGATGCCCAGCATCGCGGCGTTCGCCCCGATCCCGAGGCCGAGGGTGAGGACGACGGTGGCCGAGAACCCGGGAGACCGGCGGAGGGTGCGCAGCACGTAGCGCGCCTCGCGGACGAGGTCCGTCACGAGTCGGGCGAGCGCGCTGATACCGGCCTCCTGATGTTGGTCCATGACCTCGCCGCCGCGGCGGTCCCGGTGGCGCCGATGGGTTGGACAAGGTGCGCACCGGGGAGGTTGCAGGGCAGGCCTCGACCCCCACGGCGTGGCGGGAAGACGCGTGCCGGCGTACCCTGGGGGCACGAGATCCTCCAACCGAGCCGACGTCATGCCGCACAGCCCCGCTCTGGCCGTCGTCCTCCCGGCGCTCGCCCTTTCGCTGTTCCCCGCCCAGCAGGCCGCACCCGGCGACGTCTCCTCGGTGGACGGCATCGTCGCTGCGGTCTACGACGTCATCTCGGGCCCCGCGGGACAGGCACGCGACTGGGACCGCTGGCGCTCCCTCTTCGCTCCCGGCGCCCGCCTCATCCCCGTGGGGCGCGCTTCCGACGGGACGGTGACGCAGCGGGTCATCACCCCCGAAGAGTACGCCACGGACATCGGACCCCGGCTGGAGGAGATGGGCTTCTTCGAGCGCGAGATCGGGCGGGTGGCCGAGTCCTTCGGGCAGATCGCCCACGTTTTCTCCAGCTACGAGTCGCGGCGCGCCCCCGACGACGCCGAGCCCTTCGCCCGGGGCATCAACTCGTTCCAGCTCTACCACGACGGGACGCGGTGGTGGGTGGTCTCGGTGATGTGGGACTCGGAGCGTCCCGACAACCGCATCCCCGACCGGTACATCGGTCGGTAGCGCCCCACCCGCCGCCCTCTCGGTTCAGGGACGGTCGCCGTCCGGGGCATCCCGCGGGCCGCCGCCGGGTCCGGGCTCCCTCACCGCTTTTTTACGAGACCCGAACCCGGGAGGGGTCTCCGGCCGTTGCTGGCTTCTCCCGCCCCTTCCTAGCTTCCCATGGGGTGGGAGCACGGGGCTCTCCCCTCCACATCCCGGAGCTCCTGGTGACCTCATCTCCAGCACCTGCTGAGTCCCCGTCCCGTGGTCGGATGGGGGCCCTGGTCTTCTTCCTCCTCCTGACCCTCGGCCTCTCCCTCTGGCTGGGGTTCCAGGCGGTGGTGGCGGCCCGGTCCCACCGGCGGACCGCCGAGGGGATCCTCCGGGACTACGCCGACATCGCCGCATCGGAGTTCGCCCGGCGCACGGGGGACCACCTGGAGGTCTTTTTCCGGGAGCTCTTCGACGAGGTTCCCTGGCGGATACGCCGCGACCCCCCTCCGGGCCCCGAGGTGGTGGCCGGCGAGCTCCGCACTGCCCTCCGGCGTCTGGACTGCCGGTGTGAGGCCCTGAGGGAGGAGGCTGCCTTCTTCCTTCTGGACCTGCCCTCCGGGAGGGTGGAGAGCATCCCCCCTGACCTCCCGGCGGCGGTGACGGGGAGGGCGGTGGAGGCGGTGCGGGCCCGGTGGGCCGCGGACCCGGAGGAGCGCATCGCCTTCTTCACGGCCCCCGCCGGCGCCGTCCTGGAGGGGCCCACGGCCCTGGCTTTCAACGTCTCCCTGGAATCCAGCGGGGAGGTGGGGGAGGGGCGGGCCATCTACGTGATCATGGCTCCCCTGGCCACCGTGGAGGAACTCTTCTCGGGGTGGTACCGGGAGGAGGCCCTCCTTCCGGAGGTCATCACGAAGGACCAACCCAACGACTCCCTCCTGCACCTGGCCCTCCTCACTCCGGAGGGAGTCCCCATCTTCCTCTCCCCCCGGGACGATCCCCGTGCTTTCCTGACCCGAGACACGCTGCCGCCGGAGTACGGTGGCCTCATCGTGGAGGCGGCAGTGCGCCCCGACGCCGCCTCGGCCCTGGTCATCGGTGGGCTTCCCCGGGCTCGGCTCCCTCTCCTTCTGGCTCTCATGGTCATGACGATGGGGGTGGGAGTGGCGGCCCTCCTCCAGATCCGGAAGGAGGAGGAGCTGGCCCGACTGCGGGAGGACTTCATCTCGGGGGTCTCCCACGAGTTTCGGACCCCTCTGACCCAGATCCGGATGTTCACCGAGCTCATGGCTGACGGGAAGCTCCGCACCGAGGAGGAGTGGAAGCGCTCCACCGCGGTGATCAACCGGGAGGCCCGGCGCCTCACTCACCTGGTGGAGAACATCCTGTACTTCTCCCGCATGGGCCGGGCTCCGGCCTCCCAGGGGCTGAGAGAGACGGTAGCGGTCCAGGACACCCTCCGGGATCTCGCCGAGGCCTTCGCCCCCCTGGCCCAGGCCCGGGAGGCGACGCTGGAGGTGGAGGTCCGGCCGGGGGACGCCGTGGCCCTGGCCCCTCGGAGCGGAGTGTACCAGATGATGGCGAACCTCCTGGACAACGCCCTGAAGTACGGGCCCCGGGGGCAGCGGGTCCGGGTGACAGGAGAGGTGCAGGGTAGCCGGATCCGCCTGGCGGTGGAGGACCGGGGTCCCGGGATCCCCCCCGGGGAACGGGAGCGGATCTGGGACCCGTACCACCGCCTCCAGCGGGACGTGGAGGGGGTGGAGCGGGGGAGCGGGATCGGCCTCTCGGTGGTGAAGCGACTGGCGGAGGGAACCGGGGGGCGCGTATGGGTGGAGGCGAGGGAGGGAGGTGGCACCCGGTTCGTGGTGGAGCTCCCGGCAGCGGAGGGGGAGGCTTAAGCAGTGGCTCGGATCCTGGTGGTGGAGGACAACGAGGACCTGGCCTTCGGCCTCAGGACGGTCCTGGACTTCGAGGGCTACGAGGTGGAGGTAGCCGGGGAAGGGGAGACGGGGTTGGACGCCATCAGGGCCCGCCCGCCCCAGCTCCTGATCCTCGACCTCATGCTCCCGGGGAAGAGCGGGTTCGACGTGCTGAAGGAGATCCGGAGGTCGGGCCACCGCTTCCCGGTCCTCATCCTCACGGCCCGGAGCCAGGAGTCCGACGTGATCCTGGGCTTCGACATCGGGGCCGACGACTACGTCACCAAGCCGTTCTCCACGGCTGAGCTCCTGGCCCGTGTCCGCGCCCTCCTGCGGCGTACGGCCCAGGGGGGAGAGGGTGGAAGGGACGCCGACACGGTGGGGTTCGGAAAGGTGGAGGTCTCCAGGTCCACCCGGACCGTCCGGAGGAAGGGCGAGGTGGTGGAGCTGACACCCAAGGAATTCGATCTCCTGCTGGCTCTCCTGGAGCGCAACGGAGCCGTGGCCAGCCGGCAGGAGCTCCTGAAGGAGGTGTGGGGGTACGAGAACGCCGAGATCAACACCCGGACCGTGGACGTGCACCTCTCGGAGCTGAGGCGCAAGCTGGAGGAGGACCCCTCGGAGCCCCTCCACCTCCTCACCGTCCGGAAGGCCGGGTACCGGCTCAAGCCGTAGACCCGTCTTACACGCTTCGTCCCGCGTTCTTACACAACTCCTACATGCCGGCCATCCGGCGACGCCGGCTCAGCCGTAGGTTGGAGGGTGGGAGGCGGCGTCCCGTATCCCGGTCCGGCGCCCCCCGGCACTCCGACCCGCGCCACAGGGCCATCCATGGGACCGACCCGACGCATCGTTTCCCTTCCCGCGATCCTCTTCCTCGCCCTGGTGGCTCCCCGGGGCCTGGGCGGACAGGCCGTGCCACCCCCTCCCCCCGAGGAGAACCTCCGGGTCTTCCTGGACTGCCAGCGCTGCGATTTCGACTACTTCCGGCAGGAGGTCCCCTTCGTGAACTACGTCCGGGACCGGAGGGACGCCCAGCTCCACGTCCTGGTGACCCAGCAGCGGACCGGGGCGGGTGGCCTCGAGTACATCTTCCACTTCATCGGCCTGGGGCCCATGGAGGCGGCACAGGACACGCTCCGCTACGTCTCCCTCCCGGACGAGACCGACGACGAAACCCGGGCCGGGATGGTTCGGACCTTCAAGCTGGGGCTGGTCCCCTACGTATCCTCCACCCCCCTGGGGCGTCGCCTGGACGTCCGCTACCAGGGGCCGAGGGAAGGCCCCACCCGGGAGGAGGCGGCGGATCCGTGGAACCTCTGGGTCTTCGAGGCCCGGGTGAGCGGCGAGGTGAGCGGGGAGAGCCGCTCCAGCGATTGCTCCTTCGACGGCTCCTTCGGGGCCAACCGGACCACGGAGGACTTCAAGGTGGACCTGAGCATACGGGGGGACTACTCGGAGGAGAAGTTCGAGCTCAGCAGCGGGGAGGAGATCACCAGCACCTCGGAGAACCACGAGCTGGAGGGGTCCGTGGTCTGGGCCCTGGGGCCCCACTGGTCCTGGGGGATGGAGGGCTCCGCCACCGTCTCCACCCGCCTGAACCATGACCTGGCCACCCGCTTCGGACCGGCCCTGGAGTACAACATTTTTCCCTACTCGGAGTTCACTCGGAGGCAGATCACCTTCTACTACACCGTGGAGTACGCCGCCTTCGACTACGAGGAGGTCACCCTCTTCGGCAAGACCTCCGAGACCCGATTCGAGCAGACCCTGGAGGTGTCGGCGGGCTTCGAGCAGCCCTGGGGGGAGATCGACGCCTCGCTGGAGTGGTCCAACTATATGGACAACTTCGCCCAGCACCGCCTGGACTTCTTCAGCCGCCTTGAGATCCGCCTCTTCCGGGGCTTGAGCCTGGACCTGGAGGGGAGCGCCGCCCGGGTGAAGAACCAGATCTTCGTGCCCCGGGAGGACATCCCCGACGAGGACGTCCTCCTGGAGCGGCGGCAGCTCGGAACCGACTTCGAGTACGCCTTCGATATCGGGTTCTCCTACACCTTCGGCTCGGTATTCAACAACGCTGTGAACCCCCGCATGAGCCGGGGGGGTGGGGGCGGCTGGTACGACTGATGGACGAGATGGAGATGACGAGAGAATGACGACAGAGAAAATGACGAAGGAGAAGAAGTACGCCTGCGAGACCTGCCCCTTCAGGCGGAAGGCCGAGGAGAAGCCCCGCTCGCTCCTGGGCATCCTCTGGAGGCTCCACACCAAGGTCTGCCCGGGGTGGAAGGCGTACCAGCCTCACATTCCGCACTTTGCGGGGGCCATTTTCGGGTAATTGTCGGGGGCGGC
>CAZJFX010000113.1:0-10229 GCA_964545395.1 uncultured Gemmatimonadaceae bacterium | reverse complement strand
GCCGCCCCCGACAATTACCCGAAAATGGCCCCCGCAAAGTGCGGAATGTGAGACCGAGGATGTGGCATCGGCGCTGAAACCGGCATTCGACGCTCTGTGGAATGCCGGAGGCTGGCCGAAATCGAACAACTACTCTGAAACCGGCGAACGTTTGGGGCGAAGGTAGTAGAGGCGATGGGAGCACAATCTCCGCGAGGTCGGCACCAGCGTATAACAAATCGGTTGCCGCTCGCGTCCGTGCTGCGCACGGCCGCGGCCCTTCGAGAGATGCCGGCACTCGGGCCATCGCTGACGCTCAGGCCCTCGCTCGCCGGCACCTCGGCAACCGAAGAACGTTATCTGAAGTTTGACCAGCAATGGGGTGTAAGAGAAATTGTGGGCTATGGTCAAGTTCGATGAAGCAGGTCTCGCCGCGCTGTGCCAGCGCCACGATATCGAGAGGCTCCGGCTGTTCGGGTCGGCAGCACGGGGCGAGGACCGGCCCGATTCGGACCTGGACCTGCTGGTGCGGTTTCTCCGGACAAAGAGCCTCCTTGAGATCGTTCGAATTGAACGGGAGTTGGAGGCGTATTTCGGCCGATCGGTCGACCTGGTGACTGAAGGCGAGTTGAGCCCCTATATCAGGGATGAGGTCCTCGCCCAGGCAGCCCCGCTCTATGGCCCACGGGGATAAGCTCTACCTCTCGCACATTCTCGATGCAGCAGATCGTATCGAGCACTACTTGGCCGACGTAGAGCTCGTCGCGTTCCTTGACGATTCCCTTCGGCAAGACGGTGTGATTCGGCAGCTGGCCATCATCGGCGAAGCGGTGAAGCGCATCTCTGCCGACCTAAGGTCCTCAGCTACAGATGTGCCGTGGACGGATATCGCTGGCATGCGTGACCGGCTCGTCCACGATTACATGGGTGTGGATCTTGAGGCTGTGTGGAAGACTGCCACAGAGGATGTGCCAGCGTTGCGAGAAGTGGTGCGACGACTCCTAGCCACAAACATCGGATAACAGAAGAGCTCTTGCGAACCCCCTAACCCACTGGGCATTCCCGCCTCGTGTTCGATCGCACCCATGACGCCAAGGTGAGGAGCGCGGCCTTCGAGTGGCTCACCACCCAGGCCATGCTCCACGGCGACGTGATTCCGCGCCCGATCCTGGCGAGGGGCTTCGAGCTCGACGGGGCGAGGGTGCCGCTTCTCGGGCCCCAGGGGATCTTCAAGCCGGGTGTCCTGGAGGTGCCGCTGTCCATCACGACGGCGCCGAACGGCCCCTACGATGACGCCTTCGGGCGGGATGGCCTGCTGCGGTACCGCTACCGGGGTCCCGACCCGGAGCACCGGGACAACCGAGGGCTACGGTTCGCGATGAGGGAAGGGCTCCCCCTGGTCTACCTCCACGGGCTGATGCCGGGGAAGTACGTGGCGACCTGGCCTGTGTTCATCGTCGGCGATCGGCCGGACACGCTGTCGTTCACGGTGGCGGTGGACGACGCGCAGCACCTGGGCCTGTCCGAGTCGGGACTGCTCGTCGGCGATGTGAGCGAGGTGCGGCGCGGCTACGTCACTGCGCTCACCCGCCAGCGGCTCCACCAGCGCGCCTTCCGCGAGCGGGTGTTGGCCGCCTACCAGCACCAGTGTGCGCTGTGCCGCCTCAAGCACGACGAGCTGCTCGACGCGGCCCACATCATCCCGGATGCGGAGTCGGAAGGGGAGCCGGTGGTCAGCAACGGCCTGGCGCTATGCCGCCTGCACCACGCGGCCTTCGACCGCTTCTTCATCGGAGTGCGGCCGGACTATGTCATCGAGATCCGCCCGGACCTCCTCGTCGAGACCGACGGCCCCACGCTGCGCCATGCGATCCAGGGCCTCCAGGGCCAACCCATCATCCTCCCCCGGAGACGGGAGCACCTTCCTTCGGTGGACCTCCTCGCCATGCGCTACGACCGCTTCCTCGAAGCGGCTACGTCACCCTGAGGATGGACCTTCCGCCTTCAGCCACACCCTCCCGTACGGCGGCAGCCTCAGGCACAGGTGACCGTCCCGGGCCTCGTGCTCCGTTCCGGTGAGTAGGACCCTCCAGCGCCGGGCGGGCTTCCCCAGCATCTCCTGAGGGATCTCCAGCTCCACGGGCTCGGGCGTGACGCCGGTGAGGGCCAGGATCCGCTCATCCCCTTCGGGAGCGGTGCGCAGGAGGGCGAAGACGCGGGGGGAGAGGTCCAGGACCTCCTGGGCGCCGGTGGGGTGGAACGCCCGCTCCAGGCGACGGAGCTCAAGCTGGCGTCTGCCCTGGCCCACGAGGAGGGAGAGCTTGGAGGAGGGGTCTTCGAGCGCAGCCTCCACCTCCAGGGCGTGGATGACCCCCCGGTTCACGTCGCGGTTCACACCCGAGGCCTCGGCTCCGGCATGGTCGTTGGCCGTGCCCAGCGCGCCGTGGATGTAGATGCCCGGAACCCCCTGTGGCGCCAGGGCGATGCTGCGGGTGGCCAGGTGCCGGGCCACCTGCAGCTCCAGGCTCTCACCCGTCCCTTCGGGGTTGAGGGCGCTCCACCAGGTGCTGTTGATCTCGTAGGGCTCCCTGCCTCCGTCCTCCGTCGTCTTGTAGGACACCAGCGCCCCCCGCTCCCGGGCCATGCCCACCAGCCCTTCGATCTCCTCCGGGGTGAGGATCCCCCGGGCCCCCTGGAGGCCGATGCCGTCATGGGTGTCGAGGATGTTGAGGAACGCGGTCCGGCTCGACGGGGGGTGCAGCTCCCCGGCCCAGCGGGAGAGGGCGGTGGCGTCGCTCCGGTAGAAGGCGTCGAGGACGAGGGGCGGGAGGGCGAAGTTGTACACCATGTGGGCTTCGTCGCACCCGTTCCCGAAGTACGAGACGTTGAGGGCGTGGGGGACGTTGGTCTCGGTGACCAGCGCCACGCCGCGCGCCGCCAGGTCCACCACGTCCCTGAGGAGCTTGACGATCTCGTGGGTCTGGGGAAGGTGGACGCTCTCGGTGCCGGGCTCCGCCCAGATGTAGGTGACGGCGTCGAGCCGCAGGAGGTCGGCACCCCGCCGGATGTAGAAGAGGATGCTCTCCACCACCTGCATGAGGACGGCGGGGTTCCTGAAGTTCAGGTCCACCTGGTCCGGGGAGAACGTGGTCCACACCCAGCGCGGTCCGTGGAGGGTCTCGAAGCGGGTCAGGATGTCGCTGGTGCGGGGGCGGAAGATCTTCCGGCGCTGCTCCGGGGTGAGGTCGTCGGGAGACTCGAAGGCGATGAAGAAGTCGCGGTACTGGGGGTCCCCGTTGAGGAACTCCTGGAACATCTCGCTCCGGGAGGAGCAGTGGTTGAGGACCGCGTCGAACATGAGGTCGTAGCGGGCTTTCTTCTCCCGGATGTCGTCCCACGAGCCCAGCCGCTCGTCCACCCTGTGGAAGTCGATGACGGCGAACCCCCGGTCCGACGAGTAGGGGAAGAAGGGGAGGAGGTGGAGGGTGTTGATGGCGTCGCCGGCGAAGCGCCTCACGAACCGGTGCAGCGACGACAGGGGGCTCGGCCCGTCGCCCTGAACGATGTCGCCGTAGGTGATGAGGATGACGTGCTCCTGGCAGAAGCGCTCCCGGGGATCGTACGCCGCCTCCTTCTCCAGCATCTGGGGGGGCTTGTGGGCGTGGTGGACCGTGAGGATGCGCTCCAGCTCGGGCATCCACTCGCCGGCGGCCCGGGCCCCGTAGAGGAAGGCGAGTCTTCCCAGCATGCGCTCCCGCATCCGCTCGGGGATCTCCAGGCGGGGACGCCGGTAGTCGGGGCTCTCGTCGTAATAGGTGCGCCGGCGCGGGGCGCTCCCCTCGTCGTGGGTCACGGGAAGCTCGCCCCACTGGGGGCGGTCACCCTGACGTGAAGGCTGTCTCGGGCGCCCTCGCCCATGGCATGGATCACGGCAACACCTGGCTGGATGCCCGTGACCCTGGCCGTCGTTCTTCCGGTCGATGCGACGCTCGCGACCCCTGGGTTGGAGGAGCTCCAATCCACGGGAGGGACGTACCCGGGGGGAAGCAGCGGCAGGGGGCCGACCTCGAAGGACTCACCGACGGCAACGGTCGCTGAATCAGCCACGAGCTGGATCAGGGGCTTCCTCTCTGGATCCGACGGGTCGGAGCACGCCGCCAACGAGAGCGCCAGGAGGCAGGCGAGCCCGACGAGGTTTCGCGCAGTTGGAGAGATCACGGTCCCCTCCTTGCGGACATGCTACTCCGGGACTGGAATCTAGTCATCGGGCCGCAATCCGCGCTCCCGCGGAGCCGGCAGCTCGGCACCCGGCGGGTCTTCCGAGTGTTTCGTTGGCACCATGTACTCGATCGAGACCCGAAGTTTCGTCGAGCGGTGGGGTAGCGGCATCCGCAGTCGTGCCGGGCTGGCCTCCCTCCTCCTGGCTTGCTTCCGCCTCGTTCCCGCCCCCCCTCCGCCCAGGAGCCCAAGGGCCCTCCCGACATCCAGCTCAGCGTCTCCGGGTGGGGCGGGTGCCCACCTCGGGAGGACGTGTCGGACCCGACGACCGTCCTCGTCGGCTCCGTCGGTATGGAGGCCCCCCCTTGCGCCTCTCCAGCTCACGGGCTCATCGTGGCGCACCCCCCGCTCGGCTCCAGGAGAGCGCCATGATCGACACTCCCGAGATCGTCCTCACCGAGCCCCGGCGTGCGGCGGTGATCCGACTGACCATCCCCAGGGAGGAGATCCGCTCGGTCATGGGTCCGGCCATCGGCGAGGTGATGGCCGTGCTGGCGGCGCAGGGAATCGCGGCCGCGGGGGCGGTGTTCAGCCACCACTTCCGGATGGATCCGGAGTTCTTCGACTTCGACGTGGGCGTGCCGGTGGAGGGGGACGTGCTGCCCGACGGGCGGGTGAAGGAGGGACACCTTCCCGGGGTGAAGGCGGCGCGCTCCGTGCACCGGGGCCCCTACGAGGAGCTGGACTCGGCGTGGGGCGAGCTGCAGGCCTGGGTGGAGTCGCGGGGGCTGGAGCGGGCGCCGGACCTCTGGGAATGCTACCTGCTCGGGCCCGAGTCGGGCGCCGCTCCGGAGGCGTGGCGCACCGAGCTGATCCAGCCCCTCCTCGGGTGAGCCTGCCGGCCCTGCCGCGCCCGGCGCCCTGGAGGCGGGAACACCCTCGGCTCTCGCGGGTTTCCCGCCCCAAGCCGGCCCATCCGACCTCCGACACCCCGTACCCGGAGTCATCCATGCGAATGTTCCGAATCCTTCCCGCCGCGCTGGCCGCGCTGGCCCTGGCCGCCTGCGGAGACCAGCCCCCGGCCGACGACGCCGCTTCCCAGGCTGCCGCCGAGACGGCCGCGGCCCTTGCGGCCACGTCCTGCTGGATCGCCGAGGGCACCCTGGAGGAGGCTCAGGCCCGTCCCAGCCCCTTGAGCGAGACCGCCTTCAGCGTGGGCGCCCTCCAGGGCACGATCTGCTACGGCGCGCCCTCGGTGAAGGGGCGCACGATCATGGGTGAGCTCGTTCCCTTCGGGGAGCCCTGGCGCCTGGGCGCGAACGAGGCCACCGCGCTCCACCTGAGCGAGATGGCCATGGTGGGCGGCGTGCACGTCGAGGCCGGCAGCTACTCGCTCTATGCGGTCCCCACCGCCACGGAGTGGACGTTCTACCTGAACTCGAACGTCCAGCGGTGGGGGATCCCCATCGACGACGGGGTGCGCGCCACCGACGTGGGCAGTTTCACTGTCACCCCCGAGGCCACCGAGGCCCCGGTGGAGACGCTCACGTTCACGTTCGAGCCGGTAGCCGACGGCTCCGTCGGCGCCCTGGTGATGGAGTGGGAGAGCACGCGCGTGCGCATCCCCATCGCGCCCATGGGCACCCCGATGGACGACTGAGGGCAGGGGGCCGGGCCGGGGGTGGCATTGACCTCCCCTGGCCCTCCCGCCATCCTTTCCGGATGAGCCTCCAGACGACGACCGGCACGACCACCACCGGCGGGACTACCCGCCGGGGGGCAGCGCGCGTCGGTTGAGCTGAGGCGAATACCCGACCGAGAGGCGCGGCCCCCGGAACCCAGGGGCCGCGCTTTTCTATTTTGACCCCGGCTCGTCGCCGCGGCGGCGGGCCGACCGCAACCGAGTGCCGCCCATGTCCAGCGAACAGATCCGTGTGACGCTCCCCGACGGCGACGTCCTCCAGCTCCCCAGGGGCTCCACCCCCGGGGACGTGGCAGCCTCCATCGGGCCCGGGCTGGCCAAGGCGGCGGTGGCGGCGGTGGTGGGAGGCCATACCGTGGGCCTGCAGACTCCCCTCGAGGAGGACGTGACGCTGCGCATCCTCACGGAGAAGGACCCTGAGGCGCTGGGCGTGCTCCGCCACTCGGCGGCCCACGTGCTCGCGACGGCGGTGCGGGAGATCCGCCCGGGGGCGGGGATCGGCTTCGGTCCCGCCATCGACGAGGGCTTCTACTACGACTTCGAGGTGGAGGCTCCCTTCACGCCCGACGACCTCACGGCCTTCGAGGCCAAGATGCACGAGGTGGCGGAGTCGGATCAGCCCTTCGAGCGGCGGCGCGTGGACAAGGCCGAGGCTCGGGAGCTCTTCGCCGACGACCCCCTCAAGCTCGAGCGCCTGGAGGAGTTCCCCGACGACGAGGTCATCACGGTCTACCGCAACGGCCCCTTCCTGGACCTGTGCCGTGGACCCCACGTCCCCAGCACGGGGAAGCTGAAGCACTTCAAGCTCCTGTCCGCCGCCGGCGCGTACTGGAGGGGCGACGAGAAGCGGCAGATGCTGCAGCGCATCTACGGCACGGCCTTCTTCAAGGAGGCGGAGCTGGAGGAGCACCTCCACCGCCTCGAGGAGGCCAAGAAGCGGGACCACAGGAAGCTGGGCCGGGAGCTCGACCTGTTCAGCACCGACGACCGGGTGGGGCAGGGGCTCATCCTCTGGCACGCCAAGGGGTCGCTGGTGCGCCTGGAGATCGAGAGGTACGAGACCGATCTCATCCTGAAGCACGGCTACCAGATCGTGTACACGCCGCACATCATGAGCGAGAAGATCTTCGAGATCTCGGGGCACTTGGAGAACTTCACGGAGAGCATGTTCGGGCCTATGGAGGTGGAGGGGGCCCGCTACCGCCTCAAGCCCATGAACTGCCCCGGGCACATCGCCGTGTACCAGAGCCAGCAGCGCTCGTACCGCGACCTCCCCATCCGCATGGCCGAGTTCGGCACCGTGTACCGCTACGAGCGGAGCGGCGTGCTCCACGGCATGCTCCGGGTACGGGGCTTCACCCAGGACGACGCCCACGTCTTCTGCACGCCGGAGCAGGTCCCGGGCGAGATCGAGCGGCTCCTGGACCTGGTGGACGAGATGCTCTCCACGTTCGGCTACCCGTACTCCATCGAGCTGTCCACGCGGCCGGAGAAGGCCCTGGGAAGCCCCGAGGAGTGGGACAAGGCCGTCAAGCTCCTGGCGGACACGCTGAACGCCCGGGGCGCCCCCTTCACCCTCGACGAGGGCGGTGGGGCGTTCTACGGGCCCAAGCTGGACTTCAAGCTCATCGACGCCCTGGGGCGGAAGTGGCAGGGCCCCACGGTCCAACTCGACTTCAACCTCCCCGACCGCTTCGAGATGGAGTACGTGGGCGAGGACAACCACCCGCACCGGCCGGTGATGCTGCACCGCGTGCTCGTGGGCTCCATGGAGCGCTTCATGGGCGGGCTCATCGAGCACTACGCCGGCGCGTTCCCCACCTGGCTCGCCCCGGAGCAGGTGCGGGTGATGCCCGTCTCCGAGCAATGGGCCCGGAGCGCCGCCTCCCTGGTGGCGGACCTGAAGCTGGCCGGCGTCCGCGCCACCCTCGAATCCCGGGAGACCCTCGGGTACCGCATCCGCGAAGCCGAGACGCTGAAGATCCCCTACATGGGGGTCGTGGGCGAGCGCGAAGCCACGGACCACACCGTGGCCGTGCGCAAGCGCGGGGAGGGCAAGAAGCAGGAGATCATGGACCGGGAGCGCTTCGTGGACACAGTGGTGGAGGAGATCAAGGAGCGCCGGCTGGGGTGAGGGAGGCAGGCCCCGCCGGCGTCACCGCCCCTCCACCTCGAGCGCCCGCGTGAGGCGCTTCAAGGCGTGGAGGACCACATAGGCGGTGGTCCCGGCGGTGAACCAGGCGAGCCAGGAGAGGGGGAGCCGCCAACCCGCGCCGGTGGTCACGGAGCGCGTCAACGCCACCGCCGTGGTGGCGGCTACGAACGCGTAGAGCGCCGGGTAGTCCCTCCCCAGGGCGAAGCGGAGGCTGAACGGGTACGGGGAGGGCCGCCACCCCGAGAAGCGCGGGAGGAACGCCGGGGTGCGCTCCGCCCAGTCGGCGAACGCGTGCCCGTGGCGCTCCTGGAGGAAGCGCTCCTCCGCCATGGCGATGCGCTCGTGGTAGAGCCAGGAGAGCAGCGTGACCAGGAGCACCCACGCCGGCGATCCCGCCAGCGCCGCCACGCCGGTCCACAACAGGGCGTTGCCCAGGTAGAGGGGGTGGCGGACGAGGGAGTAGGCGCCGGTGGTGTTGAGCGTCTCCGCCCTCAACTCCCTCGTGCCGCGCCCCGACGTCCCGGCGGGGACGGTGCCCACCGTCCAGGCCCGGAGGAGGAGCCCCAGCGCGCCCAGCAGGAACCCCGCCGCCGTCCATGCCGTGCCAGCCCCGGGCCCGCCCGCGGGGACCGGGTCCACCGCCACCTTCCCCACGACCAGCGCCAGGACCAGGACGGGGGGGTAGCTCCGCCACCGGAAGAGCCCCTCGCCCTGGGCGCGGAGTTCGGCCGCGAGGCCGGGAGGGGAGGGCGGGGACCGGGTCACGACAACGTCTTCCAGAGTTTCGCGAAGCGCATCCCCTTGTTCTCGCCCCTGGACGTTATCACCGTAGTTATAACTATCTCAGGGGGCCCATCGTGACCAAGCAGACCACCATCCGTGCCATCGGCAACTCGGCCGGTACGACCATCCCCAAGCCCATGCTCGAGCGCTATCACTTGGCCGAGGGCGACACCGTTCATCTGGTCGAGACCGAGGAGGGCATCCTGATCACTCCCTTCGATCCAGCGTTCGAGGAAGCCATGGCGGTCTATGCGGAGGGGGCCAAGCGGTATCGCAATGCCCTGCGTGAGCTGGCCAAGTGACCGAGCCACGCTGGCTTGGTCCGGTCCACATTCTGGCGATCCACGCGGATCAGATCCAAGCTCACGGCGGATCCCTCGGCCTTCGGGACCGGGGCCTCCTGGAATCCGCTCTCGAAGGTCCCCGCAACCGCGTCCACCGCGAGGCCGACGCTGATCTTGCCTCTCTGACTGCGGCATACGGCTTTGGGATCGCCAAGAACCACCCCTTCATGGATGGAAACAAGCGGGTGGCCTTCCAGGCCATGTACCTCTTCCTCGGTTTGAACGGCTTTCGCATCGATGCCTCCGAGGAACAGGTCGTAGCCACGATCCTCTCCTTGGCGAGTGGCGACCTCGATGAGGCAAGCCTTGCTGCTTGGCTCCGGGACCACATCCATCCGTTCCCAAGTCCGCTCGAGGAACGCCCTCGGGCTAACGGCGTCGGGGGCGCCAGACTGCGACGGTCCTAGGCCTCTGACCCTGACCATGCGATGTCGATTCCTTCCCGATCACCGATGGCGGAGCGCAGGACGCTCAGCAACTCCGCATCCGCCCCCGCATCTTCAAGCAATGCGATGGTGTTGGCGTCGAGGTAATAGTCCTGGTCGGCGGGGGACTCCTCTTCGAGCTGCTCGACGAGCAAGTCAAGTTGCGCCTGAGAGATCATCCCGAGTGAAGCACCAGTGGTAGCGTCGCGAAGTTGAATCACAAGAGTTCTCCGTGGTGGTGTAAGGCACTCCCCCTGCGCGATCCCCATCTTATAATGCCAATGGAATTCCTCTGGACAAGTTCTGAATCCGTGGACCGTTGGCACGGTTTTCGGTACATCCTCGGACCGTGGCGCTGGATGTTGATCCTCTGCGTCTATGACGAGGATGCCGACCAGGTCAACGTCGTGACGGTCCAGGATTCGCGCACCGCACGGTCTGCGACCTCACTACGCTGAAGCTCCTCGTCGCGGGAGTAGGGCGTTTCTTCCGCCGGATCCGGAGACCAGCTACCTCATCCCGACTCAGGACGGGGGCTGGGTCACGGGCCGCCCGGAACAGCAACCGACTAGCCCGAAGTTCCCGACGCGAGAAGGCGAGAAACGGCGTAGAACAAGGGGTAT
>CAZJFX010000112.1:0-10300 GCA_964545395.1 uncultured Gemmatimonadaceae bacterium | reverse complement strand
CTACCGCGAGAAGCGCTTCAGAGGTCTACGTCACCTCCGCTCCGAAACTGCTGGGAGCCCCTCAGAACGACACCCCCAAGCGCACGTATACGGCAGGGTCGTGGCCATCCCGGAGGGGCACGCCGACCCCTCCCCGGAGCAGGAGCGGAGCGGCCCAGAGGACCAGCACTTCCGCGGCCACCTCCCCGCCCACCGACGCCAGCGCCGCCCGCCGTGGGTTCTGGTACCCCTGAACCCCCAACTCGGGCCCCCAGGCGTTCCCCGCGTCGGCGAAGAGGGTCCCCATGACCCGGTCGAGGTGGAGGGGCCAGGCCCCCAGCCCCCGGTTCACCAGGGCCAGGGGGAATCGGTACTCCAGCGAGGCCGACCATGCCACGCGCCCGTACCGCGTGGCCTCCCCGTACCCCCGCAGGGGAAAGAAGAGGGGAGAGCCGCCGAACAGGGTAAGGCCGCTGACACCCTCGACGGAGCCGGAGGCGCCCCCAACCTCGAAGTGCCCCGCGTCGGCGCCGGAGCCCCGGGCACCTCCTGCGGCGACGCGCACGGCCAGCACATGGGACGCGAAGCCAGGGCCTCCCAGCGCCTGGAAGAGGCGGACCTGGGCGAGCACGTCGTCCAGCCCCCGGTCCACGCCCGGCGTCGCCTTGGATGAATCGGCCAGAGCCAGGTGCGAGCGCACCCGGCCCCGCACCAGGGCGCTCACGCCCCTGGCGGCTCCGATCTGGAACGGGTGGCTCCGCGCGGTGCTGAACGCCAGCGTGGCGCGCACGTCGGCCAGGCGTGACTCGGGCGCGTTGAGGCGGTAGGCCTGCGACGGCTCGAGCCCCTGGTCCAGCAGCTCACGCTTCTCCCAGACCATGGCCGCGCCCACGGAGAGCGCCAGGTCCCTCCGCCAGCGCGGGTGCCGGTAGGTCACCGCGGCAGCCAGGTCGCGGCTCCGCTCCAGGACGTACAAGGTGTCGTAGGGCGAGGAGTCGTCCTTGCGGGCCAGCCGGGCCCCGTCCTCGTCCCAGAACTGACTGGCCGCCACCGATAAGACCGGATCGCCGAGCCCGGCGAAGGAGTAGGCCGCCCCTCCTTCCACGCGGCTTCCCGACGTGAAAACGCGGGCGAACGCCTCCCAGCCGTGCCGGCCCACCAGGTCGCTTCCCGCCGTCTGGAGCCCGACGGCCCCGGACAGCACCTCCCGGGACGGCACCGAGTGCCCCCCACCGCGCACGGCTGGGGTGCGCGCGGGCTCCCGATAGAGGGGTTGCCAGTAGGTGGGAAGGAGCGTGGGGACCGCCGAATAGGACGTCACCTGCCCCGGCGCCGCTGCGCTCTGCACGGCTTCGGGGCGCGGAGGCGCATCGAAGCGTGCCGAGGGTACCGGCGCGGGGATCCACGTGGCGGGGGTGAGGGGGATCCGCTCCACCTCCCATCCGTCCGCATGGTACCCGCTGAAGTAGATCCACGCGCCCGAGGGATCCGCCGACGGGTACGACACGCCCGTGGCCACGTTGGTGGCCATGAGCACGGGCCCCACGGTGCCGGCGGCGGGGTCCACGGGCGCGGCCAGGATGTTGGGCACCTCGGTGCGGTCCGAGCCCCAGAGGAGCATGCGGCCGTCCGGGGTCCACGCGGGAGCCATGTCCATGGCCCGGTCCCGGGTGACCTGGAGCACCTCCCGCCCTCCGGCATCCAGCACAACCACGTCCAGGTACGCCCCCGGGGTCCACCGGGAAGCCGCGATCCAGCGCCCGTCGGGGGACACCGCGGGGAACGACCAGTGGACGTCGGGATCCGTGCCCCCGAGGGGAGTCACCACCCCCGTGGCCAGATCCACGCGGACGAGGGAGTTGGTCCCCCCTGTCTCCTGCACGGCCACGGCCCAGCGCCCGGTGGGGTCGGCAGAGGGCTGGGAGAGGCGTTCGCCCCGGGTGACGCGCCGGGACGAACCGTCGCCGGCGATGTCGTAGAGGTCGCCCCAGGCCTCGTAGGGACCGTCCAGCTCCAATTGGGAGACGAGGAGCCGGTCCCCGTCGAGCCAGTCGAAGGTGGCCAGCCCGTTGGTGCGGTGAGCAGCCAGGGCACCCCCTCCCTGGGCGACCGTGACGCGGATCTGCTGGTCGGAGCGACCGTCGGAGGCGGCGAAGGCGAGCCGGGCGCCGTCCCGGGACACCCGGGGCCGGAGGGCCACCCTGGCGCCCCGGGTCAGGCTCTCGGGAACCGTGACGGGACCGAGGCGCGCGACGGCGTTCTGCACCTCGGCGGCCTCACGGGCCTCGGCCTCCGCCCAGACGCGCCACTCCTCGGAGAGGGACACTCCGAAGGCCTTCCGCCCCGCTGCGTCCAGCCGATAGGGGACCCACTGGCCCGCCACCGTCTCCGCGAACGCGCCCAGGCGATCCTCGCCGTACTTCTCCAGGAGGTGGTCGAAGAAGAGGGAGCCGTAGGCGTACGGGCGGTTCCCGTCCGGCCACACCGGGGATTCACCGGCGACCTGGTCGAAGCGCTCGAAGCGTCCTTCCAGCGCCGCGGTGCGGATCACCATGTCGTGGTAGGTCCCGTGGATCCGCCCGGCCCCGGTGAAGCGCGACTCCAGCCAGGTGGCCACTCCCTCGCTGGTCCACCGGGGCACGCCGAGGCCGGGGAAGAAGGGCCAGGTGACGGGAACGCGGCCGAACATCCCCCGGAGGGCCCGCCCCAGGGGGCCGGCCCGGTCCAGGTGGAAGACGTGGGCGAGCTCGTGGGTCACGACGAGCTCCATCCAGTCGTTGAAGTAGCCCAGCCCCGGGTCGTCCATGGGAGGGCGGGCGTAGACGGTGATGCGGTTGGAGGGGTGGACCTGCGCGAAGCCGTTGGAGATGTCGGCGTGGTCGGTGATCAGGAGGTCCACCCGCCCCGACGGAGGCGCCGCAAACGCGGTGGATAACCTGGTCCACGCGATCTCGGCCCGGTCGGCGGCGCGCCGGCCCAGCGGTTCCAGGCGCTCCGGGAAGGTGACCCGGAAGTGCTCGGTGGTGAGGGTGCGCCAGGCCTCGTCGGGGGGGACCGTGACCTGTCCGACGGCGGGGTGCAGCGCCGGCGCGAAGCATACGCCGGCGATGGCGAGCGCTCGCGCCGCCGTCTTGATTAAGGTCCGGCACATCGCCACCCTTCGGCAGCCCTTCCCTCTCTCCGACCTCACTGACCATGTCCTCCGAGAGCAGCATCTGGTTCCGACTGGGCTACGCCCTCGAGCATACCCGGCAGGCGCCAGCCAGTGGCGCCCGCAAGTTGGCGAAGCTCCAGGAGCGCCGTCCAGCGTCCCCCCCGGGGAGGGGACGGCTCCTTCCGCCGCCCGCGGACTGGCCCAGCGCCGATCAGCTGGTGGCATCCGGTGTCCTGGCGCTGGCAGCCAAGGCGCTGGACGCGTGGAGGCCGCGGCACAGGACCGGTGCGAAGGACCTGCTCAAGGCAGGCCTGGCGGGCGCCGCCGCGGCATGGGCGGTGGAGGCCGTGCGTCCCCTCATGGAAGGGCGCGCCCGACTCCCGGAGCTGGACCAGCACACCCTGGAGCGGATCCTGGTGGGTGCGGGCCAGGGGCTCGTCTACAGCGCGGTGGTGGAGCCACGCCTTCCTGGACCCGCAGTGTTGAAGGGCGTGGTGTACGGCTCGGCCGAGTACGCGGTGGACCCCATGGGGGGGATGGCCGGGCTCCTGGGCACGCAGGCGCCGCTGCGCAGGGTTCCCGTATTGGGAGCGTTGCTGGAGGGGCTCACGCCCCACGACCGGAGCTACGTCGAACACCTGGCCTTCGCAATCACCATGGCGTTGATCTACGGATCGAGACCGTCGAGCAGCGGGATCCTGGACGAGGACGACACGTAGGCCCGCGCCCCGCCCTTCCCCGCGGTGAACGGCGGGGAGCAGGGCAGGATGCGCACGTTTTCAGCCTCCTCCTGGACGGCGTCACCGCGCATATCCTGCGGCCAGATCCCCAGCAGCACGGTGCCTCCTTCCTCCCCGAAGCTGTGCACGACGCAGAACGCCGACGGCTGCGCCCCCACCGCACCGGCGACCCAGCGTGCCGCGAGCCCATCCCACTGGTCGAAGAGCTCGTAGCGGGCACCCACCTCGTCGGCGAAAGCCAGGTGCGTCGCCGGGTCGTCGCTGAAGGGGAACGTGCGGGACGGCACGCCGCTCAAGACATAGAACATGGAGGGCTTCCGGGACAGGACGGCGGACCCCTCGAGGAGGTTCGCCCCAGCCCACCCCGCCGCCTCGACGAAGGAGCCGATCCCCGGCCCGTAGCAGGCGAAGGGCCCGCCGCGACGCACCATGGCGCGGCACGCCGACGCCTCCTGCACCGAGGTCGTCCAGCTCTTCACCGCCGGGAGCAAGACCACCAGGAAGGCCACGGCGCCGGAGGCAAGGGCCAGGCTCCTGCCCCGGGGCATGAGCAGTTCGCGCAGCGCCAGTGCCGCGTACAAGAAAAGGAGGGGATACAGGGGGAGGGCGAAGCGGTCCCCCGACCACACCGCCGGCCAGAGCAGGATCAGGCCCGCGTAGGCGGGGAAGAAAAGCTCCGCCGGCCCCGGCCGGCGCCGCACGGCACGCAACCACCCCACCCCCGCCAGAGCCACCAGCGCCACCCCCAACACGCCCAGGAGAGGGGTCCCGGCCCCCACCACGCCGGCGGGGAGGTGCGTTCCCAGGTAGCCGACCAGGTTCTCCCAGAAGCGCCCGAGGAGCCCCCCCAACCCCACCCGCCCCTTCCCCGGGTCGTACGGATCCAGGAGCCAGAACTCGGAGCCGTACTCCCCCTGTCCCGCCCCCCGCGCCCGGAGGCCCCAGAGGAGCATGGGCAGGCCCAGCGCTACCACCGCCGCCCCCAGGGACCGCCAGCGCCGCCGCAGGGCGAGCCATACCCCGAGCGACACCACCAACGGGAGCCCCGCCGAACGGGTGAAGTAGGCGAGCCCGGTGGCGGCGATGCCCAGGACCAGCCACCCCGGGCCGGCGCCCTCCCCGTCGCTGCGCTCCAGCGCCCAGACGGCCAGGAGGGTGAGCACGAGGAACGTGGGGTCGGAAAGGACCCAGTGGCTGTAGTAGACCACGGCGGAGGAGACGGCCAACAGGAGGGCCACGCCAGCACCCCACGCAGTGCCCAGCCGCCGCTCGGCCCAGACATACGTGAGCGCCACCGCCCCCAGGGTCGAGAGAACCGCCACCAGCTTGAAAGCCCCCCAGGTGCGCGCCCCGGCCAGCATGAAGAGCGCCAGAAAGCCCGGGAAGACGGGCGGATACTTGGTGTGGGCAAGCCGGGCGGGGTCGAAGAGCTCGGTG
Organism: uncultured Gemmatimonadaceae bacterium; assembly: GCA_964545395.1. Classification (GTDB taxonomy): domain Bacteria; phylum Gemmatimonadota; class Gemmatimonadetes; order Longimicrobiales; family Gaopeijiaceae; genus SZUA-318. The sequence continues at coordinate 4,990 of CAZJFX010000112.1, read as the reverse complement.
TACGACCCGCTGTGAAGCAGGGAATACGCCAGCGAGAGGTACGTGGCGTTGTCCCCCCCCGAGTGAGGCGCGGGGACGAAGGTGCCGGCGATCAGAAGGGCAGAGAGCGTCACCACCACGCCCAGCAAGATCCACCGGAGCCGGCTGGAGGCCTGCTCACCGCCGGGGACCGGGTCGGGCGCTGGAGCCGGGGCGGGGCGGCCCGCACCGCGGGCGCTGGCGCGCCTCCGCCTCACGCCATGTCCCCGAGCACGTCGGCCACCCTACCCCTTGCTGCCTCCAGGCGCGCGCTCGCTTCCGCCGCGTCCAATCCGAGCTTGCCCATGACCAGCGCCGTCTTCACGTGCCCTCCGCATCCGGCGAGGAGCGCCCGTGCCCGCTCCCGCTCCACGGAGAGCAGCTCCATGAGGATGCGCTCCGCCCGGTCCTGGAGCTTGGTGCACGTGACCTCCAGGTCCACCATGAGGTTCCCGTACACCTTCCCGAGGCGGACCATGGCGCCGGTGGTGATGGTGTTGAGGACCAGCTTGGTGGCGGTCCCGGCCTTCATGCGCGTGGATCCGGTGATCAGCTCGGGGCCCACCAGCGGCGCGATGACCACGTCGTGGGTCGCCACGAGCTCCTCGGAGGGGTGGGTGCAGAGAAGGAACCCGGTGCGCGCGCCCCGCTCCCGGGCGCGGCCGAGCGCTCCGTGGACATACGGGGTCGAGCCTGAGGTGGCGATCCCCATGACGAAATCATCCGGGGCCACCTCCTTCTCGTCCATGACCGCCGCCCCGTCCTCCGGGTAGTCCTCCGCGCCTTCCTGGGCAATGCGGAGCGCGGCCCATCCTCCCGCGATCACACCCTGGATCATGGACGGGTCGGTCCGGTAGGAGGGCGGCATCTCGGAGGCATCCAGGACGCCGAGCCTCCCCGAGGTGCCGGCACCCACGTAGATGAGGCGCCCGCCCCGGCGGAACGAGTCCTCCGCGATCTCCATGGCCCTGGCGATGGCCGGAGCCACCTTCCTCACAGCCTCCGCCACGCCCCGGTCCTCGTCGTTGATGAGTTCCACGATCTGGAGCGGCGACATCCGGTCGATGTCGCCGGAGCGGGGGTTGCGTTGCTCGGTGAGGCGGGTGTCGCGCATGGCGCCTGCGTGGTGCTCGAAGGGGGTGGAACGCGGTCCCAGGGCGCGTTGCGACCGCCCCGGTGACCGGGTATCGTCGGGCGTCCAATGGTATCCGAGGGGCGCAGGAGCGGCAACGATGCGCGTCTCCTTCGTCCCCGGTCGAGGAGCCCCCATGTCACGAGCCGTCCCGATCCGCCGCCGCAGCCCCGTCCTCGTCCTTGCCGCCCTCCTGGCGGCTTCCTGCACCGGGGCGGACGCCCCGACCGCGACGGCGGCAGCCTTCCCCGCGGGCTGGCCCTACCCCGCCGACGCCGCGCCGGTCAGGGCTTCCGAGGGGATGGTGGTGAGCACCGACGAGCTGGCCAGCCGGGTGGGCGTGGCAGTGCTCCAGGCCGGCGGCAACGCCGTGGACGCCGCCGTAGCCGTCCAGTTCGCCCTGGCGGTCGTGAACCCGGAGGCCGGGAACATCGGAGGCGGCGGGTTCATGGTGGTGCGCACGGCCGACGGGACCGCGGCGGCCCTGGACTTCCGGGAGAAGGCGCCGCTGGCGGCCACCCGGGACATGTACCTGGACGCCGAGGGGAACCTCACCGACAAGTCGGTGGTGGGGCACCTGGCGGCCGGCGTCCCCGGGAGCACGATGGGCATGTGGGAGGCGCACAAGCGCTTCGGCACGCTCCCCTGGGCCGATCTGGTGGCTCCGGCAGCGGCGCTGGCCGACGGCTTCCCCGTGACGACGCGCTTCCTCCGCTCCCTGGACTCGGCCATGGTGGCGCGCCTGTCCGCCTTCCCCGCTTCCGCCCAGTTCCTCCCCCGGGACGGGCAACCACCGCAGGTGGGCGACACGCTCCGCCTTCCCGACCTGGCCGCCACGCTCCGGCGCATCCAGGAGAAAGGCCCCGACGGCTTCTACCGGGGCCGGACCGCCGACCTCATCGTGGACGAGATGAAGCGGGGCGGCGGCATCATGACCCACGCGGACCTGGAGGCGTACACCGCGGCGTGGCGCGATCCCATCACCTTCACGTACCGCGGACACCAGGTCATCTCCATGGCGCCCTCCTCTTCGGGCGGCGCCACCATGGCGCTCATCGCCAACATCCTCGAGGGATACGACCTGGCCGAGCTCCCCTGGCACGGCCCGGAGATGGTCCACCTGTACGCCGAGGCCTTCAAGCGCGCCTACGCCGACCGGAACCACTACCTGGCGGACCCGGACTTCGTCGACATGCCGCTGGCCCGCATGACCTCGCCGGAGTACGCCCGCGAACGTGGGGCGGACATCTCCCTGGAGCGCGCCACGCCGGCCGCCGACATCGGCCCTGGCCTCGAGGGCGCGGCGGAAGGCGAGCACACCACCCACTTCTCCGTCGTGGACGGCTCGGGCAACGCGGTGTCCGTGACCACAACCATCAACTCGTGGTACGGGTCCAGGGTGACGGTGACCGGAGCCGGCTTCGTGCTGAACAACGAGATGGATGATTTCGCCGCCAAGCCGGGGGTGGCAAACCAGTACGGCCTGGTCCAGGGCGAGAACAACGCCGTGGGCCCGGGCAAGCGCATGCTCTCGGCCATGACGCCCAGCATCGCGGTTGCGCCGGACGGGAAGCTGCGCATGGTGGTAGGGACGCCGGGAGGGGCCACCATCATCACCACCGTGTTCCAGGTGATCTCCAACGTGCTGGACTACGGCATGGAGCTCGCGGCGGCGGTGAACGCTCCGCGGGTACACAACCAGCACCTCCCGGATCAGATCTGGTACGAGAAGGGCGGGCTGGAGCCGGGTACCGTGCAGCGCCTCGGCGACATGGGGCACAAGATGGTGGAGCGGACGGAGGTGAGCGGCGACGTCCAGGCCATCCTCGTGGAAACCGACGGGTCCCTGGCGGCGTGGTCCGACCCCCGGCGCGGCGGGAAGGCGGTGGGGTATTGAGGCGCCCGGACACCGGGACGGCGGGGCGCTGAGGTCCTCGGCGTGATGACACCCCTGGAGCGCGCCCGTGGGTGAGCTTCGCGCCGTTCTCCCCTACTTCCGGCCGTACCGCTCGGGATACGCCTGGGGACTCCTCCTGGTGGCGGTGGCCAACGCCTTCCAGGTGGCCGGCCCCTGGATCGTGAAGGTGGCGATCGACGGGCTCTCCGACCCGGGCGTCACGGAGGCGCGCATCGGGGCCCTGGCCGCGCTCATCGTGGGCGCCGCCTTCCTGGGCGGCGCCGCGCGCTACGGCATGCGCGAGCTGCTCAATGGCCTGTCCCGGCGCATCGAGGCCGACCTGCGCAACGACTTCTTCCGCCACCTCATGCGCATGGATGCCACCTTCTACGGCTCGGTGCGCACCGGCGACCTCATGAGCCGCGCCACCAACGACACCCAGGCGGTGCGCCAGGCGGTGGGACCGGCGATCATGTACACGGTGAACACGGTGGTGATGTTCGCCTTCGCCCTCGGCGTCATGCTCGTTCTCAGCCCCCGGCTCACGGCGTACGCCATGATCCCCATGGCAGTCCTCCCGCCGGTGGTGCTGGGCTTCGGCAAGGTCATCCACCGGCGGTTCGAGGCTATCCAGGAGCAGTTCTCCACCCTCTCCACCATGGTGCAGGAGAGCCTCACGGGGGTGCGCATCGTGCGGGCGTACACCCAGGAGGAGGAGCAGGCCCGGCAGTTCGACGCGCTGAACCGCGACTACCGGGAGCGGAATATGGCGCTGGCCTGGGGAGCCGGGGCTTTCCACCCTCTTCTGACCCTCATCGCCGGGCTGGCCATGGTCCTCGTGCTCTGGTTGGGCGGGAGGGAGGTGGTGGCGGGGCGGATCAGCGTGGGCGCCTTCGTGGCTTTCGGCTTCTACCTGGGGCTCCTCATCTGGCCCATGATCGCCCTGGGTTGGGTCGTGAACCTGTACCAGCGCGGCGCAGCCTCCATGGAGCGGCTGAACAAGATCCTCGACACCGAGGCTGCGGTGGCGGCTCCGGCGGCGCCGATGCCGCTGGACGGCATCGGCGGACGGGTGGAGTTCCGGGATGTCTCGTTCCGCTATCCGGGCACCGAGCGGCTGGTGCTGGAAGGAGTGAGCTTCGTAGCCGAGGCGGGCCAGACGGTGGCGCTGGTGGGCCCCACGGGCTCGGGGAAGAGCACGCTGGTGGCGCTCCTGGCCCGGCTCCACGACCCCACGGCGGGCGAGATCCTCCTGGACAGGACCCCCCTGACCCGCACCGACCCGGTCCAGTTGCGCAGGCGCTTGGGCTTCGTCCCCCAGGACGCCTTCCTCTTCTCCGAGAGCATCGAGGCCAACATCGGTCTGGGGCTGGAGCCCGGGGGAATGGGAGAGCAGGCCGGCGGGGGCGAATACGGGAAGCGGCCGGCAAGGGCCGGCGGCGCGCCGCCCCGGGCAGCGGTCGTCGCGGCCGCGCGCATCGCCCAGCTCCACGACCAGATCGAGGCCTTCCCCCGGGGATACGGCACCCTGCTGGGGGAACGGGGAATCAACCTCTCGGGGGGACAGAAACAGCGGGCCACGCTGGCCCGTGCCCTGGCCCGGGCTCCCCTGGTCCTCGTCCTCGACGATGCCCTCTCCGCCGTGGACACCCACACCGAGGCGCAGATCCTCTCGGACCTGCGAGGCGTCCTGTCCGGGCGCACCTCCTTCGTCATCAGCCACCGGGTCTCGGCGGTCATGGGCGCGGACCAGATCCTGGTCCTGGACCGAGGGCGTATCGTGGAGCGGGGGACCCACGCCGAGCTCACCGCACTGGGCGGAACCTACGCACACCTCCTGCGGCGACAGATGCTGGAGGAGGATCTGGCGTCGGAGGTCCGGGAGGGAGTCTAGACTGAAGTTCCCACCGTATTTGGAGCCCTGATTCCAGTCAAGAGCCCTG
>CAZJFX010000111.1:0-10320 GCA_964545395.1 uncultured Gemmatimonadaceae bacterium | reverse complement strand
GCGCAATCCCGGATCCGGCCGACGCCGCTATGGACCTGGGCGGCGTGGCCACTACCTTCATCCCAACGACGATCCTGCCTGCCCCCCGGGGCCGGCCCCCAGGGAGATGTTGCATGCGAGTGCTGGTGGTGGGCGCCGGTGAGGTTGGGTTCCACCTGGCGAGGCGCCTGTCCGAGGAGAACCAGGACGTAGTGCTCATCGAAAGCGACCCCGAGCGGGCCGAGTTCGCTGCCAAGCAACTCGACGTCCTGACCGTGACGGGGAACGGCGCCTCCCTCTCCGTCCTGGAGGCCGCCGGGGTCCAGGGAGCCCGCATGCTCCTGTCCGTGACGAGCAGGGACGAGGTGAACCTCGTCGCCTGCATGGCCGCCAAGCGCCTGGGCGTCCAGTTCGCCGTCGCGCGGATCTCCAGCCCCGAGTACTACGAGCGGGGCAGCGTGTTCTCCCGGGAGCAGATGGGGATCGACCTCATGATCAACCCCGAGCGCGAGTGCGCCTGGGAGACCTTCCAGCTCCTCCAGAGCGCGGCGGCCACGGACGTGGCCCACTTCGCCGGGGGGAGGGTGCAGCTCATCGGGCTTCAGGTTCGCGAGGGCGCGCCGGTGGCGGGCCGGACCCTCACCGAGATCGCGAAGATCCAGGGGGGGAACCACTATGTCACGGCGGCGGTGGTGCACGACGGTGTGACCACCATCCCCCGGGGCAACACCCGCATCGAGGCGGGCGACCGGCTCTACTTGGTGGCTCCCACGGCCGAGGTGCAGCGGATTCCCCCGTTGGCGGGGTATGACCGATTCCGCCTGAGCCGCGTCATGATCGCTGGTGGGAGCGCGGAGGGGGAGTTCCTCGCCGGGGTGCTGGCGGAGCACGGCGTCGAGACTACCATCCTGGACCGGAACCGGCGCCGCTGCGTGGAGCTGGCCGAGCGCCTTCCCAGGGCCCTCGTCCTCCACGGCGACGCCACCGACCTGGAGCTCCTGGAGATGGAGGGGGTGAACGGGGTCGACGGGTACGTCGCCGCCACCAATCACGATGAGACCAACCTCCTCTCCAGCCTCCTGGCCAAGTCCGCGGGGGCCCGGAAGGTGGTGAGCCTCGTGCACAAGTTCGAGTACCTGCGCCTGGTCCCCCGGGTCGGGGTGGACGCATCCGTCTCCCCGCGCATGTCCGCCGTGAACGCCATCCTGCGCTACGTGCGCAGGGGCCGGGTCATGACCGTGGCCAGCCTCACCGGCATCTCCGCCGAGGCCATCGAGTTCCGGGTGGAGGCGAGCACGCCGGTGGCGGGGAAAGCGCTCAAGGACATCCGCTTCCCCACCGGCGGCATCGTGGGCACCATCACCCGGGGCACCGAGATCATCATTCCCCGGGGCGAGGACGTCATCCTGCCCGGCGACGAGGTCATCGTGTTCGCCCTTCCCGATGCCATCTCCCAGGTGGAGGAGCTCTTCGCCTGATGGGTCTCCGCCGCGTGGCCGCCGTGGTGGGCCTCCTCCAGCTCGTCCTGGCGCTGGCCATGCTCCTGGCGTGGGGCGTGGCGCTCCTTTACGGAGACGGCGACGCCGGCGGGATCTTCCTGTCCGCGGCGGTGACGGCGGCGGTGGGCCTCGCCCTCTACAAGCTCCATGCCCTCAAGGGGGACATCACTTCCCGGGAGGGCTTCGCCATGGTCACCTTCGCCTGGGTCGGGTCGTCCGTCCTGGGCGCCCTCCCCTTCCTCCTCACCGGCGTGGAGACATCGGTGCCCAGGGCGGTGTTCGAGGCCATGTCCGGGCTCACCACCACCGGCGCCACGGTCTTCGCCGACATCGAGGCCCTCCCCCACGGGATCCTCTTCTGGCGCTCCCTGACCCACTGGCTGGGCGGCATGGGGATCATCGTCCTCGTCATCGCCGTCCTCCCCTACCTGGGCGTGGGAGGCATGCAGCTGTTCAGCGCCGAGGTCCCGGGCCTGACCCCGGAGCGCCTTCAACCACGCATCACCCAGACCGCCAAGCTCCTATGGATCGTGTACGTGGGGATCACCGCCGCCCAGGTCGGACTCTACCTCCTCGGAGGGATGGGGCTCTTCGACGCGGTGAATCACGCCTTCTCCACCCTCGCCACAGGGGGCTTCAGCACGCGCAACGCCTCCATGGCGGCCTTCCCGTCACCCTATCTGCAGTGGGTCACCATCGTGTTCATGGGCATCGCGGCCGTGAACTTCTCGCTGCACTACCGGGCTGCGACAGGGCGCTTCGAATACTGGCGCAGCCAGGAATGGAGGTTCCTGGCAGTGGTGGCCCTGGTGTCCACAGGGCTGGTGATGGTCGCGAACCTGCGTAGCGGCACGTACGGCACGACGGAGGCCGGCATGGAGGCGGCGCTCCGGGACGCGGCGTTCCAGGTCACCTCCATCGTCACCACCACCGGGTTCGTGAGCGCGGACTACGAGCTCTGGGTCCCCGGAGCGCAGGCGGCTCTCTTCGCCCTGTTCTTCGTGGGCGGGATGGCGGGCTCGACGGGGGGAGGGATCAAGGCTGCCCGGGTCCTCCTCCTCCTCAAGGCCACCGCGAACGAGATCCGCAAGCACCTGCACCCCAACGCCGTCCTCCTCACGCGCTTGGGGCGCACGCCGGTCAGCGAGGACGTCTTGGCCAACGTTGTGGGGTTCGTCCTCCTCTACCTCCTCCTGGTCCTGGCCGGCACGCTGGCACTGGCGCTCTCGGGGCTCGATCTTCTCACGTCGCTGGGCGCCTCCATGGCCACCGTGGGCAACGTGGGACCCGGCTTCGGCCTGGTGGGCGCCACGGACAACTACAGTTGGATGAACGCGTGGCAGTTCTCCCTGCTGGGCTTCCTCATGCTGGTGGGCCGACTCGAGATCTACACCGTCCTGGTCCTCTTCCACCGCGACACGTGGAAGCGGCGGCACAGCTACCGCTGACATGGGCTTCGATACGTTCGGCGGGGTTCTCCTGCCACGGGAGGGAGGCTTCAGGCGAGCCGCGTCCCCGGCGCGGCTGTTCGTCACCTCCTTCGCGGCGCTCATCCTCGTGGGCACCCTGGGGTTCCTCGCTCTCCCGGGCATCTACACCGGCGAGCCCCTCCCGTGGGTGGACGCCCTCTTCATGGCCACCAGCGCCGTGTGCGTGACCGGGCTCACGGTCATGGACCCGGGTACGTTCCTGACGCCGTTCGGCCAGCTCTGGCTCCTCCTCTTCATCCAGCTCGGAGGGCTGGGGATCCTCTCTCTCACCAGCCTCGCCATGGCCCGCCTGGGCCGGCTCTCCCTGAGCCTGGAGGAGGCGGGAGGGGGCGGGCCGGTCCCTCTCCGCTACGTGGACGAGCGCGCCCTCCTGCGCACCGTGGTGGCGGTGACCTTCCTCGTCGAGGGGGTGGGTGCGGCGGCGCTCTGGGTCGCCTGGAGAGGGACGTTCGGCGAGCTGGGCGCCGTGTGGCCTGCCGCCTTCCACTCCATCTCGGCGTTCTGCAACGCCGGCTTCGCCCTCTTCCCGGATAGCCTCTCTTCCCTGCGCACCTCTCCGCTCACGCTGGGCGTGATGGGGACCCTCATCGTGGTGGGCGGGCTGGGGTTCGTGGTCATGGAGGACCTCCGCGCCTGGATGCGGGGAAGGGCACCGCGGCTGTCGGTGCACACCCGACTGGTGCTGGCGTCCACGTCGGCGCTCCTAGTGACGGCGTGGGCCTACTTCCTGTTCTTCGAGTGGTCCAACGCGCTGGCCGACCTCCCCCTGCTGCACAAGGTCACCAACGCCCTCTTCATGTCGCTCACGCCGCGCACCGCCGGATTCAGCACCGTGGAGTACGCGCAGGTGGCCAACCCCACCTTCTTCTTCACCATCCTGCTCATGCTGGTGGGAGGTTCGCCGGGCGGCACCGCCGGCGGTCTCAAGACGACCACGGCGGTGACGCTCCTTCTGGCGTTCTTGACCAGGATCAGGGGACGCACCGACGTCACCGCCTTCCGGCGCTCCCTCCCCCGGGATACCGTGGGGCGGGCGGCAAGCCTCGCGGTGGGCGGGCTGGTGTTCCTGGCGGTGATGGTCCTGATCCTGCTCATGGTCGAGTCGGGCCAGCACGACGTCCACGACCGGGCGTTCCTGATGAACCTGGTGTTCGAGGCGCACAGCGCCTTCGGGACGGTGGGCCTGAGCACCGGGATCACGCCCACCGTCAGCCCGGTGGGGAAGCTCGTCTTGGTCGCGCTCATGTTCGTGGGGCGGGTGGGACCGGCGGCCCTCGTGGCTGCCATGATCTCCGCAGCAGGCCGCCGCCGGACCCAGGCCTATCGGTTCGGGCGGGAGGATGTGATGCTCGGATGAGGGATCAACCTGGAGGGGATGCTTCATGAAGCGGTTCGCGGTGATCGGGCTCGGCGCATTCGGGTCCTGGGTGGCGCGCGCGCTCACCCGCAGCGGGTTCGACGTGATCTCCATCGACATGGACGGCGACCGGGTGGACCGCTTCGCCCACGAGGTGGCCAGAGCCGTGGTGGCGGACGCCACCGACCCCCTGGTGCTCCGCAAGAACGGCGTGGCCGAGGTGGACGCGGCCGTGGTGAGCACCGGGGACGACCTGGCCGCTTCCATCCTCACGGTGCTGGCACTCAAGGAGGCCCACGTGGCCCGCATCGTGGTGAAGGTGCCCAGCCCGGAAGCCGTCCGCGCCCTGGAACGCTTCGACGTGGAGATCGTCTTCCCGGACAAGGAGGCGGCGGAGCGCCTCGCCTACACGCTGGCCTCGTCCTCGGTGCTCGAGTACATCCCCCTGGGGAAAACCCACTCCATCCAGGAGATCGGCGTTCCCTACAACTGGATCGGGAGGTCGCTCCGGGATCTGGCGCTCCCCACCAATGAGGGGATCCAGGTGGTGGCGCTCTACGACGCGCTCAACGGGACCTGGGACGCGGTCCCTTCCGCCGACCGGGTCATCACCGACTCGGACGTGGCCATCGTGGCTGGGGGCACCGCGCGCATCGAACAGCTCCTGCGCAGGAAGGTCAAGGCCGACGAGGAATAGGCCCCAACGCCGCCGAGCTCATGCCCCACGACGACCTGGCTGCCGAGCGGGCCCACATGATCCGGGCCCATCTCAGGCGCCGGGGTGTGGATTCTCCGCGGGTTCTGGCGGCTCTGGAGCGCGTGCCGCGGGAGCGCTTCGTCCCCGACGCGGCCCGCTCCCGCGCCTACGCCGATCAAGCCCTCTCCATCGGGCACGGGCAGACCATCTCCCAACCCTACATGGTCGCGGTCATGACCCAGGCGCTGGAGCTGGACGAGGAAGAGCGGGTCCTGGAGGTGGGAACGGGGTCGGGATACCAGGCCGCGGTGCTCGCCGAGCTGGCCCGGGAGGTCTGGTCCGTGGAGCTCATCCCCGAGCTGGCCGAGGCGGCCGCCGTCCTCCTCGGGGAGCTGGGGTACGCCAACGTCCACGTGCGTGCCGGCGACGGCTCGCTGGGGTGGGCCGAGGAGGCGCCCTTCGACGCCATCGTCGTCACCGCCGGCGCCCCCGGCACGCCCCGCTCGCTCCTGGCCCAGCTCTCCCCGGACGGGGGCAGGCTCGTGGCGCCCGTGGGAGACCGGGATCTCCAGTACCTGGAGATCGTGGAGCGCCGGGGAACGGAGTACGTCACCCGGCGCTCCATCGGCTGCCGCTTCGTGCCCCTCCTTGGCGCGGAGGGTTGGCCCGGCTAGCGCGCGTCCCCCCGGACGCGCCTATCGCTTGATGCGCTCGCCCTTGTCCTCGTAGCGGAAGATCCAGGCGGCCATGCGCCCCGGGCGGATCTTCCCGGCCAGGTCGCCGTACTCGTGGTCCCCACCCGAGCCCTTGGCCACGCCCGGGCGCTCCCGGAGCTCGTCCACCAGGTCACGGCAACGTTGGCGCCAGCGCGCCCAGTTCTCTGCCCGCAGGTCCACCCACCCCCGGTCGGGGAGGCGGTGATCCCCCAGCGGCACGCCCTTCTCCGGGCCCACGATCACGTGCGGGCCGCGCAGGATGTGTTCCCCGTCGGGGAGCATGATGGGGATCCCGATGGAGAGGGCTCGCTGGCGCAGGTCGGCGTCGTCCCGGACGAGGGCGCGGGCGCGTTCCGCCACGTCCTCGGGGTCGAGCCCCGCCGCGGCGTCCACGGTGCCGAAGAGACGCAGGAGGATCTCCCCCTCGAACAGGAGCTTGGACAGGCGCGGCGGCCCCAGCATCTCGTAGGCCACCGAGCGGATCCCCGCCTCGGCCTCCAGCTTCTCCATGTGGTCGATGGCCACGCTGCGCAGCGCACCTGCGCGGTACGTGGGCCCCATGGTGGCGGAGTCCAGTGCCGTGACAACGTCCTTCCCGGTGGGGTGGGAGAGGATCTCCCGCACCACGTTATCGGCGATCTCCTCGGGAGTGACGAACTCCATGAGCCCCAGCGCCGTGAGCGTCTCGAACTCCCCCAGCGTGAAGAGGCCATTCTCTCCGGCGTCCAGGTACACGCCCTCCAGGGGCTCACCGGTGATGGCATAGCCGAGCTCCGCGCCGGGTTCGAACGCCTCGGCCAGAGGGATCTCCGCGGTGGCGTCCGCCCTCACGATGGGCTTGCCCGCCCGCCTCACCGGACCCCTGCCGATGGACTTCCACGAGATCGCGGCGGTGGGCTTCACCTCCTTCACCGCGGGTCCGCCCGGTGTGCGCGCCATGAGGTACAGGAAGAGGGTTTGGGCGCCGGCGATCCCCGACTTGGCAAGGAGGACCCGGGAGGGGCGCTCCTCGGCGTGGGTGAAGGGAATGTTGAGCCCCATCCCACCCGTGCCCGCCGTCCCCACCTTCACGAACACCTCGGTGCTCGCCCGCTTCATCCCCTCCAGCGCGATCTGCGTGTGGCGGATGAGCTGGGGTAGGTAGAGGAGCGCCAGGTGCTGCTCCACCGTGGCCGCGTCCGCCTTCCCCTCCTCCGCCGCGTCCCGGAGGCGCTGGGCGGACGCGAACACGTTCTGGTAAGCCAGGGCGCCGGCGGTGTTGATGCAGTCCACCACGATCTGCGGGCGCGTGTCCTCCAGGAGCCTGCCCAGCGTCGAGCGCCGGAACACGTCGTCGGTGAGCTCGCCGTAAAGGTCGTCCACGAGCTGCCGGCGCCGCTCGGGATCGGACAGCACGTCCGCCCGGGGCAGGTCCTTGGACGCGAAGGGCACGAACAGGTCGCCCCAGACCGCCTCCAGGTGGACCCCCTCGGCGCGGGGGACCCGCTTCAACTCCGCCACCGCGGCCTCCGCGGCCTCGCGGCGGAGCGAGCCGACCACGATGTGCCGCGGTGCGCTCTCCAGAATCTTGCGTCCTACGGCGATCCCCACGAGCCCGGCACCACCCAGGATGAGCACGGTCTTGTCACGCAGGTCCATGATGGCTCCCTCGCTGTCGCCTCCCTCCGGCAAGCGCCAGGAGGAGGTCGGTTTCGTCATCGTTGAGGGGGCGCCACGCCCCCGACGGAAGATCTCCCAACTCCACGGGGCCGAACCGGACCCGGACCAGGCGGAGCACCCGGTGTCCCACCGCCTCCATGAGGCGGCGCACCTCTCTCTTGCGCCCCTCCACCAGGACCAGCCCGACCACCGCCGCGCCCTCCTCCCGCGCCACCAACCTGGCGCGCACGGCCCGGGCCGGACCGTCACCCAACACCACCCCTGTCTCCAGCCGCCGGAGCGTCTCCCGTGAGGGGACCCCGGCGACCCATGCGCGATACTCCCGCTCCACCCCTCGGCTGGGGTGGGTCAGGGCATGGAGGGCGTCCCCCTGGTTGGAGAAGATGAGGAGCCCCTCCGTGTCCCGATCCAGCCGGCCCAGGTACCGCAGCGTCCCCAGCTCCGGCGGGAGGCCATCATAGACCGTCCGCGCCCCGTGGGGATCGCTCCGGGTGGTGACCAGCCCCGCCGGCTTGTGGAAGGCGATCCAGACGGGCTCCGCCCCCACCCGGACCTCCGCACCGTCCAGCGCCACCCGGTCGCGTCCCGGCACCACCCTCGTGCCCAACTCCGAGACCCGCTCCCCGTTGACCTCGATCCGGCCTTCGAGGAGGAACCGCTCCGCCTCCCTCCGGGAGGCGCGCCCCGACATGGAAAGGTACTTCTGGAGGCGGATTCCTTCAGCCACCGTTCACTCCGTGGGCCGCTCCCCACCCTCCTCCTCGGAGGCGCTCGGGGCCTCGGCGGTGGGCTGCTCCGCGGGTGGCTCGTCCGGCCCCGGTGGGGTGCGCTCGCGCAGGACCACGGGGAGCTCCTCGGGGCGCGGCAGGTCCTCCAGGGACTTGAGGCCGAAGTGCTCCAGGAATCTCTGGGTGGTGCCGTACAGCACCGGGCGGCCGAGCCCCTCGGCCCGCCCCACCACATCGATGAGCTCCCGGTCCTGGAGCGTCTTGAGCACGCCGGCGGCGCCTACGCCTCGGATGTACTCGATCTCGATGCGGCCCAAGGGCTGGCGGTACGCGATGATGGCCAGCGTCTCCAGGGCGGGCCCGGAGAGCCGCGAAGGGCGCGCCACGTTGTCGAAGCGCTCCAGGTACGGCGCGAACTCCGGCCGGGTGAGGATCTGGTAGCCCTCGGCGATCTCGGCGATCTGGAAGGAGCGCAAAGCGTCGTCGTACTCGGCCTTGAGGAACCGGATGGCCTGCTCGACCTGGTCCTCGTCCAGGGACTCGTCGGCGCGGGCGATCTCGTCGGCGGTGAGGGGCGCGTCGGCGGCGAAGAGCACCGCTTCCACGATCTGATGGGCGTTCACGCCTCGGGTGCTCCTTCTTCTGCTCGGTTCACGGGTTCCGACGGCTCGGCCGGGACGGTCTCCTCCCCCTCCCCACCCTCCAAGCCCGCCTGCTCGCCCGGGGACTCCCGCCGGTAGATCCAGAGCTCGGCGAAGGGTTTGGTCTGGCGCAGGTACAGAAGGCGCCGGCGGGTCAGCTCCAGCCCCGCCAGGAAGGTCATGACGCCGTGCATCCTCTCTTCGAAACCGAGGAGGAGGCGGCTGAACTCGACCCTGGTGGTCTCCCGGAGGGAGTCGAGGATGAGCACCACCTTGTCCTCCATGGAGATGGTGCGCGGCGTCACGCGGTGCTGCCGGTGGGGCTCGGGCGTCTCCACCCTCAGCGCCGCGTCGAACACCTCCTCCCACGTGGTCTCCAGGGGCGTCTCGGCCACAGGGCGCCGGGGCCGGGGCGGGTTGAATCCCTTCGCGAAGCGTCGCGCCCGGTCCGCCTCGGCGGCGGAGAGGCGCTGGGAGATCTCGCGGATCTGCTCGTACTCCAGGAGGCGGCGCACCAGCTCGGCCCGGGGGTCCTCGTCCTCGTCCTCCGCCGTCCGCGGCAGGAGCATCTGCGCCTTGATGCGGATGAGGGTGGCAGCCATCTCCAGGAACTCCCCGGCTCCATCCAGGTCCCGGGCCTGGATTCCCCGGATGGCCTGGAGGAACTGGTCGGTGATCTTGGAGAGGGGGATGTCGAAGACGTCGATGTCCTGCGTGCGGATGAGGTGCAGCAGGAGGTCCAGGGGTCCCTGGAACCGATCGATCTCGACGAGGAGGAATCCCTCGCGGGGAACGGTCTCTTCGGCGAGGGTCAGATCCACAGGCGGATGAAGGCGTCGGCGACGGCCAAGAGGGCGCTCACCGGCCACATGAGGAGACGGAAGGCGCCGGGCGCCAGGAACATGAGCCCCATGAGGACGAGGAGCCCGTACCGGCCGGCCCGCTGGTACGGCACGGCCAGACGGGCGGGGAGCACGTGGTACAGGACGTGGGACCCGTCCAAGGGCGGGATGGGGATCAGGTTGAAGGTGCCCAGGACCACGTTGATCACGATGCCGTACAGCGCCATCTGGCTCAGTGCGCCGGTGACGCCGCCGAGCGAGCCCACGCCCGCCTCCAGCTTGAGCACCACCACCGAGGCCAGGGTGGCGAGGACAGCGAGCAGGAAGTTGGACGCGACCCCGGCCAGGGAAACGCGCACGTCGCCCCACACGTAGTCGCGGTAGTTGGCCGGATTCACCGGCACCGGCTTCGCCCACCCGAGGAGGAAGCTGCTCCCGCTGAAGTGAAGCGCCAGCGGCACCAGGACCGATCCGATGGGGTCCAGGTGCGGAAGCGGGTTCAGCGTGATCCGTCCCAACTGCTCCGCGGTGCCGTCCCCCTCCCGCCGGGCCTGCCAGGCGTGGGCGACTTCGTGGACGACGACGGAGAAGATGAGGACGGCGACGAGCAGGATAGCGTCCATGGGCGGCCAAAGGTACCGCACCGGGGGTAGCAGGGTCTAGACTGAAGTTCCCACCGTATTTGGAGCCCTGATTCCAGTCAAGAGCCCTG
>CAZJFX010000110.1:0-10485 GCA_964545395.1 uncultured Gemmatimonadaceae bacterium | reverse complement strand
CGCCAGAACCTGCTGGGCAAGCGCGTGGACTACTCGGGCCGCTCGGTCATCGTCGTGGGCCCGGAGCTGAAGCTCCATCAGTGCGGCCTGCCCAAAGCCATGGCCGTGGAGTTGTTCAAGCCGTTCATCATCCACGAGCTGGAGAAGCGGGGCGAGGCCGAGACGGTGAAGCGGGCCAAAAAGATCGTCGAGCGCGACGATCCGAAGGTCTACGAGGTGCTGGAGGACATCATCCGGGACCACCCGGTGCTCCTCAACCGCGCTCCCACGTTGCACCGGCTGGGCATCCAGGCCTTCGAGCCCGTGCTGGTCGAGGGCAAGGCCATCCGCATCCACCCGCTGGTGTGCGCGGCCTTCAACGCCGACTTCGACGGTGACCAAATGGCCGTGCACGTGCCCCTGTCCTTCGAGGCGCAACTCGAGGCGCGGGTGCTCATGCTGTCGTCCAACAACATCCTGCTGCCGTCCAACGGGCGGCCGGTGGCGGCGCCGTCCCAGGACATGGTCATCGGGTCGTACTACCTGACCAACCCGGGCCTGAAGATCGCCGACCTGGAGAAGACGGCCAACGACCCCAAGGTCGCCAAGAGCCGGCGCCAACAGGCCGAGGACGAGTTGGACAAGGTCTACGCCAAGGCGCCCCGGTTCTCGAGCTATGGCCAGGTGGAGACGGCCATCAGCCTGGATCAGCTCCAGTTCCACACGCCGGTGTGGTACTGGTTCGGCGCGTACGTGGACGAAGAGGGTCAGACGGTGGGCAAGTGGCTGCGCACCACCGCGGGCCGCGTGCTCTTCAACTCCATCATCCCCGACGAGCTCGGCTACCTGAACCGGACGTTCGGCAAGAAGGAGCTGGGCGACCTGGCCTTCGAGTGCTTCACCAAGGTGGGGCTGCGCGCCACCACCGAGTTCCTGGACGCGCTGAAGGACTTCGGCTTCAGGTACGCCACCATGGGCGGCATCTCCGTGGGCATCAAGGACCTGGAGGTGCCCTTGGAAAAGGCGGCGATCCTGAAGGAGGCGAACGAGCAGGTGAGCCGCTTCCAGCGCGCCTACGCCAGCGGCTTCATCTCCAACGGCGAGCGCTACAACAAGGTCATCGACACCTGGACTCACGCGAACAACGACGTGGCCGACGCCATGGTGCGCCACCTGGAGCGGTCCAAGGACGGCTTCAACCCGGTGTACATGATGATGACGTCGGGCGCCCGCGGTAACCGGGACCAGATGCGCCAGCTCGCAGGGATGCGCGGCCTCATGGCCAAGCCCCAGAAGAAGCTCACCGGCGGCATCGGCGAGATCATCGAGAGCCCCATCAAATCCAATTTCCGCGAGGGGCTCACCGTGGTGGAGTACTTCATCTCCACCCACGGCGCTCGAAAAGGCCTGGCCGACACCGCCCTGAAGACCGCCGACGCCGGCTACCTGACCCGCCGCTTGGTGGACGTCGCCCAGGACGTGGTGATCACGTCCGAGGATTGCGGCACCATCCTGGGCCTGGAGATGACCGCCCTGAAGGAGGGTGAGGACATCATCGAGCCGCTGGCCGATCGCATCGTGGGCAATGTGGCTCTCGAGGACGTCTACGATCCCATCGACGGCGAGTTGCTCATCCAGGGCGGGGCGCTCATCGACGAGGAGGCCGCGAACGCCGTGGACGACGCCGGCATCCAGATGGTGAAGATCCGCTCGGTGCTCACGTGCGAGTCGAAGCGGGGAGTCTGCCGCCAGTGCTACGGCCGCAACCTGGCCACCATGAAGATGGTGGACATCGGCGAGGCCGTGGGCATCCTGGCCGCCCAGTCCATCGGTGAGCCCGGCACGCAGCTCACGCTGCGCACGTTCCACATCGGCGGCACCGCGGCGCGCATCGCGGCCCAGACCCAGCGCAAGTCGAAGATCGAGGGCGTGGTGGGACTGGAGCGCGTCACCCTCGTGGACACGCCCAACGAGGAAAGGGTCGTCACCTCCCGCGAGGGCCAGATCGTCCTGAAGACGAAGGACGGCCAGGTCCGGAGCCGCCTGTCGGTGCCCTACGGCGCCACCCTGGCGGTGGAGGAGGGTCAGGAGATCGAGTCCGGCGACATGCTGTTCAGCTGGGACCCCTACTCGGAGCCCATCGTCGCCGACCAGCCGGGCGTCATCGTCTTCTCCGACATCGTCGAAGAGGTCACGATGCGGGAGGAGCTGGACGAATCCACGGGTCGTCGCCAGATGACGATCATCGAGGACCGGGAGAAGAAGCTCCATCCCACCATCCAGATCCAACGGGACGGGAAGAGGGGCGAGAAGGTCAAGGAGTTCATCATCCCCGTGGGTGCTCAGCTCACGGTGCGCGACGGCGACACGGTGACCCCGGGCGACACCATCGCCAAGATCAGCCGCGAGGTGTACAAGACCCGCGACATCACCGGCGGCCTGCCCAGGGTGGCCGAGCTCTTCGAGGCGCGCCGCCCCAAGGACCCGGCGGTGATCACCGAGATCGACGGTGTCATCAGCTTCGGCGACATCAAGCGCGGCAAGCGCGAGGTGCACGTGACGCCCGAGCACGGCCCGCCTCGGACGTACGAGGTCCCGGTGGGCAAGCACATGCGTGTCCATGAGGGCGACCAGGTGCGCGCCGGCGACCGCCTCTCCGAAGGCCCCATCAACCCCCACGACATCCTGCGGATCAAGGGGCCCCGGGCGGTGCAGGAGTATCTCCTGAACGAGATCCAGGAGGTCTACCGCCTGCAGGGAGTGAAGATCAACGACAAGCACATCGGTACCATCGTCCGCCAGATGCTGCAGAAGGTCCGCATCGTCGATGCCGGGGAGACGGCTCTGCTGGAAGGCGAGAACGTGGACCGCACCGAGTTCCGCGGAACCAACCAGAAGTCCATTTTGGCCGGGAAGAAGCCGGCCCGGTCCGAGCCCCTCTTGCTGGGCATCACCAAGGCCAGCCTCACCACCGAGTCGTTCATCTCGGCAGCCTCCTTCCAGGAGACCACCAGGGTGCTCACGGACGCGGCGGTGCGGGGGGCACGGGACGACCTGAAGGGCCTGAAGGAGAACATCATCATCGGCCACCTGATCCCGGCCGGAACCGGCATCCACCGGTACCAGGACGTGGAGTTCATGGTGGAGCAGGCCTTCTACGACGAGGAGATCCTGCCTCTGTCGGCTTCCGCCGAGTCCGCCGAGGTGCTGGCGGGGCTGGGTGGGGCGGGCGCGGACCCGGACTTGTCGTTGAACGGCGAGGAGTAGGACCGGCGGCTCTTGGCCGCGCTGTACCTGGGGGCGTCCCGACCGTTCAGGCCGTGGCGCCCCCTTGTGCTTTCAGGCCTGCCCCGGCGGGGCCCGCACTCCGGGAACCGCCTCGCCCCGGTGTCCGATTCCTGATCACTCTCCCAGAGTGGCACGGGGCTCGGCTGCGCTGCGCGCGGTCGCCCAATCCCGCGCGCAGAGCTTCCCTTCGAGCGGACCCCGCCGGGTCCGGCCTGACCGACCTGGGGGGCGGACCCGGGGCCGACCCGGTGGAGCGTTCCCCGAAGGAGCGCGCGCTCCGCCCCACCACCCGTCGGCATAGGCCCACCCGCGCCGTACATTTCTTGGATGAGCCATCACGCCGATGCGCGTCCCGAGGGAGCGGCGACGACCGAGGAACTCCGCGGTTCGGCGGAGCCCCTGGTCAGCGTCGTCATGGCGTGCCGCAACGGGCTTCCCTTCCTGCGGGAGGCCCTGGACAGCCTGGCGGGGCAGACGCTGGCGTCATGGGAGCTGCTCCTCGTGGACGGCGGCTCCACGGACGGGAGCGCAGAGCTTGCCGCACGCTACGACCCCCGGGTACGGGTCCTGTCCGCGCCCGACGGCCCCCCTCCCGGAGAGGCTCGGAACCGCGCGGTCGCCCAGGCCAGGGCGCCGCTCCTGGCCTTCCTCGACGCCGACGACCTCTGGCGCCGGGACAAGCTGGAGCGGCAGGTGGCGCTCCAGCGCTCCAGCAGCGCGGTGCTGGTCTTCAGCGACTGCCGGGTCGTGGACGGGAATGGGCGGGTCCTGGGCCGCTACCTCACCCGGCATCGCCCGGCGCGCGGGGCGGTCGCCGACCGCCTCGCGGAGGAGAACTTCGTGCCCCTCTCCACCGTGCTGGTGACCCGCGAGGCCTTCGAGGCCGCGGGCGGCTTCCCCGAGGGATACTGGGCGGCGGCGGACTACGTGTTCGCGTTGAGGGTGGCCCGGCTGGGCCCCTTCGAGTACGACGAGGCGGCTCTGGCCGACTACCGCGTCCACCCGGGCTCCATCACCCAGGATTTCCGCCGGGCCTACCAGGAGAACGTGCGGGTGTACCAGGACCTCCTGGCTGACGCCGCCGACGATGCCCAGCGGGGCAGGGCCAGGACGGCGCTGGGGGTGTTGTACTGGCGCTGGGCCCTCCGGGAGGCCTCGGGAGGGGGCCTCGGGAGGGCCGCCAGCCTGGCGCGCGAGGCCGCCCGGGCCACCGGCGTGCCGGTTGCCGCCGCCACGCTCCGGAAGGCCCTGGCGTCGTGGCTCCGGGGGCTCCCCCTCCGCCTGCGCATGGAGGGGGCGCGGCGGGGAGGCGGACGGGGATCAGCTCCGGGGTCGCCCTAGCTGCTTCCGGCGCTTCCCTGGCTTTTCTCGTTCCGGCCGGCCCGCACCCGCCGCGCGACCCACCGTGGGGCCCCGGCCAGCGCCCGGAGACCGCGCACGGTGGCGTCCACGATCTGGAACGGAAGCCGCGGGAACCCGTTGTACGGCGCGCGCCACCGCACCGTCGCCTCGATGGCGTTGGGCCAGCGCACCCGGACCGACTCGAGGAACGCGCGCGGGTGGACCTCGGTGAGGGCGATGGCGGTCGTTAGCGAGTAGTGTCCACCCTTCTCCCAGGCGCGGAGCGTGGCTGCCGGGAGCCATCCCGGGAGGCGCGCGTCCGGGCTCCACGGCGTCGCGTCGATACGGGCGCCGAGGAGCCTGTGGGCGAGGAGGACCACGAGGCGGACCTGCTCCGCCTCGCGGGCGGAAAGGCTGTGGAGGCGGTCCCAGTCGAAGCCCGCGGGGAGGGACTCGACGAACAGGGCGACGTCGCAAAGCCAGAGGGGGCGCCAGGCGCCGTGGGAGAGGAGGTGGGCGCACAGGAGCGCCAGGTGGTCCTCGGCCCCCATCACGCGCACCCGGGTCTCCCCCAGCTCCACGTAGCCGCTCCTGGCCAGGATGTCCTCCCAGGTACGCCCCACATGGGGCACACCCCGGTGGAGGTCCACGAGGAGCCCCTCCCGCTGGCACTCCGGGAGCAGGGCGAAAGCAGCGCCGTGGGCCTCCGGGGAGACGTGGAGGTCCAGGTCCCCGTAGGGCCGGAGCCCCACGTGCGGGTAGAGCCGGGCGACAGCCCACCCCTTGGCCAGGACCGGCTCGATTCCCGCGTCGGCGAACAGGCGGAGCGCCCTGGCCAGGCGCAGCTCCTGGTGGCGGCCGTCCACGGTGTGGAGGCGGTAAGCGTTGCGGAGCTCCATCCCGACGGGCGACGAGGCGAGGGACGAGCCCCGGAGCTTCCACCACCCCAACCCTCCCGCACCCGTCCTGAGGAGCGCCGGGGCGGTCCGCGTCCACTCCTCCTGCGTGAGGCCCGGGGTCGGCGGGTCGGGCCGCCAGCTACCAGCGAGCGCCTCCGCGACACGGGACCCGGGGGCTTTCACGCGAGTACGGGTTGGATCGCGTCAGCACTTGACCGCCGCGCAGTTCTGCCCCCTCTTCTTGCAGCACTTGGCCCGGTCCGTACAGATCGGAAGGCCGCCACACCCCTTCGCCGGCAGGGCCAGGCAGGCCGCGAGCGTGATGCAAGAGGCGGTCTGGGCTGCCAGCGGGGCCACCACCGACTCCACCGCAGGGAGGAGGAGGGTCATGGCGGCGGTGGCGCCGAGCACGCGCAGGATTTCCTTCCTGGAGAAGCTGGTCTTCTTCCCGGGGAGCGCTACCGGCGCCACGAGGCCCGCGTCGTCCAGACGGCTGAGCGCCATCCATACCACCGACTCCTCAGCCGGGAGTCCGACTTCCCGGAGGAAGGGGGCCAGGTCGCGCACCGGCGTCCGCCCGTCGCTCCTCTTCCACACCAGCGCCGCCGCCGGGTTCAGGCAATGGGCGTCGTGGGTTTCCAGGTCATAGACGAGCGTCTCCCCGTCCAACTCCTCCACGAGGAGGCCGTCGGTCCGGGCCTTCGGCGTCTGATCCAGGATGTCCATGGTCTCGCCCCTTCCTTGGCGCGCGGCACGCCGCCGCACCTGTTGGATAATGGCGTCAAACCACCCGTGCGAGCAACGCCTCCGCCATCTCCCTGGCCTCCCCACGCGCGCCTCTGACCACCTGCGCCGCCGCTACCACCTGCCGGAAGGTCGCCAGGCAGGCTTCGGGCCGCCTACGCGCCGGCACCGCGTTCTCGAGGAGCGAGATCATCCCCTGTCCGGGGGTGAGGACCCGCGGCCGCCAGCGCGCCCCGGGCTTGTGGTGGGTGAAGGCGACCAGCCCCACAGAAAGGGGCTTGTGCCCAACCATGGCCCCCAGCTCCTCCGCGGTCCGCCGCTCGGGGTGGGGGTCCGCCGCCCCGGACCGGATCGACAGGGGCCGGGCGTAGGGGTGGACCCGTCCCTTCGCGTCGAGGGCGGCGTACTCGTCGGAGTAGTAGGTCGCCCCGAGGCGCAGGAGCTCCGAGACCAAGGTGGTCTTCCCGGTGAGGGTGCGCCCCGGGAGGAGGATCGCCTTCTCCTTCCAGCCCACCACCCCCGCGTGGACGAAGATGCGGCGCCGGGCGCGCTCGGCCACGTAGAGCTGGACGTCCGCCTCGAGGCGGTCGAGGACGTACTCCAGGTCCGGGGAGCGCTCCATCCGGGATGCGTTCATGTACAGGACGTGGTACCGGCGGTGCCCCCGGTGCTTTTCCTCGCTCCCCACCCTCAGGGAGTACAGGCGGCGCACCTCCACCCCCTCCCAGGGCTTCCAACCGGGAGGCATGCGGTCGCACACGCGCCCCAGCATCCCCGCCCGGTCCGTGCGGAACCCGACGTGGACACCCTGCGCCATGATGGCCATCCCTTCCGTCCACCCGTGACGGTCGACGACGTCCATTCAGTCGAAGCGGTAGGAGAGTCTCGGCAGCATGGGAGGTGGGGGGTCCTGGATGGTTCCGCGGGCCCACGGAAGGCGCGCGGGAAGGCGCCCCAAAGATCGCACCCCGTCCCCGCCGGTCCAACCGCCACTCCGGCAGCCCCACCGGGCCCACCATGGCCGTCCGACCCTGGTGCCGAGAGACCGCGCGCGAAGCGCCGCGGCTCACGAAGAGTCGCCGGGGCGCAGCCCCCGGCGTTCCAATGCAGTCAGGCCTCGACCACGGTGGCTGGGAAGGTGTCCCACCCCCCCGCCGTGAGGATAGGGCCGGGCGGAGGTAGGCGCCGAAGGGAATATCGCGAAGCGGCTAATTCCCGGAGGCGCCTGCCTCCGCTTGGCCCATACCCCCGGAAAGCCAGGGTGTAGCCCGTTGACACCCCCCCACCCACCGTCTACCTTTCCGTGCTCTGTCGGATCAGCCTCGCTGAGGCTCCCGAAGGCAGACGCGCCACGGTGGCGCGTTTTTTCACGCGAAGAAGACTCCATGCCGACCATCAGCCAACTCGTGCGGAAGGGACGCCAGGACGTCACGTCGAAGAACAAGGCGCCGGCGCTCCAGAAGAACCCCCAGAAGCGGGGCGTCTGCACGCGCGTGTACACCACCACCCCGAAGAAGCCCAACTCGGCGTTGCGGAAGGTGGCCCGTGTACGTCTCACGAACGGCTACGAGGTCACGGCCTACATCCCCGGGGAGGGTCACAACCTCCAGGAGCACAGCATCGTGCTCATCCGAGGTGGCCGTGTGAAAGACCTCCCGGGCGTCCGTTACCACATCATTCGTGGCACGTTGGACGCTTCCGGGGTCGATGGGCGCCGGCAGAGTCGTTCCAAGTACGGGGCCAAGCGGCCCAAGTAAGGCGGGGAAACCATGAGCCGTCGTTCCAGTGCCGTCCGCAGGGAGACTCCTGCTGATCCGCGCTTCGATTCCCAGACCGTCACCAAGTTCATCTGCAACTTGATGTACGACGGGAAGAAGTCGAGCGCCGAGGGCATCTTCTACGGCGCCATGGAACTCCTGGAGCAGCGCTCCGGCCAGCCCGGGATCGCCGTCTTCCAGCAGGCCCTGAACAACGCCAAGCCGGCCCTGGAGGTGAAGAGCCGGCGTGTCGGCGGCGCCACCTACCAGGTCCCCGTGGAGGTCCGCCCCGAGCGGCGCACCGCCCTGGCCAGCAGGTGGCTCATCACGTTCGCCCGCGCCCGCTCGGAGAAGACCATGGCCGAACGGCTGGCGGCGGAGCTCCTCGCGGCGAGCCGCGGGGAGGGTTCGACGATCAAGAAGAGGGAAGACACGCACCGGATGGCGGAAGCGAACAAGGCGTTCGCCCACTATCGCTGGTAGTGTCGCAGCCCCCTGAGCCCGCGCGGTGCGCGGGTGCCCAGGGGGACGCAAGGACAATTCGGGACGCGCGACGGCCTGCGGGCCCTCTCCGGTCACGGTGAGCGCGGACAGCTGACGAGCCCTTCCGGGGGCCGCAGCGGCACAGGCCGCGCTCTTTTTTTCGCCCGGGTCCGGGGACGGACCCGACGCAACAGGACGAACAGAGGAACCAGGGAAGGACCCAGGATCGATGCCACGGATCACGCCACTGCCGCACCTGCGCAACATCGGCATCATGGCGCATATCGACGCCGGCAAGACCACGACCACCGAGCGCATCCTGTTCTACACGGGGCGGGTGCACAAGATGGGCGAGGTCCATGAAGGCGCTGCGACCATGGACTGGATGGAGCAGGAGCAGGAGCGCGGGATCACCATCACGTCCGCCGCGACCACGGCGCACTGGATGCGTAACGGCATCGACTACCGGATCAACATCATCGACACCCCCGGCCACGTGGACTTCACCGCCGAGGTGGAGCGGTCCCTGCGGGTGCTCGACGGGGCCGTGGCGGTGTTCTGCGCCGTGGGCGGCGTGGAGCCCCAGTCCGAGACGGTATGGCGCCAGGCGGACCGCTACGGTGTGCCGCGCATCGCGTTCGTGAACAAGATGGACCGCGTCGGCGCGGACTTCATGAACGTGGTGGGGATGATGAAGAAGCGGCTGGGCGCCAACGCCCACCCGGTCCAGTATCCCCTGGGCGAGGGCGAACTGTTCACGGGCATCGTGGACATCGTGGAGGGCGTGGCCATCGTCTTCGAGGACGAGTTGGGCTCGAAGTTCTCCAGGACCGTGGTACCCGAGGCCCTGAAGGAGACGATCGCCGAGTTGCGCCACAACCTGGTGGAGGCGGCCGTCGAGCACGATGACGCGCTCATCGAAAAATACCTGGCCGGGCAGGAGCTCACCAACGACGAGTTGCGCCACGCCATCCGGGCGGCCACCAGCAAGGGCGTCCTGTTCCCGGTCTTCTGCGGCTCCGCCTTCAAGAACAAGGGCATCCAGCCCCTGCTGGACGGCGTCGTGGACTACCTGCCGTCCCCAGTGGACGTGCCCCCGATCACGGGCCATCTCCCGCACCACGACGAGACCTTCGAGACCCGCGAGTCGTCCGACGACGCGCCCTTCGCCGCGTTGGCATTCAAGATCATGACCGACCCGTACGTGGGTAAGCTCACGTTCTTCCGGGTCTACTCGGGATCGTTGCCGTCGGGGAGCTACATCTACAACGCCACCAAGGACCGCCGGGAGCGCGTGGGCCGCATCCTCCAGATGCACGCCAACAAGCGCGAGGAGCGGGAAGAGGTGTTCGCCGGCGACATCGCCGCGGCCATCGGCTTCAAGGACGTGAAGACGGGCGACACGCTCTGCGTCGAGACCCATCCCATCATCCTCGAGGCCATGAAGTTCCCCGAGCCCGTCATCGACGTGGCCATCGAGCCGAAGACGAAGGCGGACCAGGACAAGCTGGCTGCCGGGCTCTCGAAGCTCGCGGACGAGGACCCCACGTTCCGCGTGTTCACGGATCCCGAGACCAGCCAGACCATCATCGCCGGAATGGGCGAGCTCCACCTGGAGATCATCGTGGACCGCCTGCGCCGCGAGTTCGGCGTGGAGGCCAACATCGGCCGCCCCCAGGTGGCATACCGCGAGACCATCCGGAGCCGCGCCGAGAGCGTCGAGGGCAGATTCGTCCGCCAGACCGGCGGGCGCGGCCAGTACGGGCACGTGGTCATCAACGTCGAGCCGGGCCAGCCGGGCAGCGGCTTCGTGTTCGAGGACAAGATCACCGGCGGCGTCATCCCCCGGGAGTACATCCGCCCGGTGGAGCAGGGGATCCGCGAGGCGCTGGAGAACGGCGTACTGGCTGGTTACCCCGTCATCGACGTCAAGGTGGAGCTGGTGTTCGGCTCCTACCACGACGTGGACTCCAGTGAGATGGCGTTCAAGATCG
>CAZJFX010000109.1:0-10506 GCA_964545395.1 uncultured Gemmatimonadaceae bacterium | reverse complement strand
CACCTTCCAGGTCCCCAGACTGCGCCCCACATCCCCTACCTTCCGAAATTCCTGAGCCGGTGGTCCTGCGGTACTGTCACAGGGGGGCTATAGGCTTTCCTGGAGCACGCCGCATCAGGACGGGGCACCATAGCTCCGCCCGGCCCGAACCACGCCAAGACGGAGGCTACCATGGCCGAACTCCCCGCCCTCACGTTGGATGACCTTCAGAGCGCCGTGGCGGGAGAAGCGGCTGCGGTCCGCGCCGTGACCCGGCTCCAGCCCGCGGGAGGGAAGGGCGACAAAGTCTTCCCACCGACCTACGCCACGGATCGGGGATCCACCACGAAGTACGCCTTCGAGATGCGCCGCGTGGACGGCCAGGACGCGCCCACGGTCCTCCTGGATTCGGTGGCCTCGCAGGCGAACCGGATGGAGGAAGCCCTCCTCTCCGCGTGGGAGGACCATCGGATCCACGTGCCGGTGATCTCGGTGGACTTCTCCGGGGAGGAGGGGATCTCCGACCTTGGCAGGATCACGACCCTGCAGGCCCCGCACCGGATCGCGGACGCGCTGCTGCGGGATAGCGTGGACGCGGAGGGTACGCGCTTCCGCGACACCCCCGTCGGCGCGGCGTTCACGGACGCCAGCGCGAAGAACGCAACCGCAATCTTCCGGTACTGTCCCACCGCGCTCGTCTTCGGCGTTTGGGACTCGACGGGGCCACGCGGCGGACTGGGGCACAAGATTCAGCGCGCCCTGGTTTCCGAGGTCGTGGGCGTGGGTGCCGTGGCGGGCGTGAAGACGTCCAGCCGGCTGGACCCGGCCGGAATCCAGAGCAACGTCGAGGTCTACCACCGTCGTGACGACCCGCACGAGTGGACCACGGACGTGGCCGAGGCGCTGGTGGAGAGGGGCAAGCCCGTTCCCTTCAGCCGCAAGGGCGCGGAGGGGAAGGGCAAGCCGTCAGCTATCAACCATAGCAACGTCGCGCCAAGCATCGATGCGTTGGCCGGTGGCGTCACGTTGGACTACGCCCTTCAGACCACGGTGCTCTCCCTCCCCGCCCTGCGGCGCCTGCGTTTCCCATTCGACGCCGAAGGTATGCTCCTGGAGGGCGAGCGACGTGCCGTGACCGAGCGTGCTGCCCGGTGCGTGCTCGCCGCCCTGGCGCTCGTGGCGATCACGGAGCTCCGGGAGCAGGGATACGATCTGCGGTCACGGTCCTTCCTCGTTCCCGAGGAAGGTGGGCCGCTGTCCCTGGAGTGGGTTCCCGCCGAGGGCGGGGAGCCCAGACGCTTCTCGCTCAACGCGCGGAGCGCCGCGGATCTCCTCGCCGCGGCGGTGGCGGAGGCAACGAAGCTGGGACTTCCCTGGGACCGTGAGCCGCTGACCCTGAAGCCTGCGCCGAAGCTGGCAGGCCTCATCCGTGAGAGCCGCAGGCGCGCAGCCGCCGAGGGCTCGGAGGAGCCGGAGACCTCGCCGTGAGCTTCGCGCTGCGCATCGAGTACCTGACGGGTCGGTGCACGGCGACGAGCTACAACGACCGGAACACCGCCGAGTGGCCTCCCCATCCGGCCCGCGTGTTCTCGGCGCTCGTGGATGCCTGGGCCGACGGGGATCCGCCGGACGCGAGCGAGCGGGCTGCCCTCGACTGGCTCGCCGAACTGCCACCCCCGGCCATCGCTGCGAGCGGTAGATCGGAACGCACCGTGGTGCCCCACTTCGTGCCGGTGAACGACGTGGGCGTCCTGAAGGCCTTCGCGGAGCAGCGGGACAAGCTCGACGCGGCGAGGGCGGAGCTCGCGGCGGCGGAGACTGCCCTGGAGGCGGCCGCAGCCGTCGGTGATGCCAGGAAGCGCACGGCGGCGGAGCGCCAGGCGGTGAAGCTAATGAAGGCATTCGACAAGAAGCGCGCCGGGCTGGCTTCGTTGCTGGCGAAGGACCAGGGGCCTGACGACGCGCCGAACGCTGCGGCGATCCAGCGCGCCCGCAGCGTGCTGCCGGAAGCCCGCACCAGACAACCACGCACCTTCCCGTCCGTCACACCCCACGAGCCCGTGGTCCACTTGGTCTGGAAGCCCGACCCGAACGGCGGCCACTACCGAGCACTGGATGCGCTCGCGCGCCGCGTGGTGCGCCTCGGGCATTCCTCGAGCCTGGTGTGGTGTCGGGTCGTGGAGGCAGCACCGGCCGCGACCCTCGTGCCATGCGACGACGGCCCCGTGACCCTGCGTGTCCCTGCGGCCGGGCAGGTCGAGAAGCTCGTGGATGCTTACCGCCTGCACCAACAGGTGGAGCCCCGGGTCCTGCCGTGCAGGTTCCAACGGTATGGCGCGCCGGCCGACACGGGGGTTCGTCCGGTTCACGCGTCGGTGTTCACGGACGAGTGGATCGTGCTTCGGCAGGTGGGTGGTCCCCGCTTCTCTTCCACACTGACTGTGGAAGTGACGCAAGCCGTCCGCGCCGCGCTCATGTCCCACGCGGAGGATCCCCCCCCCGAGACTCTGTCGGGGCATCGGGAGGACGGGGCGCCGTCGGAGGTGCCCCACGTTGCGACGCTCGCGCTTCCGTATGTGGGAAGCGCGCACGCCACCGGCGTGATCCTGGGTATGGCGGTGGTGGTGCCACGCGGCATCACGCCCGAAGACCGGAGGGCGCTCCTTCGGGCTATCGGAACGTGGGAGGCGGCCACGCGGATCCACCTCGGCGACGAAGAGGTGGAGGCCCCACCCGTCCAGGTCCGGCTGGGCGCGCGCGGTGTGATTGAGCTGGAGCGTGTCCTATGGGGGACGCCGCCGCTGGCGAACCTTCGGCCCGCGACGTGGTGCCGAGCGGCCCGCACATGGCTGTCTGCGACACCCGTGGCCCTGGACCGGAACCCCGGGAACCTCTACGCCCGCGACGCTGTCGAGGCGCGCGCGGCCCACGACAACGCGGCGGGGATCATCGCTGTGGCCTGCGAGCGCATCGGCCTACCCCGGCCAGAGAGGGTCGAGGTCCTTCCTTCGGTGGCGATGCCGGGAGTGTGGAAGGCACGCGCGTTTCCGCCTTTTCCGGCGGACAGTAGGAAGCCCCAGAGAGTGAAGGTCCACGCCCTTCTCGTGTTCGCCGAGCCAGTGCAAGGCCCGGTTCTGGTCGGCGCGGGGCGATACTACGGGTTGGGCCTGTTCCGCCCCGTGGGTGGTGCGGGGGAGGCGACGCCGTGAGCCCCTCGGACTTCGCTGCGTTCTTCAACTACGTCCACGGTTGTCCCCCGTTCCCATGGCAGATCAGGCTCGCGGAGCAGGTTCTGGGCGAAGGCCGATGGCCCGAGCTCCTGGATCTTCCCACGGGCGTAGGCAAGACGTCTGCCATTGACGTGGCGCTCTTCGCGCTGGCGCACCGCCCCGACATCTTCCCCCGCCGGATCGTCCTCGTCGTGGATCGGCGGGTGGTGGTGGATCAGGGTGCCGAGCATGCGCGCAGGATCCGGACCAAGCTCAAGGAGGCGACCGGGGGCGTGGAGGGGGCCGTGGCCTCCGCCTTGCGGGCCCTCGCCGGAGGGGGGGCTGAAGACGAGCCCTTCACCGTCTCTGTGCTCCGGGGCGGGATGCCCCGTGACGAGACCTGGACCCGGCGGCCGGACCGTGCCGTCGTGGCCTTGTCTACCGTGGATCAGGTGGGGTCACGGCTGCTGTTCCGGGGCTATGGGGTCTCGCCCAGGATGGCGCCCGTGCATGCGGGGCTCCTGGGGAACGACAGTCTCATCTTGTTGGACGAGGTACAGCTCTCCACCGCCTTCGCCGACACCCTTCGTGCCCTTCGCCGCCGTTGGCGCGGTTGGCATGAAAAGAACGCCGGTGCGGATCTACCAGACCGCTGGGGGGTGGTCCGGATGTCGGCCACGCCGCTGGGGGACGAGGAGCCGGAGGGGAGCGCGTTCCGGCTCGACGAAGAGGACCGACGCCACCCGCTCCTCTCACAGCGGCTCGGGGCTCGCAAGATGACCACGGCGCGACTCGTGGCCGTGTCGGGTGATGCCGACCGGCGCGCGGAGACGTTCGCCACGGCCGCCGCGGAGGCAGCGCGCGCTCATGTGGATGCGGGCGCAGGGACCGTGGCGGTTGTCGTCAACCGCGTGGACACGGCTCGCCGCGTGCGCCGCGTACTGCACGGGGACGCCCGAAGGCCCTGCGACGTCGTGTTGCTGACGGGCCGCATGCGCCCCCTGGACCGCGTGGACCTCCTGGGAGATCGGGATACGCCGGGCACGCTCGCCCACCGGATCTCGGCCGGGCGGCTCCGGGAGAAAGGGGCGCGGCCCTTGGTCGTGGTGGCGACCCAGTGCATCGAGGCGGGTGCCGACTTCGACTTCGACGCGATGGTGACGGAATGCGCGAGCCTGGACGCTCTGAGGCAGCGACTCGGGCGCCTGGATCGGCTGGGTCAACTTGCCGTGACCCCGTGCACGGTGCTTGCGCGCTCCGACCAGGTGAAGCCGGACGTGGAGGACCCGATCTACGGTGGGGCCCTGGCCACCACGTGGAACTGGTTGGTGGCCCGCACGGGAGCGGCGGACGCGCCAGAGGGGTTGGACCTGGGCATTGCCGGATTCCCGGAGCTGCCACGGCACCCCGAGACGCTCGGGGCGCTGTGCTCCGCGGTGGTGCGCGCGCCGGTTCTCCTTCCGGCGCACCTGGGTGCCTGGGTTCAGACCAACCCCAGGCCTGAACCCGATCCCGACGTCGCGCTCTGGCTCCACGGGCCACGGCGCGATGCGAAGGACGTGCAGATCGTCTGGCGCGCCGACCTTGATGCTGGACTGCTGAACGGGGATCCGGGGCCGACCGGCGATCAGCGAGACATCGCGAGCGATTGGGGGGCGCAAATCGATATCTGTCCTCCCAGCAGTCTCGAGTGCATCTCCGTTCCGATCCACGCCGCGCGGGCCTGGCTGGCCGGCGGTGAGGCGTCTGACTTTGGCGATGTCGAAGGAGCCGCGGGTGGTGAGGACCAGGCCCAGGGCGCTGCGAACGTGCGCAGCGCACGGCGTTGCGTGCGCGTCGGACGTCGCGGCCCCGAGATCGTCGAGGCGCGTGATCTCCGGCCCGGCGACACGCTCATCGTGCCTTCCACGTATGGAGGGATCGGACATGGAACCTGGGACCCGGGAGCGACAGCGTTCGTACCCGACCTGGGAGACTGGGCGCAACTGGTCCACCGAGGCAGGCCCACGCTACGTCTGGTGAGGGAGGTCCTGGGCGGCCCAGACGGGCGGGACGAGGCCGCGGCGGACTCAGCTACGCTGTCGGGGCGTGCGTACTGGTGCTCTCCGGGCGTGGCGCAAGTTGCTCCGGGGATCCCCGGTGGCGAAGAAGAGGAGGTGGATCTTCCGGATGCCGTCCACACGTGGATCAGCTCCGCGCGGGCGGGATCCGGCACGAGACTGAAGATGATCCTGGACGCACTCGCCCCGCCTGGTGCGTCGGGGCGGTTCCGCCGGATCGCCATCGCAGGGGGCTGCCTTGCCCTCGTCTCGACGAAGCGCATGGATCCGAGGCGCTTCCTGCTCGTGTCGGAGGAGCTCACGGCGGAAGCACCCACCGAGGATGACGATTCGAGTTCGTTCACCGAGCATAACGTCACGCTTCGCAGCCATCTGCAGGACGTCGAGAGCATGGTGAGAGAGTTCTCGGCACACCTCGGCCTCGGCTCCGACCTGGTTTCCGATCTGGCACTCGCCGGGGCTCTCCACGATGTCGGAAAGGCGGATGCGAGGTTTCAACGGATGCTCGCCGGAGGAAGCGAGATTCGCCTGGCTTTGCAGAATGAGCCACTGGCCAAATCGAGCGGGGCGGCGGCTGGCGCCGCAGCGCGCGAGCAAGCCCGCCATCGTTCGGGATACCCTGACGGGTACCGTCACGAACTGCTGTCCGTCGCCATGCTGGAGGGCACACCCGCCGCCATGGATGACGCCAGGGACCGCGAGCTTGTCCTGCACCTGATCGGGAGTCACCACGGTTGGTGCCGGCCCTTCGCCCCGGCCGTGGATCCCGGACCCTCCCAAGATGTCCAGTTCGAACTGGGCGGACGTGTCCTTCGCGCAGATGCAGCACATGGCCTCGCCCGGCTCGACTCAGGTGTTGCCGACCGATTCTGGGGCCTTGTGGAGCGTTACGGTTGGTGGGGACTGGCCTGGCTCGAATCCATCGTGCGACTCGCGGACCACCGGGCCAGCGAGGCCGAGGGCGGGGGGAAAGGGACATGAGCGGCCAACGGACCACGGGCTCCGTCCGCCTTCCCGGCCTGGATGGATCGAATCCGCTGGGTTTTCTGGCGGCGCTGGGGGTCTTGCGGACCCTCGACTATGCGGCCAGGGGTCGGCACCGACCGTTGCCTCGATTGCGGTGGGTCGAGGCCGGGTATTGGCAAGCTGAGATCCAAGGGGAAGCGGATGTGGGCTTGGATGACGTCATTGCCGCTATCCTGGAGGACAAGGCCTCATGGGCGGATGACCCTGCGCTCATGTTGGCGTATGACAGCACCGGAAACGAGCTCCTTGATCCGCGTGCAGGAAGCCAGGGGGTCGTCCGGGACCTGAAGCCGCGGCCGGCCGGGATGCGGCTGTTCTTGGAGCGACTGGTGGTGAGGGCCGAAGACCCCGACCTCGGCTTCGCTCATCGGCTGGCGGTGCAGCGGTCGCTGGAAACCGCCGGCTTCTACGGGAGCGAAGTGGTTCAGGACAATAATGGGAACACCAAGCCATTCGCGCTCCACTTTTCTGCGGGCCAGCAAACGTTCCTCAAGGCGGTGGCGCAGCTCCAGGGCGGGATCGGCGAAGCCGACATAGCCGAAGCGCTGTCTGGTCCGTGGCGAGGCGCCAGCAAGCTTCCAAGCATGTCGTGGGACGCCACAGTCGCCAGGATCTACGCGCTACGTGCGTCGGACCCATCCGGCGAGAAGCGCGGGAGCAACCCCGGCGCTGACTGGCTGGCGTTCATTGGGCTTGGGTTCCTCTCCGCTGTGCCTCACCGCGGTGCTCTGTTCACGACGGGTGTCCGTGGCGGCTGGAAGAACGGATTATTCACGTGGCCGGTCTGGACTCCCTCGCTGACGGGCCGTGTCGTGCGCAGCCTCCTCGCTCTTCAGGACCTTCAAGGGGTGTCGATCCGGGAGCGAGCAATCCGTGGGATAGGTGCGGTCTTCTCATCCCGTATCACGCGATCGGAGCAGGGTGGGTATGGCGGCTTTTCGCCTGCGCAGGTCGTGTAGGCCCAGGCCGTGTGGCGTGCTGGGCCGGTGACCGCGCCCGAGGTGTCACCGCCAGCCGTGGCTACTCCCCCCAGTCCTCCACGTGCAGCCCCGGCACACGGCGGAACTCGCCAATGTTGGCCGTGACGACGGCCAGGTCGTTCGCCAGCGCGACGGCCGCGATCAGGAGGTCGCGTTCTCCGATGGGATGGTGCCTCAGCGCGAAGCGCAACCCGCCGTGGAGCTCCGCGGCGGCACGGTCGAAGGACAGCACGTCGAACGGGGCAAGGAAGCGCGACCAGTTCTCGCGCTTGGCATCCGGATCGTCGCTGCGTGCGATGCCGTACCAGAGCTCCGCGACGGTGATCGTCGAGATCGCCACGTCGTCAGGCGACGCGGCCTGCAGACGGCGGCGCACTGCCTCCGGCCGCCCGCGCTGCGCGTGGATCAAGACGTTGGTGTCGAGAAGCCAGATCACTCGTCGTCCAGCTCCACGGCCAAGAGGCTGGCGCCCAGACCGACGGCATCACCGATCTCCAGGCCCTCGCGATTGCTGGCGACCCAGTCCCAGAAGCCGTCCGGCCAGTCCGTTGCTCTCACGGGCTCCAGGATGACCGCGCTCCCTTCCCTCCGGATCTCAACCGCTTCGCCTGCGAAGCGGAACTCCTTGGGGAGCCGCACTGCCTGGGACCGGCCATTCCAGAAGAGCCTGGCCCGACGCGGTGACGATCCGCCGCCGTTTTCGAGTCCAGAGCTTGCCATGACCACCTCCCCTCAGACACATGGTATATACCAATATATATCATCTGCGTCGGGTCAGCAAAGGAGGGGATGGGTATCCGCTCGGGGATCGGCGACCCGCTCGGCACCGGCGGTTGGATCATGAATCCGACCGAGGACGGCCTTCTGCCCGTCCGCATGCTGAATGAATACGCCTACTGCCCCCGACTCTTCCATCTCATGCTCGTGGAGGGACGTTGGGCGGACAACACGTATACGGAGGAAGGGCGAGAGGTCCACCGGAGGGTGGATCGCCTGGAACATGTTCTCCCGGACCCCGAGGGATCGCCTGATGTCGATGCGGACGAGCTGGTCGCCGACGAGCCCGGTGACGAACGGCCCACGGTCAGCCGATCCGTCAGCCTCAGCTCCGAGGCGCTCGGGATCACGGCCAAGCTCGACCTCGTGGCCACGGCCGGCGAGGACGCGGTGCCCGTGGAGACCAAACGCGGCCGTGTGCCCCGGAACGAGGAGCGGAGCTGGGAGCCGGAGCGGGTACAACTCATGGCGCAGGGCCTGCTCCTGAGGGAACATGGGTACGTTTGCGATCACGGCGTGCTCTATTATGCGGGCTCCCGCACGCGGGTAGACGTGCCGTTCACGGCGGATCTGGAGGGTCGTACGCTCCGCCTGATCGAAGAAGCGAAGGCGGCGGTCCTCTCGTCAGACTTCCCCCCGCCGCTGGACGATAGTCCGAAGTGCGACGGATGCTCCCTGGCAGGGATCTGTTTGCCGGACGAGACACTCGCCCTCCAGCAGGTTCCTGCCGCAGCCCACTCGGCGGGGGTGGACGCCGTACGCCGCCTCTACCCGGCGCGTGACGAGGCCTTGCCCTTGTACATCCAGGAACAGGGTGCCCGCGTAGGGAAGCGAGGGGGCGTCCTGGTGGTGAGCAAGGGGGAGGAGGAACTGGGAAGCGCGCGCCTCAAGGACGTGAGCCACCTCGTGCTCTGTGGCAACGTGGGGATCTCGGCGCAGACCGTCCAACTCCTGTGCGAGGCGAACGTGCCGGTGGTGCATCTCTCGCGAGGGCATTGGTTCTACGGCATCACGACGGGAATCACGCTCCGGAACGCTTTCGACCGTGCCGCTCAGTTCCGGACGGCATCTGATGGAGGGAGGACGCTGGAATTCGCCCGGGCGGTGGTGGCTGCAAAGGCGGCGAACCAACGCAGACTTCTGGTGCGCAACGCGGGCAGCCGGGCAGAGCCGCAAACCACGGAGATGGCTGCGCTGCTCCGGAAGGTGCCACACGCTCGCGACGCAGGGGAACTCCTTGGGCTGGAAGGCGCCCTCGCGTCGAAGTACTTCTCTCGCTTCAGTGAGCTGCTCCAACCCCGCGACTTCGATGCCGCGTGGGACTTCGAGGCGAGGAATCGGCGGCCACCCAAGGATCCCGTCAACGCCCTTCTTTCCTTCGGCTATGCCATGTTGGCGAAGGAGTGCACCGTGGCTCTCCTCGGCGAGGGGCTGGACCCCTGGTGGGGCTTCTACCATCAACCGCGCCACGGACGTCCGGCACTGGCGCTGGACCTGATGGAGGAGTTCCGCCCCCTTGTTGTGGACAGCGCGGTGATCACCGCGGTCAACACCGGGATGGTCAAGAACACCGCCTTCACGCGGACGAAGGCCTCGTGCATACTGACGGATCGGGGCCGGAAGGCCTTCATCCGGGCCTATGAGGCCCGCCTTGATCAACTTGTCACGCACCCCCTGTTCCAGTACCGATGCTCCTGGCGCGTGATGGTCCGGCTTCAGGCGCGGCTGCTGTCCCGTTGGCTCCGGGGAGACGTTCCCCACTACTCTGGCATGACGACGCGGTGAGGGTCCGATGCGGCGGCATTATGTCGTGGCGTATGACATAGCGGACGACAAGCGGCGGACGAAGGTCTTCACGATGCTCTTCAGGTACGGGGACCATGCACAATACAGCGTGTTCTTCTGCGAGTTGAGCGAGCGTGAGTTGGTCCAGTTGCGAGGGAGGCTCCGCGATGCCATCAATAGTCAGGAAGATCAGGTCATCCTGGTGGACCTGGGCCGGGCGGCTCAGCCGCTGGACGCGGGCCTGGAGGTGATCGGAAAGAGCTACAGCCCTCTGGTCCGTACCGTGGTGATCTGATGAGACGAGTCGGTTCGAGCGGTCAGGTGGTGAAGCAATCCCGGGAGGCGCTCGTGTTGCTTGAAATCACTTGGTCCTGTGGGGGTCCGAGCCTGGCGTCGGCGTCCCATGAAGTTCTACGGACAGCCGATCGCTCGAAAATAGCTTCGTATCTGCGCCTGCCCCAACGGGTAAGAGGGTGGGCCACTTCCGCGACCAACAGGTCGCGGCCCCATTGAAGCGGTTTACCCGCTCCTGGTTCACGCTCGCCGGCGCTACTTCCGCGACCAACAGGTCGCGGCCCCATTGAAGCCAGGACCCGGAGTACAGCCAGGCGCAGATCAACGTGACTTCCGCGACCAACAGGTCGCGGCCCCATTGAAGCCAGCTAGGCATATCGTACTCCCACTGTTAGC
>CAZJFX010000108.1:0-11296 GCA_964545395.1 uncultured Gemmatimonadaceae bacterium | reverse complement strand
ACCATCATACTACATGTGGCCCTCATGTACCAGAACTTTTGGGGTGTAGCACTAGAGGCTGCCAGCGATGCGAGCCTCGCCGCTGCGGGGAAGGTGGTAGCCCCCCATAGAAGGGCGTCCAAGGGCCCTTGCGAACCGTGAGCCGTAGTGGAACCTGCCTCGCAGTTCTGATGGCTGAGGTGCGGGGGGTGGACTACGCCGTCCCGCTTGCGCCAGGCGATCCCCGGTGGACCACGCAGAGAGCGCGCTGCCCCGCTCGGACCAAATGGCGGCCCGCGGTGCAACGCTCAGACCATGCGGTACGTACCGTTCTACGACTCGTACACGTACTTCTGGCCTTGAATTGATCGAGACACGGCTCCGGCGCCAGCCGGCGAGTTGAGCTGCAACGGAGAGAGCTCCCAACGCTCGCGTACGACGCGACCGCCGTATAACTTGCATCGAATGCCATGCCGGTGTCTTCCGGAGAGCTTCGTGAGCACGCACGCGGAAGTCGCGAACGACCTCTACGAGGTTCTTTCCGACACGCTCGTCTCCGGGGTACGTCTGATCGTAGCCCGCTCTCTGGCCGACGAAGACGAGATCTCGGACGCGGTGCAGGAGATCCTGACCCGTGCGGTCGAGGCGGTGCGGGCAGGACGCATCCCTTCGTCCGTGTCTT
Organism: uncultured Gemmatimonadaceae bacterium; assembly: GCA_964545395.1. Lineage (GTDB taxonomy): Bacteria > Gemmatimonadota > Gemmatimonadetes > Longimicrobiales > Gaopeijiaceae > SZUA-318. Next base: position 10,635 of record CAZJFX010000108.1, on the reverse strand, counting down.
TGGCGGCCTACGTCCATGGCATCGCACGCCATGTCATCGCCGACGCGGTCAAGCGGCGCATCCGCGACCGACGGAACGACGTACTAGAAGAACTTTCACAAGAGGCACCGTCCCCTCTCGACGCGCTGATCCGGGCAGACGAGGTGACCCTCGTCGAAAAGGCCTTGAATAGGCTACGTGTCAGAGATCAGACTCTCCTCCGACGCTTCTATGTGCATGGAGAGCGTTTGGTGGACATCGCGGCCGACCTCGGCGAGCCCCCGTCGCGGGTGCGGAAGCGGAAGTCGAGATCTCTTGTCGAGCTGCGGGCTTTCCTGGAGAAGGAACTCCGACGTCACGATTTCTGTGGCGGGGAGACTGAAAGAGTGTGAACATCTCCGGTCCCTGTCCTGCGTTCAACGACGACGATGCCGTCCATCGCTACGTGGCGGGCACGCTTTCTCCGACCGAGGAGGAGCGCTTCGAGATCCACTTGCTCGAGTGCGAGGAGTGCCAGCGGGCGGTGTGTGAAGGCATGGTGCTGCGTGAGGCGCTCCTCAAGCGCGGTGAAGGGATGCGATGGCGCCCGCTCGCCTGGGTGAGTCCCTTCGCCGCCGCCGCAGTCGTCCTGCTGTGGTTGTTCTTGCCCCTGGAGAGCGAGATCGAGCGGCTCGGACATCTCGAAGCAGTTCCCGTTTTCGCGCCGCTCCCCGTCAGGACCGGAGCCGACAGCGCGACGGCGATTATCGACCGGGGAATGGAGCACTACCGGGCGCACGATTTCCGGAGGGCCGCCAGGGAGCTGGCTGTAGGGGCCCGCCTGGAGCCGGGCCCAGGGGTCCAGTTCTTTCTGGGAATAGCGCAACTCCAGACGGGAGCGCCGGAGGAGGCCGTGGCCAGTCTCTCGGCTGCCCTGGAACCCGAGGGCAACCCCTACGCCGCCGAGGCCCACTTCTATTTGGCGAAGGCATGGCTCCGCCTCAACGAGGCCGACTCGGCCCTATGGCATCTCGAGGCCATCACTGGCCTCGTGGGGGCGATTCACGCAGCGGCCGGGGCCCTGGCCGACAGCGTGCGGGAAGCGAGGAGGTGAAGCGGGTCGTAGCTGTCACGCTGGCGGCGGCGGCCGTGGTGATGATCGCGATCTCCGTCCAGCGAAGCCCCTCCGGTGGGGCGCGACGCGACATCGAAACCGCGGACCTCCTGGGAGGTGATCCCCGCCTGCGAGCGGTCGCCCTGCACCAGGAGGGCCTGGATGCGTTCGCGCGGCGCGACGAGCGAGGCATGTTCCGGCATATGCGAGCCGCATGGGAGGCGGATGCCACGTACATCCCGGCGATCGTGGATCTCCTCGCCTACTACAACCAGCACGTGCGGCTTCCCACGGACGTTCGTGACGCACTGGAAGCGTTGGCGCTGGATGGTGCCTCGGACGCGAGCGTCTGTGCCCGTCATGTCCTGTCCGAGTGGGATGCGTCGCGGCGCACAGGGCCGGAGCTGGAAGAGGCGACCGAACGAGCCCGGAATGGCTCCTGCGCCCTGTTCGTCCAGGCGAAGGCGTCCGGTGCCATGCCCGCCGGAGAGGAAATCAGGCTGTCGGAATTCCTGGCCCGGCGATTTCCCGCCAGCCTGCACCTCACGGAGACCCTCCTGACGCGGCTCGCCGAAGCGGGAGCATGGGACCGCATCCTTGAGATCGTCGAGGAGTGGGGGCGCGATGACCAGCATCCCATCCTCCGGGCCCAGAGCTTCGGGTGGCGTACCGTCGCGCTCATCGCCCTCCGGCGGGCGCAGGACGCCCGCACCGGCGAGGATGAGGCCGAGGTCTTCCTTTCCGGGTCGCCCCCCCTTCTCTGGATCACGTATCTGGAGGCCTTGCGTGTCGCGACACGGTTCGTGGGTACGCCCCCGAGCGAGCCGTTGCGCACCCGCCGGTGGGACTGGCTGCGTGCAAGCTATGCGCTCACCCGGGAAACCGATGTCAACACAGGGCTATCCGATCGCTACGGCTATGCGCTCTACCTGCTCGACAACGGACGCCTGACGGAGAGCCTCGTTCTCTGGGACGAGCTCGTTGCCGCTTCCGACACGTTCACCGTGGACTTTCGATCTGTCGTCCACGGGTATCGTGGCCGGACGCTGGTCAAGCTGGGACGGCTCGAGACAGCGGAGCCGGACCTCGTGGCGGCCCGGGCCCTGGCCGATCGGGTGGGTAGCGTGGAGCGCGCTACGGAAGCCCAACACAACCTGCTGCACCTCTATGAGGCCCTGGGCCGGGAGCGGGACGCACGACAGGCCGGCATGGCCTTTGTGGAACTCACGCGCATAGGCCGACTACAGCCGGTCCGCATGATGGCCTACTACGACATGGGGAGACTCCTCCAGCGGTTGGGGGAGTATGATGCGGCCCGGTCGTACTTCCACGCCATGCTTTCTGCCGTGGACTCGCTCGACGGCTATCACCACTGGGCGGGCGAGTACCACGAGATGATCGGCGACCTGGACCGGGCGGTGGAATACTACGTTCGTTCCTGGCAGGCCGACGAGCCGGACGCCGTCCGCTCCCTTGCGGCTCTGGTGAGGATCAGCGAGGCTACGGGCGACACTGCGCTCGCGGTGCGGTATGCCCGCGCTCACGATGCCCGCCAGCGGCCCAACTATCCGGAGTTTGCGCCGGTGTTGCAGGGAGTTCTCGCCCGCGCCGGAGAGATCGAGCGAGCGGCGGAGGCGCTGCGCGAAGCGCGAGACCGGACCAGCCAATACGGACAGGTCGCAGCCCTGTCCCGGCTCATGCTCGAGACCGCGGGGCTCGAGTATCAGCGACGGGCCTTCGGTGCGGCAGCCGCTGCGGCCGACAGCGCGGTCTTCCTGGCAGGTAAGGTGGCGAACGTCGCGGCCGGACTTCGTGGCCAGGCTCTGGCAGTGCTCTCCCGTCTCCACTTGCAGGCGCTGGATCACGAGACGGCCGTCGCCTTGCTGTCGCAGGCCGCTGCCGAAGGTGCCCGCACGCGGGAGCCCCAGCTCGAAGCCGACCTTCTGGTCACGCTCGGGGACGCCTTGGTGGGGGCCGGAAGGACCGGCGCGGCCATGGATGCCTACCGGCGCGCGGCGGACCTCGAGGACTCGGTCGCCACCTCGCTCTCGGCCGATCTCGTTCGAGCCGGCTTTCGGGCGGAGCAGCTCCGCATCTCGAACCGGGCCCTTTCGGCCGTGCTGAACGACATCGAACGGAGCGACGCGCCCGCCTGGTTCGCCGAATGGTCCGTCCGCAGAAAGGCCCGTGGCATCGTTCCATCCGGGAACGACGGTGGAGCGGCGGTCGTGTCGCAGGTCCGTAACCGTCTCGGGCCGGACCAGGCACTCCTCGACTTCGTCGTGCTCGACAGCGCCGTGGTGGTCCTGGTCCTCACCCGGGAGGCGTCCCGCATCGTGACCCTCCCCATCGATTCTGGCGCGTTGAGGGATCGGATCGGGCGGCTGCATCAGGGCGTGCGCCCTCGAGTGGGAAGCTTCGTGGATCTGGCCAGGGCCAGCCTCGACGCCGATGTGGCACGACGCTTGTACAGCGACCTTCTGGCGCCGCTGGAGCCGTTCGTCGGCCGATACGCCCGCTGGGTGATCGTGCCCGACGTACCGCTCCATGTTCTGCCCTTCGACGCGCTGATCGTCTCCGAGACGGACTCGACCCCTGTCCACGTGCTGGACGTCCACATCGTGAGCAGATTGCCTTCCCTCGCTGATGGCGCGGCCTCCCCCGCCGTCCTTCCAGCCGGGCCGGTGCTGGTCGTTTCCCCCACGGACCTCGCGGGTGAGGCAACTCTTCGCCCCGGGAATGACATCCCGTCCGGCAGTGTCGGCGACGGCACCGTGATTCGCCTGAGCGGAAGCGGCGCCACCAAGACCGCCCTGGTAGAACAGGCCAGGAACGCCTCGATCGTGCACATCACCGCCCACGCACATCCCACGCCCGCGAACCCGGACTTCGCCAGCGTGACCCTGGCTCCGGGCGATAGAGACAACGGACTCCTGTACGCCTACGAGATCCGGGAGCTCGGGCTGCCGGGCAGCCTGGTGATCCTCGAGGCCTGCGAGACCGCCGGAGGGCGGATTCTCGGAGGTGAAGGTCCGTTGAGCGTGAGCCGTGCCTTCCTCCAGGCCGGCGCGAGTACGGTCGTCGGGACACTCTGGCCCATCGGTCCCTACAGCGAAGTCCTGATGGCGGAATTCTACCGGCGCCTGGCCCAGGGTGAGGACGCCGCCGCCGCCCTGCGTAACGCGAAGCTCGCCTACCGCGCGACCCGCCCCAACGCCTTCCACTGGGCGCCATTCGTCCTCGTGAGCCGCTCGCCGTAGCAGGGCCCACAGGACAGTCACGTCACACTTCGCGCCCACCGCGGACTGAAGAAGTAGAGCTGTCGGCGTGGCGCATCTTCCACCCTCACCTCTCGCTGGCGATTCCCTCGGGACCTCTCGGAGAAGGAGTAGATCATGAAGAGGACCACGATCGCCTCGGCCTTGATCACCCTCCTGCTCTCTCTGGCCCTGGCCACAGCTTGCAGGGACCGGGAGGCGCCCTCACCCGTCGCGGTCGAGCTCAATGCGGCCGTCGTGGATCGTGACGGCGACCACGGCCCGAAGTCCAGCGCCTACGAGCGTATCTCCCTCGGTTCGGGAGTCGCGCTCGACGTCAACAGTCGCGGCCAGATCGCAGGCTGGCTGAAGTCCGATGACGCGTGCTCCGGCGCGTGCGCATACCACGCTGTCCTGTGGGAGAAGGGCACCCCGAAGCCGTTGGAGGGAGTCAACATCTATCTCGACGATCCACGGACGGACCCGTTCTACAACTGGAATATGCCCCTCCTCGCGCCCCTGGCCATAAACAACCGCGGTGACGTGGTCGGAAGCTACATGCCCGGCCCGGGGGCTCCCTACCACGCCTTCTGGTGGCATGACGGCACGCTGGAGGATTTCGGGCCCGGCCACGCGTATGACATCAACGAACGAGGTCAGATCACAGTCCTGCTCGGGACCGACGACACCGGATTCGGAGCGGCAGTCTGGGAAGACGGGAGCCTGACGTCCATCGGCGGCGGCACGGACGGCCCCTGGCCCATCCCCATCGCGTTGAACAATCGGGGAGAGGTGGTGGGCTTCCACGTCTGGTCACTCGTTTCCGGGGGCTTCTGGTTCGGCGCCTTTCTCTGGGATGACGGGGTCATGCACGACCTCGGGTTTCCACCCAACGCCAATGCCTCGGCCCTCGACATCAACGAGCAGGGCCAGATCGTCGGAAACGCAAGGACGTCCGAAGGGACGTACGTGGGCTTCGTGTGGAAGGATGGAGCCCTCACGGAGGTAGGGATCGGACTGGAGCACACCTGGATCCTGAGCATCGGTCCCGCGGGACGCTTCGTGGGCAATTGGAGCGCCTGGGTGACGAGTTGGATTCCCTTCGTCTGGGAGAGCGGGGAGATGCACCCACTCCCCGGGGGAGCGGACGACTACCCGGTGAGCATCAACAGCCGCGGACAGATCGTCGGATACCACTGTGCCGGTGGCTGCGTCGGTCTGACTGAGGTCACGGCGCTCCGGTGGGAGCCGGAGCGATAGCAGCAGGGACGGCCTTCGAGTCGTGGGCCGGGGTGAGAAGGCGGCCGCCGCCCTCCGCCGAGCCGGAACTCCTGGCCAGGACCAGCGGAACGGGGAGGCGGGTCGTGAGCCGAGGGGCCCCCGGGGCGGATGCTCCGGGGGCTTCATGCTGCGCGGCCTACCCCGAGACCCAGCTCACGCTGGCCCCCACGTCCTGATCGGTGCCGGCTTCCTTGATCACGAATTTGAACAAGGCGTCGTTCGCACGCCCTGCGCCGGCCCCGACGGCGATGCTCAGAACGGTCACGGACACCTCGAGGGTGTAGGCTCTTCCCGCCTCAGCGGTGAACGTCACGTCTGCCACGCCGCGCTGCACCGCCCTGTCTTCCATAACGTGGGGGCCCCGGACCCGGATCTGGCGGCGCCCTGGCTCCAGGACGAGGACGTGCTTGGGATCACACCAGGAGTGGTTTTGGGGCGGCGACATCTCGGACAGCTGCACGCCGTCCAGGGACACCACGACAATGCTCTCTTCGCCGAAGTCCTCGCAGTTGAGAAGGGCGACCTGGGTCCGGTCCGGCGGGACCTCCAGCACGCCCTCCCGGGCAGCACTCAGGTACACGGTGCCTGAGGCGCATCCGGCCACGAGAAGCGCGACGGCCCCGGGCATCAGCCCTGCCCCCAAGCGAGCGCGAAGGGGTCCTGTCATTCCTGGCCTCCGGCTGGGGGTAGCGAGGTCCTGCCGCCTGCGGGCCCTCTGTTCTCCAGTCTGTGTCGAGCGGCAAACGTGACCGTGGCCCGCCGCCCAACGACCCATCCACAGAAGGATGGACGGGAGGTGGTGAACGTGAACCCCGGGGCCCGGTGGCGTGCGACCGCGGTCACCGGGGACAGTCGTGGCGGTGTCACGTTCTGTTGCCATTTCAGACTCTCAAGAATGAGGAGCCTTCCCTGCTCTCCGGAGGCGCGCCCGAATACCTGGAACCCAGGAGGTGCTACATGAGACAGCTCTCGCTTCTTCTGCTGGTCGGGCTCTTCGTTGCGGGGTGTGATCAGCCCATCGAACCCGAGGGAACGAGTCTCCCAGCCGTGCTCCAGGCCAGTCGCAGCGCCGCAGGCTACAAAGTGGTCGACCTGGGGAGTGGCACCGCTTACGACATCAACGACCGTGGTCAGGTCGTCGGACAGAGCGGGGACCGCCCCGTGCTGTGGGAACACGGCACGATGACGGACCTGGGAACGTTGGGCGGTAGGTATGGCTCAGCGATGGGAATCAACGAACGTGGTCAGGTCGTGGGCGATAGCTATGACGAAGCGGGCGACGTCAGAGCCTTTCTGTGGGAGGATGGCACCATGATCGACCTGGGAGCGCTTGGTGGCCGAACGAGCCGAGCCTACGCGCTCAACGAGCAGGGACAGGTCGTGGGGGAGAGCCGCACGGAGTCGGGCGAGCGCCATGCTTTCATGTGGGAGAATGGCGCCATGACCGACCTGGGAACGCTGGGTGGCGAGGTCAGCGTGGCCTGGGACATCAACGGCCGCGGTCAGGTGATCGGATCCAGTTGGACCGGTTCGGGCAAGACCCACGCATTCCTGTGGGAGCGCGGTGAGATGACGGACCTCGGCGCTTTGCCGCAGAGTTTCAGCTATGGCTCCGGTGTCAACGATCGTGGTCAGGTGGTCGGAATGAGCCACGTGGCATTCCTGTGGGAGCGCGGTGAGATGACGAGGCTCCACCCCCCCGGACACGACTTCCAATCGTCGTCGGCTCAGAGCATCAACAACCGGGGTCAGGTGTCGATCCAGGTGTGGGGCAAGGCTGGCGTCGGTGCATCTGCAAGCTACGTGTGGGACGATGGAGAGTTCACGCGGCTTGCTACGCTGGGGGGTGACTTCAGCTGGGTAGCCGGAATCAACAACCGCGGTCAGGTGGTGGGCCAGAGCAGCACGGAGTCGGGCGAGCAGCATGCAGCTATGTGGACGGTCCACACCGTTCGCTGACGCGGGCCCAGTGCGGCTGGTGTTGCTCCAACTTAATTAGCCTAATATACTGTCCCTGACCCTCGCAGGGGGAGCAGGGATGCCCCGTCGCGTGCAGTTGCGCGCCCTGACGCGCGCCGAAGAGCAGATGCTCGCGGAGAAGGTAAGGGACCTGTCGCTGAGCGCACGCATCCACCAACGGTACCGCGTGATCGAAGAAGTCCGTCGGGGCCGGGCGCCGCTCGAGGCAGCCGATCGGATCGGGTGCACGTTCACCGTGGCGTACGACTGGATCCGGCGGTTCAACGAGAGCGGCTTCACCACGTTCGAAGCCGTTCCCAACCCCAGGGGACGTCCGCCGATCCTAAAGGCCCAGCAGCTCCGTGACCTCGTAGATGTCGCGCTCTCAAGCCCCGAGGAACGCGGATTGCCGTTCTCCACTTGGTCCGTACCCAAGCTGGCCGAGTATTGCCGGGGCAAGGGCCTCCTGCCCCCCGTCACGGACGAGTGGGTACGGCGGCTTCTGCGGCGTGAAGGGCTCACGCCCCAGCGCATTCGAACCTGGAAGACATCCCACGACCCGGCGTTCGAGGTAAAAAAAACGCCGTCCGAGCCCTGTACCAGACGTGCCCGTCGCGCTCGGCGGTTGTCTGCTTCGACGAGTGGGGGCCGCTCGAGGTGAGACCCATGGGCGGGGTGGCCTGGGCCCCGCGCAGCCTCCCGCATCGCATGAGAGCCACCTACCACCGGCCCCACGGCGTGGAGTACTTCCTCGGCTTTTACGATGTCCACCAAGACTGCTTCTCCGGGATCTTCGCCAAGCGCAAGCGGGTCATCGAGATCTGCGACGCGTTCCGGCGCCTCCGTGCGTGCTATCCCCGCCGACGGCTCTACGTGGTTCTCGACAACCTGCCCCACGTCCACGATCACCCGCGCTTCCTCCAACTCCTCCGCCGGCTGCGGATCACCCCCGTGTACACGCCCACCAACGCCTCGTGGCTCAACCTCATCGAGGCCCAGTTCGGCGTCACCAAGCGCTTCACCCTCACGGATACCGACGACCCCGACCATCACGCCCGCCGGCGGCGCATCGCCCGCTACATTCGCTATCGTAACCGTCAGGCAGGTACCGCCTCACATCCACTGGCGCACCTCCTCACGATTCGGGATATCAAGTTGGAAGAGCACTAGCCCCACAGTAAGCGTGATGTGCCGGGCTGGGGCCTGAAAGAAGAACCGGAAAGGCTTATCTTGATTGGAGTTATGGGATTCCGACAAGAATCATTACTCCGACCAAAACAGGCCTTTCCGGTGAAGAGAATCTCGCACGAGCAGAGCCGCAGGAACAGTGCCCGGCGCAGGCGGAAGGTCGCAAGCCGGCACGGCTAGGCAGGGCACTGGAGCCCACGCACGGCACCGATGTTCACGACAGGGAAGGTGCACTACGAGATCGGCGCGAACACGGACGTGATGGGCTACGGCGGGATCGGGGCGGTGCATCGCATGGTCACGCAGCTCGGGCTGGTCGAGAAGATCGACCAGGAGCTGGAGTTGCTGAAAGTGCATCTGCCCTATCACGAGTCGGATCACGTGTTGAACCTGGCCTACAACGTGCTGTGCGGGGGCACGCGGCTGGAGGACATCGAGCGTCTGCGCCACGACGTGGCGTACATGAACGCGCTGGGCGCCGATCTGATCCCGGATCCCACAACGGCGGGCGACTTCTGCCGGCGCTTCACGGAAGCTGACGTGATCCGGCTGATGGAGTGCATCAACGCGATGCGCTCCAAGCTGTGGCAGGGTCGCGGCCGTGATCTGTTGGGAGAGGTCACCTATATCGACGTGGATGGCACGCTGGCGCCGACGGTGGGCGAGCGCAAACAGGGGATGGACATCTCCTACAAGGGGATCTGGGGCTACGCGCCGCTGATCGTCTCGCTGGCCAACGTCCGGGAGGTGCTCTACGTGGTGAACCGCCCGGGCAACGTGCCGAGCCACACGGACGCGCCACGCTGGATCGACAAGGCGATCGACCATGTGGAGCCTTACGCGAAGCGGATCTGCGTACGCGGCGACACGGACTTCTCGCTCACGCAGCACTTCGACCGGTGGGCTGAGCGGGTCGACTTCATCTTCGGGATGGACGCGCATGCGGCCCTGCGCGACCGGGCCGAGGCGCTGGACGAGGCCTGCTGGCAGCGGCTCGAGCGAGGCCCGAAGTACGACACGCTCACGGACGAGATCCGCCAGCGCCACCAGCCCCATGAGAAGAAGCGCATCGTGCGGGAGCGCGGATACATCAACCTCGCGCTGAACCACGAGGACGTGGCCGAGTTCATGTACCAGCCCGGCAAGTGCGGCCAGCCCTACCGCGTGGTGGCCCTGCGCAAGAACATCAGCAAGATGAAGGGCGAGCACGTCCTGTTCGACGAGATCCGTTACTTCTTCTACATCACCACCCGCACGGATCTGAGTGCCGCCGAAGTGGTCGCCTGCGCCAACGAGCGCTGTGACCAGGAGAACGTCATCGAGCAGCTCAAGAACGGCGTCAACGCCTTGCGGGTGCCGCTCTACGACCTGGTGAGCAACTGGGCCTATATGGTCATCGCGGCCCTGGCTTGGAACATCAAGTCGTGGTTCGCCATGATGATGCACCGCAAAGCCGACCGCCTCGCGTACATCCGCATGGAGTTCCCCCGCTTCCTGCACAGCGTCATCCTCATCCCCTGCCGCGTGATACGCCGGGCGCGCAGCATCACCCTTCGCCTTCTCGGCTATCAGCCGACCGCGGATCGCCTCTTCAGCGCTTGGCGCACCATCGAGCGCATAGGCTTCACGTAGTCGCCGTTGCTCCTCCTCGCCTCCCTCCTCGCTCTCGGGCGCATCCAGGGAGTCGTGTGTCCCGGTGCCCCAAAACGACGCCCGGTTCTAGCACCTTATGGCGTCTAGGATGCGTTCCGGGCCCTCACACTTCCTGTGACGACGCGCTCGGGGCTTCGCGACCTCGCCACGACCACTCCAGGAGTGAACCTGCGCTATTCATGACGTCCGCAGGATAGCCGAAATGTGAGTGGTAAGGGGTGGGGT
>CAZJFX010000107.1:0-11553 GCA_964545395.1 uncultured Gemmatimonadaceae bacterium | reverse complement strand
ATGCGCCTGCCCGCGCCCCGCTCCCACTCGCCAGCCTCCCGTTCCGAAATCGCTGAGGGGCTCCCGCGAGGCTTGCGGAACCCGAAGAAAAGCCGAATATTGAAGAGGCTTTCCCGAGCCTTCGGAGTCTCCGCGAAGCCGGATTTTCCGGTGGGACAGGCACTTGCGGGAAAGGGGCCCGGAAAGGGGGTGTCAAGCGCTTGACCCCTAAATGTAGTGGGCCTAATATGGGTTCCGCCTCAACATCTTGTGGTGCCGCTCGGCCTTTCCACAGATAGATGCGTGGTGGGACCGGCCTCCCGCCAGCTTTCAACCTGTCGCCCACAGGTTGTCCACTTGTCTTTCCACAGGAGTACCCGCCGATGCCGCGCGTCCACGAGCCCCGGCCACCGAGAGAGTCGAAGATCTTCGACGACGTTGTGCCCTCCGACGTCCCGGTCGCCCAACTCACCGAGAACGCCCGCCTCGTGCTGGGGAAGCGCTACCTGAAGAAGGACGAGAAGGGACGGCCCACCGAGGAAGCCGAGACGATGTTCTGGAGGGTGGCCAAGACCATCGCCGACGTGGACGCGGACTACGGTGCCTCCGAGGCGGCGGTGGGCGAGGTGGCCCGCCAGTTCTACGACCTGATGGTCAGCGGCAAGTTCGAGCCGAACTCGCCCACGCTCATGAACGCCGGCCGGCCCCTGGGCCAGCTCTCCGCTTGCTTCGTGCTCCCCGTGGACGACGCCCTCTCCAACGGGCAGAGCGGGATCTACGACACGCTGAAGGCGATGGCGCTGGTGCACCAGTCCGGCGGTGGCACCGGGTTCTCCTTCTCCCGGCTGCGGCCGGAGGGCGACCCGGTCCGCTCCACCCTGGGCGTGGCGTCGGGGCCGGTGTCGTTCATGAAGCTCTACGATGCCTCCACCGAGGTGGTGAAGCAGGGCGGCACGCGGCGCGGCGCCAACATGGGCATCCTGCGAGTGGACCACCCGGACATCCGCAAGTTCATCGCCTGCAAGGACGACACGACCCAGGTGACGAACTTCAACATCTCGGTGGCCATCACCGACGCTTTCATGGAAGCGGTGAAGGCGGGCACGACGTACGATCTCGTCCACCCCAGGTCGAAGAAGGTCCTGGGGCAGGAGAACGCCCGCGAGATCTTCGACATGATCGTCCACGGCGCGTGGCTGACCGGGGAGCCGGGCACCTTCTTCATGGACCGGGCCAACGAGTTCAACCCAGTGCCCCGCCTCGGCAGCTACGAGGCCACCAACCCCTGCGGCGAGCAGCCCCTCCTCCCCTACGACGTGTGCAACCTGGGGAGCATCAACCTGGGGCTCTTCGTCAAGGAGGGGGTGCGGCCGGGTGCCGACCCCGCCACGGCGGTGGACTGGGACGGGCTACGTCAGGTCATCCACCTGTCCGTGCACTTCCTGGACAACGTCATCGACGCCAACAAGTACCCACTGGACGAGATCCACGTCCTGGCGCAGGCCATACGCAGGGTGGGGCTGGGCGTCATGGGTTGGGCCGACATGCTCGTCCGCCTGGGGATCCCCTACGACTCGGTCGAGGGCGTGGACATGGGCCGCAGGGTCATGGCCTTCCTCGACGAGGAGGCGCGCAAGGCATCGGAGAAGCTGGCCGAGACGCGTGGCGTCTACCCTGCGTGGGCCGAGTCGGTGTGGGGCCCCGACGACACCGCCGCCCGCCGGGCCGACGGGTCCCGGATGCGTCCGGAGCGCGCGCTCCGCAACTGCAACCTGACCACGGTGGCCCCCACCGGGACCATCTCCATCTTCGCCGGCTGCTCGGGCGGCATCGAGCCGTTGTTCGCGGTGGCGTTCATGCGCAACCAGGCAGGCTCGCTCATGCCCGACGTGAACCCCGACTTCGTGCGCATAGCGACGGAGCAGGGGTGGTATTCCGAAGGCCTCATGGAGCGCATCGCCACCGAGGGGCACATCCACTTCGACGAGGTCCCGGAGGAGGTGCAGCGCGTGTTCCGCACCGCCCACGACATCACGCCGGAGTGGCACGTGCGCATGCAGGCCGCGTTCCAGGAGCACTGCGACTCGGCCATCTCCAAGACCACGAACTTCTCCCGCGAGGCCACGGAAGCGGACGTGCGCAGGATCTACGAGCTGGCCTTCGAGCTGGGGTGCAAGGGCGTCACGGTGTACCGGGACGGTTCCCGGGAGGGGCAGGTCCTCTCCACCGGGAGGACGGCGAAGGCCGTGGCGGGCCAGGACAGGAGCGCCGAGGTGGCGGAGCTGGAGCAGCAGGTGGCCGACGCCCGCGAGGAGGCGCACAACCTCCGCGTGGAGGTGGAGCGCCTGAAGGCGGAGCTGGCGGAGCGTGACGCCAACGCCGGCGCCGCGCGGAACAAGCGGCAGCGTCCCCAGGCGCTCCGGGGCTACACCATGAAGATGATGTCCCCCCTGGGCGATCTCTACGTCACCATCAACGAGGACGACCAGGGCCGCCCCTTCGAGGTGTTCTGCACCCTGGGCAAGGCGGGCGGCGCGGCCATGGCCGACGCCGAGGCCATGGGCCGGCTGGTCTCGTTGGCGCTCCGCTCGGGGATCCCCATCAACCGCGTGAAGGACCAGTTCCGCGGCATTTCCTGCGACCGCGCCGTGGGCGTGGGCCCGAGGAAGGTCCTCTCGGTGCCGGACGCGGTGGGGCAGGCTATCGAGCGCTACCTGGAGGAGAAGGAAGGGGTCCAGGAGGCCCTGCCGCTCATGACCCCCTCGGTCCAGGGGGCGCACCGGACCCAGGTGTCCGCGTACCACCGCCAGCAGGAGCAGAGCTTCCTGGCGGCGTGCCCCGAGTGCGGTGGCGGCCAGATGGTGTACGAAGAGGGATGCATGAAGTGCCACATCTGCGGGTACAGCGAATGCGGTTGAGCATGCCGGGCGCCGCGGCGTGACGTCCAGAAGGGGGGCCGGGCGCAGAGCCTCCCCTGGCCCTCACCCCGCAACCGAGGAGCCCACCGTGAACAAGCCCACCTCCCTCCGGGCAGCCGTCGTCCAGGCCGCTCCCACCCCCTTCGATACCCCCGCGGCCGTGGACAAGGTCTGCTCGCTGACGCGTGAGGCCGCGGCGAAGGGTGCCCGGCTCGTGCTCTTCCCGGAGGCCTACGTGGGGGGGTACCCGTGGGGGCTTGCCTTCGGCACGGCGGTGGGGGGGCGCTCCGACCCGGGGCGGCGCACCTGGGAGCGGTACTGGAGGGGTGCCGTGGATGTGCCCGGGCCCGAGACCGGGCGTTTGGGAGAGGTGGCCGGGGAGACCGGGGTGTACCTCTGCGTCGGCGTCATCGAACGGGATGCCACCTTCAGCGGGGGCACGCTCTACTGCACTCTCCTCTACTTCGGTCCCGACGGGGCGCTCCTGGGCGAGCACCGGAAGCTCAAGCCCACCGCCGCCGAGCGCCTCATCTGGGGGGAGGGGGACGGGAGCACCCTCACCGCCGTGGAGACGCCGTACGGCACCGTGGGCGGGCTCATCTGCTGGGAGAACTACATGCCCCTGGCGCGCATGGCGCTGTACGGGAAGGGCGTGGACATCTGGCTGGCTCCCACCGCCGACGCCCGCGCGCGCTGGCAGGGGACGCTGCAGCACATCGCCCTGGAGGGGCGGTGCTTCGTGCTCGGGTGCAATCAGTACGTGACCCGGGACATGTATCCCGCGGACCTGGAGATCCGCTCCGAGCTGGAGGCGTGGCCCGAGACGCTGTGCCGGGGTGGGAGCGCCGTCTACGATCCCCTTGGGGAGCCTGTGGCGGGGCCTCTCTGGGATGGGGAGGGGATCCTGGTGGCCGACCTGGACCTCACCTCCATCCCCCGCGCCAAGTTCGATTTCGACGTGACGGGCCATTATGCCCGTCCCGACGTGTTCCGCCTGGAGGTGGACGAGCGCCCCAAGCACCCGGTGGGATGATGGCGGAGGGCGCGTCGCGTCGCTGGTGGCCCTTCCTGGCCCTTGGCCTGGGACTCGTCGGAGTGGGACTGTCGTTCTGGAGGCCCGTTCCTGCCGGTGTCTGGCACGATGACGGCGTGTACATGGTCATTGGCGAAGCCCTCTCCCGGGGCGGAGGGCTGCGCTACGGAGGCGTGCCGGGGGATCTCCCGGCGGTGAAGTTCCCCCCCCTCTACCCTGGGCTCCTGGGCCTGCTGTGGGCGGCGCTGGGCTCCGTGGGCGCGGTCACGTTGGCTGCCGAACTCCTCAATCTCCTCCTGTTGGCGGCGGCGGGTGGTCTCCTGGCCTGGGCGCTCCACGCCGGCGCGGGCCTGCGCCGCAGGGAGGCGCTGGCAGTCGGGGCGTTGGCCTTCATCTCCGCCGACCTGTGGAGGCCGGCCCTGGTACCCCTCTCGGAGCCCCTCTTCCTCGCGCTGGCCTCCGCGTGTCTCGCCCTCTGGCCCCGTGCCTCCCGGCGTGGCGAGGTCCGTTGGGCCTTCTTCCTCGCTGTGCTTCTGGTGGCCCTGGTTCTCACCCGGACGGCGGGGGTGGCGGTGGTGGCCGGCTTCGCCGTGGCCCTGGCCGCGCGCCGGAGCGCCCGGGCCGCCGCGGCAGTGACCGCGGCCCCGCTCCTCGCCGTGGCGGGGTGGGGTGCGTGGGCGTCGTCCCGGGCCGCGGCGATTCCCGAGGGGCTCCGCGACGTTCTCGGTCCCTACGGCGGATGGCTGGCGGGGCAGTTGGTAGGAAGACCCGGGGCTTTTCTCGCAGGTCTTCCCACCCACGCGAACAACGTGGTGGGACGGGTTCTCGCCCTCCTCGTCCCAGGGCTCACCGGGCCGTGGCTATGGGTCGCCGCCATCCCCCTGGGCGCGGCAGCGCTGGCCGGAGGGTGGAGCCTCGCCCGGCGGCTGGCTCCCCTCCCGTGGATCGCCGTGGCCTATCTGGGCATGCTCCTCACCTGGCCGTTCGTGGACCGGAGGCTGGTGGCCCCTCTCCACCCCTGGCTCGTGGTGGCCGTGGCCGTGGGCGTCCTGGAGGGGCTCGGGCGCCTCGGCGCGTCGAGCGCCCCGATGGCGCCCAGGTTACGGCAGGCGCTGGTGGCCGTGGCTCTCGTCTGGATGGTGTCGTTCGCCTCCGTGACCGCCAGCAGGACCGCCCGGGGCTGGGCGGTCGCGCCCTATCAGCTGCGCGCCGGGCGGCTGGCCGCCGCGGTGGAGGTTCTGGAGAACACCGCTCCGTCCACGGCGGTGGTGGGGGCGCCGGAGTTTTGGGCCGCGCTCCACCTCCATGGGGGGTGGGCCGCGGCGCCCAGCGCTCGCTTCACGCCGCGCTCGGAGGACGAGGCAGCGCCGGTCTGGGGGACGGCGGAGGAACAGCTCTCGATGTGGTGGGAGATGGGCGTGGATCATGTGCTCCTGGAGCAGGGAGGACAGATCCACGGCGCGGCGCTGGACTTGCTGCAGGCGCGTTGTCCGGGTGCGGTGAGCGTCCTGGCGCGCATGCCGCCCCAGGTCGTGGTGAGGCTCTCCTGGGACGAGGCGTGTGCCGCGTCGCTGGGACTGGGGCGGAACGGACGCTGAACGCCGGCTCCCCAGGACACGCGTATCGGCCGCGTGGGTTGCGGCCGCACCGCCCAGGCGCCGGTCCCTACCACTCGATCTCGCCTTGCCGGCTCGTGTCCACCTGTTCGGCGTCGGCCCCCTGGAGCAGCACGCGCTCGATCTGCTCGTAGAGGAACGAGCGCGACTTCGGGTCGCGGGGATCCAGGCCGTAGTGGTTGATGAGCAGGGTCTGGTGCTGGAGCCAGTCCTTCCAGCAGTCCACACAGATCTCGGCGGCGATGCGCTCGCCCAGCTCGTTGCGGAAGGGAGGGCGGGGGAGGCGCGGAGCGCCGGCGCCGCACCTGCGACAGTGGATCGTTGCATCCGCCATGGCGTATCATCTCCCCTTCGTCTTCGGGATCGGATTAGGCTGGGGTTACCCGGCCGCGACGCCTTGGATCCGGCGCCCCGAGACCACAGCGTCCGTCCCGGAGACCACGTACCCCGCACCGTGATCGCAGGAGCCGTAGACCAATTCGAGCCCATGAATTACGTTACTTGGCTAATCGAAACACCCTCCCTCCGAGAACGACATGCCTCTGACCAAGAAGCAGCTCGCACACATCGAGAAGCGGCTCCTCGACGAGCGGGCCCGGGCGCTCAAGGCCCTGGGGCTTTTCGACGAGATGGCGAAACGGGACCGCGAGTCCGCCGACTCGGATCTCGCGGCGTACACCGACCACATGGCCGACCAGGGGACCGAGGCCATGGAGCGCGAGAAGGCAGCCGCCTTCGCCACGAAGGAAGGACGGTACCTGTACCGGCTCGAGGAGGCGCTACGCCGCCTCTACAACGACCCGAAAACCTTCGGCACCTGCCACACGTGCGGCGCCGAAGTCGGGTTCGAGCGCCTCGACGCACTCCCCCACGCTCGTTACTGCATCCATTGCAAGCTGAAGGAGGAGGACGCGGCCTGAGCGGCGTCCTGTCCGGAAGAGACCGAGGGGCCCGGCGCCATGCGGCGCCGGGCCCCTCGTGCCTTCGCGGGCGTGCCGGGCACGCCTCTCAGCGCCGTCGGCCCAGCACCTCCAGGATCACCGGCCCCACCACCTCGACCTGCCAGGCCCGGATCCCGTCCATCCGGGCCAGGGCCTCCAGCCCCGCCGGCCGCTGGACGGCGATGGCCTGGACCAGGGCGTTGGCCATGAGGGTGCCGCGGTCGAGTCCCAACTCCTCGGCGCGCTTGTTCCGGGCCACCTTGAGCTTCTCCGCCAGCTCCTCCGCGTCCGGTGGGGGCCGGCCCGGGCCACCGCGGCGGGGGCTGCGCGGGTAGGGACGGAGTTTGTCGTCGGGGAGCTGGGCCACCCGGTCGAAGCGGTTCAGGAGCTCGATCCCCTCACTCCGGGCCAGCCCGACGGGGAACCCCTTGATCGCGGCCAGTTCCCGCTGGTCCAGGGGGCGGAGGAGCACCGCCTGCAGGAGAGGTTGGTCTCCCACCACGCGGAAGGGCGCCTTGTCCCGCTCCCGGGCCAGCTGGTCTCGCCACTTCAGCGCATCCCGGAGGGCCGTCACCTCCCGGGGGGTGAGATCCCGGGCCCCCTTCACCCGGGTCACCGGATCCTCGGGCTCGTCGTCGTCCCCCTTGGCCGTGGCACTCGCCTCCAATGCCTGGCATTCCTCCACCGCCCACGCCGCCCGTCCCGCCGCCCTCAGCTCGCCGGCCAGGATGTCGGCCAGGCGGAGGAGGTGTCGGGTGTCGTCGGCCGCATACTCCAGCATCCCGTCGGTGAGAGGGCGTTCGGCCCAGTCCGCGCGCTGGTACTTCTTGGATAGGGAGACCCCGAGCCGGCTCTCCAGGAGAGCCTGGAGCCCCAGGGCCTGCTCACCCAGGAGGGCGGCGGCCACCTGGGTGTCGAAGAGCCCCCTGAGCCGGATCCCCAGGTCGCGGTCCAGGAGCCGGAGGTCGTAGTCCGCGCCGTGCATGAGCACCGGGATGGACGGGGCCTCCAGGACGCTCCTGAGGAGTTCGGAGGGATCGAAGGCGAGGGGGTCCAGGATGTAGGTTTCGGACTCGGTCGTGATCTGGAGGAGGCAGAGGCGGTCCGAGTAACGGTGGAACCCGGCGGCCTCGCAATCCAGTGCGATGCGGCTCGACGAGGCCAGGTCCCGGCGGAGTCCGTCGGTCTGCGAGGCGTCCTGGACGTGGACGAAGGACATGGGGGATCGGGGACTCCTGGAACCGTGGGCTGGGAAGGCGCCGAAATGAAGCTGGGAGACGGCTCCCCCACAAGGCCGGAGCGCTTGCCCACCCCCCCGGAGAAGGCGACAATACCAGTCCGTCAGCGACCTGCTCCAGCCTTTCCGCGCCGGGTCCGATGCTCCGAACCAAGGTCGTCTGTACGCTGGGCCCCGCGTCCTCCGCGCCCGAGACCGTCCGGGCCATGGTGGAGGGCGGCATGGGCCTGGCCCGCATCAACATGTCCCACGGGGGCCACGTCGACCACCGCGGGCTCATCGAGGCGGTGCGGAGGGCTGCTCTGGCGGCCCACCGGCCGGTGGCCGTGCTCGCGGACCTGGCCGGCCCCAAGATCCGCGTGGGCGACATCGCCGAGCCCGTGCAGCTCCGCGTGGGTGGGGTGGTGGTCATGGCGCCGTCGGCATCGGCCCGGGAGGGCGAGATCCCCATGACCTACGGGGCCCTCGCCCAGGAGATCGAGCCGGGCCAGAGCGTCTTGCTGGACGACGGCCTCCTCGAGCTCGTATGCACCGGTACCGAGGGGGATCGGGTCCGCCTGGAGGTCGTGCGCGGTGGGCTCCTGAAGAGCCGCAAGGGGATCAACCTCCCCGCTGTTGACGTGAAGGCCCCGTCCCTGACGGAGAAGGATCTGGCCGACCTGGAATTCGCATTGGAGATGGGAGTGGAGTATGTGGGCCTCTCCTTCGTGCGTCAGGCCGCCGACGTCATCAGCCTGAAGGAGCGCGTCGGTGGCAGAGCCCTGGTGGTGGCGAAGATCGAGAAGGTCCAGGCGCTGCAGGTCATCGAGGAGATCCTGGCGGAGACCGACGCCGTCATGGTGGCCCGGGGGGACCTGGGCGTGGAACTCCCCTTCGAGCGGGTGCCGCTGGCGCAGAAGCGCATCATCCAGCTTGCCAACTACCACGGCAGGCCCGTCATCACCGCGACGCAGATGCTGGAGTCCATGATCACGTATCCCCGGCCCACCCGGGCGGAGGCCTCGGACGTGGCCAATGCGATCCTGGACGGGACCGACGCGGTCATGCTCTCCGGTGAGACGGCCGTGGGTGCCTATCCCCTCCAGGCCCTGGAGGCCATCGCCCGAATCGCGCGGGAGATCGAGCGGAGCGGCGTGCTGGAGCGGGGCCCCCGGTATCTGACCCGGCCGGGGATCCGGGCCCGGGGCGGTGCCTCGCCACGGGAGCACGCGGTGGCCGCGGCCACGGTGGATGCCGTGCGCAGCGTGGCGGCTCCCGCCATCCTGGTCTTCACGCGCTCCGGGTCCACCGCGCGTCTCGTGTCCAGCTACCGGCCCCCGGTCCCCGTCTTCGCGCTCACCACCGAACCCCTCACCTATCGGCAGCTGGCCGCGGTGTGGGGTGTGGTCCCGGTGCTGGCCGATGGGGAGCGCGCTACCTACGACGGGCTCATGAGCGTCGGGCGCGAGGCCATCGTCGGGTCCGGCGCCGGAGACCAGGGAGCGGCGGTGGTGGTCACCGCGGGCTTCCCGTTCCAGCTCGCCGGCACCACCAACACCATGCGCGTGGAGCGGCTCTGAGCCGCGCGGCCCGGTGAAACTCACCTTCCTCGGTACCGGTACCTCCTTCGGGATCCCCGTGGTGGGGTGCGACTGCCCGGCGTGCACATCTCCCGATCCGAGGGACCGGCGCACGCGCCATGGGGCGCTGGTGGAACTGGAGGGAGGTCGGCTCCTGGTGGACACGCCGCCGGAGCTGCGCCTTCAACTCCTGGCTGCCGGGGCGCGCAAGGTGGACGCGGTCTGGTTCACCCACCTCCACGCCGACCACGTCCACGGCATCGACGACCTGCGCGTGTTCAGTGTGAGGCGCCGGGACCTGTCCGCCTGGGTCGGTGCCGAGTACCGGGAGCGCATGGTCCGGTACTTCGACTACATCTTCGACGACGGGTACGAGCCGCTGGAGGGGAGCTCAAAGCCCCGGATCAGGCTCCACGACATCCACCCCGGCGTGCCCCAGGACATCCTGGGGCGCACCTTCCACCCGGTGGTGGTGCCCCACGGCCTGGTGCGCGTGTACGGGTTCCGGGTGGGTGGGCTGGGGTACGTCACCGACGGGAAGTCGCTCCCCGACGCCGCCCGCGCCACCCTGGAGGGCGTGGACGTGCTGGTGCTGAACGCCCTCTGGTTCGGGCGCACGCACCCCTCCCACTTCAACGTGGAGGAAGCCGTGGAAGCGGCGCGCTCGGTAGGAGCGCGCCGCACCTTCCTCACCCACCTCACCCACCGGGTCACCCACGCAGAGTTGCTCCAGCGGCTCCCGCCCGGCGTGGAGCCCGCCTACGACGGACTCACCATCGAGGTCCCGGACCATGTCTGACAACGACGTACGTCTCGACTACGCCAACCTCCTGGCACCCCGCGTGGCCGGAGGCGTGGATCCCGCGCGACTCACGGGCGACCTGGCCGAGCGCTTCCGCGCCGCCCACGCTGCCGTGGAGGCCCGCAGGGCGAAGGGCGACATGGGCTTCTTCGATCTTCCCCGAGCCGCGGGGACGACGGCCGGCGTCAAGGAGCTGGCCGACGGATTCGGGCAGTGGTTCGAGGACGTGGTGGTGTTGGGAATCGGTGGATCGGGGTTGGGTGCGGTCTCGCTGCGCGACGCGCTCCTCGGTCCCTTCTGGAACGACAAATCCATGGAGGAGCGGGACCACTTTCCGCGGCTGCACGTGGTGGACAACCCCGACCCGGTCACATTCGGAGCCCTCCTGCGGCGCCTGGACCCGGCCAAGACGCTCTTCAACGTCGTGAGCAAGTCCGGCTCCACGGCGGAGACCATGGCCCAGTACCTGGTGGCGCGGGGGTGGGTGGAGGAGCGCGTGGGGCCGGAACGCACCGCCGGGCACTTCCTCTTCACCACCGATCCCGCCAAGGGAGCACTGCGCAAGATCGCCGAGGCCGATGGCATCCCGGCGGCGCCGGTGCCGGAGAACGTGGGCGGGCGCTTCTCCGTCCTCTCCCCGGTGGGGCTCCTCCCCGCCGCCATCTGCGGCGTGGACGTGGACGGGCTGCTGGCCGGCGCCGCCGCCATGGAGGAACGCTGCCGCACCCCGGAGCTGGCCGGGAATCCGGCGGGGATCCTGGCCACCCTCCTCCACCTGGCCGACACCGAGGGCTCGCGCCCCATCCACGTGCTCATGCCCTACTCGGACCGCCTGCGCTCCAGCGCCCTCTGGTTCCAGCAACTCTGGGCCGAGTCGCTGGGGAAGGCCCGCGGCCTGGACGGGTCGCCGCGGCACACGGGTCCCACGCCCATGGCCTCGGTGGGCGCCACCGACCAGCATTCCCTCCTGCAGCTGTTCATCGAGGGGCCACACGACAAGGTCATCCTCTTCGTCGCGGTGGAAGATCCGGGCACCGACGTGCCCATCCCGCCGATCCACTCCGACGTCTCCACCCTGGCGTACCTGGGCGGAAAGTCGCTGGGGCAGCTCCTGGACGCCGAACGCCGGGCCACCGCCGAAGCCCTGAGGAGGGAGGGGCGCCCCAACGCCACCCTCCTCCTCCCCAGGGTGGATGCCCGCGCCCTGGGCGAACTGTACATGCTCCTCCAGATCGCCACGGTCTATGCCGGCGCGCTCTACGGGGTGGACCCCCTGGACCAGCCCGGAGTCGAGCTGGGAAAGGTCCTCACCTATGGGCTCATGGGGAGGGAGGGATACGAGGCGCCGTCGCTCCAGGCGGGCGAGGCGCGCTGGACCGTGTGACCACAAGGGGGCCCGGGGACGGGCGGCTCCTAGTCCCACAGCAAGCGTGATGTGACGGGCTGATCTACGAAAAGGAACCGGAAA
>CAZJFX010000106.1:0-11820 GCA_964545395.1 uncultured Gemmatimonadaceae bacterium | reverse complement strand
AAGCCTTTCCGGTTCCTTTTCGTAGATCAGCCCGTCACATCACGCTTGCTGTGGGGCTAGATACCGTGCCGGCACATGGGCGCAGTAGGGCTCGGCCTCCAGCGGATCTCCGGTGACGGCGTAGGCGCGGGCTCTGCTCCCGCTGCATACCGGGCGGTACTCGCAGACGCCGCACTTCCCCTTGAGCAGGGTCTTGTCCCGCAGGCTCACGAACAACTCCGAGTGGCGGTACACATCCAGCAGATCGTGGGTGCGAACGTTCCCCGCCGACTTGGGCAGGAACCCGGACGGGTAGATGTCGCCGATGTGGCTGACGAAGAGGAAGCCATCCCCGTCGTTCACGCCCCGGGCCCGGCCGATCCCATCCTTCAGGGAGTGGGCAGCGCCGTCGGTGAGGATGTCCACCGCCTCCTGGCGGGCACCAGCGCGCATCTCGGCGTTCTTCCGCTGGAGCACGATGCGGGCGTACTGAGGGGCCGCGGTGGCCTTGATGTCGAAGGGGACGGTCTTGGCCAGGTCGTAGAGGTCGTGGAAGACAGCTTCAAAGGCGTCGGCGCCGGCCACGTCCTCGGGGCGTGCCCGTCCCACAGGCACGAGGAAGAAGACCTCCCAGAACACGATGCCCAACTCGGTTAGGAGCTGGGCCATGACACGGAAGTCGTCCTTGTTATGCCGGGCCACTACCGTGTTCACCTGCGTGGACATCCCCACCTCCAGGGCGGTGCGCAGGATACGCAGGCCGTGGTCGAAGGAGCCCTGGACCTGTCGGAACTCGTCGTGGACCGCCGCGTTAGGGCCGTCCAGGCTCACCGCCAGACGGGACATTCCTGCCACGTACAGCTCCTCGAGCTTGGCCCGGGTGCACAGGGGCGTCGTGGCCGGCGTCACGGCCATGCGGAGCCCGAGCTGGACTCCATGGGCAGTCAACTCCACGATGTCGGGGCGCTTCAGGCAGTCCCCTCCCGAGAAGACGAAGATGATGGGTCCGAACTCCCGGATGCGGTCCAGCATCTTCTTGGCTTCATCCGTGGTCAGCTCGTCGGGGTGCCGGTTCGGCTGGGCCTCGGCGCGGCAGTGCTTGCACGCCAGGTCGCACGCCTGGGTGGTCTCCCAGATGACCAGGAAGGGGGCCTGGTCGAAGTCGGGGAAGAAGGGCGCACGCCCGCCGCCGTGTCCGTGCTTGGGGTGGCCTCCGGGGTGGCCTCCCGGGTGGCCGTGGCCGGCGTGTCTGTTTCCGTTCAGCATGCGATCCTCGGGTTTCCTGGGCAGGCCGGGCCGAAGGGCCCGGTCTGCTGAAAGATGGATGCTCCGCAGGGTGCACGCCGTCGGGAGGAGTTAGACCGTCGGGTCCGTACTACCCGGGACGCCGTGGATCCGGGCATCTGCGTAATGGCGTGGCCTGACCGTCATGGATCGGGCGCTGTGGGCCCTGCTGGGCGTAGGCGATGGGGAGTCGCCGGGGCCGCCGACTCAGCCACCTGCCCCGAGCGCTCCAGGTGCCTATCTTCCGGGTGCGGCCCTCCGCCGATATGCCCCGAGGATCCCCATGGCCAAGCGCTATTGGCTCGTGAAGTCCGAGCCCGACGTCTATTCCCTGGACGACCTGGAGCGGGACGGCTCCACCTCCTGGGACGGGGTGCGCAACTACCAGGCGCGCAACAATCTCCGTGCCATGAAGGTTGGTGACGAGGTGCTCTTCTACCACAGTAACGCGAGGCCGCCGGGTGTGGTGGGGATCGCACGCGTGAGCCGGGAGGCGTACGCCGACCCATCCCAGTTCGACCCGAAGAGCGGCTACTTCGACGCCAAGTCCGATCCCGCGGACCCGCGCTGGTCACTGGTGGACGTGGCGTTCGTGACGCGCTTCCCCAGAATGGTCTCCCTCGACGACATCAAAGCCCAGCGGTCCCTGGCCGGAATGGAGCTCGTGCGGTACGGGCGCCTTTCGGTGCAGGCCGTGACCCGGCCCGAGTTCGTGCGTGTGAAGAAAATGGGTGGACTGACGTGAACCCTGCAGGAGTGACCACCATGAGACGTCGAATGGTTCTCGCCGTATCCCTGGGCCTGGCCCTGGCTGCCATGGTGGCGGTCCGGCCCGCCGGGGCCCAGACCCTGGCCGTGGAGGACCCGGTCCTACGCCAGATCTGGGACCACGCCATGAACCGCTCCCAGATCGAGCCCATGATGCAGGTCTTCCTCGATTCTCTCGGCCCCAGGCTGACGGCGTCCCCGGCCTCGGAGCGTGCCCAGGCGTGGATCGTGTCGAAGCTCCAGAGCTGGGGGATCGAGGCCGAGCGCCAGCAGTACGGGACCTGGGAGGCGTGGGAGCGGGGGACCAGCCACATCGATCTGATCGCGCCCCGCGTCCACTCCCTGGAGGGGCGCATCCTCGCGTGGAGCCCGGGGACCGGGGGAGAGCCCGTTGAAGGCCCCGTGGTGGTCCTGCCGAAGATGGTCAGCGCCGCCGACTTCGAGGCGTTCCTTCCCCAGGTGAAGGGGAAGTACGTCATGATCTCCTTCCCCCAGCCCACCTGCCGCCCCAACGCTCATTGGGAGCAGTACGCGGCACCGGGGTCGTTCGAGCGCATGAACAAGGCCCGCCAGGAGGGACAGGAGGCGTGGAACGCCAGCCTGCAGGCCACCGGGCTCTCCAACAGGGACATCCCCAAGCGCCTGGAGGCAGCGGGAGCGCTGGGCATCGTGACCAGTCAGTGGAGCGGGGCATACGGCACCACCCGGGTGTTCAACGCCTACACCCGCAAGGTGCCCACCTTCGAGCTGGGGTGCGAGGACTACAGTCTGGTCTACCGGCTCACGGCCAACAACCAGGGCCCGCGGCTGCGCGTCACCGCCGAGTCGAAGAACCTGGGCGAGGTCCCGGTGCACAACGTCGTCGGCACCATCCGGGGGACGCAGCTCCCCAACGAGTACGTCATGCTCTCCGCCCACCTGGACACGTGGGACGGCGGCACCGGCGCCACCGACAACTCCACCGGCTCCATGCTCATGATGGAGGCCATGCGCATCCTCAAGCAGGTGTACCCGAACCCGAAGCGCACGATCATCATGGGGCTCTGGAACAGCGAGGAGCAGGGACTCAACGGCTCCCGCGCGTACGTGGAGGACCACCCGGACATCGTCCAGAACCTCCAGGCGCTCTTCAACCAGGACAACGGAACGGGGCGCATCGTGAACCTGTCGGCGTCGGGGTTCGTGGATGCCGGTGAGTCCCTGGCCCGCTGGCTCGCCAGGGCTCCCTCGGAGGTCACCCAGGGGATCAACTTCAACGTGCTGGGGATGCCCTCGGGGGGCGGTACGGACCATGCACCGTTTGTGTGCGCCGGCGCTCCCGGGTTCAGCCTGGGCGCGCTGAACTGGGGGTACTCGGAGCATACCTGGCACACCCAGCGCGACACCTACGACAAGCTGGTCTTCGACGACCTGAAGAACAACGCGGTCCTGGTAGCGTCCCTGGTCTATCTGGCCTCGGAGGATCCGCAGAAGGTGGGTCGCACGAAGCGCATGGTGTTCCCGGTGAACCCTCAGACCGGACAGCAGGGGTCCTGGCCCATTTGCACGCCGGCCACGCGCAAGTCGACGGACAGCAGCAGAATGTAGAGGAAAGACGCAGGGCGGGGAACGCGGGGGCGGCACCGCCCGGGTTGGGTCGGGCCGCCGCGGTCAGGCACACGTGATCCGTTGCCGGGCCATACCCCTGAAACTTCCTGTATGCCTCCACGGCTTACGGGCCGGCATCCTCCGGAGCCAGGCGGATGTCCCCCGGCCGTCGCTTCACCCTCTTGAACACCGCCCGCCCCGGCGCCTCCGAGTGGATCCGAAGGAACCACGTGAGGAGAAGGAGCTCGGAGAGGTCCGGCCTCTCCCAACCGCTCGCACGCACGACGACGCGGGTCTCGGTCCGGACGAAGCGCACGAACGGCGGCTGGAGCCGGAAGAGCTCCACGCCCCGGGAGTCGGTGAGGACGTGGTCGTACATCCGGGTCAGGGCATGCCTCCACCGGAGCACCTCGCCCTCGGGGGTCACGATGCGCCCCCATCCCGGGAAGAAGCCCTGGAAACTGGGGCCCGCCGGGTCGTCCGACGTCGAGCGCGTCTCGACGCGGGTGCCGCGGACGAAGCCCACCTCCCGGCGCAACTCCAGGGAGCGCCCCAGGCACTCCCCCGTGGCGTCCACCCCCGGGCGGTTCGCCCGCTCCATCTCGCCGAAGACGGTCCCGCCCTGAACCAGCTCGAACTCCGGCGCCAGGGGCACCGTGCGCCGCCAGAGCAGCGGCCGATCCGGATCGAGGGACGAGCCGGTGATGTCGTCCCGCGGCCGGACGCGCAAGCCGGGGACCACGCGAAGCCCGCGCACCATCACAGGTCCAGCTCCATCCTCTCGAGGACGCGCCGATATCCGCCGTGCGCACGGAGCCGGGTCCCGATCCCGTCACCCCGGTACTCCTCGTCCACCCCCACCTGGTCCACACCCGCTTGCGGGAGCAGGTGCCGGATGCTCGGGACGTTTTCCGTTGTTGCCACTCTGGTGGTCACGGTTGCCATGGTCGGGTGGCGTTCACCTCCGTTGACGGATGTGGCGACGGGCGCGTCCGATTCGATCACGGTCTCCTCCGGGTCCGGAGAAGGTCCAAGGTGAGTGATCGGCCCGGGTTCGCCTACCTCATGCCTCGGCTCGCCCGGGCCCAGCGGTTACTGGGGTCGCCCAGTGGGACATTTTGGAGCGCCGGAACTGGGACATCTACAGCCGCCGCTAACAGTTAGCAGGTTGCTGAAGAACCCGATCGCGCCAGGTCCAATGGGTGATTCTGGAGCCGGGTCACGCCCGGCGTCCACCCCCCGGGCCCGCTTTCCAGCCCGTTTGGCGTCGTCCTGAACGCCTCACGAAGCCGCTTGGGGGTCTTTAGGCAGCCTGGGCCAACGCTTCCAGACGCCCCAGGCGGAGCAGGTTGTACGCCGTGTGCACCACCAGGGCCACCTGGTAGATCTTCCAGCGGCCCACGTGACGACTTCGTCGCATGCCCCCGATCTCCTTGGTCCAGCCGTTGATCTCTTCCACGCGCTTGCGGATCCGTTGGGCCACGGCGTACCGCTTCGTCTTCTGACGCCGCCTGGCTCGTCGGCGGGCATCCCCTTCAACGCCCTTGCTCTTGATCGGCACGTCCGGCAGCGCCACCAGCGGCACCACGCCCTCCTCAGCTTCCAGCTCGTGCAGGAACGGACCCGCCGCGTACCCCTTGTCCGCCCCCAGCGTCTTCATCTTCAGCCCGTGCCGGCGCTTGGCGCGCCGGACCAACCGGAGGGCCTCCGTACGTTCGGAGCGGCCGTTGGCCTCACTCACGCTGACGTCCACCACCAGGCCGTGGCGGTTCTCCATCAGCACGTGGGCCCCGTGGCATAGCTTCGCCGCCACCCCGTAGCTCTTCCGGTACAGCCGTGCCTCAGGATCTACAACGGATTGGTGTGTATCGTTCTTCCGCTTCTCGCCCCGGAAGTTCACCGTCGGGTTCCCGGCATCGTCATCGTCCGAGCCCTCGCTGACCCGTTCCACCCCGCTGTCTTTGGGCCTCAGGCTCTTCAACGACGCGTAGCTCTCGATCAGGGTCCCGTCCACCGTGAAGTGATCGTTCGACGCCCACTCCTCGACATACGCCTGCGCAACGACCCGCTCGAAGAACTTCCGCAGGAGCCCGTGCTTCTCGAACCGCTCTCGGTTCTTGGTGAACGTCGTCGCGTTTCAGGCCGGAGCGTCCAGCGACAGGTCGATGAACCACTTATAGAGCAGGTTCATCTGGATCTGGTCCACGAGCTGCCGCTCCGACCGGATCGAGTACAGCGCCTGCAGCAGGAGCGCCTTCAGCAGCATCTCCGGCGGGATCGACGGCCGACCCACCTTTGCGTAGGCCCTCTCGAAGTCCCTGCGCATCGCGCCCAACACCTCGTCCGCCCGCCGCTTCACAGCCCGTAGTGGGTGATCCGCCGCGATCCAGGACTCGATGTCGATCGGGTAGTAGATCTGCGACTGGTAGTCCGGCTTGCCGCGCATCACGGGGCTCCGCGAAAGAGGTCGTTCGTCGACCCCTGAAATCTATTCCTACGCAGCTTGTCAGCTACCACTACGCCCAGGGGCCTCTTTCAGCGACCTGTTAAGCGTCAGCTCCCTCCTTGAGCGGCTCAGGGATGTAGACTCGCTTCAAGGGGATCAAGCCCTTGTACTTGCCGTCGAACTCGTCGTAGTGCGCGAAGATCAGATCGACCAGCTCATTGCCATCGATCAGTCTGAGATTGCCTTTGGCCCTGGCGAACGAGCGCGCTTGATTGGTGAACGTCCCAAGGGCGATGAGGAGGCCGCATTCGCTGGCATCGACCTTTTCGTAGAGCGCGGATACCACTGGGTCGCCAACGGAGCCCTCACCGCTCTTGACCTGCACCTTGACGATGGGTGGCTCGAAACCGAGTTCATCCTTGTGTGCGATTATGTCGACCCCGCCGTCGGGTCCTTCGGGTGACACACGCGTGTAGTAGCCCATCGCCTCAAGCAGGTGGGCGACAAACTCCGCAAATGGGTGACCCTTCAGGTCGGTGCCGAGCTTCTTGAGGACGAAATCACGCGTGGTGTCTTCCATGTCCTGCGCGACCAACGCGACGCTCTCATCCTCAGAGGGAGGCGTCGGCACAGGATGGCCTGAAGGCTTCGAGAGATACTCTTCGGCGTAGTTCCGAATCTGGAAGAAGCTCATCGCCGAGCCGATCTCGTAGAGCGCGCCCTGCGAGAAGCGCGTCCGTGGAACGGAACGAAGCCACTTCACCGCCCTCTGGTGCGGGTAGCCTTGCTCGCGGGCCGGATCGTACTCGTAGTCCCCCTCAATGCGCCCCACGTGGATCTGTCGGTCAATCTTCGAGGGGTAGGCGACGTAGTCGCCCTTGTGCACCTCATATACGAATCGGTAGAGCTGGCCCGCGTCTACGGCTATCGCGCCTGGTTTCTTGTTCGCGTATGCCTCAGCTATCGCCGCCTTGAAAGCCTCTCGGTCGCGTCGGAGCTTTGACAGATCGCCGATCTTCGGCCAACCCAGGGCGACGCGCCCCTTCTTCAAGAAGAGGCTGTTCGCGTCTCCAGTCCGCCCTCCGTGGATTCCCCAGAGGCGTTCGTCTCTTTCGGTTATTGTCTCGCACTCCTATGCGAGGGAGTGACGCTTAACGTGTCGCGGTCTCTGACGCCCGCCGTCTGTGTGCAGGCCCCCCACGGAGCCCGCTGACCATCCAACCGCCCCCCGGAGCACAGCGCTTCCGCGCTACGGCGGGTGGCCCGGAGGGCCGCGCCCCGCATGGGGCGCGAGCAGAGACCCAGCGTGCTATGTGACGGCCGCTGTTTCCGAAACATCATCTTTGGCAGCGTCGTCACCAGGCGACTCGTTTCTCCAAGACGCGAGCAGCCGGCCAAGTTCGGCAAGAAAGTCCGTCAAGGTGAGGTTGAAGGACCTCGCGAAGTTCTCTGCGGCACTCGCAGTGAGTCTGGATTCGGCATTCTCAAGACGACTGACCTGCCTTTCACCCAGGCCTTCGATGTCCGTTTGTCTGAGCCCTCGTTGCTCACGCATGTGCTTCAGTGCCATCGCTGTGTTCTCAGAACGGAAGCGCTCGATCTCGATCGCCGCGAGTTCGGAGGGATCGACTGCTTGAAGGAGCTGCGACGGTCCGAGATGGACATCGGTGTTCGACCAGGTAAGGAACGAACCATCGACATCCACCTCGAGTTGCCTCAGTTCCTCGGGCGCCAGCGTCTCGAGAGACGGCAGTTGATTGACCGGGAAGTCTCGGATTGTCAGGTCCCCCATGAACACCGTGAGTGTCGTGCCCTGCACGTAGGCATCAATGATGCCTTCATACGGCTGAGACCGACGTGCGGCGATCACCCAACGGCGTACACTTCCAAGGTCGTTCGTCAGGAAGAGCCGCTGGTCGGGCTTGCGAAGTCGAAGAAGTGCCGGGAGGCGCATCGTAGCTCCAAGCGGCACATCAAGGACCACAAGGAACCGCGTCTCCGAGTCTATCCACCTTGGAAGTCCACGCCCTTCGATAACGTCACTAGCGAACAGACAGACAGCACTGGATGCTCCAAAGCGAGCGTCGTCGGTCCCGTCGCGTAGGAGGTTCCGACAGGTCTCATACAGGGCTGACGGGAGATCCGCGGACCTCAGGGCCAAATCAGAAGCGTACCACTTGACCATCACTACTCTCCGCCGTGGTGGACCTTCTCGCTCCACTCTTTGAGAAGGTCTGCTCTGTGCTCCCTTGCCAGGCCCAGCAAGTCTCTCCGGATCCGACTCGGGAGCCGCTTCAACTCGAAAACCGACTCGATCTCGGGGGGGTCCAAGAGGAAGTACACACGGACTTCCCATTCGCCCGGGGAGCTGACGTGGAAAAGTGCCGGGCGATGATCGGCGTTGTAGAACCAGCAGCGGCAACCGCCAATCTGGAAACACTCAACGTTGGGCATCGAGCGCCCTTGGTGAGGCCCTTATCCCTTCGGCGGAAAGGGATCCTTCCCGTAGGAGTTGCGCTCCCGAATCCTGCCGTCCCGACCGTGTATGAGCACCTCCGCTCCCTTGTTCTTTGCGATCCTCGTTGCAGCGTCAACAGCGTCCTTCTGGGTGCGAAACCGCCCCGTGTCGCGCTCATTACCTTCCCCACGCACAGCCCAGTCATCACCGCGCGGCACAACGTGTTGGCTCTTGCTTCGTTTGCTCATCCTCCGCCTCCGATCAAACGAACCAGACATGTAATGATTGTAATGGCTGTCTCATGTCCGGTCAACTCCGAAGGCTGTCACATAGACACGATGGAAGGGCTGGCCTCCTGCGAATGACGCGGATTAGCGTCGCGTGAGAGGCAACGCCAGAGCCACATGCGGAATGGAGATCCGCAAACAAGGAGACCAGCCCCATGCCATCGTCCGTCAACTTCTGGGTCGGCTTGGACGTCCACAAGGATTCCGTCACCGCCGCCGTCTTCCGCAATCGGGACCCCGAGCCTATGCGGGTGGACCGACTTCCCTACGACCTCCGCAAGATCCGCCGCTACTTCCAGCGGCTGCAGGCCACCGGTAAGGTGCAGGCGTGTTACGAGGCGTCGGGTGCCGGCTACGTGCTGCAGCGCGCCCTTGCCGACTGGGGTGTGGAGTGCCAGCTGGCCGCACCCTCGCTGATCCCCCGCCGCGCGGGCGAGCGTCGCAAGACTGACCGGCGCGACGCCATCAAGATCGCCCGCGACTTCCGCGATGATCGCCTCGTCCTCATCCAAGTGCCCACCGAGACGGATGAGCGGGTGCGCGATCTGGTCCGCTGTCGAGAGACCTTCCAGCGCGAGATCATCAAGTCGCGCCACTACATCCTCAAGTTCATGCGCAGGCGAGGGCTCGTCTTCCTGGACGGAGACCACTGGACCCTGCGTCACCTCGCGGTAGTGTCCCGAAGATTGTGTAGAAGCGGGAACCGGGAGATCGAGGAGGAACCGCTGGGAGAGAGGGCCGGCGGGGTCGGAAGGCGAGCGTAGCGAGCCTGGAGACCCCGCCGGGGCGCCCCGGCCCGCGGGGGGGCCTGGACGACCCGAAACGAAAAGAGGAAGCTCCTTGGGTTCACCATCACATGAACCGGGGGCAAGCCCGCTACGAACGGGACGAGCCCCCTCAGGGAGCTTCCTCTCATGGACAAGATCATCGGATACGTGAAGCCGACGCAAGACGAGCTACGTGGGGACCTGCGGACCCTCTTCCAGGGGGCGATCCGCCTGACGCTGGAGATGGTCCTGGAGGAGGAGCTGAAGGCGATGGTAGGCGCGCGACGCTTCGAGCGCGTAGGGAGCCGCAAGGACTACCGGAACGGGACCTACCTGAGACGGCTGCTGACGAGCATGGGCCAACTCGACGTTACGGTGCCGCGGAGCCGGGAGCAGGGCTCACCCACGGAGGTGATCGGCAGCTACCAGCGCCGGAGCCCCGAGATCGATGAGATGGTGGTCGAGGCCTACGTGAGCGGGGTGTCGCAACGGAAGATGGCCGACGTGACCGAGGCGCTCCTGGGCGAGCGCGTGGGTCGCTCGACGGTGAGCCGGGCGGCCAAGCGGCTCGACGACGCCGTGGAGCAGCTGCGCCGGACCCCCATCGAGGGGCCTCACCCCTACCTGTACCTGGACGCGACGTTCCTGGACGCGCGGTGGGCGAAGAAGGTGGAGAACGTGAGCGCGCTCGTGGCCTACGCGGTAGGTCCGGACGGCCACCGCCGACTCCTTGGGGTCACGCTGGGAGCGGAGGAGTCGGAGCAGAGCTGGTCGGAGCTCCTGGCCCAGTTGGTGGACCGGGGACTCTCAGGCCTCCAGCTC
Organism: uncultured Gemmatimonadaceae bacterium; assembly: GCA_964545395.1. Classification (GTDB taxonomy): domain Bacteria; phylum Gemmatimonadota; class Gemmatimonadetes; order Longimicrobiales; family Gaopeijiaceae; genus SZUA-318. The sequence goes on along the minus strand of CAZJFX010000106.1, from coordinate 1,422 downwards.
GTGATCGCCGACGAGCACGCGGGCCTGGCGGCCGCCGTCCGCAAGTTCCTGCCCGAGGCCCGCCGCCAGAGGTGTACCGTGCATCTGCAAAGGAACGCGTTGGCGAAGGTGCCCCGCCGGCTGAGGAACCGCGTGGCGCGCGAGGTGGCCCTGATCTTCCAGGCCCCCGGGCCCACGGAAGCGAAGCGGCTCTTGTCAGAGTTCGGGGCCCGCTGGCGCAAGGAGCTGCCTGAGGCCGTCGAAGTCCTCGAGCGGGGCTTCCCGGCCGCGACGCAGTTCTACGCGTTCCCCAAGGCCCATTGGACCCGCTTGCGCACCACCAACGGCTTGGAGCGCCTGCATGGCGAGATCAAGCGGAGGATCAAGGCTACCGGGGCGTTCCCGGACCGGGCCGGCGCGCTTCGGCTTGTGACGGCCGTCGCGATCAAGGTGACCACCCTCTGGGGCGACCGGCGCTACCTCGACCTGTCGCTCCTCAAGACCAAGGAGGTGGCCCGGGCAGCTTGACCGAAGGGCCGAGGAGCTTCCAACCCCTTTTACACACAAATCGGGACTTGACCCCGCCATGGTCATCGCCACCGAGCTCGGGGATCTGCGTCGCTTCGAGAACCCCCGCCAGCTCATGGCCTACGTCGGCCTCGTCCCCAGCGAGCACTCCTCCGGAGACAAACGACGCCTCGGCGCCATCACCAAGGCCGGCAATGCCCGCGTCCGTCACATCCTCATCCAGGCCGCCTGGCAATATCGAAGGCGCCCAGCCATAGGAGCTCCGCTCCGCCGGCGCCAACAAGGCCAGGACCCCAGCGTCATCGGCCATGCCTGGAAGTGTCAGCACCGCCTCTACACCCTCTTCCACCGGCTCGCCTTCAAGAAGCCTACTCCTGTAGCCGCCACCGCCGCCGCCCGGGAGCTCGTGGGCTTCCTCTGGGCCATCTTGCGCGACATCGACGTCTCCAAGCTCCAGGAGGTGCACGCCGCCGCCTGAACCTTCACTCCTAGCATCGGGGAGTCCCGGGGCACGATAGGAGAACGCCCGAAAACGTTACGGGGTCCAGCCTAGTGCCCAATCCCCGCGGATAGACTCCGGCCAGCTCCCGACGTATCCGCCTCATGATGCTCTGGACTCCGGTCCAACCATCGCATATCAGCAGGATTCATCGTCGAAGCAGCCCCGGGCTCCCCCTCGCTTTTCGACAACCTTGACAGGCCCTTCCATATCAATGTTCAGGGCCTCCGAACCGGCCCGTACCTGGGGTTTCCAGACTCACTTCTCTTCGATCTGGCACGTCCGTTCCCAGGCTTCGCCCGTCGCTCGGGCCGGTTTCTCTGGAGCGGCCGAAGGCCGCGCAGGCGGAGGCCCATTTATTAGGGTCTTCACCTGTTTGCGTCCGTGTGTCGGAGTGACGCGGGCACGCGGCGGGG
>CAZJFX010000105.1:0-11937 GCA_964545395.1 uncultured Gemmatimonadaceae bacterium | reverse complement strand
TCGATGGACTTGGTGACCAGGCCGTGGGTGATGACCTCCCCCTCCTGGGCCCCCATGCGGTCCATGACGTTGGCGATGCGCTCGCTCCCGAACAGGCGCATCAGGTCGTCTTCCAGGCTCAGGAAGAACTCCGTCGCGCCGGGGTCGCCCTGGCGCCCGCACCGGCCCCGGAGCTGGCGATCGATGCGCCGGCTCTCGTGGCGCTCCGAGCCCAGGATGTGCAGGCCGCCCACCTCCAGGACCTGGCCGTCGTCGTCCAGCTTGATCTTCTCGGCGCGGATCGGGTCCACGGGGAGCAGGTCCTCGGGGTTCATCCCCTTGGCCTTGGCCCAGCTCACCGTGCGGGCGTCGGTGACCCCCTGCCCCAGTTTGATGTCGGTTCCGCGCCCGGCCATGTTCGTGGTGAACTTCTCGCGCTTGGTGCGGGCGCGGAGGCGCCGTACCGCATGGAACGGCGGTCAGAGAAACTAACGATCGTGAGTCGTTAAGACACGGGGGCTTCGCGCGCGGTCCGGAAGCCGAAGGCCGATCCTAGCATGGAACTGGCCCACATCGACTCGGATCTTGCGAAATCGAGGTTGGGGGCCACGCCAAGAACGAGGTGGATTGGGATCATGTCCGAAGCCCGTGGTGGCCGGCACCCGGGTCACGGTCGAGTCCATTCTCGAGCGATTGGCGGCCGGGGAGACCATCGAGCAGGTGCTCGACGCCAACCCCCGCCTGACCCGGGAGGCGATCCACGCTGCGTTGGCGTTTGCAGCCGAGGTGCTGAGAGCCGACGTCGTGTACCCCGCACCGCACGAAGCTGCGTGAGACTCCTCTGCGATGAGGCCGTACACCGGCCGAGGGAGGATTCTCAAGGACGGAAACAAACGGTTCATCGGGGTGGACGACCACGCCTCTGGACTTGGCGCTGGTAATGAGAACGCATTACCATTGGGTGGACAACGACGGGAGGTACCATGATTGTCAGCAAGATCACCCAGAAGGCGCAGACCACGATCCCCCGGGGCGTCCGGGATGCACTCGAGGTGGGGGCCGGCGACGAGTTGGCTTACGAAGTACATCCAGGATACGCGATCATCAGGGCGGCTCGACGGGACTCGGAGGAGGATGCGGCCCTCGGTCCCTTCCTCGCCTTCCTCGCGGCCGACATTCGGGCTCGACCGGGCGCGCTGAGTCCGGTGACGCCCGCGCTCGCCGATCGCATCCGGGAAGTTGTCGGCGACGGGGATTTCGATCCCGATGAGCCGATCCGCGGCGACGTAGCGCTGTAGCTCGTGGGCGCCTGGAAAAGCTGCGCCGGCCGTTCTCAAGGTCGGTCGGCTTCGCGGGCCGTGGAGATCAACGGCTGGTCCGTCTTCGCACACCCACTGTGCCTCGACCAGATCGAGCATCTGATCGCCGCCGTGAAGGACGAGGCCGCGAGAGGAAAGAGTGATACGGCCAACATGAAGGTGCTGCGAGCCATTCATCGCCTCGCCTTCGTAGAGATCCCGAAGGACCCCGCCAACCGCCGATTCCGACTCGGCAACACCATCGGCCGGGAGCACCGCCACTGGTTCCGCGCGAAGTTCGGCGCCGGGCGCTTTCGCCTGTTCTTCCGGTTCCAGTCGCAGGCGAAGATCATCGTCCTGGGCTGGGTGAACGATCAGGACACACTCCGAACACGGGGAACAAAGGCAAACGCCTACGCGGTGTTCCAGCGCATGCTCGATTCCGGTAACCCACCCGACTCGTGGCAGCAGTTGCTCGAAGCCGCGACCTCTGAGGAATCGACGCGCCGTCTGCGAGTGGCGGAAGACGAGACGAAGTAGCCTGACTTGGGACCACCTCCGTCCCTCCCGCACCGTGCAGGGCAGCCACGACGCCCGGTCCCTCTTGCCCCGAAATCTCTTGGACCGGCTTGGGCGGTCTCCTCGCTACCTCCCACAGCACTTCTTGTACTTCTTCCCCGACCCACAAGGACACGGATCATTCCGCCCCGGCTCGTTGGCCGCATGCATGGGCTTCTTGGGTCCCGCTTTCTCACCGCGGTTGGTCACCAGCGTCCGCGGGTCGGGCGCGGCCGACGGTAGCCCGCCGACACCCCCGACCGCAACCCTCGGGGCCGACCGGGCGCTCCTCGCCATCCCGAACTCGTCCTTCTGCTCGGGCTGGGCCGGCTCCGGGGCTTCCTGACGCTGCAGCGGCCGGCGCATCTCGGCCGCACGGGCGAGCTGGGCCCCCAGGGCGTCCTCGGGCCCCGAGTACTGGAGCCGTTGGGGCTGGGGCCTCCGCTGCTGCTGGGGCACGCCCACCTGGGCCCGGAAGAAGTACTGGGCCACGCTCCTGCGCAGGTCGCCCATGAGGCTGACGAACATCGTGTAGGCTTCCTGCTTGTACTCCACCAGGGGGTCCTTCTGCCCCCAGCCCCGGAAGCTGATGGACGCCTTCAGGTGGTCCAGGTCGTAGAGGTGGTCCTTCCACTTGTCATCGATCACCGAGAGCATGATGAAGCCCATCACGGGCTCGGCGTGGGGCCCCAGGCTCTCGATCTTGCGGTGGAACGCGGTCCGGAGCCCCTCGATGACCCAGCGCTCGATGTCGTCGCGCTCGTACTCGTGGTCGGGGTCGTTGGTCTCGGGCAACTCGCTCACCACCACGAACTGGTCCAGGAGGATCCGGCGCCTCAAGCCCGCCAGGTCCCACTTCTCCGGCGGCTGGCCCTCGGGCATGTACTCGTCCATGGCCTGCCGGGCGGCGGCCTCGATCATCTCCCAGATCTCGCCCTTCAGGTCCTCGCCCCCCTCCAGGGCGAACAGGCGCATGTCGTAGACGACCTCGCGCTGCTGGTTCATCACGTCGTCGTAGTCGAGCAGGCGCTTGCGGGCCTCGAAGTTGTTCATCTCCATGACGTTGGCAATGCGCTCACTCCCGAACAGGCGCATCAGGTCGTCTTCCGCCGAGCCCAGGATGTGCAGGCCGCCCACCTCGAGGACCTGGTCGTTGTCGAGCTTGATCTTCTCGGGCCGCACCGGGTCGACGGGGAGCAGATCTTCGGGCTTCAGCACCTGGTGCGACACCCCCCGCCGATTGCGCATGCGCGCCAAATCGCCATGGAACGGCCCCGGCAGGGGCAGCACCGTTCTCTTGCGGCAAGCTACGGCGGGCATGTGCGGCTGAACCGGCAGGGCGGGAGTGGGGCGGGAGGGGGTCAACACCGAGGAAGGATGGTCAAGGACGGAAACCTAGGGTTGGTCGGCGTGGATGGCTACGCCTACGGCTGCGATCCAAACAGGCAACGCCGTGACGGGGAGGGCGCGCATCGTCCCTGGATGGCTGGACTTGCCTTAGGGCGCCGCCGTGTTGCACAATAATGCAGATGCATTATCCTACCGTGCAGGAGCCATGGTCATGGCCGGACTTGTTACGAGCAAGGTGACGGAGAGGAATCAGACGACTCTTCCGCCGAGCATTCGAGCCGTCCTTGGCATCAAGGCCGGCGAGCGGTTGGGCTACGTGATCCAGGGTACGCGGGTCATTCTCATGAATGCATCCGCCGCCGAGGACGATCCCGTCCTCGATGGCTTCTTGCAGTTCCTGGCCAGGGACATCGAAGCACACCCCGAACACATCGCCCCCATCCCGGCGGAGCTTCTGGCTCAGGCGCAAGCGCTGACGCGTGACGCCGGGCCCATCGACCACGACGCGCCGATCGAGGGAGAGACGGTCCTGTAAGCGGCCGTCGGCATGACACCCCGAAAGGACCGTCGCCAGGGGAGGACGAAGCCTCCGATCACCCCCTCCGACGAGTGGGTGACGCTCAACGGGTGGACGATCCTGGCCCATCCCCTGTTCCTCGATGCGATGGAGCGGCTGGTCGAGGCGTCGCGCAAAGAACAGGCGAAAGGCAACGACGCTCCCCGCCCGAACACGAGGCTCCTGGGCCATATTGTCGATCTCGCCTTTGAGAAGATCCCAGCAGATCCCGGTGGGACCCAATTCCGCCACGGTGGCACGCTCGGCGAAGCGACCCGGCACTGGTTTCGGGCCAAGACGGGGGCCGGCCGGTACCGGCTCTTCTACCGGTTCCACTCTCAGTCCAAGGTGATCGTTCTCTCCTGGATCAACGACGAGCAATCACTGAGGCCATACAGGGCCAAGACCGATGCATACCGCGTGTTTGCAGGCATGGAGGACACTGTTCCGGAACTGAGCGCCGCCACGGCGGATCTTGCGTTCGATGTGGACGCGTACCACATTCCCAATATGGCCCTTGCCCAATCATTCCCGATCATAGGAGTTGTGGAATGCCGTTCCTGACGGTCGACAAACGGGGGAGGAACACCCTACCGGAAGACGTCCGGCACGATCTCGGCATCGGTGAAGAGGAGGGCAGTCTCGTTCTCCTCGAGAAGACGGAGCACGGCACCTACGAGCTGATTCCTGCCGCCCTCGTCCCGAAGGATCAACTCTGGTTCCACCACCCGGACATGGAGCGTCGCGTCGCACAGGCGGAAGCTGACTTCCGCGAGGGGCGCTCCACGACGGTCGGGAGCCCCGAGGGCGCGCAGGCGTTCCTCGACGGACTGAAGACGGACTGACTCCACGTGGCCCGGAAGAAGGACTTTCTCGGAGCGGACTTCTCGAATCGCTTCAGGGAGAGTTACGCCGGGCTGTCGCCCAACCGACAGAAGGGTGCCGACAAAGCGATCCTCGCGCTCATGAAGCAGGAAGGCACGCCGGGGATGCGCGTCAAGCCTATCGCGCCGGAGAAGTACTACAGCGAAGCCCGCATCAACGACGGCGACCGACTGATCCACCGCGTCGAGGGAGGGAGGCTGTGGGTCGTCGATGTCGTGGCCCACGACGACATCGGCCGGTACGGGAAGAAGATGAAGGGCCTCGGTTGGCATCGGCAGTGACATCGCACGCCTGTCGAGCGAGGGGGGAAGCCGCAGCGAGGTCACCGCGGGGGATCTCGGTCAGGTCTTCGCCTCCCCTTTCGATGTACTGCTCGGTGAGGACGACTACCTCGAGCCGGATGTGGTGTTCGTGGGTAGGGACCGCCTGCATCTCTCGAGCGGTACCGCCACCATGGGGTGACCGAGTACTGGGTCGTGGACCCCGAAGCCGGCGTCGTGGAGGTCTGGCATCTGAGCGGCGCTACGGGGCCGATCCAGCTGCAGGACACGGACACTCTGCGCTGGCGCCCAACCGGGGCCGCGGTGAGCATGGAGGTCGAGGTACGGGATATTCTCGGCGGGTGCGCAGCCCCTCGATAACCCAGTAGGCGATCTCCGACTCGGCAACGCCATCGGCCCGGAGCACCGCCATTGGTCCGCGCGACGTCGGCTGCAAGCCTGGCTACCAGCCTCCCGGCTAGGCTCTGACTCGGTGGGGTTCGTCCTCGGGATCGACCTCGAGGCAGAGCGCGATGGCCTCCCGGACCCGCGGTCGTGCCCCATCGAGTCATTCTCGGGCCACCCCCTGGGAGCGAGGGTCCCACAAGAGGACTGCAGGGACTCCCCAGGGTTGCTCCCACCGTGGGAGCAAGGTAGGTTCTTCGGTGAGGATCATCGCCAGACGTACGCTTCGCCGATTCTGTGACGAGCACTCCCGGGGTACGGAGGCGAGGACGCCCCTCGGGGCGTGGTACAGCACGGTAGCCCGCGCCGATTGGGCCACGCCCGCTGACGTACGGGCCACGTATGCCGATGCCAGCATCCTCAAGGGCCGTCGCGTGGTCTTCAACGTGGGTGGCAACCGCTTCCGGGTCGTGGTTCATGTCAACTACGCGTATCGCGTGGTGTACATCAGGTTCGTCGGGACGCACGAGGAATACGACAGCATCGACGCGGAGAGCATCTGATGGAGATCACGGTTCGGCCCCTCCACAACGAGCAGGACTATGAGGCCGTCCTTGCCGAGATCGAAGGGCTCATGGACGCTCTCCCCGGAACGCCCGACGGAGACCGCCTTGACGTCCTGGTGACGCTCGTGGACGCCTACGAGGCACGCCACTGGCCGGTGGACGCCCCGAACCCCATCGAGGCGATCCGCATCCGCATGGAGCAGAAGAACCTCCGTGCCCGGGACCTCGAGCCCATGATCGGGTCGAGAGGCCGGGTCTCCGAGATCCTGTCGGGCAAGCGCTCGCTGACCCTTCCCATGATCCGGCGCCTGTCCAAGGGGCTCGATATCGACACCCAGGTGCTGATCCAGGAGATGCCGCCCAAGTCCCCCCGTCGCCGCGCGCGGAGGGCGGAAGGGACAGTGCGATAGAGGCTGTTCCCACGCCCTGGCGGACCCGTCGCTTCTTCGAGGCGCATGCCCCGCACTGCGGGGCCCTCACGTCCAGGTGGCCGATCCGGCCATTTGGAGCGCTCAACTGGTGTGCAATCATCCCCCCAGCGCCAGGGAGGCCGACCGCTCTTCACATGGGAATGTGCCTCTCTTGGTCGCGCCTCTCCCCGGTTGCGCACAACCGTCTATGGTGATTATGATAATTGCAATTATGATAATCATACACACAGTAGAAGGGAACAGGTGACCGGCCGACGTTTCATCGGGCGTGAAGCGGAGCTCGAGGCGCTGCGTCTCGAGCTTGCCCGCCCTCGGCCATCGGTCGCGGTCGTGCTTGGGCGCCGGCGTGTCGGGAAGTCGCGGCTTCTCGTCGAAGCCACCCGAGACCGTCCGACGATCTACTACCAGGCGACCAAGATCGCCGCATCCATGAGCCTGAACCTGTTCAAGCTCGAGGCCGAACGGGTCGTCGGAGGCGATCCGCTCCTGGCTTCCCTCGGGGACTGGCCCGGGGTCCTGGCCTACCTGGAGCATGTCGCCAGTTCCCGGACACTCGGACTCACCGTCGTCCTGGACGAGTTCCCCTACCTCTGCGAGGCGGACGATGCTCTTCCGTCCATCTTCCAGAAGTGCTGCGACGGACTACGCGAGCGCGCCAGTCCCCTCAATCTGATCCTGTGCGGCTCCAGGATCTCGTTCATGGAGGGGTTGCTCGGCGAGAAGAACCCGATGCATGGACGACAGACCTTCGAGCTGAACGTGCGGCCCCTCCCGTTTCGCGACGTCGGCCGGTTCTTTCCCGACTGGACGCCGGAGGAGCGGCTCCGCGCGTACGGCATCTTCGGGGGGATCCCGTACTACCTGAACCTGTGCGACCCCCACGCGACGCTTGCGGCGAACGTCCGAGGCCTGGTTCTCGATACCGGCGCCCCCCTTGCCGACGAACCGAACAACCTGCTCCAGGCGGAGCTGCGTGACGTCACCCGTTACGCAACGATCCTGCGTGCGGTCGCCCAGGGTTGCACCGCCTCGGGAGACATCATCGCACGCGTCCGGGAGATCGAGGACTCCAGCTCCCTGGCGCCCTACATCCGTAAGCTGGAGGAACTTCGCCTGATTCGGATCGTCCGTTCCCTCGACGCCTCGGAGCGCGAGCGCGACCGGCGCTACTATCTGGACGACCCCTTCCTCGCCTTCTGGTACCGCTTCCACCTGCCGAACGCCTCCGCCCTGGCCGCAGGACATGCCGGCAACGTGTGGAGGCACAGGATCGAGCCCAACCTCGATGACTACATGGGCGGCCTCTTCGAATGGATCTGCCGAGCGTATACCCGGCTGTTCGCCCAGGAAGTGCTTCCCGCCGCCGCCCGCGTAGTCGGACAGATCTGGGCCAAGGACCACGACATCGACGTGGCTGGGCGGCTCCTCGATGAGAGGTCCTTCGCGGGCGAATGCAAGTGGTGGAATCGCCCCGTGGGGACGAATGTGCTCACACAGCTGCGGGACGCAGTCGCGCGGACGGCGTATTACGCGGACCGCCTGGACGGGATGCACTACCTCCTCTTCTCGCGCGCGGGCTTCACGGACGCCTTGAGGCAGCGCCGGGAGGAGGATCCTGGTGTCCGCCTCCTGGGGCCGAGCGAGTTGCTCGGAGAATGAAGGGACCCGGCCGGAAGCGTCCTCGCTAACGCCCGCAGCACTTCTTGTACTTCTTCCCACTCCCGCACGGGCACGGATCATTCCGCCCCGGCTCGCTGGCCGCATGCACGGGCTTCTTGGCCACTCCCTCCTCCCCCCGGTTGGTCACCAGGGTCCGGGGAGCGGAGGCGCCGTACCGCATGGAACGGCGGTCAGAGAAACCATACAGTCGTGGGTCGCTACGACAGAGGGGCCACGCCCGCGGCCCGGACGTGGGAGGCCGATCCAAGCATGGAACTGGCCCACAGTGACTCGCATCTTGCGACGTCGGGGTTGGGGACCACGCCAAGAGGCCTGACGACGGTCGGTTGATGTGGAGTCCCGTACGCGCTATGTTGTACGGAGATTCGCCGTACAGGAGAATAGGGATGGACCACAGCAGCGTGAAGGGCAGCAGAACCGGGGATCGCTTGGACTTCCGTCTCGAGCGTGATCACAAGGCGCTCATCGAGAAGGCGGCGGCATACTGCGGTGAGTCCCTGACTGGCTTCGCGGTTTCCACGCTCGTGAGTGAGGCGCGCCGGGTCGTGCGTGAACACGAAACCGTGGTGCTCGCGGCCCCCGACCGGGACCGGCTTCTGGAGCTCCTCGACAGCCCTCCTGCGCCCACGCACGCACTCCGCCGCGCCGCACACCGCCACCGCGACCTGATTACCAGATCCGAGTAGCGCCCCGTGCCGTTCGCCATCGAGCCGCTCTCTGCGGCTCATGACCGTGAGGCATTCGATTGCGGTGAGGCGGTGCTGAGCGATTACCTGCGCCGGTATGCGCGCCAGGATGAGGCACGTGGAGTCGGTCGAACCTTCGTGGCCGTATTCGAGGGCGAGCGGCGGGTCGTCGGCTTCTATACGATCTGCGCGGGAAGCGTGAGCTTCACCGATGTCCCGGAACACCTCAGGAAGCGCCTTCCTCGGTAGCCGATCCCCGTTGCCCTCCTGGCACGCCTCGCGACCTGTCGGTCCGTCCAGGGACAAGGCCTGGGCGAGGCCCTTCTCTTCGACGCGCTGGCGAGGATCGTCCGGATCGCCGACCAGCTCGGTGTCGTGGCCGTCGAGGTCCAGGCGAAGGACGACAAGGTGCGCGGCTTCTACCTGAAGTACGGGTTCGCGTCGCTCGTGGACGACCACCGCCATCTCTACCTTCCGCTCGCCACCGTCAAGGGGCTGCTGGGCGCGACCTGATCATGGCGTGGCGGAACCTTCACCTCCCACCGCAACCCCGCCTCCGGACCTGGCGCTCTCGGCCATCCCGAGGTCTCGACGCCGCAAGTTCCGAGGAATCGACGCGCCGCCTGCGTGGGGTGACCGGCACCGCCAAGGGCCGGTCCTCGCACCCCTCGAGGGCGACGGGGCGCGAGCCGTAGACGAGCTTGCGCAGCTGGTTCATTTGAGCGGCGTGAACGGCCGCGCCTGCGGCGTGCGGGCCCTGACGGTCGGCGCTGATCTTGGAACGCCTGGCCGCTGGAGAGACGGTCGAGGACCTCCTTGTGGCAAATCCGGGCCTCACGGCGGATGCGATCCAGGCAGCCCTGGCTTTCGCTGCGGAGATCCTCCGAGCGGACGTAGTGTACCCAGTGCTGCACGAGGACGCTTGAAGGTCGTGTGCCATGAGGCCGTGGACCGCCTCATCGTCGATGCTCTGAGGTCTGACGGGCATGAAGTCCACTACATCGCGGAGACGGATCCGGGCGTATCCGATGAGGTGGTGCTTGCGAAGGCCAACAGGCTCGCTGCGCTTCTGGTGACGCTGGACAAGGACTTCGGAGAGTTGGTCTTTCGGCAGGGTCGCGTTACCGCAGGCATACGGCATCGTCGATCCCGAGGGTGGCATCGAGAGACCGCGCGACGCGCTACTCTCGGGTCGGGTCCGGATGCTCCTCGATCCAGGCGAGCAGGGCCGCCAACAGCGTCTCGATGTCGGCGGCGTGGGTGGTGCACACATCGTATAGCTCACGCTCGGACACAGCGTGATAGAAGTGCACCAGGCGATTCCGGTACCCGCAGATCTCCGTGAACCTCCGGACAGCCTCGCCTTCCAGGACGCCGGCGTCGGCCAGCGCCGCGGGAATGGCCTTGTACTGGGAAACCGCCACTCCGAAGCGTTTCGCCAGCAGGTGCCGGCCCAGGTCAACGAGTGCCTCCACTGCCCGCCGAACATAGGACTCGGCGGCGGCCGCGGTGTGTGGATCGCGGGCAAAGGCGTCGAAATCGCTCAACGGGAGCGCTCGGATCCCGGCCAGCATCGTGCGGATCCACGAAGCGCGGTCCGCGATGACGGCAGGATCGAGGCGGCCGGGGGTCAACGGGCCCCCTCTCGCAGGATGAGCTCCCGGCGCTCCCGCTCGAAAGGCTCGAGGTCACCGGCCCGGCGCAGCACGTACAACTCGTACTCGGCCTGGTCCGTGGGATCCGCACAGTAGAGTAGTTCACCCGACACCACCGCGAGCGCAAGGAACGCACCTGCCTCGGGCAGGACGACCAGATCCACCGGGCCCACACCCAGCAACTCCTCGAGCGCCAGCGTCAGGCCGACGCGCTCCCGAACATCGAAGGGCGTGCCCCGTCGCGGCCGGACACCGATATCCACATCCGCATCCGTCACCCCGAGCGGTACCGCGGCGCCGGGGCCATCCCGCAGCCGCCCCGCGATCTCCAGGGCCCGGCTACCGAAGACGTACAGGTCCTGGACGCCGTGGCGTCGGGCCACCCCGGCCAGTCCGGCCCGCAGGTCCACCGCCGGCTTCCCGGATGCCGCGGAGGTCGTTGGTTGCGCCATGCCTGCACGTCCCGGTAGAGGGTCTCGGTGCCGCGCTTCCCTCCAATCTACGCATTCCCGCCGGCTCTTCTCAACGCAGGATCCGGCCTGACGTGGGGTGTTGAAGGCCCGAGGCACGCGGTCATCCGTCGCGGACCACCGCGAGGAGCGGTCAGGCCTCTCCCGGCTCCCACCAAGGGCCGGCGGGCGCCGTGCGAACGCGGTCATCGAGAGACTGCCTGTCGCGGAGCAGCGCCTCGGTCCGTCCGAAGCCCAGGGACACGGAGCGTTGCGGGCACGTTGCGTCGTCATCACCGCCCACAACACTGCTTATACTTCTTCCCACTCCCGCACGGGCACGGATCATTTCGCCCAGGCTTCTTGGTGGCGTGCATGGGCTTCTTCGGTCCCGTCTCCTCGCCGCGGTTGGTGACCAGGGTCCTGGGATCCGGGCTCGCCGACGGCAGCCCGCCGATCCCTCCCACCGCAACCGCACCTGCGGAGCGGGCGCTCCTCGCCATTCCGAACTCGTCCACCTGCCCGGCCTGAGGGGGCTCCGGCTCTCGTGCCAGCGGGCGCAGGAGCGGCTGCCGCATTTCGGCCGCTCTGGCGAGCTGGGCCCCCGGGGCGTCCTCGGGGCCCGAGTACTGGAGCCGCTGGGGCTGAGGCCGCCGCTGCTGCTGAGGCACGCCGACCTGGGCTCGGAAGAAGAACTGGGCCACGCTTCTGCGCAGGTCGCCCATGAGGCTCACGAACATCGTGTAGGCTTCCTGCTTGTACTCGACCAGGGGGTCCTTCTGCCCCCAGCCCCGGAAGCTGATGGACGCCTTCAGGTGGTCCAGGTCGTAGAGGTGGTCCTTCCACTTGTCATCGATGACCGAGAGCATGATGAAGCTCATCACCGGCTCGGCGTGGGGTCCCAGGCTCTCGATCTTGCGGTGGAACGCGTTTCTCAAGCCCTCGATGACCCAGCGCTCGACGTCGTCGCGCTCGTACTCGTGGTCGGCGTTGTTGACCTCGGGTAGCTCGCTCACCACCACGAACTGGTCCAGCAGGATCCGCCGCCTGAGCCCCGCCAGGTCCCACTTCTCCGGGGTCTGGCCCTCGGGAACGTACTCGTCCAGGGCCTGACGGGCGGCCGCCTCGATCATCTCCCAGATCTCGCCCTTCAGGTCCTCGCCCCCCTCCAGGGCGAAC
>CAZJFX010000104.1:0-11966 GCA_964545395.1 uncultured Gemmatimonadaceae bacterium | reverse complement strand
CGCCTGCCCGCGCCCCGCTCCCACTCGCCAGCCTCCCGTTCCGAAATCGCTGCCTTCGGCGCTGGGTCATTGCAGAAAGACTCCATCTGTTTCCATCTTACATATCCCCCCAGACACATTCGACGAGTCATGTCCATGCCTGGGGAACTCTGCGCGTGCCCTCCGGATCCGGTGAGCCGATGCCAGGATTGAGCTGGATCCTCCTCGTGGAGGATGACGCGGATCACCGCGTCCTGGTCCGGGAGGTCCTCCGACGCATCGCGCCCTCCGTGCCCCTGGACGAGGTGGTGGACGGTGTGGACGCCATGAATTGGCTCCGGCGCCGGGCCGGCGACCCCGCGTCGTTGCAGGGGGGCGTGGTGATCCTGGACCTTGGGCTGCCGCGGGCGTCGGGGTTCCAGGTCCTGGAGTGGATGCGGGAGATCCCGTCCCTCGAGCGCCTTCCCGTCGTGGTGCTCACCGCGTCCGAGAACCCCATGGACGCCGATCACGCGTTCAACCTGGGAGCGAGGGGCTACTTCCAGAAGCCCGCCGACTTCCGCGAGTACCTGGATATCTTCCACCGCGTCTTCCGCATCGCGGAAGGACCCGCGGGAGGCACCGCATGACCAAGGACCGCCGCAGCCCGTTCCGATCCAACCTGGTGGTGGAGCCGCTTTCGAAGCGCCTGGCGCTGGCCGCGGTGCCCGTGGTGGTGTACTGCCTCGCCTTCGCCCCGCTCTTCAGGCAGGGCGGGACCGGGGTGCTGGCGCTGGCACTCTTCCCCGTCGTCATCCTGGGGTGGCTCTTCGGCGTGTGGGGGGGACTGCTCGCCGGCGCGCTCAGCGTGCCCTTGAACGCGGTCCTCCTGACGGTGGTGGGCGAGCCGGGTTGGGCCATCATGGCGCGAACCGGCGGCGGCGAGGGCTCGGCTCTCGTGCTGGTGGTGGGGTGCGTCATCGGGCTCCTCCGGGACCTGGGGGTGCGCCTGGACCGGAGCTTCACCGAGTGGCGCCGCGCGGAGTGCGCGCTCCGCGACACCGAGGATCGGTACCGCATCCTGTTCGAGCGGTCCCGGGATCCCATGTACATCACCACGGCCGAAGGCCGCTTCATCGAGGCCAACGACGCCTTGCTCCGCCTCCTCGGGTACGGGCGGGCGGAGATCCTGGACGTGAACGCCGCCGAGACGTACGTGGACCCACAGGACCGGATCACGTTCCGGGAGCATGTCGAGAAGAACGGGTGGGTGGAGGACTTCCCCGTCCAGCTCAAGACCCGCTCCGGGGAGGTCCGCGACTGCCTCATCACCACGACGGTACGGCGCGGCGACGACGGGGAGATCATCGAGTACCAGGGGACCATCCGCGACGTCTCCGAGGACCGGGCGCTCCACGAGCTCGCGGAGCGCCGCACCCGGGAATTGCAGGCCGCCGTGGGCGAGCTGGAGGCGTTCACGTATTCGGTCTCCCACGACCTGCGCACCCATCTCGTGACCCTGGGCGGGTTCGCCTCCATCCTCTGGGCCGAGCACAAGGACGAGCTTTCCCCCAAGGCCGGGGAGTACCTCCAGCGCATCCAGGCGGCGAGCCGGCGCCTGGACGCATTCGTCCAGGATCTGCTGGCCTACGGCCGGGTGACCCGCGCGGCGGTGGTCCTGGAGAGGGTGTCCCTGGCGCAGGTGGTGGAGGCCGCGAGCGGCGTGCTCGCCGTGCCCATCGCCGAGCGGGAGGGGACGGTCGAGGTGGAGACGGACCTGCCGGAGGTGGAGGCGGATCCCACCCTCCTGGGCCGGGTGGTGGAGAACCTCCTCTCCAACGCGGTGAAGTTCGTCCCCGAGGAACGGAGCCCCCAGGTGCACATCCGCGCCCGCGTCCAGGGCCGCCACGTGCGCTTCGAGGTCCAGGACAACGGGGTGGGCATCGCGCCGGAGGACACGGCCCGGGCGTTCCGGGCCTTCGAGCGGCTCGACCCGGCGCGCTTCCAGGGAACCGGCGTGGGGCTCACCATCGTCCAGAAGGCGGTGGAGCGCATGGGTGGGGAGGTGGGTGTGGTCTCCACGCCGGGGGAGGGGAGCACGTTCTGGGTGCTCCTCCACGCGGCTGCGCCCGAGGATCAGGATCTCTAGCCGCGCCGGGCGGGCGCCGGGGGCGGCGCCCTACGGCGCGGGCGGCCGCGCGGGCTCCGTCATCTCCTCGGGGACGAAGTCCCGGATCCCCACATAGGCCACCACGCCCCACACCAGCACGGCCAGGGCGATGATGACGATCCCCGTCCTCAGGTCGAGGCGGGCGTGGCGAAGCCACCTGAGCATGCGGACCTCCCTGGCTTTCTGCGCTTGGCCGGGGCACTCCCGGCCCCCTGTGGCGAAGCTATCCGGATCCCCCACCGGGAGGCCAGGAGCGGGGTACACGCCGGGGGGAACGTTCCCTAGATTCCAGGCGGCGAGCTGCTGGCAACACTCAGCCACGAAAGGTACGTATGACCGCCATCCCTCCCGTGGATGGCCTGAC
Organism: uncultured Gemmatimonadaceae bacterium; assembly: GCA_964545395.1. GTDB lineage: Bacteria > Gemmatimonadota > Gemmatimonadetes > Longimicrobiales > Gaopeijiaceae > SZUA-318. The sequence continues at coordinate 9,474 of CAZJFX010000104.1, read as the reverse complement.
GATAGGTGCAGCCCTGCGTCTGGCATCTGGGCGCCGACCCGACCACGAGGCCCTGGTCTTCCCCCAGGCCGGGTTCCGCGCGACGTATGCCGAGCTCGACGCGCAGGTGGACGACATCGCCAGGTCCCTGATCGCGCTGGACGTGCGGCGGGGCGATCACGTGGCGGTGTGGGCCACCAACTGGCCGGAGTGGACGCAGGTCTTCCTGGCCGCGACCCGCATCGGTGCCGTCCTCGTCACGGTCAATCCCGCCTACCGGACCCACGAGTTGGCGTACGTGCTGGGCCAGTCGGAGACCAAGGTCCTCTTCCTCGTGGACCGCTTCAAGTCGTCCGACTATTTCGCCATGATCGCCGAGGTCCGCGACGACCTTCCCGGGCTCCGCTTCGTCGTGTCCATGAAGAAGCACGCGCCCGCCGGGGTTCTGGCGTGGCCCGACTTCCTCGGGATGGGACGGACCGCTCCGGTCGAGGAGGTCCGCCGCAGGGAGACCCTCGTGGACCCCCTGGACCCGGCGAACCTCCAGTACACCTCCGGCACCACCGGCTTTCCCAAGGGCGTGCTCCTGTCCCACCGGAGCATCCTCCTGAACGGCTGGTACGTGGGCGAGTCCCAGCGCCTGGGGCCCGAGGACCGGGTGTGCGTGCCGGTGCCGTTCTACCACTGCTTCGGCATCGTCATGGGGACGCTGTGCAGCATCGTGCACGAGTGCACCATGCTGGTCCCCGCCGAGTACTTCATGCCCGACACCACGCTGGACTGCGTGGAGCGGGAGCGGGCCACGGCGCTCTACGGCGTACCCACCATGTTCGTGGCCGAGCTGGAGCACGAGAGCTTCGCGGCGCGGGACCTCACGTCCCTGCGCACCGGGATCATGGCAGGAAGCCCATGCCCCGTCGAAGTCATGAACCGGGTGGTGAACGACATGGGCGCCCGGGAGGTGACCATCGCCTACGGGCTCACCGAGGCGTCCCCGCTCATCACCCAGACGCTGGCCGACGACCCCGTGGAGCTCCGCGTGAGCACGGTGGGCCGCCCCATCCCGGGGGTGGAGGTGCGGGTGGTGGATCCCGTCACTGACCTCGAGCTTCCCGACGGAGAGCAGGGCGAGCTGCAGGCCCGGGGCCACGGCGTGATGCTGGGCTACTGGAAGATGCCCGAGGCTACCGCCGAGACAATCCTGGAGGGCGGCTGGCTGCGCACCGGGGACCTGGCGGTGCGGCAAGCCGACGGGTGCTATCGCATCACCGGGCGCATCAAGGACATGATCATCCGCGGAGGGGAGAACGTCTATCCGCGGGAGATCGAGGAGTTCCTGTACACGCATCCCGCCGTGGAGAGCGCCCAGGCCGTGGGCGTGCCCGACCCGCGCTTCGGCGAGGAGGTGTGCGTCTGGACCAAGTTGCGCAATGGCGCCCATGCGACGGAGGACGGTATCCGCTCGTTCTGCAAGGAGCGCCTGGCGCATTTCAAGGTTCCCAGGTACGTGAAGTTCGTGGAGGAATTCCCCCTCACGGTCACGGGAAAGGTCCAGAAGTACAGGATCAGGGAGATCACGATCGAGGAGTTGGGGTTGGGGGCGGGACACGGCAACGTCGCCTTCGACGACACGCTCATAGAGAACAAGGCGACGGGCGTCGCCGGGAGAACCACATGAAAGGAAGACGGTGGATGCGCGCGGGACTCACCCTCCTGCTGGTCATGATCGCGTGGGCCACCCTGTGCGGGGTCGGCGCCGCGCAGGAGAAGCCCCAGCTCGCCTGGTACGGGTACGTGAAGCTCGACGCCTCCTGGGACGAGGGGCTCATCAATGCGGGCAACTACGCCCGGTGGGTGGTGTCCGAGGACGTGGTGGGGAAGCACAGCCACTTCAACATGACGGCGCGCCAGACCCGTCTGGGGTTCACGGTGGCCACCAAGAGCGGCAACGCTGCGGTCACCGCCCGGTGGGAGTCGGACTTCTACGGAGGTGCCGGAGCCGCCTCGGAGAACCGGAACGCCCTTCAGGTGCGGCACGCGCACGTGGACGTGGTGTGGCCCTCGGGGTGGAGCATCCTGGCCGGGCAGGCCTCCGACGTGGTCTCGCCGCTGGCGCCGGCGACGCTCAACTACATCGTGGCCTGGTGGGGGGGGAACACCGGGTACCGGCGCCCGCAGCTCCGCGTGACGCGGCGCATCAAGATGGGCGAGGGCAAAGAGTTCCGCGTCGAGGGGGCGGCGACCCGCACCATCGGCGACGAGTTCGTCGCCGCCGACCCCGGGGACACCGGCGCCGACTCCGGTCACCCGTCGTTCCAGGGGCTCATGGGTGTCACCGCGCCGGTCTCGGGTCGGTCCATGGGCCTCGGGGTGTACGGGCACGCCGGTGAGGAGGATCTCAACCGGGAGCTCGGAGGCGATCCGGTGAAGCTGAGTTCGTCGAGCCTGGGGATGTACCTCACCCTTCCCATGGGCGCGAAGGCGACGCTCAACGGAGAGGCGTGGGCGGGCACGAACATGGACGACTACCTGGGCGGCATCGCCCAGGGGATCCGTGTCTCCGGAACGTCGGCGGACCAGGTGGCGGCCCGCGGCGGGTGGGCGGAGCTGGCGCTCCGCTCGGCCAGCGGCACGCAGGTGAACTTCGGCTACAGCGTGGACGATCCCGACGACGACGACTTGGCGAAGGGGGCCCGGGCCCTCAACCGCGCGCTCTGGGCCAACGTCACCCGCGACGCGGGGGGCGGGCTGCGCTACGGCGTGGAGCTGTCGAACTGGGAGACCCGCTACGTCGAGATGGCGAGCGGGAAGAGCTGGCGCGTGCAGACGTCGGTTCAGTACTCGTTCTGAGGAGGGCGCTCCCCTTTCTGGACTGGGGCGCGCCTCTCGTGGAGGCGCGCTTCGTCCACCGCCCCAACCGGTTCGTCGTTCACGCCTGCCTGGAGGCCGGGGACGAGGTCGTCGCCCACCTGGCCGACGGGGCCCTCCCCGAGCTCCGGGGATGGAGGCTGGTGCGCTGGGAGGCCCCCTTCGGAGCCTCCCGGCTGGACTTCCTCCTGGAGCGGCGGGATGGGAGGAGGATGTACCTGGAAGCCAAGAGCGTCACGCTGGTGCGGGACGGGGTGGCGCTCTTCCCCGACGCGGGGCGCATCGTGGCTGCGCGCTCCATCGACCCCGTGTTCGCCGACACCCTCGCCCATGCCGAGGAACTCGGCGTGCGCGTGCTGGGGCGCAGGTGCGCGGTGGAGTGGAACGGGATCCGGTTGGGGGAGCGCGTGAGGGCAGGGGCCGGCGAGGGCTGAGGAACCCCCGCCGGGCCTTCTTTCAGGGCTTGCGCGCCGTCAAAGCGTGCGCGCCGTCAGGGTGTGCCCAGCCCGAGCAGCCTGGCCACGTCGGGCTCCAGGCTTCTCATCCCCGCCGCCCGACCCACCGCCATGGCCTGGTCGGGCGTGGCGCCCTCCAGCCAATGGGCCCGCATGGCCAGAAGGGCGCCTACCCGGTTCGCGCTACCGCAGTAAAGCGCCGTCTTCCCGTCACCAGCAGCCTTCACGATCTGGTCCACGGCCTGGGCGTTGGCTGGTGTGAGCCCCGCCGTGCCGTCGACAGGGACGCGGGAGAACGAGACCCCGCGCCGGGCCGCGTAGGCCTCTTCCCAGCCCGCGCCCCTCTCGGTGGGGAAGCGCAGCGAGATGAACGTCGTGAAGCCGGCCCGGACCAGGGCGTCCATCTGGGCCTCGGTGAGCTGGCTGGAGGTGAGGAGGCCGGGCACCGGCTCGTGGGCGTTGAAGACGCCCATGGCCGTGGCGGCCTCCAGGGCATTGATGGGGGCCGCCGTCTTGGTGGGCCCGGAGGCCGAAGCGGAGGTCGCCGGCAGGGCCTCGGGCGCTTGGCGCGGCTCGTCGGAGCACCCGGCGAAGGAAGCCAGGGCGAGGAGTGCAGCGAAGAGCGGAAGTCGGTTGGCTGTCGTCATGGCAGGAAAGGGCGACCCGGGTCAGATCTCGAAGAAGGGGGGAGGGAGGCGTGGCTCCCGCGCCGGGAGGATACGTATACTCCACGGGTTACCCACGTTCCCCGCACCGCTCCGCAGATGCCGTACACCGTCGAGGACCTGCTGGCGCTCCTGGATATCGAGCCCATTGAGGAGAACCTCTACCGCGGGAAGAACCGCGACATCGGCACCGGGCGCATCTTCGGCGGCCAGGTGCTGGCGCAGGGCTTGGTGGCCGCCCAGCGCACCGTGCCCGACGACCGGCCCGCCCACTCCATGCACGGGTACTTCATCCTGGCCGGCGACCTCAACGTGCCGGTGGTCTACTTCGTGGACCGCCTCCGGGACGGCGGATCGTTCACGACCCGCCGCGTCACCGCCATCCAGCACGGGAAGGCCATCTTCGAGATGTCGGCGTCGTTCCACCGCCGGGAGAAGGGATGGGAGCACCAGGCCCGGATGCCGGCGGTCCCGGACCCGGAGACGCTTCCCAACGAACTGGACGGGTTCCGCGCCCGGGCCGAGGACATCCCCGAGGCGCTGCGCACGGTCCTCACCCAGGACCGGCCCCTGGACTTCCGCCTCGTGGACGGCCGGGACCCCCTGGACACCACGCCGAGGCCCCCGCTGCGGCAGTACTGGGTGCGCTCGGTGGGCGCCATGAGCGACCGCGCCGCGGACCACCAGGCCGTGCTGGCGTACGCGTCGGACTACGGACTCCTGGGGTCGGCGCTGGACCCCCACGGCGTGAGCTACCGGGACCCGCGCCTCATGGTGGCAAGCCTGGACCACGCCATCTGGTTCCACCGCCCGTTCCGCATGGACGAATGGCTGCTGCACGTGTCCGAGTCGCCGGTGTCGGCGGGGGCGCGCGGGTTCGCCCGGGGCACCTTCTACGCCCGCGACGGGGAGCTGGTGGCGTCCACGGCGCAGGAGGGGATGGTGCGGGTAAGGAAGACGTAGCGGTACGCGCTCGCCGAAGCCTCAGTGCGACCGGACCAGCGGCCACACGTGCTCGACGCGCCCGGCGCGGACGGCGTAGAGCCGGTCGTGGAGGAACACCGTGCTGTCCCCGTAGGCCGGGATGAAGTCGAGGAGGTCGCCCACCTTCGTCCGGTCGTCGGGGACGGAGAGGCGCACGACCCCGTGCTCGGCCGATCTGCCGAACTCGCGGACGCCGGTGAGCGCGGGGGCGTCGGGGTTCTCCGCCCAGGTCGGCATCGTCTTGAACCCGGCGTCGCAGATGATGCGCTCCGGGGCGGGGCGGCTGGTCACCGTGGTCCGCACGAAGATCGCCGGCCGGGTCGGGGTTCCCCACTTCCGGTAGGTCACGTCCGAGAACACCGCGGCCCCGGCCTGCATCTCCGTGACGCCGGGGACCTTCGCCGACACGGTGAACGTGCCGCTCCCGCCGCAGCTCACCATGTCCACCGGGAACCCGGCCTCCCTGAGGAGCCCGGCGGTCTCCACGAGAAGCCCGACCGATCGCTCGATCTCGAGCCGCTTCCGGTCCGGATCCGCGATGCCCGGCGTGTGGCCTTCCCAGCCCATGACGCCCCTGAGCCGGAGGCCGAGCGTATCCTGCACGCGCCGGGCCAGGGTGAGGGCGGCCGCCCCAGGCGACACGCCCGCGCGGTGCATGCCCGTGTCCACCTCGAGGAGGATACCGATCTCCACCCCGGCGACCACGGCGGCGCGGCCGAGCTCGGCGAGGGTCGCGTCCGAATCCACCGCCACCTTCACGTCGGCGCGCCTGCGCAGGGCGGCGACGCGGCGGTACTTGCCGACGCCGACCAACTGGTGCGCGATCAGGAGATCCCGGATGCCCGCGTCGGCCATGTACTCCGCTTCCAGCACGGTCGCGCAGGTCACGCCGATGGCCCCGGCGTCCACGAGGCGGAGGGCCACGTCGGGGGCCCGGATCCCCTTGATGTGGGGCCGCCACGCCACGCCCGCTTCGCGGAAGAAGCGGGCCAGCGTGCGGATGTTGCTCTCCATCGTGTCCAGATCCACCCAAAGGAAGGGCGTATCGATGTCGTTCACGCCCAGTCCGATCTCGTTCATGGAACGCTCCTCGCCTCGGTCCGAAAGCGCCGTGCTCGCCCGGGGCGTCGGGGACGCGGCCCGCGCGGCCAGCGGAAGTGAGCGGGGCCCACCCACACCCGCAAGCGCCGGCCCAACGCGGCATTCCGGTGCCCACCTCCGGCGGCATCGTGCCTTGCACCCCACCGGTGCCGCTCTTGCACAAACTGTACAAATAGTTGTACAGTTGATCCATGAAGAGGCAGATGAGCATCTCCGAAGCGCGGGCCCGGCTTCCCGAGCTGGCCCACAGGATCGCGGCCTCCCCGGGGCGGGTGGAGTACATCGCCCACCGTGACCTCGACGAGGACATCGCAATGACGACGCGCAGCCACCTCCGCTTCCTCGAGGACTCGCTCCGGGAGCTGAGGCGCCGCTCGGCGGGGGAGTTCCGTCTGGCCGGGAGCATGTCCAGCGGGTTCTCCGACGCACAGGTGGAGGCCGGGCTCGCCGCCGTGAAGACGGCGGCCGCCGGCACCGCGAATGCGAAGCGGAAGGGGCTGGCGACCTGACGTGGCGGGGTCGAGAGGCGTTCCCCCCATGGCGGTCGTGGACACGCACGCGCTCATTTGGCACGCGCTGGGCCGCCGGGGGCGGGTGGGGCGGAAGGCCGCAGCGTTCCTGGACCGGGTGGAGGCCGGCGAGGCGGCCGCCCGGGTCCCGGCCATCGCCCTCGTGGAGCTCCTGGAGGCGGCCCACCGAGGCGTGATCCGCCTGGACGGCGGCTCGGACGCATGGGTGCAGGGGCTCATGGGCTCGGGGTCCTTCTTCGTGGCGGACCTCACGGCCGAGGTGGCGCTCCGTGCCGACGCGCTCTACGCCATCCCGGAGCGGGGCGACCGGCTCATCGCCGCCACGGCGGCGCACCTTGGACTCCCACTCGTCACCCGGGATCCGGACATCGCACGGGCCGCTGGCGTCGCGCTCCTCTGGTGAGGCCTGGCCCTGAGGAGAGGGCTCCCCGGGGTCAGTACGTGACCACGCGGAGCCCCGGAAGCCGCTCGAAGTCACGGGCGTTGCGGGTGACCAGCGGGGCATCATCCACGAGGGCGGCGGTGCCGATGAGCAGATCCGTGGTCGAGACGGTCTCCCCTCGGCGGCGGAGTTCGGCGAGAACGCTCCCGTACCGCGCGGCGAACCGATCCGACGGGTAGGTGACCTGAAGGGCGCGCAGGAGCGAGGTCACGCGCTCGCGCTCGCGCGCCGGATCGGCGGACAGCTCTGCGCCGGCGAACAGCTCGCAGGCGACGTGGACGCTGACCACGAGCTCCTGGTCGGAAAGGCGATCGAGCAGGGCGTGGGCCGCGCCCTGGCCGCCCCGGGGCCCCTCTCGGAGGAGGTCCACCAGGAACGAGGTGTCGAGGTGGGTCACAGGCCCTCGAGCGCGGGCGTGTCCGAGCCCCGGTCGCGGATGAGGGCATCCACCGCGTCCAACGTGGATGGGTCCACGTCGAGGGTGCGCACGGCCCGTCGGAGCGCATCGGCGGTGGTTCCCGCCGTGAAGTGCTCCTTGATCACGTCGGAGAACGACTGGCCCTGCCGCTTCCGGCGTCTCAACGCCTCGTAGGCATCCAGGTCGATGGTGATGGTCTTTACGGCCATGTTGAATAAGTACACTTATACAACACTTGGAATCAAGGGTGGCGGATCCGCCTCGCCCATTCCGGCGGGTGCATCCATATCCGATCCGTTCGGCGCTCCACCCCGGGGGCGGTCGACCGGCCCCGCTCCCGGACCCCGATCCCGCATCCTCCGGAGCCTAGCCATGTCCAAGCGCGCGGCAGCCGTCGTCCTCGCTTTCCTCGTCCTCGCCTTCTCGCGGGCAGCGGCGCAGCAGACGCCCTGGTACCAGTGGACCTTCCTCCCGCCCGTGATCATGGACGAGATCATCGGGGAGGCCTCGGGGGAGACGGCGTGGAACACCACCGCGGCCGCTACGCCCTTCGAGCGCGACCGGCTGGCGGCGGAGTACAGAGGAACGTTCCGGGAGGCCCAGTACGTCCTCGACCAGCTCCAGCTCTACGGAATCCCTGGGGCGGCCATCGAGCGCTTCCCCGGAGGCCAGACGTGGGACGGCGTGAAGGGTGAGCTGTGGGAGGTGAACCCGCGCCGCCAGAAGCTGGCGTCGTACCAGGACCTGAGGGCCATGCTGGCCAGCGGGAGCGCCAACGCCGACGTCATCGCGCCCCTGGTGTGGGTCGGCATGGGCACGCAGGCCGAGTTGGAGCGGGCCGGGGTCTCGGGAGCCGACGCTTGACACCATGCATGCACCCATGCATGTATATTTCATGCCGACCAAGACCATCTCCATCGACCTGGAGGCGTACGAGCGACTCCGGCGCGCCCGCAGGAGTCCGGACGAGTCCTTTTCGCGGGTGATCAAGCGAGCCGTCTGGGAGGCCACGCCATGCACAGCAGGGCAACTCCTGGACGCTCTCGCGAAGCTCCCCCCGACGGAGGAGGACGTGCTGGCGCGGCTTACCGCCGCCCAGGCCTCGGACGCTCCGCCGGAGAGCCCATGGCCCGCTTCCTGACACTGGACACGTCGTTCCTGGTGGACCTGGAGCGGGAGCGACGGTCGGGCGGAGCCGGCCCCGCGCATCGGTTCCTCCAGGCCGAACCGGATGCCGAGCTAGGACTCTCCGCGATCACGCTGGGGGAGCTGGTGGAGGGATACGGTGACGCCGACCACCCCGTGCTGGCTGCGATCCGCCGGACCCATCGCCTCCTCGACGTGGACGAGGGCGTCGCGCTGGCATATGGGCGGATCACCCGTGACCTTCGCGCCAAGGGTGCGCTCATCGGAGCGAACGACCTGTGGATCGCCGCCACGAGCCTTCGACACGACGCCGCTCTCGTCACGGCGGACGTGGAGCGCTTCCGCCGCGTGGAGGGGCTCCGGGTGGTGAGCTACCGCTGAGGCCTGAGGCACGCCTCGGTTTCCGGGTGGTGGGGCCCGTGGTGTCGGAGCTGGAGAGCGCCTGCGCTAGCGATGTCCGTATCCGCGAATCGTCGTCGACGATGACGACGTGGCGCTTCATTGTCCTGAGCCGGGTTTGTTGCTTGAAGGAATCGGTCTATGGCCGGTTCGGCGCAAGGACGCACGCCGTGCCCGGCCTGAGCCGCCTTCTCCCGAATGCATGAGCGCGGCTGGGTGGAAGAATCTCACCCGCCGGATCCCCGCCAGGTGAGCATGCGGGTTCTTCGCCATCCACAGGTGGTCTTTGGCCTCGCCCGCGGCCCGTTCACGCTTCGGAAAGCACGCCCAGCACAAGATCGCGGTATCTTCATGAGGTTGTTCGACCCACAGGGCCCTACGTGCGGATGCACGCGGACCCTCTTGGGCATCATTCCCGACTACCGGAGGTGACATGGGGAGACGAGTGAACTACGGCTTCGAGAAGCGACAGCGAGAGATCAAGAAG
>CAZJFX010000103.1:0-12009 GCA_964545395.1 uncultured Gemmatimonadaceae bacterium | reverse complement strand
GTCCTACCGTCCCCTATCGCCCCCGCGACTCTTCAGGTTCCGAAATGGCTGCCACGTCGGCAAGCCGGAGATCGACCTCGACCCCTCGGTTCCGCTCTACGACGATCGCGTCTACGCGAAGGGGGTCGAGAACCTGAGGCGGCTCATCGACTCGGGCGAGTTGGTCCGCGATCCCTCGCCGTGCCTCTACCTCTACCAGCAGCGGATGGGCGACCACGCGCAGGTCGGCGTCGTCGGGGCGTGCAGCGTGGAGGAGTACGAGAGAGATCTCATCAAGAAGCACGAGATCACACGGAAGGACAAGGAGGACGACCGCACCCGCCACGTCACCGAGTGCAACGCCAACGCCGAGCCGGTCTTCCTCACCTACCGGGCGAGTCGGGAGATCGATGCCGTGGTCGACCGCATCCGCGAGCGCCGGCCCGTGTACGACTTCGTGTCCGACGATGCCATCGGCCACACCGTCTGGGTCGTCGACGACCCGGCTGAGACCGGAGCGCTGGTCGGTCTTTTCGCGGAGGTGCCCTGCCTGTATGTCGCCGACGGACACCACCGCACCGCCTCGGCGGTTCGGCACGGCCAGATGATGCGCGCTTCGGGCCCGAAGCGTTCGCCCGACGCCCCCTACGAGTGGTTCATGGCGGTGGTCTTCCCGCACGACCAGGTCCAGATCCTCGACTACAACCGGGTGGTGCGGGATCTGAACGGCCTCTCGACGGAAGCGTTCCTCGCGCGGGTGTCGGAACGGTTCGACGTCCGAACGGCGGACGATCCCAAGCCGCCGAGGCCCAGAACCTTCGGGATGTTCCTCGGGGGGAGGTGGCACCGCCTCGAGGCGAAGGCAGGCACGTACCCGGCCTCCGACCCCGTTCGCGGCATCGACGCGTCCATACTCCAGGAGAATCTGCTCTCGCCGGTCCTCGGCATCGCCGACCTGAGGACCGACAAGCGCATCGATTTCGTCGGCGGGATCCGGGGGATGGGTGAACTCGAAAAGCGCTGCCGGGAGGGGTGGGCGGTCGCCTTCTCCCTCTATCCGACCTCGCTCGACCAGCTCATGGCGGTCGCCGACGCAGGCACCGTGATGCCACCCAAGTCGACGTGGTTCGAGCCGAAGCTTCGAAGCGGGCTCCTCGTCCGGATCCTGGACGAGTGAAGCCCCTCTGGACCAGATCTGAATCCGACAGAGAGGAAGCACCATGAAGATCCTGATCGCGGATGCCTTCGACGAGAGCCTGCCGAAGCGCCTGGCTCCCTTCGGTGAGGTGTTCACCGACATGGCGAGGCTCGCCGAGGCGGACGTGCTGCTCATCCGATCCAAGACGAAGGCAACCAAGGAGTTCCTCGAAGGGGCGCCGAACCTCGAGCTGATCATCCGGGGCGGCGTTGGCCTGGATAACGTCGACCGGGGAGTCTGCCAGGCCCGCGGCATCGAGGTAATGAACACGCCGAAGGCTTCGTCGGTGGCGGTGGCCGAGCTCACCATGGCCCTGATGCTCGCCGTGCCCAATCGGCTGGTCGAGGCGCACCAGAGCATGAAGGAAGGGCAGTGGCTCAAGAAGGAGCTGAAGCGGACGGAGTTGTTCGGGAAGACGCTTGGGATCGTCGGCGTCGGCCTGATCGGTACGGAGGTGGCGCGCCGCGCGGCAGCGTTCGGGATGAAGGTCCTGGGGTTCCGCCGGCACGTGGCCGAGCACCCCATCGCGCGGATCGTGAAGAGCCTCGACGAGCTGTTCGCCCAGTCCGACTATATCAGCTTCCATACGCCGCTGACTCCCGAAACCCAGGGGATGATCGGGAAGGACGCGCTTGCCAAGATGAAGAAGGGCGTGATCCTGGTGAACACCGGGCGGGGCAAGATCATCGTCGAGGAGGACCTCGCCGAGGCGCTCCGGTCGGGCCACGTCCGGGCGTACGCCACCGACGTCTGGTACTCCGATCCTCCGGACCCGTCCTGCCCGCTGCTATCGGCCCCGAACGTCTTCATGACGCCGCACATCGGCGCATCGAGCAAGGAGAACCTGCTGAGGATCGGCGACACCGTCGTGGAGATCCTCTCCCAGCGCACGTAACGAGTCCGGCCTCACAGCGGACATAGGAGAACGAAATGGCCCGAGTAATCAACTTCTACGCCGGCCCAGCGGCTCTGCCGCTCCCGGCGCTCGAGAGGGCGCAGAAGGAGCTGCTCGACTTCGAGGGGACGGGGATGTCCGTGATGGAGATCTCGCACCGCGCCAAGGAGTACGACGCGGTCCACAACGAGGCCCTCGACCTGGTCCGGGAGTTCCTCGACGTTCCCGACACCCACAAGGTCATCTTCCTCCAGGGGGGTGGGCACCTCCAGTTCGGGATGCTGCCCATGAACATCCTCCACGGGGGGCGCGTCGCCGACTTCATCGTGACCGGCAACTGGGCGAAGAAGGCGTACAAGGAGGCCCAGGTCGTCGCCAAGGACGCCGCGAAGCTCGCCGCCTCCACCGAGTCGGAACAGTTCACGCGGCTGCCGTCGCAGGAGGAGTTGAAGCTGACGCCGGGGGCGGCCTACGTCCACTTCGCGAGCAACAACACAATCTTCGGCACCCAGTGGTTCGACTTCCCGGAGACCGGAGGCGTCCCGCTGGCATCCGACATGTCCTCCGATTTCCTCTCGAGGAAGTTCGACGTCGCCCCCTTCGGCTTCATCTACGCCGGGGCCCAGAAGAACCTCGGGCCCTCGGGCCTGACCGTCGTCCTCATCCGGGAGGACCTGCTCGCCCAGTGCCGCGAGGACCTCCCGAGCTACCTCCGGTACAAGACCCACGCCGACAAGAACAGCCTGTACAACACGCCTCCCTGCTTCGGCATTTATATCCTCAGGAACGTGCTCGCCTACAACAAGTCCATCGGCGGGCTGGTGACCATCGAGAAGAACAACCGGGAGAAGGGGCATCTTCTCTACGGCTGCATCGACAAGCACCCCGACTTCTACCGCGGCACCGTCACGGTCAAGGAGCATCGGTCGCTCATGAACGTCACGTTCCGGCTGCCGAGCGAGGAGCTGGACGCGAAGTTCGTCGCCGAGTCGAAGAAGGCGGGAATGGTCGGGCTAAAGGGATACCGGGACGTAGGGGGCATCCGGGTCTCCATGTACAACGCGGTGACCGTGGACAACATCCGGACGCTCGTCTCATTCATGGAGGAGTTCGTCCGCACGAACGGCTGAGACGGATGAGGGAGGGGAACGGGGCGGCCTCGCCGGCTGCCAGCCAGAGGACGGCGACCCTTGCGGCTAGGCCCCGTTCGCCCCAGCCGACCAATCCTCCACCACCAGCCCGGGGACACGTCCGAACTCCCTGACGTTCCCGGTGGCCAGCGAGAGGCCGCGGCCCACACAGGTGGCGGCGAGCCAGAGGTCGTGGGCGCCGATGAGCTCACGGCGCTCGGCCAACTCGGCCCAGAGGCGCGCGTGGGTGCGCGCGGTGAGCACGTCCACGCCCAGGAGCGGGAACTCGTCCAGGATCGCCTCCACGAAGGCGGCCCTCCTGGCGCGTACGCCGTGGTCCTTGGCCCGGGGCACACCGTGAAGAAGCTCGCTCGCGGTCACCACCGAGAGGAAGACCTCCCCGTCCTCCCGGCCTGCGATGTGGGCATCCAGGTCGAGGCGCCCCCGCTCGTGCTCGATGAGCACCGAAGCGTCGATCAGGATCCCCACGCGTCCCTCCCGGGCCCGCCCAGCTCCACTCGTGCCGCGTCCAGGTCCGCGCCCAGCGCCTCCGCCTCGGCGGGCCCGAGGCCCGGAAGCTCCGCCAGGAGCGCCCCCAGCTCGCCGAGGCGCCGGCCGCGCGGCGCGGGGATGAGCTCGGCCACCGGCCGGTTGCCGCGGACCACCGTGAACCGCTCTCCCCGGTAGGCGACGCGGTTCACCAGGTCGGCGAGGTTGCGGGCCAGGTGGGTGATCGTGACATCTGTCATACTATATGATTATCAGATTTCAACATCATCGCAAGCAGCCTGCCCCGTCCTTCCCCCACCCGGCCGGATGGCCTCGCCCCTCCAACCCTCGCCACCCGTGGTGCCCGCCGTGCACCCTCGCCGGCGCCATGCGAATGAGGCCTATCCTCCCTGCAGCGAGCGCTGGTACGCCTTCCACCCCGGGCAGATCTTGGTGTGGAGCCTCCACAGGATGCCCAGGAGGGAGCGGGGCTTCTCCTCGGCCTTCCGCCTCAAGGGGCAGTCTTCGCAGGGGTGCTTCTTCTCCTCGGTCATTCTCTCGTCATCTCCCGGATCTCGTCGTCCCGGCCCGTCATCTCCCAACGAATGAGGGAGACGGGGATGAGGCCCGACGCTTCCATCTCGTCCATGAACCGCTTGAAGGAGTAGTCGGCGCCGAGCTGCTGGGACCGCTCGGCCATGAGCTGCTCGAGCTGGTGCTTCCCCGTGAGGTAGCTGGCCCCGTAGAAGGGCTGCACCAGGTAGAGGTCCTGCTCCCCCCAGACCGTCTCCGAGTCCTCGGGCATCCAGCCGCGCGGTGTCCAGCGTGCGGCATAGGCGCAGGCCTCGGCCTGAGGCCACTGATTGGCGTGCATCATGAGCCCGGCGATGGAGCGGGCGGCCCGCTGGGCCACCAGGATGTAGATAAGCTCCCTGGAGCGGGGCCGGTCGTCGAAGAGCCCGGCGTTCATCGTCCACTCCTCCATCCCGGTGGCCACCCCCTCGGCCCGGCTGTCCCAGATGTTGTACAGCAGCGGCGTGGCCCGGACGGGGCTGGGGTGGGGAGCGGTGGCCATCATGGCCAGGTCGAACCAGTGGTGCCCGTGGGTCCGCATGGTGAGGGGATCCCGGTAGCTCACCTCGCTGAAGAACCCCCGGACGGCGTCGGGCGGATCCACGGGCTGGAAGCTCCCGATGCGCTCCCGCAGCGCCTGGTCCATGTAGTCCCGCATGGTGAGAAGGCCGTTGCCGCCCAGGAAGTCCAGGTAGTCGGTGACGGCCTGGTTCAGCAGCCGATCATACTCCTGCGCCGAGGCGATGCGGGTTTGAGGGGGAAGATCCCGGTTCCGCTCCTCCTCCAGCTTCAACGCCGCGTGGGAGCGCGCCAGCTCCCTGCGGGCGATCCCCACCACCTCCTCCCAGGTGTAGGGGACGAGGTGCACGTTCCTCAGGTACCAGTCGTAGCTCTCCACGCCGATCCCCGAGGGCCCTGTCTTCGACGGCGCCTCCTGCTCCAGCCAGGCCACGAAGGCGTCGGTGGCCTCCTTGGCCTCCTCGATGCCGCGCTCCAGTTCGGCGCCGGCCCCCTTCGCCTCGGCGGCCAGCGTCATCAGGTCGCGGGCCTGCCCCTGCATGGCCCGGATCCCTCCCAGCCAGAGGTCGCGGGCATCGCCGGTGAGGTTCGAGCGGGCCTGCTCCAGGATGGCCGGGATCCGGCCGACGCGCTCCGCGAGTTCGGCGGCGTCGTCGGGAGACAGGGGGTAGTCGTACATCCAGGTGTCGATCCACCCGGCCAGGAAGGGGCCCTCGTGCGCCGGAACGTCGCTCTGCGCCGGGTGGATCATCCTGTAGAAGCCGGGGATGCGCTCCCAGGGCTTGAGCACCCGGTGATCGAAGTCCAGCCCGTTCATCTCCGCCCTCACCAGGTGCCAGTCGATCTGCTCCGCCACCGACCAGCCGGTGGTGTCCATGGCGGCCAGGCGGGCCTGCCAACGAGACAGCTCGGCGTGCTGCCGGGCCATGGCCGCGGAGGAGTAGTCGGGAACGCCGTCCACGAAGCGGGGCTTCTGGAACTCCCGCCACTCCTGGTGAAAGGCCACCAGGTCGGCATGGGTCGCGGCGGTCATTCCGGCTCCCGCGGCGACGCCCTCACCCCTGCGGGCATCCCCCGGCGTACAGGCGGAAGCCGCGAGCAGGAGGAGCGCGGAGAAACCGACGAGAGGGACGAAGCGCCCTGCGGAGGGGGCGCTCGCTAAGGGGCGGCGTGGGAGCGACATCCTGGTACCCTGGCGGGTTGGAGACGGGAGGTCGGAGCGGCGGCCGGTGCGGGGCCCGAACCACCGGATGCGCGGCCCAGGACGAGACCGCCGCCGTTTCCTTTGGATACTACCCCTCCCTGCCCCGGGACGAAATGCCGAGGGTCTCTGGGGGGCGCGCGAGCGCACCTGGCCCCGCCGCTCCCGCCGTGCTACATCCGTCGCGTCACCCCGGATGGAGCGAATCATGGCTGACACGGCCTCGTCCCCCCCTGCCGGCACTGCCTCCCCCGCCGCAGCCGATCCCTCTGCCGACCTCCAGCCCTGGCAGTGGCCCGAGGAGCGCTGGCGCTCCCTTGTCGCTCAGGTCCGGGCCGGCCGGCGCCTGAAGCCCCGTGCATGGAAGGGAGGCGCCCGCTGCGCAGTGGCGCTCTCCTTCGATTCCGATCACGAGACCAACGAGCTGCGTGACGGAGGGAAGTCCATCGGCAGGATGGCCTGGGGGGAGTACGGCACGCGCCAGGGCGTGCCCCGGATCCTGGAGCTGCTGGCGAAGCACGACGTGCGCGCCACCTTCTTCGTTCCAGCGGTCTCCGCCCTCCTCCACCCCGACGAGCAGCGCAGCGTGGTCGCCGAGGGACACGAGGTCGGCATCCACGGATGGATCCACGAGCTGAACTCGGTCCTCCCCTACGAGGTGGAGCGTGACCTCATGCTCCGCTCCGCCGACGCGCTCGAGCGGATCACGGGGAGGAGGCCCGTCGGCCTCCGCACCCCCTCCTGGGACTTCAGCCCCTCGACGCTCTCCATCGAGCGGGAGATGGGGCTCCTCTACGACTCTTCCCTCATGGCCGACGTGGACTGCTACGAGCTCCTGGAGAACGGTGAGCCCACAGGGATCGTGGAGCTTCCCGTGGAGTGGATCAGGGACGACGCCGTCTACTTCGGGATGCACCGCTTCCAGGCGCTCCGCCCCCAGATGCCCGTGGAGGCGGTGTTCCAGATCTTCCGCCGCGAGCTGGAGGGCGCGTGGGCAGAGGGTGGCGTCTTCCAGCTCACCATGCACCCCCACCACACGGCGTACCGGTCCAGGCTCTGGATGGTGGAGGAGCTCATCCGGCTGGCGAAGGCCATGGGTGAGGTCTGGTTCGCCACCCACGCCGAAGTGGCGGCCTGGGCGAAGGGCCACTCGGAGGGGGACCGATGATCGCGAGACGGGTGGCCGCATGAGTCGCGCCGGCGGTGGCGATGACGCCCACCGACGTGCAGGCGCCCTTCACCACGCGCTGGTCCGCGAGGCGCCCGACCCGGAGACGCATCTCCGGCCCTCGGCGGAGCTGACCCGGCTGCGCGATTTCGTCCGCGCGAAGATCCTGTCCCCGGCCCCGGGACCGCGTTAGCCTTCATGGAGTGGCCCCCCAGCCCCTCACCATTCCCACTTCTTCTCGATCCATGCGCCCCGCGTGGGGCGCCGGGTGTTCGGTATTCACGGAGGAACCATGCCCGCTACCGGCCACGACAGATTCGAGGATGAATGGCTCGTCCCGCTCGTCCAGGACACCGCGGGCCTCACCGAGGAACTCCTGTCCGAGTGGAGGGCCCAGGGTCGGCGTTTCGTTTCCCAGGCGCTGGTGGACCAGGGGCTACGCACCTTTGAAGAGCTGGGCGAGGCCATCCTCCGCAAGTACCGCATCTCCTTCGCCGCTCCCGACCTGGACAGCATCGACCGATCCCTTCTGTCGCTGGTGCCGGAGAAGGTCTGCCGGAAGCACGGGCTGGCGCCGAGCAGCCAGGCGAATCGCTCCGTCTCCGTGCTCATGCCCAACCCCATGGACCACGAGGCTCAGCAGGAGGTCGAGTGGGCTTCGGGCCGGGACGTGGTCCCGGTGTTCTGCCTCCCCGACCACCTGGAGCGGCTCCTCCTCAAGCTGGTCACGCCCGACGCGGTCATCTACGACATGCTCGAGCGGCTGGAGTTCGAGGGCCACGTCGAGGTCGTCGGGACCGACGAGGAGGAAGCGGCGGTGGTCGAGGCGGCGGAGGTCAAGGCCCCCGTGGTCCGCTTGGCCAACGCCATCATCGCCGACGCCGTCACCCGGGGCGCTTCGGACATCCACATCGAGCACGACGAGCAGGCCACGGCGGTCCGGTACCGGATCGACGGCCTCCTGCGCAAAGTCATGGTCCTGCCCCGTTACGTGGGCGCGGGACCGCTGGTGTCGAGGATCAAGATCATGGCCGGGCTGGACCTGGCGGAGCGGCGCCGGCCCCAGGACGGGCGCGCCAAGCTCAAGGTGAACGGCGCCGAGGTCGGGCTGCGGGTCTCCACCCTCCCCACCCGCATGGGGGAGAAGGTCGTCTTCCGGATCCTGGACGAGCGCACGGCCCATGTCCCCCTGGATCACCTCGGCTTCCACGGAGACGTCCTGGAGCGTCTGGAGCACCTCATCGAGAAGGAGGAGGGCATCGTGCTGGTAACCGGGCCCACGGGCTCGGGAAAGACGACCACCCTCTATTCCGTGCTGAACCACCGCAACGCGGAAGACGTGAACATCGTCACCGTCGAGGACCCGGTGGAGTACCGCCTTCCCGGCGTCGGGCAGGTGCAGGTGAGCGACCGCCAGGGCCTGACGTTCGCGACCGTGCTCCGTTCCGTCCTGCGCCAGGATCCCGACATCATCATGCTGGGCGAGATCCGCGACGCGGAGACCGCCGACATCGCGTGCCAGGCAGCACTCACGGGTCACCTGGTGTTGTCCACGCTCCACACCAACGACGCGGTCACCGCCGTGGCGAGGCTCGAGGACATGGGCGTGGAGCGCTTCAAGCTGGCCAGCGGGCTCAACGGGGTCACGGCCCAGCGCCTGGTGCGCAAGGTCTGCCCCGCCTGCTCCCGGCCCATCGAGGCCTCCCAGGTCTCCGCCGACCTGGATGCCGCCCTGCGCAGGCGCCGACTCCCCACCACGATCCGTCAGGCCGTGGGCTGCGCCGAGTGCGGCCACACAGGCTACAAGGGACGGATGTCCCTCATCGAGCTCCTGGAGGTCCCCGAGGCCCTGAAGGACCGCATCGCCGCAGGCGCGGGAACCGAGGAGCTCCGCGACGAGGCTCTCGCCCTGGGGTGCCTGCACACCATGACCGAGGACATCCTCCGCCATCTGGTGAACGGGCACACCACCTGGGACGAAGTGAAGACCCATCTCGACCTGGGCGAAGCCGGAGGTAGGGAGACGACCGCCCGGCGCACGCGGGAGCCCGCCGCTGAAGTGCCGCATTCCGGGGCTCCCATCCCTGCGGCTGCGCCGGCCCTCGCAGCGGAGCCGGAACCCACCCCACCCAGGCGCCCGGCCAACGCAGTCCTCGCGGTGGCGGACGCCGCTGCGCTGGAGTTCCTGCGAGGGACGCTGGCGGAGGGTGGAGTCGCGGCCACCGACGCTCCCAACGGTCAGATGGCGATCGCGCTGGTCGCCAGTCAGCAGCCGGACCTCCTGGTCGTCGGCCCTCCTTCCTCCGGCCTGGACGTCGCCGGCCTGATCCACCTCGTGCGCGGCGTTCTCGGGATGAGGGACCTTCAGGTGTTGGCCGTCGTCGCCTCGGAGGAGGAAGCCGACCCTCTTCTCGAGGCCGGCGCCGACGACTTCCTGGCGCTCCCCCTGCGGGCCACCTCCGCTCGGGCCAGGCTCAAGAGCGTCCTGAGGCGGCAGGACCGCTGGTCCGAGCCCGAAGAGGTCATGCGACCCCGCGCGCCCGCCGACGAGGCGGATCGCCTGGCGGACCTTCGCGCGACGGGGGTCCTGGACACGCCTCCGGAAGAGGGCTTCGACCGGCTGACGCGCAAGGCGGCCGAGTACTTCGGCGTGCCGGTGTGCATGGTCTCCCTCGTGGACGCCGACCGGCAGTGGTGGAAGTCACACTATGGGACGGACAGTACGGGAACGCCGAGGGACGTGTCGTTCTGCGGCCACGCCATCCTGGAGGATGAGATCTTCGTGGTGGAAGATGCCTACCTGGACGCCCGCTTCGCCGACAATCCCCTGGTCACCGGCGAAGACCAGGTGCGCTTCTATGCGGGCTACCCCCTCAAGGGTCCGGGGGGGCACCGCGTCGGCTCGTTCTGCATCGTGGATCACCAGCCCAGGGCGTTCACGGAGGCGGACGCCCAGGTGCTGAAGGAGCTGGGACAGGAGGTGGAGGCCGAGTTGGCGCGCTGAAGGACCGGGAGACCGAGGCAGGGTGCCCGCTACCCGTGCCTCCACCGTGCCGCGATCTTTCCCGCCCATGGCCCTCCTCTCCTGCCAGTCGCTCTCCATCGCCTTCGGCGGTCCACCCCTCCTGGACGACGTCGCGCTGCAGGTGGAACGGGGAGAGCGTGTCGGGCTGGTGGGGCGCAACGGCGAGGGGAAATCCAGCCTCCTGAAGATCTTGGCGGGAACCCTCGAGCCCGACAGGGGCACGCGGGTGATGGAGTCGGGCACGCGGGTGGCGCTCCTCGAGCAGGAGGTGCCTCCGGGACTCGGGGGGACCGTGGCGGACGTGATGGCCGCCGGAGCCCGGAGCCAGCGCGACCCGGAGCACACCGTGCGCCGCCTGTGCTCGCTGCTGGAACTGGATGGGCACCAGCCTTTCGACGCGCAGTCGGGCGGGCAAAAGCGCCGCGCGCTCCTGGGGCGCGCGCTGGCGTGCGAGCCCGACCTCCTCCTCCTGGACGAGCCCACCAACCACCTGGACCTGGAAAGCATCGAGTGGCTGGAGGCTTTCCTGATGCGCTTCCCGGGGAGCCTCCTCTTCGTCACCCACGACCGGGCGTTCCTCCAGCGCCTGGCCACGCGCATCGTCGAGCTGGACCGGGGCCGCCTCACCTCCTGGGCGTGCGACTACCCCACCTACCTGCGCCGCAAGGAGGAGCTCCTCGCCGCGGAGGAGCGGGATTGGGCGCTCTTCGACAAGAAGCTGGCCGCCGAGGAGACGTGGGTCCGCCAGGGGATCAAGGCCCGCCGCACCCGCAACGAGGGACGCGTACGCGCCCTGGAGGCGCTGCGGCGTGAGCGCGCCCAGCGCAGAGAGCGGGTGGGCGAGGTGCGGATGTCCATCCAGGAGGCGGAGCGCTCCGGCGCCAAGGTCATCGTCGCCGAACACGTGGACTTCGCCTGGGAGGGCGTCCCCCTCATCCGCGCCTTCTCCGGCACGGTGCTCCGCGGAGACAAGGTGGGGATCATCGGTCCCAACGGGTGCGGAAAGACCACCCTGCTGAACATCCTGCTGGGGCGATTGGCACCCCGGGCCGGCGAAGTGAAGCACGGGCTCTCTCTCAAGGTGGCGTACTTCGACCAGCACCGTGAGCAGCTCGACGAGGCCCGCACCGTAGCAGAGTCCGTGGGGCACGGGAGCGACCACGTGGTCCTGAGCGGCGAGCGCCGCCACGTGCTCTCCTACCTCCAGGACTTCCTCTTCTCCCGGGACCGGGCTGGCCAGCCCGTGCGCTCCCTCTCCGGGGGTGAGCGCAACCGCCTTCTCCTGGCGCGCCTCTTCACGCGCCCGGCCAACGTGCTCGTGCTGGACGAGCCCACCAACGACCTGGACGCCGAGACGCTGGAGCTGCTGGAGGCCCGCCTGGTGGAGTTCCCGGGGACGGTCCTGGCGGTGAGCCACGACCGCCAGTTCCTGGACGAGGTGTGCACCTCGACGCTCGTCTTCGAGGGCGGAGGCAGGGTGAAGGAGTACGTGGGCGGGTACTCGGACTGGCGGCGCACGGCTGAGGCGCGGGGAGCAGACAGCACCAGGCCCGCATCGGCGCCGTCCAGGACGACGCCCTCCGTCGAGCGCGACGCCCGACGCCGGCCTCCCGACGCCCCGTCGCCGGCGGCCCCGAACGCCATGGCCCCGGCCCGCCCGAAGAAGCTCTCCTTCGCCGAGCGGAAGGAGTGGGAGGCCCTCCCCGGACGCATCGAGGCCCTGGAGAAGGAGCTGGACGCGCTGCACGCCCGCATGGCGGACCCCGGGTTCTTCCGGGAGGGGGCGGACGCCATCCGCGCGGCCACCGAGCGCTCCCAGGCGCTCCCCGCCG
>CAZJFX010000102.1:0-12167 GCA_964545395.1 uncultured Gemmatimonadaceae bacterium | reverse complement strand
AAGCGACCGTGGCTCTCTCCGTCCGGACGCCGAAGCTCTTCACAACGCGGTCATCCTACCGCGCTCGACATGGAAGGTGGACCAGTGAGCGCCCGCTGGATCCGCACCCCCCCGGAGCGGCGCGACGACGTCGCCGCAGCGCTGTTGGCCGGCGCCCTCGCGCTGGGTGTCGGGGCGGCGGCCTTCTGGGTCACTCGTCTCTTCCTGGCCAGGGACCGGCTCCCGGAGGAGCCGGCGAAGCGGCCTCTGCCGGGGTCCGGCCACGGGCCGGGAGGGGCCGCATGAGACGCGCCAGGGCGGTGCACCGGGTCGTCCTTGCGGGCGGGCTCGCCCTGCTGTGGGTCGTGGGGGCCGGGCCGGCGGGCCTGGCCGGCCAGACCGGGCGCTCCGAGGTCACCGCGGTTCGCTTCCGGGGCAACGAGGCCTTTCCCTCCGACTCCCTGGCCCGCGCCATCGTCACGCGACAGACCGAGTGCCGCTCGGTGATCTTCCAGCCCTTCTGCTGGGCGGGCGCGGAGTTCGCCATCCGGAGGGCCTGGCTTCCGCGCCGGGATTTCCTCCTGGACCCCATCCGCCTGAAGGTCTGGTACCAGCAGCGGGGGTACCGGGAGGCCAACATCGACACCGAGACCAGCGTGCGGCAGGACGGCAAGGTCTCGGTGACCTTCCTCGTGGAGGAGGGGCGTCCGGTGCGGGTGGACTCGGTGGAGTTCGTGGGCACGGAGGATGTGGCGGCACCCGACCTCCTCCGAGACCTCCCCCTGCGGAAGGGCTCCCCCCTGAGCGTCATCGCCATGGACGTTACCCGGGACACCCTGACCAGGCGGCTCACCAACCAGGGGTATGCCCGCGCCGAGGTGCTGCGCTCGTTCCGCATCCCCTCGGACGATCCCTACGCAGCGGCGGTGACCTTCGACATGGCTGCCGGCCCCCTGAGCCGATACGGCCATGTGAGCATCGAGGGGCAGGAGGAGCTGAGCGTCTCCACCGTGCTGCGCACCGTCCAGTTCAAGTCCGGGGACGTGTACCGGGCGAGCCAGCTCCAGGACGCGCAGGCGCGCCTCTTCGGCCTCGAGCTCATCCGCAGCGCGTCGGTGACCCCGGACTTCGAGTCCGGGCCCGACTCGGTGATCCCGGTGGCGGTGCGGGTTCAGGAAGGCGACCTCCGGCGGGTGCGCGTCGGCGGCGGGTGGAGTTCGTCGGAGTGCTTGGACGTGGACGCCCGCTGGGTTCACAGGAATTTCCTGGGCGGCGCGCGCCGCGTGCAGGTGCGGGGGCGGGTCTCCAACATCCTGGCCCGGGACTTCCGTGACCTCTTGTGCTGGGATCAGAGCGGGAGCCCCGAGTTCACCAAGCTGAACTGGATCGCCTCGGTGGACTTCGCCCAGCCCTGGATCTTCTCCACGCGCAACGCCTTCCAGGCCTCGCTCTACGCGGAGCGCCAAAGCCTCCCCGACGTCTTCGTGCGCGAGGCGGTGGGCCTCTCCTTCGCGCTCACGCGCGCCGTCCGCGCACGCACGTCCCTCACCCTCTCCTACCGGCCCGAGCTGTCCCGCCTGGACGCGGCGGAGATCCTGTTCTGCACCAGCTTTCTCGTGTGCACCCCCGAGGACATCTCCGTCCTCCAGGCGGCCAACTGGCTCGCTCCCGCGGGGCTGACCCTCACGCGCAACGCCACCAACAACGTCCTGAATCCGTCCCGCGGATACTCCCTGCTGGCGGACGTGGAGCACGGGGACCGCTTCACGGGCTCGGCGTTCACCTACACCCGGATGCAGGGCGACGTGGCCCGCTTCGCCCGTCTCCCCGGCGGGAGCATTCTGGCGGGTAGGGTGCGGCTCGGGTGGGTGTCGGGCGGATCGTTCGGTGGGGACCTGGAGGGCGATGCGCAGGTGGACATCGTCCATCCGCAGAGGCGCTTCTTCGCCGGCGGCGCCAACTCGGTGCGCGGCTACCCCCAGAGCCGACTCGGGCCCCGCGTCCTCACCACGGACGTGGAGAACCTGCTCCAGCCCCGCTCGCAGGACCCGTCGGAGCGGGGCGGAGCGGGGTGCTCGCCCGAGTCCATCATGGACCTGTCGTGCGACGCCTCGCCGCTGGGCGACCGGGGATTCCAGGCGCGCCCCACCGGAGGCACCACCGTGATGGAGGGGAGCCTGGAGGCGCGCATTCCCCTTTCGGCCACGATCCAGGGCGCCCTGTTCACCGACGTGGGCCAGGTCTGGAATACCGGGACCGATGTGGACCCCGCCGACTTGCGCTTCACACCGGGCTTCGGGATCCGGTACCTGAGCCCGATCGGCCCGCTGCGCGTGGACTTCGCGTACCGCTTCGCCGGGGGGGAGTCCCTCAAGGTCGTCACCAACGGCGTGAGGCCCTTCGTCGCGGGGACCGACGATCCCGACGACCGGATCCGCGTGGCCGGCGAGCCGATCCCGTGGATGGTCTCCCGGGCGCTCGCCGCCCTGTCACCCCGGATCCTCTACGACGATTCGCGTGCCTCGTCGCTGCAGCGCTGGCAGATCCACATCTCCATCGGGCAGGCCTTCTGACCATGGAGGAGACCCCCCTCCGCGCCGGAGCGCCCGCGCCGGGCGAGAGCGAGCCCCCGCGGCCGCGCCGCCCCCGCCGGCGGTGGGGGAGGAGGTTCCTCCTCGTGCTCTTCGCCCTGGGCGTGGCGCTGGGGGTGGCGGGCATCGCGCTGGTGAGGTCAGGCCCGGGCCAGCGCTTGGTGCTGGACGCCGTGCTGGGGCGGGTGCAGGGGGCGCTGGCCGGGTCCCTTACGGTGGAGTCCGTCCACAGCCGCAGCCTGCTCGGCGCGGCGATGCTGGTGGGGGTGACGCTCGACGCGGCGGGGGGGCGGCGCTTCCTGGAGGCCGACTCGGTGGAGGTGCGCTACTCGGTGTTCGGCCTGTTCGGATCGCCGCCCCGGATCGCGGCCGTCACCGTGTACGGCCCCCGCGTGGAGATCAGCCGGTACCACGGAGAGGAGAAAGCCAACGTCGAAGGCCTCGTCGCTCCGCGTCCCGCCACCGCGGATACCGTCCCGGGCCGGGGGCTCGCCCTGGAGTCCATCCGCGTGGTGGACGGCCACCTCGACGTGCTCACGCCCCTGGAGGGGGAGGCGCCGCCCCGCATTCCCGTGGTCGAGGCGCCGGACAGCTCCGGGATGCTCCGCCGGCTCACCCTGGAGGGCGTGAACCTCGAGCTGGAGGACGTCCGGCTCGGAGGCGCGGGGGGGCAACTCCTCACCGGGCACCTTGCCGACCTGGCCATGGACGTGTGGGTCCTGGACCGTCCGCTCACCGTCACCCACGCCGAAGGGGCGGTGCGGTTCGGCCCCGCCGGCCTGGAGCTCCACGGCGCCTCGTTCCGCTTCCCCTCCTCCGACTTCGAAGGGTCGCTCGCGCTGGGCCCCTTGGCGGAGGGCGAGGGGCCGTGGGGCTTCTTCATCGAGCTCCGCGCGCAGGGACCCGCGTCGCTGTCCGACCTGGCGTGGCTCGACGAGCGCGTGCCGGAGGGGGTGTTCCACGGGGGGGTGGACGTTACCGTTCTCGAGGGGGTGGAGGTGGACCTCCAGGACGTGCGGGTGGAGACCGAGTCCAGCCGGTTGACCCTCGACGGCGTCATCGGCGTGGACGACGGCGCCTTCCTCCAAGACCTGGATATCCAGGCTGCCCCGCTCGATCTGGCCCTCCTGGACCCCTGGCTCGAAGCCGACCTCCCCTTCGCCGGGTGGCTCAGCGGCTCGCTGCGCATGAGCGGATCCCCGGAGGCGCTGGACGCCCTCGGCCGTGTGACGCTGGTGCCCAAGGGGATGGGCGGTGGGCCCACCACGGCCGACGTGAGCGGGACCGTGCACCTGGGCGACGACCCGGGCGCCACCAACCTGCGGGTGGTGCTGGACCCGCTGAACCTCGAGCTCGTGCGGGCGTGGCGTCCCGCGCTGCTCCTGGAGGGCCCGGCGCGCGCGGAGGTGGATGCCTCCGGTCGGCTGGCCGACGGGATCCGCTTCGTGGCCGACCTGGGACACGGGAGCGACGAGGGCGCGTCCCACGTGGTGCTCTCGGGCTCGGCTCGACGCGGCCGGGGCGAGAGTTGGGTCCTGGACGTGCACGGCGAGCTCGCCCCCCTCTCCTTCGGCTTGCTCCACCAGCTCGCGCCGGCGGTCTCTGCCGAGGGCGCCGTCTCGGGGCCGGTGCAGGTCGTGGGACCCTTGGCCGACCTCCGCGTCACCGGCCAGTTGGCGACCTCGGAGGGGACGGTCTCGGTTGACGGCCGGATGGACCTGGCGAACCCCTCGGGCCCGTATCGTCTGGAGGCCGACGCCCATGGGCTGGCGCTCTCCGGCCTCGTGGCGGGGCTCCCCCACCCCTCCTTGTGGACGGGTAGGCTGGAGCTGGAGGGGCGCGGCGTGCGGCCCGAGTCCATGGAGGGCTCCGGGTTCCTGGACGCCCGGGGGTCCAGGGTGGGGGGGCTCCTCGTGGACACGCTGGCCGCCCGGGTGCGGATCGCGGGGGGCGTGCTGACGCTGGACACCCTCGCGGGACGCCTGGGCGGGTTGGACATGACCGGCTCGGGGACGCTCGGCGTGGCCCACGGGAGCGCAGGCGAGGCGAGGGTGGCCTTCCGCACCGACGACCTGGCGGGCCTCCGCCCCCTGTTCATGGGAGAAGCGGTCACCGCCCGAGACACCCTCTCGGTGCTCGAACGGGAGCTCCTCCGCCTCCAGGGCGTGGACGCCGACACCTTCCCCCTTCTGGAGGACGTGGCGGTGTCAGGGACGATGGAGGGCGAGGTGACGTTCAGCGGAAGCCTCGCCACCCTCGAGTTGGAGGGGAGCCTGCGCGTGCGGGACGGCGTCTACGGGGGGGACCGGGTGGGCTCCGCCGACGTCCACGTGGAGGCCCGTGACGTGACCGGGCCGGAGCGCAGCGTGGCGCTGCGCCTCGAGGCCAGCGGCGTGAAGGCCTACGGCCGGAGTCTCGGGGACGTGCAGGCCGACGTGCGCCTGCAGGGGCGGGCGGGAGAAGGGACGGTGAGCAGCGAGCCGGCCGACGGCGAGCGCTACACCCTGAAGGGGTCCTTCTCGTTGGATTCCCTGGGCGGAGGCGAGGTGAGGGTGGAGCAGGCGACCCTGCTGCTGGACGCCCGCGAGTGGCAGCTCGTCCGCCCAGGCCAGGTCCGATGGGACTCGGCGTCGGTGACCTTCGCCGATGTGGAGATGGGTCAGGTGGCGGGAGAGGGCCGGGAAGAGGGCGATGCGATGAGCCTGCGGGCGGAGGGGACGCTGGCCTGGGAAGGGATCTCCGATCTCCGCGTCACGGCGGAGGGCGTCCGCCTGGACCATCTGGCCCGCCTGGCCCAGCGCGAGAACCTCTCCATGGGCGGGCTGCTGGACCTCTCGCTCCGGGTGACGGGGCCGGCCGGGTCCCCCGCCATCGAGGGCGCCTTCGACGTGGCCGAGCCCCGCTACGGGGACCTCGCCCTGACGGCGCTCCACGGGGAGCTGGGATACGCGGACAGGGAAGCCCGCGTGCAGCTCACCGCCACCGACGGGTCCCGGAACGTCCTCCGGGCCGAGGGGACGGTGCCGGTGGACCTGGCTCTGCGGCCCGAGGGGCGGCGGATCGTCGCCCGTCCCATGGACGTCCGCGTCCGTGCCGATAGCCTGCGGGCGTCGGTCGCACTGCGCTACCTCGACTTCCTGGAGGGCGTGCAGGGCTCGGTGTCCGGCGACTTCCGCATCCGTGGGGTCCTGGATCGCCCGGAGCCCACCGGGGTGCTCAGCCTGGAGGGCGCAGGGTGGTCCATCGAGGCGCTGGGGGTGCGTCACTCGGGCGTGACCGGGACTCTGACCCTGAACCCCGACCGCACGGTGGACGTGGAGGTGGACGGCCGCGCCGAGGGAACCGCCAGGGTGCGGGGGAAGGTCGTGCTCGAGCCCCTGAACGACCCCCGCCTGGACCTCACCATCGGCTTACGCGGCTTCGAGGCCGTGGGCCGGCGCGACGTGGTGGGGCTCATTTCCGGGGAGGTGCGCCTGCTGGGCTCGTACCGCGCGCCCCGCGTGGAGGGCGCGCTCTCGGTGGACCAGGGGACGCTCTTCCTGGAGGAGTTCGTCCGCACCGCCGATGTCGTGGACCTCACCGACCCCCGCATCTTCGAGGTGGTGGACACCACCGCCCTTTCCACCCGGCCCCTGCTGGCGGGGATCCGGAACCCGTTCATGCAGAACCTCCGCGTGGACGTGGACCTCTCGGTGCCGCGGGACACCTGGCTCCGCTCCGAGGACATGAACGTGGAGATCGGTGGCGACCTGCTGGTGCGCTACGACCGCCTCAGCCGGGACATCGTCATGGTGGGCGAGCTCCAGGCGCTCCGCGGCTCCTACACCGTGCTCGGGCGGCGCTTCGACGTGCAGGGCGGGACGGTGGGCTTCGTCGGCACCCCGGGGATCAACCCCACGCTGGACATCCAGGCGGTCAGCCGCATCCGGCGGGTGGAGGGAGCGCCGTTCGTCGTGAACGCCTCGGTGCAAGGCAACCTCACGCAGCCCAGGATTACGCTCTCCAGCGAGGAGCAGGGCGTCGCCCAGTCGGATCTGGTCAGCTACCTGATCTTCGGGCGCCCCAGCTACGAGCTCGCCACCGGTCAGGAGGCGTGGCTCTCCGGCCCCGCAGGCTCCTTCGTGGGGGCCGCCGGCGAGGCCGGCGTGAGCTACCTCTCGGGGACGCTGGCGGCGCGGCTGGGTTCCGTGCTCTCCCAGCAGATCGGCCTCGACTACCTGTCCATCTCCCAGGCCGGGGACTTCGGGGTCGTATCGGGGAGCCTGGGCGGCTCGCTGGCCGGGACCCAGATCGAGGTGGGCCAGTACCTGGGTGAGCGGGTCTTCTTCGTGCTCATCTTCCGGCCCCTGACGGGACAGACCAGCGGCCAGAGCTTCTTCGGGGGCGCGCGGCTCGAGGTGGCCCTCACCGACAACTACAACTTCCAGGCCTTCTGGGAGGACCGCTTCCTCCGGAGCCGGGTGGGGGGCTTCGGCGACCTGGGGATCCAGGCGTCCCAGGTGGTGGGCGTCTTCGTGTTCCGGGAGTGGGGGTACTAGCGGGCGGGCCCGAACCGGGAACCCCGTGCGCCCCGCGCCCCCGGAAACTGCGGGAACCCGTCCGGGGTACCTGATGCGACCCGGTCCCCGGGGGCCGGGCCGACCCCTTCAAGGAGAACAGGATCCATGCAGACGCTGAAGGTCTTCGGGATGATGACGGCGCTCACCCTCATCGTGGTGGGCATCGGCAGCTATTTCGGGGGATCCGGCGGCGCCGTGCTCGCGTTCGTCATGGCCGCCGTCATGAACTTCGGGATGTACTGGTTCAGCGACCGCGCGGTCCTGGCCATGTACAAGGCCCGGACCATCGGCCCCGCCGACGCGCCCGAACTCTACAGGATGGTGGACCGCCTGCGGCAGCAGGCCGGGCTCCCCATGCCCGTGGTGGCCATCGCCGCCTCGGAGCAGCCCAACGCGTTCGCCACCGGGCGCAACCCGGGGCACGCGGTGGTGTGCATGACGGCGGGGATCCTCCGTCTCCTCCCACCCCGGGAGTTGGAGGGGGTCATCGCGCACGAGCTCGCCCACATCAAGCACCGGCACATGCTTGTCGGAACCCTCGCCGCCACCATGGCCGGCGCCGTGGCCATGCTCGCGAGCATCGCCCGCTGGGGGCTCATCCTGGGGGGGTTCGGAGGCCGGGGCAACCGGGACAGCAACCCCCTGGCCCTCCTGGTCATGGTCATCGTGGCGCCCCTGGCGGCCATGATCGTGCAGATGGCCATCAGCCGGCAGAACGAGTACCAGGCGGACGCCACCGCGGCCCGGATCACCCGGGATCCCAACGGCCTCGCCAGCGCGCTGCAGCACATCGAGGCGTATGCCCAGCGCATCCCCATGGACGTGAACCCCGCTGCTGCCCAGCTGGCCATCATCAACCCCCTGGCCGGGTCGAAGCGGGCTCTCATCGGCCTCTTCCGCACCCACCCGGAGACCGAGGACCGCATCGCGCGGCTCCGCGAGATCCGCGTCTGAGGTCCGGCGCGGCGCGCGGGATGGCGGCCCCCGCCGCAGCCCCTATTCCTCGGGCCGCCGCACCAGGAGGGGGAGGGGGCTGCTCCGCAGCACCTTGTCCGCGACGCTTCCCAGCAGGGCGCGCTTCAGGCCGCCGTACCCGTGGGTGGCCAGGGCGATGAGGTCGGCGTCGAGCTTGTCCGCGATGGCGGCGATGGCCCGGCCCGGCGCCTCGTGCTCCTCCACGTGGGTGTCCACGGTCAGGCCCATCGCACGCAGCTCGGCGGCCTTGCCCTCCAGGTACTCCCCCGCCTTCTCCATGGCCGGCGCGATGTCGTCGGGGAGCACCGGGAAGATCCTGGTGCCCAGCACCGCGGAGGATCTCACCACGTGCACGAGGGTGAGCTTGGCGCCCGTCGCGTTGGCCAGCTCCGACGCCGGGCCCAGGATGGTCGCAGAGAGCTCCGAGCCGTCCAGCGGGACCATGATGTGGCGGAAGGACCGGACCTCGGCGGGCACGTGGCTCCCCACGGCTGGGTGGACGACCAGAAGCGGAAAGCAGGTGGTGCGAATGAGGGCGTCCGCCACGCTCCCCAGCCACATGCGGCTCACGCCGGTGTGGCCGTGGGTGGTGATGAGCACCAGGTCCGCCTTCACCCCCTCGGCGTGCCGGGCCACCTCTTCCGCCACATGCCCCTCCAGGAGCGCCGTGTCCACCGGGGTGTCCTTGGAGACCCTGGCCTCCACCTCATCCAGGTAGGCCTGTTCCTGGCTGCGGTGGTGGGCCTCGTACTCCTCCATGTCCAGCCCCTCGTAATGGAACTGGGTGTTGGACAGGAAGTGGTCGGGAGGATGGGGCACGTGGACGTGGGCCAGGTGCAGCGAGGCCCCGGTGGCCTTCGCGAGGGCCTGGGCGAGAGGGAGGGCGAGCTCGGAGAACTCCGAGCCGTCCAGAGGCACGAGGAGCGACTGGAGCATCGGTCTCTCCTTATCCGTCCCTCGGATGCCGGGGACGCGGGTATGGAGCGGTGGGCGGCCGGAGGGGCCACCGCATCCGTAACCTAGGCCGCGGCTGTCCGTGCGGGTGTAGGGGATTCCCTGACGCCGGTGTGGGGCCCCTCCTACGTGGGCCACCCCCTGCCGATTGAACGCGCCCCCCGCCATGGATACACTACGGTTCTATGTCCCAAGAGAAGCTGATCGTCCGGGGCGCCCGGGAGCACAACCTCAAGAACGTGGACGTGGAGCTTCCCCGGGAGGCCCTGGTGGTCATCACCGGGCTATCCGGGTCGGGCAAGTCCTCGCTGGCCTTCGACACCATCTACGCCGAGGGGCAGCGGCGCTATGTCGAGTCGTTGTCGGCGTACGCCCGCCAGTTTCTCGGGCTGATGGAGAAGCCCGACGTGGACACCATCGAGGGGCTGTCCCCGGCCATATCCATCGAGCAGAAGACGGTGAGCCGGAACCCCCGCTCCACGGTGGGGACGGTGACCGAGATCTACGACTACCTGCGCCTGCTCTGGGCGCGGGCGGGCACGCCCCACTGCCCCTCGTGCGGCAAGCCCGTTCTCCGTCAGTCGGCCACGCAGATCGTGGACCGTCTCCTGGAGCTGGACGAGGGGACGCGCATCGAGGTGCTCTCGCCCCTGGTGCGGGGGCGAAAGGGGGAGTTCCGGGAGCTGTTCGAGCGGGCCCGCAAGGAAGGCTTCGTCCGCGTCCGCGTGGACGGCGAGATCCACGAGCTGTCCGCTCCTCCCAAGCTCTCCCGTTACGAGAACCACGACATCGCCGTGTTGGTGGACCGCCTGGTGGTCCGCTCGCAGGACCGGGAGCGCCTCGCCGACTCGGTGGAGACTGCGCTGCGCACCTCCGGCGGGGTCGTGGAAGTGGTCGAGCACCCGGGCAAGGGCGAGCCGGTGTCCCACTTGTTCAGCGAACACTACGCGTGCACCGAGTGTGGCACGAGCCTGGCCGAGCTGGAGCCCCGCCAGTTCTCCTTCAACTCACCGTACGGCGCATGCGGGGTGTGCGGCGGCCTGGGCACGCGCAAGGAGGTCAACGCCGACCTGATGGTGGCCGACGGGAGCATCTCCATCCTGGAGGGTGTGATCCTGCCGTGGGGCGAGCCGTCGGGGCACCTGCGGAAATCGGTGCTCATGGGCCTCGCGGAGGCCTACGAGTTCGACCCGAACACGCCGTGGGCGAAGCTCGCCGAGGAGGTGCGCCACGCCATCCTGTACGGGTCGGGGAGCATGAAGATCCGCTTCCCGTACGCGTCGGGATCGGGGAAGTTCAAGGGGCACTACGAGGACCGATGGGAGGGGGTGGTGGGGAACGTGGCCCGCCGCTACGCCGAGACCCAGTCCGAGGCGGTGCGCGTGCAGCTCGAGGAGTACATGTCCACCCTCCCGTGCGCCGCGTGCAACGGGAGCCGCCTGAAGCCCGAGTCCCTGGCGGTCACCGTGGGCGGCAGGTCCCTGGGCGACGTGGTGGACCTCCCCATCGGCGAGCTGGCGGCGTTCCTCCGGTCGCTCCCGGTGGGCGGCCGCAAGGCGGGCGCGCTCCCCGCGGAAATCGCCGGCCCGATCCTCAAGGAGGTGCTGGAGCGGCTCCGCTTCCTCCAGGACGTGGGGCTCGACTACCTGACGCTGGGGCGCTCGGCGGGCTCGCTCTCGGGTGGCGAGGCCCAGCGCATCCGGTTGGCGACCCAGATCGGGAGCCGCCTGGTGGGCGTCCTCTACATCCTCGACGAGCCGTCCATCGGCCTGCACCAGAGGGACAACGGCCGCCTCCTGGAGACGCTCAAGCGGCTCCGGGACCTGGGGAACACGGTCATCGTGGTGGAGCACGACGAGGACACCATCCGAGCCGCCGACTACGTGGTGGATCTGGGCCCGGGCGCCGGGCGGCACGGAGGCGAGGTGGTGGTGGCGGGCACCCTGGACGCGGTCCTCGGAAGCCGGCGCTCCCTCACCGGCGCCTACCTGCGAGGCGAGCGGGAGATCCCCGTCCCGGCGGAGCGCAGGAAGGCGGACCCGAGGCGGGCGCTGGTGGTCCGGGGCGCCGCCGGGCACAACCTGCAAAGGCTCGACGTCCGCTTCCCGCTGGGCACCTTCGTCGCCGTCACCGGGGTGAGCGGCTCGGGTAAGTCCACCCTGGTGAACGAGACCCTCTACCACGCCCTGGCCCGGCACTACTTCCGGAGCAAGCTGGTCCCGGAGCGGCACGACGGCATCGACGGGGTGGAGCTGGTGGACAAGGTCATCGACGTGGACCAGTCCCCCATCGGACGCACGCCCCGTTCCAACCCGGCCACCTACACCGGCCTGTTCACGCCCATCCGGGATCTCTTCGCCAACCTCCCCGAGTCGCAGATGCGGGGGTACGGCCCCGGCCGCTTCTCGTTCAACGTGAAGGGCGGCCGGTGCGAGGCGTGCTCCGGTGACGGTCTCGTGAAGATCGAGATGCACTTCCTCCCCGACGTCTATGTCCCCTGCGACGTATGCCGCGGGCGGCGCTACAACCGGGAGACACTGGACGTCTATTTCAAGGGCAAGAACATCGCCGACGTCCTGGACATGACCGTGGACGAGGCGCTGGGCTTCTTCGACGCCCAGCCCCGCATCAAGGCGAAGCTGGAGACGCTGTCCGACGTGGGGCTCGGCTACATCCACGTCGGCCAGTCGGCCACCACGCTCTCCGGGGGCGAGGCGCAACGGGTGAAGCTGTCCGCCGAGCTCTCCAAGAAGAGCACGGGGAACACGCTGTACATCCTGGACGAGCCCACCACCGGCCTCCACTTCGAGGACGTGCGCGTTCTCCTGGAGGTTCTGCACCGCCTGGTGGACCGGGGCAACACGGTGGTCGTGATCGAGCACAACCTGCACGTGGTCAAGACTGCCGACTGGGTCGTGGACCTGGGCCCGGAAGGCGGAGCGGCCGGCGGACGTATCGTCGTGGAGGGAACGCCCGAGCAGGTGGCTGCCCACCCGGCGTCGTACACGGGGCGGCACCTGGCGTCCCTCCTGAAAGGGAGCAGGACCCGGACGCGTTAGGGAGCGCGCAATAATAACCTATACAACACATACCCAAGCTCAGCGTAGGC
>CAZJFX010000101.1:0-12289 GCA_964545395.1 uncultured Gemmatimonadaceae bacterium | reverse complement strand
TCGTTGGGTTGCACTGCACTACATCGTAATTCAACGCCTGCGCCGGGGCAAGCCCGTCCCAACGCGGCATGGGACCGCCCCGCTCGCGAAGCCAGCCTATGTCGATCGGAAGGCCCCCTGCAGGCGCGGCCCTTGACTGCCTCTCCGTAAACCCTACCCTTTACATGAAGCTCCTACTGGCCAGGTTGCCCAACCGTCTGGACGCGGACGTTCCCCCATCATTGAAGAGATGGCAGCGTTGAACAGGGCAGGCAACACCGAGGCCGTATCCACGATGATCGCGATGCTGTCGGACCTCCATGAACATGGGAGAACCAGTCGCTTTCTGCGGACCATGAAGGGCACGCCGATCAGGGAACTGAAGGCTCGTGCGCGAAGCGGTGTGAAGGGTGGAAGCCGTGTGTACCTATTCATCACCGAGCACGATGAAGCCGCGATCGTAAACTGCGAGGTGAAGGACGGGAAAGCGCCCGACCCGGAGAAGCTGAAAGTGGTGCTCCGTGTGGTGGCAGCCTACAAGAGGGGGGTACCAGTGCTGGCGGCCGGAGCATGACAATGGGGAAGACGAAGTGGCAGGTCCGGGAGGCCCTCGGCCTCACCAGGCTCCCGGACGACGAGTTGATGCGCCTCCTCGATGAAGCGGGGGAGGAGGAAACCGTCGCCGGAGGGGTTCCGGTGAACGGAGACGGGTACGCTCCGCACTCGATCCGGGACGCCCTGGTCAGGCGCTCGGTCGGTGAGGCCCTGGCCGCGGTCCGTGCCGAAACGGGGTCTTCCCTTCGCGGGGCCGGGAATGCTTCGGGTCTGAGCCACACACGCATTCAGCAGATCGAAGCCAGCATCAACGTGGAGGTCGCGACGGTCGTTCGTGTCGCCGCAGCGTTGGGTTACGGGGTCAGGATCGTGCTCGAGCCCAAACCTGATGGTGCCGGAGGCGCCCGCACGGTGACTGCCGACCTGACCGATCTGGCGTAACATGGGGGCTTAGGGCTCCATCCATCGAGGCTTGCCTCGCATGCTGCTTACGCGGTCGCGGTACTCCTGGACGCCAAGAGGCCTGACGATGGCCGGTTGATGTGGAGTCCGCCACGCGCTCTGTTATACAGAGATATGCCGTACAGGAGAACGCGAATGGGCCGCAGCAGCGTGAAGGGCAGGAGAACCGAGGATCGCATGGACTTCCGTCTCGAGCGTGATCACAAGGCCCTCGTCGAGAAGGCGGCGGCATACTGCGGCGAGTCCCTGACCGGCTTCGCGGTTTCCACGCTCGTGCGTGAGGCGCGCCGGGTCGTGCGTGAACACGAAACCGTGGTGCTCGCGGCCTCCGACCGGGACCGGTTTCTGGAGCTCCTCGACACCCCTCCCGCGCCCACGCACGCACTCCGCCGCGCCGCACACCGCCACCGAGACCTGATTACCAGATCCGAGTAGCGCCCCGTGCCGTTCGCCATCGAGCCGCTCTCTGCGGCTCATGACCGTGAGGCATTCGATTGCGGTGAGGCGGTGCTGAGCGATTACCTGCGCCGGTATGCGCGCCAGGATGAGGCACGTGGAGTCGGTCGAACCTTCGTGGCCGTATTCGAGGGCGAGCGGCGGGTCGTCGGCTTCTATACGATCTGCGCGGGAAGCGTGAGCTTCACCGATGTCCCGGAACACCTCAGGAAGCGCCTTCCTCGGTAGCCGATCCCCGTTGCCCTCCTGGCACGCCTCGCGACCTGTCGGTCCGTCCAGGGACAAGGCCTGGGCGAGGCCCTTCTCTTCGACGCGCTGGCGAGGATCGTCCGGATCGCCGACGAGCTCGGTGTCGTCGCGGTCGAGGTCCAGGCGAAGGACGACAAGGTGCGCGGCTTCTACCTGAAGTATGGGTTGTGGCCCCTTCGGTCTTGCGGTGCGGTCTTCCGCGACGGCCTTTCCAGACCTGTCGAGGGGATTGCAGAACCTAACGCTCGGTTATAGAATCGGCATGGTAAGACTCTACGACGACAGTGACTTCAAGGTATACCTGTACTGCCCGCCCAGAGAGCACGAACCACCGCACGTACACGTCGAATGCGCGGAAGGTGGTGAGGTCCTTGTTCTCCTTGGAGAAGGCAACACGCCCCCGGCGCTGTGGCAGAATCACCACATGAAACGGATCGACGCTCGCGAGGCAGTCCGGATCGTCCAGCACCATCAGCAGCATTTCCTCGCGGAATGGAGGCGGCTTCATGGCCAGACAGACCCACGACCGCAACGACGAATTCGTTGACGAGAACCGGCGCGCAATCCGCGAAGCCCGCGAGGCAGATCGTGTCGAGCCGCGGGCACATGCCGCCACCTACGATGCGGAGCAGGCCCTCGTCTTCGTGCGGCTCCGCAACGGGTACGCCTTCGGGTTCGCCCCCGAACACGTCCGTGGCCTCGAGGACGCGAGCACCCACCAGCTCTCGAACGTGGGCATCTCGCCGAGCGGTGATGGGCTCCACTGGCACGACCTCGACGTTCACGCCTCCCTGACCGGCCTCATGGAAGAGGCGCTCAACCTCCGGGAATGGGCACCGCGGATCATGGGTAGGGCCCGAAGCGACGCAAAGACGCGAGCCGCCCGGGCCAACGGGCGAAAGGGCGGTCGCCCGAGGCGTTCCGGAGCGGAGGCGGCGCCGAAGTGACCGCGCAGTCCCGATCCCCGGCCCGGGGACGTCCCGTTCGCGCATTCCCCCGCCCGAACGCCCGGCTAGCTTCGGGGGCATGACTCATTCGATTACCCCTTCCCACCGCCCGCCGGAATCCGGTAAGATCTGTTGTCGACCCCCTTCGCCAGGAGGAACCCGGTGCCACGCCCCTCGACCGTCCGCTACACCTGGGCGGACTACCTCTCGACGCCCGAGGACACCTCGTGCCGCTACGAGATCGTCGACGGGAAGCTATTCGTGACAGCCGCTCCCCGCTCGCGGCATCAGGAGGTGGTGGCGAATCTGGTAGAGACACTGCGGGGCCATGCACGGCTACACCACCTGGGCAAGGTCTTCCCCGGACCCATCACGGTCCACCTTCACGACGAGCTCGTCGTGGAGCCCGACGTGATCTTCGTCCGGGCGGATCGCCTTGGCATCGTCGATCCCGAGGGTGGCGTCGAGGGACCGCCCGACCTGGTGGCCGAGATCCTCTCCCCGTCCAGCCGTTCCTATGATCGCAACCTGAAGAGGAAGCACTATCTGGAGAACGGAATCGCTGAGTTGTGGGTCCTCGACGCCGACGAGCGCACCGTGGAGGTGTGGAGAGCCGGCGACACGGAACCGGCGATGGTGCGCGACGTGCTGGAGTGGCGCGTCTCCGAGCATCGCTTCGAGATCTTCCTGGAGGAACTGTTCCGGAGCTGAGCGTAGGCGTGAGTGACGCGGCATCCGCCCTTCACCCTGGAGCCCTCAACCATGAAGATCTCCCTGGAGCTCCGCGGTGCGGTCGCGACCGGGCTCGACCAAGCCAGGCGGGGCGAGCTGATCCCCGGCGACCAGGTCTTCGAAGGCCTGAAGCCGGAGAGTCGCCGGCGGCGAGAGCGGACGTGGGTGGCGAAACCGCCCCGAAGCATCGGCATGGACTTCTGAACTACTTCAGATATCATTACTTCATGCGAGTCATCGAGCGACAATTCTCTGAGCTTCTCCGCCACCCCAAGGAAGTCGTGGGCGAGACCGAGCAGCATGACGTGGTGCTCCGACGCCGGAATGCGCCGGCCCTCAGGCTGAGCCAGGAGGACCGAGCGGAGACCCGTGGTGACGCGTTTGGCGCGGTGGTCCGACTGTTGCGAAGCCTCGCCGTGCAGAGTCCGGACGCGCTGGGCGAGGCGGTCGAAGAGGCGTTCCCTTGGACTTCATTTCTGCCCAAGAGCGACCGCGCCGAGTTCGTGCGTGATCTGACGCGGACGCTGGCTGCCTCGGCCGATGTCGACAACTTCGCCGCGCTCGCTCAGATGTTCCACGAATGGCGGGCAACAGCCGAGATCCACGCGGACCCCAGGCTTGCCCGGCGACTGCGAAAGTCCGTCGTCGCCGACGGGATGCCGGTGAGCGTTCCGGCGAGCTGAGCTGCGGTGCCAAAGCGCAGGGATCGCGTGGCCCCACCGCCAGCCGCCGCCGGCTGGGATTTCCGGTTCGCGACCAGCGACGCCGCGAAGGGCTGGGAGTATATCTGCGCCGTCGCCGCCGCCAGTGCTCGAGTGGCGTGGGAACGAATCACGAAGGATCCGCGACAGCGCGATTCTCGCCAACACGCGCTGAGGGGGAACCTGGGCACCCGGTATGTGAACGGGCGGGAGTTGGAGCAGTGGCAGCACGAAGTAACCGCAGGTGGACGGATCTGGTATTGCATCGATGACGAGACTCGAACGGTCTGGATGACTGGCGCCTCGCCCGGTCACCCGAAGTCGACCCGGTAGGCAACGGCGTACCTGGCCCGTCCCAGCGAGGCATTCTCGGGCCACCCCCTGGAAGCAAGAGTTCCACAAGAGGGCTACAGGGACTTCCCAGGGTTGCTCCCACCATGGGAGCAAAGTAGGTTCTTCGGTGAGGATCATCGCCAGAGGCACGATTCGCCGATTCTGTGACGAGCACTCCCGGGGTCCGGAGGCGAGAACGCCCCTCGGGGTGTGGTACAGCACGGTAGCCCGCGCCGATTGGGCCACGCCCGCTGACGTACGGACCACGTATGCCGATGCCGGCATCCTCAAGGGCCGTCGCGTGGTCTTCAACGTGGGTGGCAACCGCTTCCGGGTCGTGGTTCATGTCAACTACGCGTATCGCGTGGTGTACATCAGGTTCGTCGGGACGCACGAGGAATACGACAGCATCGACGCGGAGAGCATCTGATGGAGATCACGGTTCGGCCCCTCCACAACGAGCAGGACTATGAGGCCGTCCTTGCCGAGATCGAAGGGCTCATGGACGCTCTCCCCGGAACGCCCGACGGAGACCGCCTTGACGTCCTGGTGACGCTCGTGGACGCCTACGAGGCACGCCACTGGCCGGTGGACGCCCCGAACCCCATCGAGGCGATCCGCATCCGCATGGAGCAGAAGAACCTCCGTGCCCGGGACCTCGAGCCCATGATCGGGTCGAGAGGCCGGGTCTCCGAGATCCTGTCGGGCAAGCGCTCGCTGACCCTTCCCATGATCCGGCGCCTGTCCAAGGGGCTCGATATCGACACCCAGGTGCTGATCCAGGAGATGCCGCCGAAGTCCCCCCGTCGCCGCGCGCGGCGGGCGGAAGGAACAGTGCGATAGAGCCGGTTCCCACGCCCTGGCTGACCCGTCGCTTCTTCGAGGAGCACGCCCCGCACTGCGGGGTCCTCATCGTGCCCGGATCGATTCCCCGGCGCCACCCCGCTCGGCTCGCGCACCACCTCCAGCGCTGGCTGGAAGTCAAAATCATGGACGGGGAGGGGAAGATCGAGTTGCGGCGGCCCACGCAAAGCAGGGCGAGGGCGGTGGCTTGAGTGTCGGCTACCCTATTCGTCGAAGAAATCGGAGTGCGTGCCCGTCCGCTCAAACGTGATGACGTCTTGATCGGTCCTGTAGATCAGCAGCCAGTCGGGCGCGAGATGGCATTCCCGGTGGCCGCGCCACTCACCTTGGGGTGGGTGGTCGTTGAACACGGGATCCAGCGTCTCACGATGGATGAGGCGGCCCATGACCACGCGAGCGATGTCCATGTCGTAGCCACGCTTCTTGCAGCGCCCCAGATCCTTCTTGAAGGCGTTGGTTCGAGCCGGCTGCAGCGGCGAATCTGCGGAGCTCGTCAAATCCCGAGATCCGCAAACAGCGCTTCAGCCGAGTCGAAACGAGTCACTTCCACACCCCGCTCGCTCTTCCGAAGGACCGTTCGAGTCTCGTGATTGAAGTTCTGCACAGGGAACGGTAGGCCGTGACGAAGGATCACGTGGCGGTAGAACATACCGATTGCATCCGATGCGGTGAGCCCGCACTCGCCGAGGATCCTCTCCGCCTCTTCCTTGATTTCCGGTTCGATTCGCGCACGCGCGGTAGCCGTCTTGCCCATCTCGCACCTCCTCATTCACTGGTCTCCCGCAAAATGTAGCCCAAACGGGCCACACGTCAACTGAGGAAGTAGGTGCCCCCCCACGCCACCGCTATTGCAGTCGGATGAGCACGTAGCGACTTTGTAGCGTGATCTGCTACAGGAGGACCCCATAAAGTTCGTGACCTGGAGAGACGTGCGCAACCACCCCTCGGAGTTCCGCGAGGCCGTGGAGCGCGAGGACGTGGTCCTCACGGTGGGCGGCAAGCCCTTCGCGATCGCCGTAGGTGTCGAGGAGGAGGAGGTCCAGGATACCATCGAGCTCCTCCGCCGGTTGCGCGCGCTACGTGCGGTGGCCCGCATGCAGAGAAGCGCGGAGAAGCGCGGGCTCGGGAGCATGTCGGCGGACGTGATCAACCAGGAGGTTGGAGAGGCGCGAAGAGCCCGCCGCGGTTCCGTATGAGGGTGGTCGTCGACACCAACGTGCTGGTGTCCGCGATGCTCTCGCCGCATGCCCCGCCGGCCCAGGTGCTGCGTCTGGTGCTCCAGGGCGACCTTGTGCCGCTTCACGACGAGCGCGTCCTCAGCGAGTACCGGCAGGTCCTTGCGCGGTCGACGTTCGGTTTCGATCCCGAGGACGTCGGCGCCGTGATCGAGGGCATCGAGTGGAGCGGTGAGGCGGTGTTCGCGAGGCCGTTGCCCGTGGAGCTACCCGACCCTGACGACCTGCCCTTCCTCGAGGTGGCGGCAGCCGCGAGCGCACATGCTCTCGTCACCGGAACCCTCCGCCACTACCGCGCCGTGCGCGGTAGACACGACGTCCGGGTTCTCTCGCCCCGCGATCTCCTGGACCGGCTTGCGCGGCTGTCTCGCTAACGCCCGTGACAACCCAATGGCCGGAGCGTTTCGCCGGCGCCTCCAGCGCTGCGCGGAAAGGCAGAGCGCGGTACGCTCGCCCACCGCGCCATTCAGGCGCCCCAACCCGGCAGACATCGTTGTATGGAGGTCGGCGCCCAGACCCAGCAGGGCTCTGCCCCACCTGGAACATGGACATCGTATGACATTCGTAATACGTTAGACGCGGTGGAGCATGGGTTTCCATGATGCGCGGCGGCGGTTGCTGGACTGTCTGGAGGAAGGCTGCATCGGGCACTGGCCGCGAAAAGATGCATATCGCAAGAACTGGCTCCAATCCGGACGTATGACCGTCGAACACGTCCGAGAGCTGTTGATCCGCTGCAACGGCACCCAGTACCGACAGAGCGTGCATGATTTCGACGCTGAAACCAGCGTCCACGAGTTCTTCCCGGACCATGGGGCGACGCATTGGTACGTCAAAGTGTTCTTCGACGACCACCTGGGTGTCGCGATGTTCATGAGCGTGCATCCGTCTGGAGAAGGAAATGAGGATCTGGAAGGACGGTGACGAGTCGAGGGCGATCTGCCCGACATGTGAGCGCCGGACCGTCGTCGTCTTCCAGCGTCGGACCGTCGTGTTGGAAGATCCGGACGTCAGAGTGCCCGACGTATTGGTCGCCGTCTGCCGAAAGTGCGATGGCATCGCGATGGTCCCGCACCAGTCTACGCCGAAGCTCCGCGCCGGAATCGAACGGCCGAATGAGGTCGTGAACGTGCGTCTCCCAGGCCATCTGACGGACGTGCTCTCGTTGCTGGCCGAACGCCGGGCGCCAGGGGCCCGCTCGAACAGTGCCGCGATCCTCCGTTTTCTTCTCCACCAGTTCGGGGACGATGCAGCCTTCGCGCGGCGCGTGCGGGATCACCTCGAGGACCCGCTGGCGCAGGGGCCGGCGGACCACGGATTGTCCGTGCGCGTGCCTAGCCACGTCCTGGTTGCGGTGGACGACATGGCGAAGCTGGTCGGAGTCGCCACACGAACGGACGTGTTCAGAGGGGTCATCGCGACCGCGAAGGAGGACGTGCTCGATGAGCGCGATCCGGTCCTCGCGCATCTTATGGAGCGGGCGCTTACGGCGGTCGCGTAAGGCAGGCTCAACTCCAGCGGAGAAGGTCCGGCAGCTTCTCCTCCTGTCCCGGAGCACCGCCACTGGTTCCGCGCGAAGTTCGGCGCCGGTTGCTCGAAGCCGCGAGCTCTGCGGAATCGACGCGCCGTCTGCGAGTGGTGGAGGACGAGGCGAACGAGCCGGATGGGAGGCCGATCCACGCCGGCAGCCTTGGACGCAGATTCGGTACCAGCTACCATATAT
Organism: uncultured Gemmatimonadaceae bacterium; assembly: GCA_964545395.1. Lineage (GTDB taxonomy): Bacteria > Gemmatimonadota > Gemmatimonadetes > Longimicrobiales > Gaopeijiaceae > SZUA-318. The sequence goes on along the minus strand of CAZJFX010000101.1, from coordinate 4,053 downwards.
GGCATGGAGAAGATCGTGAAGACGACCGTTTATCTGCCGGACGCCGACTATCGCCGGATGAAAGCCCTCGCCCGGGCCGACGGCCGTTCGACGGCCGAGCTGTTGCGGCAGGCGGTGCGGGAGTATGCGAACCGGCGGGCGGCCACGACCCTGCCTCGCTCGGTGGGCATGCTTGGCGCCGGAGCCGAGCTCGCCGAGCGCGCGGAGGAGCTGCTCGACGGGTTCGGAAGGGACACGTGATCGTCGCCGATACGAGCGCGATGTTGGCCCTCCTCAACCGTGAGGATCGCCACCACGAGGCGCTCCTGGAACGCTACCGCTCGGGCCCGAGCCACTGGGTTCTTCCCTGGGCCACGCTCCCCGAGATCGACTACCTGGTCGGACGAGCGGGCGGCGCATCGGCACGCCTGACCTTCCTTCAGGATGTCGCTACGGGTGCCTATCTCGTCGAGTGGGGTGCGCCCGTCGATTTGGAGCGGGCGGCGGAGCTCAGCAAGCGCTATCGCGACCTGGACCTCGGTCTGGTGGACGCGACAGTCATGGCGGTCGCCGAACGGATCGAGGCCCAGGCGATCGCCACGCTCGACCTCCGGCATTTCGGGGCCGTCAAGCTGCGGCACACGCCCAGATTGCTGCCCCGGGACGGATAGGAACGGGCCGCGAACGCCCCGTGCGCGCATTCAGCGATTCAGTGCGACGGGAAGTCCACCTCGTACGCCTGCATCGGCCACGTCCCTTGCTCCTTTCGCTGCCCCGCCCATCGCGCGAGCGCGTGAGCCACGCGAGTGGGATCGCGCGGGAGCTTGTGCGTAAGGATGAGCAGCCCGGCATGCGGTCTCCCCGAACCGAACGCGTCACGCGTAGCGAGCAGGAAGTCGTTCCGGTTGTACGTGACCATGATCCGCCGATCCCGGGCCGCCGTTTCGAGATGGATCGGATCGTCCTGCGGCAGGGACGACTGGCCGTCCTTGGCGGGAAGCACGTCCAACCCCAGCGCGGCACCGACGTCCGCGGCCGCGTGCGGGACGTCCTCGTCGAGGTAGAAGCGCGGCCGTTCCCGGCCGTGCCGGCCACGATGCGTCAAGCGCCCATCCGACGCGTGAACGGTAGCTCCTCGGCGACCTTCTCCGGCGTCCAGCGCGCTTCCCGCGCGAGCCGCTCGTCGATCTCTTCCGGGTAGGCCTGGTAGTAGGCCAGGGCAGCTCGCAACTGGGTCTGGGTCAGCTCCGGATAGGCCTCCATGAGATCCTCCCAGCGCTGCTCGGCCTCTTCCCAGGTCGCGATGATCTCCCAGACCTCCAGCCCTGAGAAGGCGATCGCAGCCCGACGGCCATCCCGCCGCTGGACGAAGACAACCCCGGGGACCCGCGACGCGCGGACCGCCTCCTCCATCAAGGAGATCGCGCCCTTGGACCAGTCACGCTCACCACGGAACTCAATCTCACGGCTGACCTCCCGGTCGAGCGCCTCGGGCACGCGCAGGCTGTGTTGCTTGGATGGCATCGGAGCTTCCTGGCCCTTAGATTACGGTGGGTTGCATTGCACTACAGTGTAAGTCAACCCCTGCGCCGGGGCAAGCGTTTCCGCCGGTTCGGCAAGGGTCGCCACGCCGCCGGCCTGGACTTCGGCGACTGCTTCTCGTGCGCGCTGGCCGTGGCGGGGGACGTCCCATTCACGCATTCCCCCGCCCGCTCGCCCGGCGAGCTCCGGGGCATGACGCGTTCCCGTCCCCCTTCCCACCGCACGCCGCGATCCGGTAAGATCCGTTGTCGCCCCTGTAGGCCAGGAGGAACCCGGTGCCACGCCCTTCGACCATCCGATACACCTGGGCGGACTACCTCTCGACGCCCGAGGACACGTCCCGCCGCTACGAGATCGTCGACGGGGAGCTGTTCGTGACCGCCGCTCCGCGCCCCCGGCACCAGGAGGTGGTGTTGAACCTCTCTCGCATCCTGGCAGACACGGCCGACGCGCACGCCCTGGGGCGGCTCTTCCCCGGCCCCATCACCGTCCACCTCCACGATGAACTCGTGGTGGAGCCCGACCTGATCTTCGTCCGGGCCGAGCGCCTCGGCATCGTCGATCCCGAGCGCGGCGTCGAGGGCCCTCCCGACCTCGTCGTCGAGATCCTCTCCCCCTCCAACCGTTCCTACGATCGCAACCTGAAGCGCAAGCACTATCTGGAGAACGGGATCCCCGAACTCTGGATCCTCGACGCCGACGAGCGCACCGTCGAGGTGTGGAAGCCCGGCGACAAGGGGTCGGCGGTGGTGCGCGACGTGCTGCAGTGGAGCGTGTCCGGGCATCGCTTCGAGATCTCGCTGGACGACGTGTTCCGGGGATAGGCCGGGGTTCCGGGGTCCGGTAGGCGCCTCCGCGCCGCAGCACCTGCGCGATTCAGTGCGATAGGAGCCCCCCCCTGAGTTGCGCGCAACCGTCCATGGTGATTATGATATTTTCGATTATGATAATCGTATACACAGTAATAGGGAACATGTGACCGGCCGACGCTTCATCGGGCGTGAAGGGGAGCTAGAGGCGCTGCGTCTCGAGCTTGCGCGCCCTCGGCCATCGGTCGCGGTGGTGCTGGGCCGGCGGCGTGTCGGGAAGTCGCGGCTGCTCGTCGAAGCCACCCGAGACCGCCCGACGATCTACTACCAGGCGACCAAGATCGCCGCATCCATGAGTCTGAACCTGTTCAAGATCGAGGCCGAACGGATCGTCGGAGGCGATCCGCTCCTGGCTTCCCTGGGGGACTGGCCCGGGGTCCTGGCCTACCTGGAGCATGTCGCCAGATCCCGGACGCCTGGACTCACCGTCGTCCTGGACGAGTTTCCCTACCTGTGCGAGGCGGACGATGCCCTTCCGTCCATCTTCCAGAAGTGCTGCGACGGACTACGCGAGCGCGCCAGTCCTCTCAATCTGATCCTGTGCGGCTCCAGGATCTCCTTCATGGAGGGGTTGCTCGGCGAGAAGAACCCGATGCATGGCCGGCAGACCTTTGAGCTGAACGTGCGGCCCCTCCCGTTTCGCGACGTCGGCCGGTTCTTTCCCGACTGGACGCCGGAGGAGCGGCTCCGCGCGTACGGCATCTTCGGGGGGATCCCGTACTACCTGAACCTGTGCGACCCCAACGCGGCGCTTGCGGCGAACGTGCGTGACTTGGTTCTCGCGACCGGCGCCCCCCTTGCCGACGAACCGAACAACCTGCTCCAGGCGGAGCTCCGTGACGTCACCCGTTACGCCACGATCCTACGTGCGGTCGCCGAGGGTTGCACCGCCTCGGGAGACATCATCGCACGCGTCCAGGAGATCCAGGACTCCAGTTCCCTGGCTCCCTACATACGGAAGCTGGAGGAACTTCGACTGATTCGGATCGTCCGTTCCCTCGACGCCTCGGAGCGCGAGCGCGACCGCCGCTACTATCTGGACGACCCTTTCCTCGCTTTCTGGTACCGCTTCCACCTGCCGAACGCCTCCGCCCTGGCCGCAGGACATGCCGGCGACGTGTGGACGCACAGGATCGAGCCCAACCTCGACGATTACATGGGCGGCCTCTTCGAGTGGATCTGCCGAGAGTACACCCGGCTGTTCGCCCAGGAAGTGCTTCCCGCCCCCGCACGCGTGGTCGGACAGATCTGGGCCAAGGACCACGACATCGACGTGGCGGGGCGGCTCCTCGATGAGAGGTCCTTCGCGGGCGAATGCAAGTGGTGGAATCGCTCCGTGGGGCTGAATGTGCTCACGCACCTGCGGGACGCAGTCGCGCGGACGGCGTTTTACGCGGACCGCCTGGACGGGGTGCATTACCTCCTCTTCTCGCGTGCCGGCTTCACGGACGCCGTGAGGCAGCGCCGGGACGAGGATCCGAGCGTCCGCCTATTGGGGCCGAGCGAACTGCTCGGAGAGTGAAGGGACACGGCGCCGGTCGCTCGAAGCCGCGAGCTCTGCGGAATCGACGCGCCGGCTGCGAGGGGTGGAAGCGGTCCCCTCGCTAACGCCCACAACAATTCTTGTACTTCTTCCCGCTCCCGCACGGGCAGGGATCGTTCC
>CAZJFX010000100.1:0-12489 GCA_964545395.1 uncultured Gemmatimonadaceae bacterium | reverse complement strand
CGCCTGCGTCGCCCCCTTCGACGTCAGCGTCGCCGTCGCCGGGCTCACCTCGATGAGGGCGATGGGCCGGGACACGCTCACCGTGAGCGTGCCCTCGGCACCCACCACCGCCGCCTTCACCGTGGCGCTCCCGTCGGCGACGGCGGAGGCCAGGCCGGTGGCGGTCACCGAGACCACGGCGGCGTTGGACGAGGACCAATCCACCGTCGGCTGGGGGCTCAGGGCGGTTCCCCCTGCGTCGTAGGCAACCGCCGTGAACTGCTGGGTCTGGTTGAGGGCGGTGAAGGTGCGCGCTCCGGGGGTCACGGTGACGAAGCTGGCCGCCTGCGCCACCGGAACGGTCACCGTGTCCGCCACCGGGCCCGCGGTGGCCACCACCCGGCCGCTGCCGTTGGCCACCGCCGTCACCAGACCGGCGGAGCTCACCGTCGCCACCGAAGGATCCAGCGCCGTCCATGCCACGGGGGTGGCCACGACCTCGCCCAGGATGTCGCGGACCGTAGCCGACAAGACCAGCGTCTCGCCCAGACGGGTGAGGGTATGCGGGGGCGAGGGCGCTATGGTGATGGAGGCGGCCTCCAGGCTGACCCTGAGCGTCGCGGAGCCGTCCACCCCGCCGGCGGAGGCAACGAGGGTGGCGGAGCCGTTGCCTACGCTGGTCACGGTCGTCGAGGCGCCGGCGGTAGGCGCCACCGTAGCCACCCCCGGGGCGGTCGAGGACCAGGTGAACGACGTCACCGAGCTCACCGGCGTCCCGCTCGCGTCGTACGCCACGGCGCTGAACGACTGGGTCTCCCCCACCGCGGTGAAGGTCCTGCTGCGCGGGGTCACCGTGATGTAGCTCACACCCTGGGAGACGGTGACCGTCACCGTGTCGGCCTTCCCCGACGCCGACGCCACGATGTCGGCGAAGCCGTTGGCCACGGCGGTCACGCGTCCCGAGGCGTCCACGGTCGCGACGCCGGGAGCCAGTGAAAGCCACGTGACCGGAATCGTCATGGGCGCCCCGAGAGCATCCCGCACCGTGGCGGAGAGCGCGAGGGCTTGCCCGAAGAACACCAGCGCCGAGGGCGATGCGGGCTCAATGCTCACCGACCCGATCTGCCGGCTGACGGTGACGTTCGCGGTGCCGGTGACGCCCGAGGCCTGGGCACTGATCACCGCGGTGCCGTTGGCCACGGCCATCACCACACCGGAGGCATCCACGGTGGCTACGAGGGGATCGGCCGTGCGCCATGCGAAGGTGGTCACGGCGGCCACCGGCGACCCGCCGGCATCGAAGGCGGCCGCGGTGAACAACACCGTCTCCCCCTCCGACGTGAACGTGTGCGTGGCGGGCGTCACCTCGATGCGTGCCACCTCGATGCCCACGGTCACCGTGGCCGCCGCCTGGGCGCCGCCCGCCGCGGCCGTGATCGTGGCCACGCCGTCGCCGACGGCGGTCACCGTGCCGTCGCCCGCCACCGTCGCGACCAGGGCGTCCGACGTGGTCCACGTGAACGTGGTGGCAGAGGCCACCGGCGTCCCACCTGCGTCGAACGCCGTCGCCGTGAACGCGTGCGTTTCCCCCCGGATCCTGAATCCGGCGGAGGTCGGAGTCAGGCGGATCTCGGTGATCGCCTGGCTCACCACCGCGTGGGCCGTGTCCGCGACGGAACCCGCCGAGGCGATGATCGCGGCGGCGCCGTCGGCCACGGCCGTCACCAACCCGGCTCCGTCCACCTTGGCCACCGTGGTGTCCGCGGAGCGCCACGCCACCGCCGCCGCCAGCGGATGGCCCCTCCCGTCCACGACCAGAGCGGAGAGCTGCAGCGTCGCGCCCACGGACGTGAGGGTCGGCGGGTCCCCTGGGGACACGGTCACTGCGGCGCCCACCCTCGCCACGGTGACCGCGGCGCGACCCCGGACCCCTGCGACGGCCGCCTCGATGAACGCGCTCCCGTCGTCCACGGCGGTGGCCAGGCCGGTCGCGCTGACCGTCACGACGCTGGAGTCGCTCGACGACCACGACACGTCCGGGCTCTCGCCCATGGGACCACCCGCGGCATCGAGCGGGCGGGCGCTGAACTGCTGCGTCTCGCCCCGGGACACGAAGGTCCTCTCCGCGGGATCCACGGCGACGCTGTCCACGGCCTGGCGGACCACGACCACCGCCGAAGCCGACAGCGTGTAGCCGCGGGTGGTCACGGTCACGGTGACCCGACCCGTGCCCTCCTGCAGGGCGGTCACCACTGCCGTGCCGGCACCGCTCGGGTTGATGGAGAGCGTCTCCGAAGGCGCCGCCTCCCACGCGAACCCCGTTTCTCCCGCCGGAGCTCCCGAGTCGTCGCGGACCCGCGCCTCCAGGGTCGCGGAGGCGCCCAATGCGGCGAGGGTCAACGTGTCCGGCGAGATGCTCACCGTCGGAGCCGGGAACTCCACGGTGACCGTCGATGTCGCCGAGACGCCGCCCATGACGACCTCGACGGTGGTCTGCCCGTTGGAGACCGCGCTCACCACCCCTGCGGGACTCACGGTGGCGACCTCGGGGTTGGACGACGTCCAAGCCGCGGGCGCGGGCACGGGCACGTCCGCGCTGTCGCGCGCCTGCGCCACGAGCTGGACGGTTTCGCCGAACCGCACGAGGGTGTGGGAGGGCGGAGTGAGGGTCACGGACTTCACCGTCCGGGCCACGCGGATGGTCGCGGCTCCCTGGACGCCCCCCACCTGGGCCGTGACCCTCGCCGTGCCGTCCCCGGCCGCGGTGACGAACCCCTCGGCGTCCACGCGCGCCACCGCGGGATTGTCGCTGGCCCAGCCGAAGCGCGTGATCGTCGTGATCGGCGCGCCGTCGGAGGCGAGGGCCACCGCGCTGAGCTGCGCGCCCCGCCCCGACGTCGTGAAGGTCAGCTCGGCCGGCGTCACGGCCACGGTGGTCAGGTTCATCCCCACCGTCACAACGACGGTATCGGCTCCCAGCTCCGTGCTCGCCACGATCCGGGCCACCCCGCTGCCCACGGCGGTGACGCCGCCGCGGCTGTCCACCGTGGCTGCAGCCGGGTTCAGCGACGCCCAGGCGTAGCTGGCACCGGGCGCCGCGTGGCCGTTGGCATCCCACCCCGACGCCTGAAAGGAGACCTGCTCGCCGGCCCTCGCCAGGTAGGCTTCGGTAGGGTGGATCTCGATCCGGGTCGGGACAGGGGCAACCAGGACCGCGGCCGTGGCGGTGAAGGCCGGCTGGTTGACGGATTGGGCCGAGACCTCGGCCCTCCCCGGCGCCACCGCCCGGAACACCCCGTCACCCATGCTCCTCACGACTGTCGAATCGTCCACGAACCAACGCACCGATTCGCCGGGGACAGGCTGTCCGCGAGCATCGACGACGGCGGCGGTGAGCTCGGCTTCCTCCTCCAGGCTCCGGAGGTGGATGCTGTCGGGCGTCAGGCTGACGGCTATCGGCCTGGGGTCCACCATCAGGGTGGTCGTGTCGGCCCTCGGGCCGGCGATGGCGACGACCCTGCCCGAACCCGGTCCGACCCCTCGCGCCCGGCCCGAGGAGGAGACGGCCACCACGGTGGGATCGGCCGAGGCCCAGTAGACCACGGGAGTCCCCCCGGCGGAGCTCGACGTGGCCACCGCCGACAGGGCGACGCTGTCGCCCTCAAGCAGATTCGGGGCGTGCTCCCCGATGACCACCTCCGTCACGTCGAGGTTGGCCACAGGTCCCCGCACCACCGGGACCTCCCGGATCTCGGGGATCTGGGCCAGGTCCAGGGGCATGGTGGCCGACCTTCCGCTCCACTGGACGGCCTGCCCTGCCTGAGAGGCGTGGATCAACTCCAGGATGACGTAGAAGCTGGGACTGACCAGGTCCTGGCGAACCGGCACCTCGAAGGTGAGGGTCCAGGAGTCGGCCGCCGAGTCCAGATCCTGCTCGATGACGGCCAGGGTATCCCCGGCGGGGGCGAGCAGGGCCGTGATGCGGACCCGGTTGATGGGCAGGGAGCCCTCCGCCGAGAGCCCGTCGGCCAGCGTGGGCGAGAGCGCCAACTGGAGCGAGGGGCCTTCGAAGATGGGGGCCACGCCGTCCACGCAGACCGATGCGACGGGGAGGAGGGCCAGGGCTACCCACCGGAGCACCCTCTTCGGCGAGACGCCCCGGAACCGGGGGCCGACGGAAACGGGGCCGCGCCCACGGGGGAGCGCGGCCAGCAGCGCGGCGACGATCAGTCTCCTCCCCCTCGACCGTTGATGGTCCAACCCAGGGAATCGCCCAACTCAGCCTGGGTGACACCCACCTCGGGCCGTGCGCGTCCGAATCACCGGCAATGCCTCCGTGAGGACGCACCCCACCACCCGGGGATACCGCACCAGGCGCACCCTACCCGAGTTTGTATGCTACGCCGGGCGGCAAATCGAAGTCAACCAACACGTTCGCCCGGCTCTTGGACGCCGGGACGCGCCACGGCCGCCGGGCCGGCGCACACGCCTCGTTCGGCTAGTTCGGCTTCCGTTGGATGCCGAAGGCCCGGATCTTCCGGTGCAACGTCCGTTCGGAGATGCCCAGGAGCTCGGCGGCCCTCCCCTGGTGCCAGCCGGTCCGCTCCAGCGCCGCGGACACGGCCAGACGCTCCAAATCGTCCAGGTTCAGAGAAGGGAGCCTCCCCGAAGCGGGCGCCACCGACGGAGCCGCCGCCCTGCCCTGGCCCAGGGATGACCCCAGGTCTTCGGGCCGGATGGTGTGGTCCCGGCAGAGGAGCGCGGCGCGCTCCATCACGTTGCGGAGCTCCCGCACGTTGCCCGGCCAGGGATACGTCTCCAGGACCGCCACGGCCTCGGCCGTGAGCGCCCACGGCCCAGGCTCGCCGGGCCGGAACTGGTCCAGGAAGTGACGGGCCAGGAGGAGGATGTCCCCCCGGCGCTCCCGGAGGGGCGGCAACTCCAGGACCACGGCGTTGATCCGGTAGAAGAGGTCGCCGCGGAAGCGCCCGCCCTCCACCAACTCCTGGAGGGGCCGGTTGGTGGCGGACACGAGGCGGAAATCGGTGGGGATCTCCTTCAACCCTCCCACCCTCCGGCAGCTCCGCGACTCCAGCGTCCGGAGCAGCTTGGCCTGGAGGGGGAGCGCCAGGTCGCCGATCTCGTCGAGGAAGAGCGTGCCGCCATCCGCCAGCTCCACCAGCCCGAGCTTCCGCGTGGCCGCACCCGTGAAGGACCCCTTCTCGTGCCCGAAGAGCTCCGACTCGGCGAGGCTCTCCGACACGGAAGCGCAGTTCAGCGCCACCAGGGGATTCTCGTGCCGCCCGGAGAGGCGGTGGACTTCCCGGGCCACCAGCTCCTTCCCGGTGCCCGACTCCCCCATGACCAGGACGGAGACGTCCGATGCGGCCACCTTCTCCACCAGCGCCAGGGCCTGCCTCATCCGCTCGTCGCCGGTGACGATCTGCACACCTGCGGCATCGCGGCTCACCACCGCCCCCAGGTGCTCCTGCTTCACCTGGATGCGCTTGGCCTCCCACGCCTTCCACACCAGCGCGAGGAGTCGCTCCGGCTCCACGGGCTTCTCGACGAAGTCGTAGGCCCCGAGCTTCATCGCCTGCGTGGCGGTGGCGACGGTCCCGAACCCGGAGACGAAGATCACCTGGGGGCGGACCGGGTCTCCCGCCACCGCGGCCAGGACCTCCAACCCGTCCAGGCCCGGCATGCTGAGATCCAGAAGCGCCACGTCGAAGACGCGCTCGCGGAGCGCGGCCAGGGCGGAGCGCCCGTCGGGGACGGAGGTGACCACGTGGCGCACGCCCTCGGCACCTCGGAGCAGCCGCTCGAGGAGAAGGCGCTGGTCGGCGTCGTCGTCGGCGACGAGGACCGAGATCACCGGCTCGGAGGAGGACATGGTCGAAGCCTTGCGGAGCCGGGGCCGGATGGCAAGCCGGGAGGGAAAAGAACTGACCCTGCGGGCAGAGCCCGCAGGGCCGAGGGGCCACCCTGGGATTGGGGGGGGCGTGGCACCCTCTTCGGGTGTTCCTGGGGCTGCGGGACCCGGCCCTGGGGGGGATCCGCTTCGCTGCTCTCGCTCAGCTTCTTCCCACCGCGAGGGTGGGAAGAGGACGGGCCACGCAGCCCCTTGTTCTCTTGCTACTCATTTGAAAGCAAGGGTGGTGCCACCGCCGCGAGAGCTGCCTATATTGTTGCTATACAATCATTTATAACATATGATAGGAATCCGGCAGGCGCACAGGGACCGGACATGTTGTCGGATTCGGACACACCGTCCGGACAGAATGGCCGGATATGGCCGTGAAGCCCTGCGTCCCGTTATCCGTATGGGCATGGAAACGCACCCGCACGCCAGGAGACCCCCATGAGGAACTTCGCCGTCAGGCTCTTCGTGAACGCCCTCGCCCTCTCGGCGGCGGCCTGGCTGGTTCCCGGGATCTCCCTCACGGGTGGGCTGTGGAGCGTGCTCCTCGTGGCGCTGGTCTTCGGCCTCGTGAACGCCCTGCTGAAGCCCCTGGTCCTCCTCCTCTCCCTTCCCTTCCTCCTCCTCACCCTGGGCCTCTTCGCCTTCGTCGTGAACGGGGCCATGCTCCTCGTCACCGCCCGGCTCACCGAGCAGCTGGCCGTGTCGGGGCTGGGCTCGGCGATCCTCGGAAGCATCGTCATCTCCCTGGTCTCGGCCATCCTGGGCAGCGCGTTGAAGGACGGGAACGGGCGGAGGTGAGCGGCGCCGCCCACCCCGCGCCGAGGTGACCCGAACGGGCAGGCTATTCGCCCTGGATCGCCCTCAGGGGATCGGCCCGGGCCGCCCGGCGGGCCGGCACCAGCGTGGCGCCGAAGGCCACGGCGAGGAGTGCCAGCACGGCTCCTCCCAGGGAGACCGGGTCGGCGGGGCCGACGCCGTGGATTACCCCCCGGAGGAGACGTCCCGCGAGGACCGCACCCAGGGCCCCCAGGCCGACGCCCACCAGCGTGACCGCCAGGTTCGAGCGCAGGACCAGGCTCAACACCTCCGGGGAGGAGGCCCCCAGGGCCATCCTGATCCCCATCTCGCGGACGCGCCGGGCCACCCCGTAGGACACCACCGCGTACACCCCGACGGCCGACAGGACCAACGCCGCCAGGGCGAACGCCAGGATGACCAGCGCCTGGAACCTCGGCCGCACCAGCGTGCGGGCCTCCTGCGAAGCCAACGTGCGGGGCGTCCCCAGGGAGAGGTCGGGATCCACGGAGAGGAGGGCGTCGCCGACAGCCCGTGAGAGGGCCGCCGCATCTCCGTCGGCGCGAACCAGGAACCACGTGACGGGGCGCCCCATCTGGCGGTTCGACCAGTAGATCTCCGCCGGGGCGGCCGTTCCCGGGGTGAGGGGCTCCACGTCGGCCACGACGCCCACCACGTCGAGCTCCATCTCCAGTTCGGGGAGGCGCACGCGCTTCCCCACGGCGCTCTCGCCCGGCCAGGCGGAGCGGGCCATCGCCTGGTTGACCGCCGCCACCGGCGCCACGTCGAGGCCGTCCGCCTCGGTGATCTCCCGGCCCTCGACGACCGGGACGCCGAGCGTGCGGAAGTAGCCCGGGCCCACGTCGTACCAGCGCACCGACGGGAGCTCACCCACCTCCCCCCGCCCCTCGAGGACGTAGGGAGTGGCACCGTCGCCCCCGCCGAAGAGGGGACCGGCGGACGCCGTGGCCACCGAGACCACCCCGGGCACGGCGGCCACCTGCTGCTCCGCCTGGCGCCACATGGAGAAGAGGGTGGCACGGGAGTCGTACTTGGATGTGTTGGCGAAGGCGCTCACCGCCAGGAGGGACCCCCGGTCGAAGCCCGGGTCCCACGCCAGGTACGCGGCGAAGCTGCGGGTGAGGAACCCGGCCGAGGCCAGCAGGACCACCGAGAGCGCCAGCTCCGCCGCCACCAGGCCCCCGCGAAGCCGGTTGGAGCCGCGACTTTCCATGCCCCTTCCGCCGCTCTTCACGGTCTCGGCCAGGTTCCACGCCGTCACGCGGAGCGCCGGAAGCACGGCGAAGAGCGCGGTGGCCACCACCGACAGGAGCGCGGTGAACGCGAGGACGCGGGCGTCCAGCACCACCTCGTCCAGGCGGGGGATCTCCGGCGGCGCCAGGCGCACGAGGACCCGGGTGGCGCCGAGGGAGAGCACCGCGGCCCCCGCCGTGGCGACGGAGGCGAGCACCAGGCTCTCGGTCAGGATCCCGCGCACCAGGCGGGCCCGGTCGGCGCCCAGCGCGGCCCGCACCGCCAGCTCCTGGCGGCGTCCCAGGCCCCGCGCCAGGAGCAGGTTGGCCACGTTGGCGCACACGATGACGAGGAGGAGCCCAGCGGCACCCAGGAACGCCAGGAGCACAGGGCGGGTGTCGCCCACCACCTGGCGGAGGAGCGGGTACACCCGGAGGCGCCATTCGTCGTTCACCTCGTCGTGGCTGCGCGCGATCCCCGCGTAGAGCGCCTGGAGCTCCTGCTGCGCCGCGGGAAGCTCCACCCCCGACGCCAGGCGCCCCACCGCGCGGAACCCCCGCCACCCCCGCACCTCCGGGTCGGCGGGATCGAAGTGGGGCGGCTTCCAGAGGGGGACGCCCGCCATATCGAAGGGCGCTTCGAAGCCCTCGGGGAGCACCCCCACCACGGCATAGGGCTCGCCGTCCAGCTCCAGCGTGGAGCCCACCACGGAGGGGTCGCCGCCGTAGCGCGTGGTCCAGAAGGCGTGGGAGAGGAGCACCACCTTGTCGTCGGCGGGGCCGTGCTCGTCGTCGTCGAAGAGCCTGCCCAGGACGGGGCGCGCCCCCAGCGCGCGCAGGAACCCCGCGCTCGCCAGCCCGCCGTTCACGCCGGTGGATCCGGCCTGGTCGCTGAGGGCGTACGGCCAGGTCCGGCCGATGCCCAGCTCCGAGAGCGTCGCCATGGAGGCGCGGAAGTCCTCCACCTGGCCCGGCGCCGCGTTGCAGTACCCCTGCATGCGCGGGTGCTCCTCGCACACGAGCACCAGCCGCTCGGACTCGGGGAGGTCCAGCGGACGGAACACGATGGAGTCCACCACCGTGAAGATGGCGGTGGCGGCGGTCATGCCGATGGCCAGGATCAGGAGCGCCGGAACGGTGAACCCCGGGCTCCTGGCCAGCGAGCGCACCACCTGCAGGACCCGGCGCGCCGATCCCATCATCCTCCACCCCCGGAGCAAACGTGTGACCCCATCGATCCTGGGACGCCGTCCTTCCTCGACCTAGACGGCGCAGGCCCCAGAAGGGTTGCAGAAGCCGCTATCCCGGGGGCGCGTGGATCAGGTAGTAGCGGGGCCGGGGCGGCGCGCCGCCCAACGCCGCCAGCGTGTCCACGGCGACCACCACGGGGTACGTGCCGGGCGCCTGAGCGGGCTCGGTCCCCGAGCACCCCGCCGGGTAGGGGCCCGCCACCCAGACCGCGGCGTCGCCCTGGACCAGCTGCCAGTCGCTCCGCGTCCGGGGCTGGGGCCCGACCGCCACCACACGGGAATAGCCGATGCAGAGGCCCTCCACGCGCACACGCTCACCGGGCTGCGCCGCTCCCGCCAGGATCTCCTGGAGCGGCACCAGGCGCGGCTTCTCCCCCGTGGGCACCTGCGGCACGCTCCCCACCCCCAGAGCCGAATCGCCAGGGATGAGGACGTCTCCGGGAGAGACGGTCGCCGTGCCTCCGGACGCCGAGTCCCCGGGGATGGCCGCCGCCGCCGAGTCCGCCGGCGCCTCGTCCGCTCCCGGGCCCCCGACCGGCACGTCTCCACCCGGCGCCGGAGCTCCGCACGCCTCGGCCAGCGCCACCACCGCCGCAAGGGCGGCCCATCCCGCTCGCCGTCTCATCGCACCACCTCCTTGAGGCCGACGGGGGCGCCCCCGCTCCGCACTCCGGCGCCGGCCCCTTCCCTCTTCCGCTCGGCCAGCGCCCGCCGCACGGCGTCCATCTGCGCCGGCGTCACCTCGGGCGGCGGCGCGACCGCGTGGGGTGAGGGCCCGGCGGCCCCCGGCGCCTCCGGGACCCCCAACCTCCCCGGCGCCTGGGCGCCGGTGCCCACGTCCAGGTACGCGGCGTACTTGAGGTCCGTGTAGGCACCCGACTCAATCTTGGCGAAGGTCGGGTCCGCGTCGTCCAGCCACGAGGTCTGCAGCGACAGCGACCCGTAGTTGGGAGCGTAGAGCGACGTGAGCTGGCCCGACAGGCCGAACCGATACTGGACATCCCACAGCGGCCGGTGGTCCGAGGGGTCCTGGTACAGGTTGGCGTAGAGCCGGTAGCGCCCGTTCTGGACGTAGCGGTTCGTCAGGTAGCCCTCGTACCAGGCGCCGCTGTCCCACGAGTCGCCCGTGAACGTGCCGTTGGGGGTGACCGTCCCGAGCCAGGGGATGTACAGGTCCCCGCTGGGCTCCAGCACCCAGAGGTCCACGTCCGCCTTGAGGCGCACCGACGCGCTGTCCCACACCAGGAAGCCCTGGAAGGGCGCGCTCCCCTGGTCGGTGTAGGCGGTGGTGGTTCCGGACGAGATCCACGCCTCGAGGAAGGTGGTCCAGGGGCGATCGGGAAGGAGCGCCTGGTAGGCGCCGAAGCTGCGGGGCCCGCTGCTGGCGAACCGGTCGTGCCCCACGCCGCTGGGCAGGACGACGTGGAGGCCCGTGGAGCGGAGCACGTTGTTGTCCCTCCCCAGCGCGACATCGGTGCCGTTGCGCGCCTTGTTGCGAACGCGGAACTGGCCGTCGGAGGCCTTGGCCCGGACGTCGTCGATGGCCGACCGCACCCCCGCGTCGCTCACCCGGACGCGCAGCGAATCGAGGAACGTGACCAGGTCGGTGAGCTCCGGATAGCCGTACTTCTGGGCGTTGACGAGGGCGGCGCTCACCGCGGGCCTGAGCGCGGTGAGGTTGGTGCGCAGCGCGTCGGCCAGGGTGCCCAGCGACGTCTCGAAGGCGGAGTACGCCGAAAGCGCGTACGCCGACCGGGTGGTGGATGCCCGCCCCCCCTGGTACGAGGCGTCGAAGGCGTCCACGAGGGCGGTCGCCAGCGCCGCCGGATCGGATGACGCGCGTTCCTGCACCGCCTTCAGCCACGTGTCGTACGGGTTGCCGTCCCCGGGGACTAGCTCCTCGGAGAACACGGCGTACTTCGCCAGATCGCGGATACTGTGAAGAGTCTCGTAGCCCCCCATCAGGCACATGTCGAAGTCTAGGATGTCGATGGACCCCACCCCCGATAATGCCGAGCGCAGCTCAGCGAGCGTCATGTCGCTGCTACCCGCCGAGGTCTCGTCCTGGAGGAGGCCGGTGTAGCCGCCGCCGTGGTTCCAGAGCACCAGGATGTAGTGCTCCGCCGGGGCGGTCTGCTTCGCCCAGGTGACGAACTCGGTGAGCTGCCCCGGGCTCGTCATGTCCCGGTTCCCGATGTCCGTGGCAGTGCCGTTGGGACCGTCGACAGCGGACCCGGCTCCGGTGAGGCGATACCGGAACGTGTTGAAGTTGGGCCGGTTGAAGCACGCCGCCGTGCACCCCAGGAGGGAGAGCTGGGTGGGGTTGAACTCGGCCTGGACGAGGACCTGCACCTCGGGGTTCGTGCCCGCCGCCTCCAGTTCGTCGATGTCGATGATGCCCTTTATCGCCAGGTTGTTGTCGGCGGCCATGTACACCATCACCGTCCAGCGCGGCAGCCGCGCGGTGGCCGAGATGGTGGTGGACAGCCCGGAGTTGGCCGTCACGGACGCCCGGAGGCGGTTCTCCCCGGCGGTGGTGCCCAGCGTCCAAGATCCCACGCGCGCGACGCCGCCGGCGTCCGTCACCGCAGAGGCGCCGGTGACGCTCCCGCCTCCAGCCTCCACCGCGAACGTGACGCCCACGCCGGACAAGGGGCTCCCTGCGGCATTCCGGACGGTCACAGCCGGGGGCGTGGCCACGGCCGAGCCGACGCGGACCGTCTCCCCACCGCCCGCCGTGACCGAGAGGCTGGCAGGAGTGACGTCGGGCGTGTCGCCCGGGTCGGAGCCCGGGCCCGCAGGCGAGTCACCCCCGCACGCGAGGGCGGCCAACAGGAACAGGAGCGCGAGGGGCGGATGCCGTCGCCGGGCCGTCATAGCCATCCTCCTCAGCCCCCTCGGATGGGGCGGCAGCGCGCCCGATGCGCGGGCGGGAAGCGATGAGCGAGCATAAGGTCCAGGGAGGGGGGCCTGGGGAAGCTACCAGGGCAGGCACGGAGTGCGCCTCCGAGTTCCAAGCTAACACCCGGGCGGGACCCTTCGTGAGGCTGGGGAACGGGCGCGCACCGAGAAGGAACCATGACCCGGCTGGGATTCGAACCCAGGACCTACGGATTAAAAGTCCGTTGCTCTACCAACTGAGCTACCGGGTCTCGCGGCGTGCCGAAGGACGCGCACCCCGCCGAACGTCGAAAGTAATGCGCCGGAGGGCGGGAGCATACCGTGCGCCCCCACCCCCAGGAATTTCGGAAGGTAGGGGATGTGGGGCGCAGTCTGGGGACCTGGAAGG
>CAZJFX010000099.1:0-12559 GCA_964545395.1 uncultured Gemmatimonadaceae bacterium | reverse complement strand
CTCTCGAACGCCGCGCCAGAAGGTCAGGCATAGTTTGTCAACACCCTCTCAGGGAGCAGCGTGGGGGACATCCGGCGGGCCAACCAGGGCGTCTTCGAGATCCTGCCCCGCGACCCGGTCCCCGGCCAGAGCGAGCAGAACCAGCTCTTCAAGACGGTGCGCGTGGTCGCCACCGTCGAGTACCTGCTGGAGGGGTAGGGGCCGACCGCGCCGGCGGGACCTTCGCCCGACTACCTTCCCAGCCCCGCCGACCAGGGCCACGCGCCTGCGGCCACACGGGCCTCGAAGGCGCCGTAGTCGAGTTCCAGCGACGCCTGCAGCCGCGCCCTCTCGTTGGCCGCAGTGTACACGCGGCACGACGTCCCCTCCAGCCCGCCCGCGGCCTCGCGGCACGCCTCCACGGGCGTGAGGTGATCGTAGTCCGCCCACAGGCTCCCACCCTCCACGAAAGCGTACTCCAGCGAGTTGCGGGCCATGGCCTTGAGGGTGAGGTAGTCCACTCCCTGCTCCTCCACCGCCTTCCGGTACTCCAGCGTCATCTCGGAGCGGGACACGCCCTCGTCGTCGGTGGAGAGCGCAACCGGGACGCGATACGCCAGGTACGTGCGCAAGGGATGCCGGGCGCCGGTCAACCCGAGGATGACGTCGCTGCTGGTGAGGTTGATCTCCACGAGCACACGGCGCTGGGCCATGAGACGGAGGAGCGCGTCGGGGTCGTTCTCGTACAGGACGTCGACGCCGTGGCCGATGCGGCGCGCACCCGCCACGCCCACCGCCTCGTGGATGTGGAACCGGAGCCCTTCGGGGGGCACCAGCCCGGGGGCGAGCTCGCCGGCGTGGAGGGCGACGGGCACCTCCGGGTACATCTCGCGCAGGAACGCGATGATGCGCATGTGGAGCGAGTAGTCGCCCATGGACACCTGGTCGTCCTCGGGCTGCACCAGGTTGAGCCCCACGAAGCGCCGGTCGCGCCGGGCCAGCTCGAAGCCGGCGAGGATCTGGGCGAAGACCATCTCCCTGGGGAACGCGCGCAGCACCTGGTACAGGTAGCGCTGGGTGACGCCGCAGCCGGGATCGGCGGTGGAGGTCCCGCAGCGGAGCACGGCATCGCGCCTTGCCTCGTCGGCGTCCATCCCCCGGGAGATGGCGGCCAGTGTGTCCCGCAGGCCGGCATCGAGGAGCTTCTGGCGCATGCGCCCGAAGTCGTCGTCCCAACCCACGGCGGCGCCCACGCTTCCCACGCTCATCCCGCCGGCCGTGTGCATGAGCTCCAGGTAGCGCACCTGCCCCTGGGCAGCCCGGGCGGCGGTCTCGGCGAGCATCTCCCCGATGCGCACGTCCGACACCGCGCCGAAACGGCCGAAGGTGGCGAAGAAACGCTCGTGGCCGTTCTCCACCGCCGGCTTGTGGTTCCGCATGGAGAACGCGTCCACAACGCTGTCCCTGAGCGCCGAGTTGCGCTCCACGTCCGCCACCGCCGGACGGGCCGCCGCGTCGCAAGGAGGGGCCACCAGCGTCAGCGTCTCCCGTGCCACGCAAAGACCGTCCTCCGCGGCCCAGGCCAGGTAGCTCTCGGCGTAGATGGCACCCGCGAGGTGGCTGTGCAGGTCTCCGCCCTTGGGGAGGGCGAAGAGGAACGTGTAGAGGCGCGCCGAGTCGCCGCGCACGGAGTCGAAAGCCCGTACCGCCGCGGTCTCGGCGTCCACGACGGCGGCGGGAGCGGTTGCGGGTGCCGGACCCGTCACGGCGACCCCCGGCGATGCCGAGCTTTGGGCGCAGCCAGAGACGGCGAAGAGGAGGACAGCGGCGCCGAGGGCGCGACCGGAGAAGGTAGGGGAGCGGAGCGGCATGTCGGTCGAGGATGCTGGGACCCGTCCCGGCGCGCGACCGCACCGGTAACGATTCCTAGTCAAACAGGGGGTGGAGCGCAATCGGGCCGCCGTGCGGGCTCCCACTCCTCCCGAAACCCCCTTCCCGGTCACCCTTCCCGGTCACGTCCTTGCTCCACCTGGGCGTGAACCCTACCCTGCCCGGAGGCGCCTGATCCGCCTCGCGCCGCCCGACTTCCCAAGCAGGCGCATATGTGGAGCCTCCGCACACGCGTTTCCGCCCTCCTCCTGGCTTCCGCGCTCGCCGCTCCCCTGGCCGCCCAGACCTCCCCGGTGACGCTGGAGGGGCTCATGAGCGCGCCGTTCCCCTCGGGCCTCGCCGCGGCTCCCACGGGCGGATGGGTGGCGTGGGTCCAGAACGACCGGGGCGCCCGCAACATCTGGGTTGCCGGTCCCCCGGAGTACCGTGGCAGTCCCGTCACGGCGTACACCCGTGACGACGGGCAGGAGATCGGTGGTCTCACGTGGTCCCCGGACGGCGCCACCCTGGTCTACGTCCGCGGCGGCGCCCCCAATCGCCAGAGAGAGGTCCCCAACCCCGCCTCCGACGCTGCGGGGGCGGAGCGGGCCCTCTGGAGGATCGCCAGGGAGGGAGGAGACCCGGTGCGGGTCGGCCCCGGCTCCGGCCCTGCCATGGCGCCCGACGGGAGCGGCTTCGCCTACGTGCAGGGCGGCCAGATCTGGTTCGCGCCGCTGGGGCAGCCAGGCGGGGACGCGCCGGAAGCCCAGGCTTCGGGCTGCGCTCCGACCGTCCTCGTGCGCGCCCGGGGCACGCCGGGCTCCCTGGCCTGGTCGAGCGACGCGTCCCGGCTGGCGTTCGTCAGCAACCGCGGCACGCATGCGTTCGTGGGCGTCTTCGACAAGGCCACCCAGTCGCTCCGCTGGATGGATCCCTCCGTGGACAGGGACGGCAACCTGGTGTGGTCGCCCTCGGGAGATCGGATCGCGTTCACCCGCGTCCCCTCCTCCGTCCACTGGACCATGTTCGCACCGGTGCGCGAGGCCCCGCCCTGGTCCATCCGCGTTGCCGACCCGGCTACCGGCATGTCCGCGGAGGTCTGGAAAGCCGACGAGGGCCCCGGGAGCGTGCCTCAGGGCGTGTCCGGCGCGGGACTCCTCCTCTGGGGTGACGGGGACCGCCTCGTCTTCCCGTGGGAGAAGACGGGGTGGAAGCTCCTCTGGTCCGTCCCCGCATCGGGGGGAACGGCCACGCTGCTGACACCCGGGGAGTTCGAGGTGGAGTACGTGGCCCTGTCGCCTGACCGGCGCACCGTGTGGTTCAACTCGAACCAGGACGACATCGACCGGCGCGATCTGTGGAAGGTTTCTGTCTCCCATGGTCGCCCCACGGTGGTCGCCCGCACGAGGGACATCGAGTGGGAGCCCCTCCCCCTGACCGGAGGCGACGATCCGCCGCTGGCATTCTTCGCGTCGGGCGCCCGCGCCCCCGCCCATGCCATGATCCGGGTGGGCGGACAGGTGCGCGACCTGGTGCCCGGAGGGATCCCCTCCACCTTCCCCGCCGACCGCCTGGTGGAGCCCCAGCCCGTAACGGTCACCGCCGCCGACGGGATGAAGACCCACGCCCAGCTCTTCCTCCCCGCCGACGTCCGGGCCGGGGAGAAGCGCCCGGCGGTAATCTTCTTCCACGGGGGATCGCGCCGGCAGATGCTCCTGGGCTTCCACTACAGCTTCTACTACCACAATGCGTACTCCATGCACCAGTACATGGCGTCCAGAGGGTACGTGGTGCTCCAGGTCAATTACCGGAGCGGGATTGGGTACGGCCTCGACTTCCGGGAGGCGCTCAACTACGGAGCCACCGGGGGGAGCGAATTCAACGACGTCATCGGGGCCGGGCTGTACCTGGCCTCCCGCCCCCAGGTGGACCCGGAGCGTATCGGCCTCTGGGGCGGCTCGTACGGCGGCTACCTGACCGCCATGGGACTCTCCCGCGCGTCCGACCTCTTCGCCGCCGGCGTGGACATCCACGGCGTGCACGACTGGAACGTAGGGATCGCAACCTTCCGGCCCGAGTACGAGCCGCTCGACGACCCGGAGCGCACCCGCACCGCCTTCGAGGCATCGCCCATGTCCACGGTGGACGGCTGGCGCTCCCCGGTCCTCGTGGTCCACGGGGACGACGACCGGAACGTGCGCTTCGTGGAGACGGTGGCCCTGGTGGAGGAGCTGCGGAAGCGCGACGTCCACGTGGAGCAGTTGGTCTTCCCCGACGAGGTGCACAGCTTCCTGCTCCACGCCAACTGGCTGTCCGCATACCGGGCCGCGGCGGACTTCTTCGACCGCATGCTGAAGCGGGACGGGGCCGGGGCGGGTCGGAGGTGACCGGCACCATGGCCCACAAGCCCCCCTTCCGCCCCGACCGGCGCCTCTTCCCCTTCGACTCGAAGTGGTACGAGAGCCGGGTGGGGCCGGTGCATTACGTGGACGAGGGGTCGGGGCCCCCTATCCTCTTCCTCCACGGCAACCCCACGTGGAGCTTCCTCTACCGGGGTATCATCATCCGGCTGAAGAAGCGATTCCGCTGCATCGCGGTGGACTACCCGGGCTTCGGTCTCTCCGTGCGCCCCGAGGACTACGACTACACCCCTGCCGACCACGCCGGCGTCGTGGCCGCGCTGGTGCGACACCTGGACCTGCGGGATCTCACCATCATGGGGCACGAGTGGGGCGGGCCCATCGGCATGCGGGTGGCCGTGGACGAAGCCCCGCGCATGCGGGCGCTGGTCATGGGCAACACCTGGTACTGGCCCCTGGACGCCTGGTACATCAAGACCTTCGCCTACGTGATGGCCTCGGCGCCCATGCAGACCCAGATCCTCCGCCACAACTTCTACGTGGAGAAGGTCATGCCGGCAGCGGTGAAGCATCCCTTCGCCGAGGAAGTGCTGCACCACTACCGGGAAGCGCTACCCACGCCCAAGAGCCGCGTCGGCGTGGCCGAGCTGCCGCGCCAGCTCATGGAGGCAGCGCTCTGGCTGGGCGACCTGGCCGACGACGTGCGCGACAAGCTCTCCGCCGTCCCCGTCCTCCTCACCTGGGGGATCGACGACGTGGCCTTCCCCCGCCACTTCATGGAGCGCTTCCGTGAGGACTTCGACGACGTGACCATCCGCCGCGTGGACGCGAAGCACTACATCCAGGAAGACGCTCCGGGCGAGATCGCCGAGGCCATCGGCGAGTTCCTGGGGGAGGTGCGGGCATGACCGCCCTCCTCGCCGTCGCCGGCGGCGGCGCCCTGGGCGCGGTCGCTCGCTACCTGGCCGCCGGGTGGGTCCAGGACCTCACGGGAGGCTTCTTCCCGTGGGGGACCTTCGTCGTGAACGCGGCGGGGTGCCTTCTGCTGGGCTTCTCCCTGGTCTGGCTCCAGGCCACGCTGGTGTCGTCGGAGATGCGAGACCTGGTCGCCATCGGTTTCCTCGGCTCCTTCACCACGTTCAGCACCTTCAGCTACGAGACCGTGGCCATGCTCCGCGACGGGGAATGGTGGCGCGCCGGCGGATACGCGCTGGGCAGCGTGGCGTTGGGGCTCATAGCCGTCGTCGGCGGCGGAATCCTGGCCGGACTGATCACCCACGGGGGGAGGACCCCATGACCCGACGCTTCGAAGGCGACCGAACCCTCATGCGCATCTTCCTGGGGGAGAGCGACCGCTGCCCCGAAGGGCCCCACAAGGGGAAGCCCCTCTACGAGGCGCTCCTCCTCACGCTCCGGGAGGAGGGGTGCGCGGGCGCCACCGTCGTGCGCGCCATCGCCGGGTTCGGACCCAGCGCCCGGCTCCACACGGACAAGGTGCTCCGCCTCTCGACCGACCTCCCCATCATCGTGGAGGTGGTGGAGGACGAGGAGGTGCTGAAGCGTATCCTCCCGACCCTGGACGGCCTCATGGGCGGGGGGCTCATCACCCTGGAGAAGGCCCACGTCGTGTTGTACCGTTCCGAACCATGAACACATCCAACCAGGAACCAAGCATGATCGTCGCCCTGGTCATGATCCGCTGCGAGCGGGACCAGATCCCCGAGGCCGCCCGGAGCATCGTCGAATTCCCCGGCGTGGAAGAGGTCTACTCGGTCACCGGCGAGTGGGACCTCATCGTGAAGGTGAAGGTTCTCCACTGGGAGGAGATCGCCCGGGTGGTCACCGAGCACATCGCCAAGGTGAAGGGGATCCAGCGCACCGACACCCACCTGGCGTTCCGCGTCCTCTCGAAGGACGATATGTCCGCCACGTACGAAGGATTCCAATAGGCCCGCACCGGGCCCGCCGCGTTCCGTCCGTCCGCAGGAGGTGATCCCATGAACGGTTCTCGCCTCGTCGCGTCCGCCCTTCTCGCCTTTCTCTGCGCCTGCGCTGGGAACCCTGGACCCGGCGAGCCCGGGTATGCGTTCAGTGTGTCAGGCACCTACTCGGGACAGTTCGTCGTGGAGGGCCAGGGGATCTCCGCCACCCTCTCCCTCCAGACCGCCCCGGGCGGCGTGGTCACGGGCGAGGTGCGGGTCCCTGAGATGGGGATCTCGGCCCCTGCCGAGGGGACGGTGGTGGGGAGCCAGCTCACGTTGCGCATCGCGTACCGCAACCCCGCGACCGGCTGCGACGGGCTGGCCGAGGCCACGGCGACCATCGCCGAAGGCGGCGCCACCTTCTCCGGTCCGGCGACCGTCACCGAGTGTGGCCAGGCCATGGGGGCATCGCTGAGCTTCCGGCGCTGAGGCGCGATCCAGGCGCCTCGAGAACCTCCGCTTCCCCACGCCTTCCGGGAAGATCGAGATCCGCTCCGAGGAGGCGGCACGCGGACCGCCGGGCGGATTCCAGATCAGCCCCAACCCCCGCCCCTGTACGAGCGGCGGAAGCGGTTGTTCACCACGTTGTTGAAGATCGACCCGAACTGGAACGAGAAGCCCAGCGACCCGCCATAGGTGAAGTCCGTGCCCCGCTGGCGCAGGCGCAGGAGGATCTCCTCGTCGCTCTCGTCTTCCGCCGACAGGTAAAGCTGGTCCCTCACCCACGAGACGTTGGCGTTGGCGTCCAGAGAAAGCCCCCGGGCCACCCGCACGCTCAGACTACCTCGGAGCGACACGTTGTACAGGTTGACATCGTGGAGGAAATGCGACCCCTCCAGCCCCACCGAGGCGTCGCCCCAGGGCTCCCGCTGGGAATACCGCACCTGGAGCGACTCCTCCCAGCGGAGTTCCTCCATCTCCTCGTAGATCGTCTCGGCGATGTAGTTCCGGTAGGTGGGACCGATCTCGTAATACACGGTGAGGGACCGCCGCGTCGCCTCCTCGTAGGGGAAGAAGCTGTACTCCATCGCCGGAGCCACGCTCGCCCGGAAGTCCTGGTTGTAGCGGGTCATGCGCGCCGCGTTGGCGTTGATCCCGACGGACCAGCGGTCGGCGAAGGAATAGACCGAGAGGGCATCCACGTTCCAGTCGGTGCGGTTCACCACCAGGCGCGTGGAGTCGCTCAGCTCGTAGTCCTGCCGCTGGAAGTTCACCCTGCCGTTGTAGCTGAGCTTCCAGGTGGGTGTCACCCGGGACGCGGAGGCGCTCGTGTTCACCCGCAGGTTCTCGGTGGTGGACTCGCCCTCGTAGTTCCCGCTCCCGCCCAGGCGGAAGGCCCACAGGTTCCACGGGTCCTGTACCTCCTCCGCCGACACCAATCCCGCGCTGGGGCGCGTGCCGTTCTGGGCGACCCCTTCGAGGCGCACGATCCCCCTGTAACCCCCGGCGTTGGCGACGCGGGCCAGGCCCAGCCCCAGGACGTGGGCCATGCCGTCCAGCGTCTCCCGCTCCGTGTCGGTGGGCTGGGACGTGTAGACCAGGTGGTCGCTGTATCCCGCCAGACCGTTCCGCCCCTGGAAGTCCATCTCGTACGCTCGGCCCCCACCCCCCGTCGACGTGCTCACCACGATGACGTGGACCTGCGCGTCGGCCGGGTCCCGCACCCAGGTCACCCAGGGGATCTCGGTGCGGAAGTAGTCGCTGTTGCAGTTGGGGCCCTGGCAGTCGAAGAAGACCCGAGGGCGGCCGCCGTTGGCGGGAGGCCCCTGTTGCTGAGCACCGGCCGCCTCGACGAGACAGCACACCAGAGCGGTGGCAGCGACCGCGGCACGGATGAGAGATCGGACGGACGTCATGAAACGGAATGGCTCGTGAGCGTGAGGCCCAAGGGTGTCGGCACCTGGCCATTCTGGCAAGAGGTGGCCGGCCTCCACCCGTCGGCCGGTCGGCGCCCTGGCTCATGCCTCCTTCATGGCATCCACCGGTCGGATGCGCAGGCCCCGGCGGAGGGGTGGAAGGCAGGCCAGCATGCCCACCAGCAGCATGGCGCCGGCCGCGAGGGCGAGGGGCACCCACGGGACGAACGGCTGGACGGCGCTGTCGTCCCCGAGCATGTACACCAGCACGCCTCCGCACACGAAGCCCACGCCACTGCGTCCCGGCGCGGACCTCGGAGAAGGCCTCGTCCAGCGGCATGGGGTCCTGGATCATGGCCCCGGCATCCACCTCGGTGGCGATCTGACGCAGGCGCGCGGTGAACGCCTCCGGATCGGCGCGATCGAAATCTCTGCCGAGGAGGATGGGCCGGCGGAGGCTGCGCAAGAAATCCACGTCCACCACCACGCTGCGCAGCCAGTGTCCCCGGTACCCGCTGGGCCGGTCCTCTCCTTCCACCTCGACCCAGACTTCAAGTGGTGGCGACACGGACACGGAACGCTTCCTGGCGCCCCGAGGCCTTCTCCGAGGTCGGATCCACCCACGGGATGCGCAGGCTGGCCGCGAGGTACTCCTCGTGCGCGATCCCCATCCCCTCCGAGCGGTCCTGGAGCACGCTGGGCGCCAGCATGCCTCCCATGGTGAGGAAGATCACGGCCAGCGCCACCTCGGCCATGATGAGTCCCGTGGAGAGCCCTCCGAAGCGGATGCCCGAGGCACCCGCCGTCGCTCGCTGCAGCGTGCGCTGCACGCCCTTTCCGGTGGCCTTCAGAGCTGGGACACGATACGCGCCCTGCTCGCTCCCAGCGCTGTCCGCACGGCGATCTCCGCGGAGCGCGTGCTCGTCCGGGCCCGGGCCACCGCCACCGCCGACGCCGTCAGGTTGCGCCCGTACCGGAGCGCGGCGCGCCCCCTCGGGATCCCCTTCGCCAGGTCACGCTCCCACGCCTCCTCGAGGTCGGCGAGGACGAAGGGCGCGTCGGGCCCCCGCACCAGCCGGGGCGCCAGGCGCCGGAGGGCGCCGACGACTCGGTTGGACACGGCTCAGCGCTCCGCCAGCTCTGTGAGCTTGGGGATCAGTCCACCGGCCATGGCTTGCACGGCCGCGTACGTGGCCCGCAACGCCCGGGCTCCGGCAGGCTGCAGGGCGTAGTACTTCCGGGGACGCCCGGGCCGTCCGGTGCCGGTGCGGGTGCCGGGGCCGGGGCCGGCGTCCGAGGAGCCTTCGGGGGCGCGGGCCGGGGCGCGGGACGACACGAACCCGCGCTCCTCGAGACGCCCGAGGGCCGTGTAGATGGCGCCCGAAGAGACGACCCGCCCCGTCCTGGCCTCGATGTCCTCGCGGATGGCGACTCCGTAGGCGCCATCCCCCAGGTTGAGCACGGAGAAGAGGATCAGCTGCTCGAACTCGCCGAGATGGCTCACGGGGAAACCAGGGACGGGGTGGAAGGAATGGCGCGCCCTGGATTATGTCACAATGTAGGTATACACACAAGCGCCGCTCCTCACCCGATGAGGATCAGCTCCTTCTGCGGCTCGCTCAGGTACTCGGCCCCGTGGGCCGTCACCAGGACCATCTCCTCGATGGTCACCACCCCCCGGCCGGGAACGGTCAGGCGGGGCTCGAGGGTGAACACCATGTTCTCCTCGATGGCCTCGAAGGGCTTGTTGGCGTACTTCTCCCAGGCGGGGCCCAGGAGGGCGGTGCCGTCGTGGGCGAAGCGGCCCACCTGATGGCCGAGCCCGTGGGGGTACCCCTCGTACCCCTGCGAGACGATGTGCTCCCTGGCGACGGCATCCACGGCCACGCCCTGGACCCCGGGCTTCAGCGCCTGCCGGGCCATCTCGATGGAGGCGACGATGGTGTCGAAGCCCTTCGTGACCTCGGGCGGCTCCTTCGTCTCCCCCTCCTCCAGGATGTAGAAGGTGCGCTGCAGGTCCGAGGTGTAGTCCTGGACCTTGAGGCCGAAGTCCATGTTCAGGACGTGGCCCGGCTCCACCCTCCGGTCCGTGGGCTGGTAGTGGGCGCCCGCGGTGTCGGGGCCGGTGAACACCGCCGGGCAGTGGCCCGGATCCCACCCGAACTCCAGCCCCCGCGCCCGGGCCTCGGCGGCCATGAAGGCGGCGATCTCCTTCTCCGTCCTTCCCGGTCGGATGTATCCCCGCGCCATGCCGAAGATGTCCAGGGTGTGGCCGATGGCCTCCTTCATCCTCCCGATCTCCGCGGGCGTCTTCCGGGCCTTCAGGCTCGACGTGACCTTCTCGGCCGAGACGAGCCGGTCCTGGAACCCGATCTCCGCGAGCATCCCCTCCAGGAGGAGGTACATCCCGTGGGTGAGGCCGTCGCAGACCTCGCTGGTCCTCGAATAGTTCACCGCGATGGACACTGGATCGAGCGCTTTCAGGTAGCCCAGCAGCTCGCCCTTGATCCCCTCCACGTACCCGGTGACCCGTCCCCAGACGCCGAGCTCGTCCACGGTCCGCTTCTCCATCTGCCCCACGATGGCGTGGGTCCGGCCCGTGCGGGTGACGATGAACGCCGAGTGCCACGTCATGTCGGCGGGGCAGAGGAAGTCCATCATGGGATCGCGCATCATGCCGCTCTCCCGGACGAACGTGATCCAGCAGTCGATCCCGTGTTCGTCGAGGATCCCCACCGCCTGGGCGATCTTTTCCCGGATCAGCGACGCGTCGCTCACTCGTCCCGCTCCTTCAGCTCGCCGGCGAGCTTCGTGAAGAGGCTCAGGACGCCGATGGCCAGCAGTGTATGCGCGCCGAGCACGAACCAGACGTACTCCGGATGGCCCATCGCTTCGAAGGTGCCCCAGAGGGACGTGTAGGTGACTCCGCTGAGGGCCGCGCCGACCATGACCGCGAGGAAGTTCATCCCCATGTAGAGGCCGGCCTTCTCCTTGGGGGCGACCCAGGTGATGTACTCCTGGATGCGGGGCGAGGACACCATCTCGCCGACCGCGAAGATCACGATTCCCAGGAAGATGACGGCCGGGGCCGTGATGTTGGCCAGGCCGACCACCACGAATCCCACGGAAATGAGGACGAGCCCGACCAGGAAGGTGGGCATGGCCTTGAATCCCTCGGCGATCCTGGATACTCCCACCTGGAGGATCATGATGATCCAGCCCGTGTGGGAGATGGTCTCCCCCAGGATCCGGCGGGTGTCTTGCTCATCCACCTGGGAGAAGAAGTTGGCCACGGTGGTGCCCAGCACCGCCTGCATCTGCTGGTAGAGCCGGGCCGTGTCCAGGTTTCCGTCCACGTAGACGGCGCAGAGGTTGAAGAAGGCCCAGAAGGGGAGCCAGAAGCAGATCCCCAGCAGAACGAGAAGGGCCGTGAACCGCAGGTCCGAGAGGGCCACACCGATGTCCTTGAGCTTCTTGCCCAGGGTCTCGCCCTCGATCTCGCGGGGCGGCTCCTCGTAGAAGAAGATGGTGATCAGCAGCATCACCACGATCGACGCGGCCGCCGCCATGAAGGCGTAGTCCCACGAGATCGCCCGGAGCTTTCCGAGAACGATGGGCCCGAAGGAGCCTCCCACGTTCACCATGGCGTAGAAGATCCCGAAGCCCAGCGTCTTGTTGCTCTTGTCCGTCACGGCCCGCACGGTGGCGGCGATGAGGGGCTTGAAGATCCCCGCCGCCAGGCCGATGGAGAGCATGGTCAGCACGATGCCCGAGTAGGACTTCGTGAAGATGAGCAGGAGGATGGCCGGCAGGTACGCCAGGTACGAGACGATGAGGACCTTCTTGAAGCCGAAGCGGTCGGCGAAGGTCCCGGAGACGACGGGGATCCCGTAGGAAAGGAGGAGGAAGAGGCTCTGGACGATCCCCAGCTGGGCCCGGGAGTAGCCCAGCGACGCCATGTAGATGCCGAACCCGAAGTAGATGCCGTAGTAGGCGAACCGCTCCAGGACCTCGATGGAGTTGGCGACCCAGAAGACTCCGGGGAACGGCGTTCTCTTCTCCATGGCCCCCTCGCGGAACGGGTGGATGGACGTCCCCCGACATTATCCGCAGCCGGGCGCCGCGGCGCCACTGCCGGGGGCGTGCCGCGGAGCGCCCTCCGAGGTAGCATACCTGACACACCTCTCACGCCCGGAGCCCGCCATGCGCGCCTTCGCCGACCCGTCCGACGTCCTCAGCCGCACCCCCATCGTGAAGCGCTTCCTCGACTACGTGCGCTACGATACCCAGTCGGACGAGACCAGCGACACATGCCCGAGCACCGCCAAGCAACTTGAGCTGGGGCGCCGGCTGGTGGAGGAGCTGAAGGAGCTGGGGCTCCAGGGCGTGGGCGAGCCGGAGGTCACCATGGACCCCAACGGCTACGTCTTGGCCGAGCTTCCCGGGACGGCCCCGGGACGGGTGGGCCTCTGCGCCCACATGGACACCGCTCCCGCGTTCACCGGCGCCGGCG
>CAZJFX010000098.1:0-13397 GCA_964545395.1 uncultured Gemmatimonadaceae bacterium | reverse complement strand
AGTAGCGGCACTCCAGGTTGCAGAGGGCGCCGCCGGGCTTGGCGAAGACCTGGAAACCACCCGCCAGGAGCCGCCCCTGCTTCACCGGGTCCTCACAGCGCTCGCTGGACCGTGAGGCATGACGAGTACACGGCAGGGGGAGGGCACCGAAAACCACCGGGGCTCCCATGGCCCGGCCTCCGTCTCGCGCGCCGACGCCGGCCCGCATACACTCTCTCACCTCCCATCCCCCATCCCCCGGAGAAGCCATGCGGGACGTTACCGTCGTGGGCGGCGGCATCGTCGGTCTCGCCACCGCGTACACGCTCCTGGAGAGCGGGAGGGTATCGGTCCGCCTCCTGGAGAAGGAGGCGGCCGTGGCGCGGCACCAGAGCACCCGCAACAGCGGCGTGCTCCACGCGGGGCTCCAGTACAAGCCGGGGTCGGAGAAGGCGCGCCTAGCCCGGGAGGGGATCCTGCGGATGACGGAGTTCTGCGTCCACCACCGCATCCCCCACGAGATCTGCGGCAAGCTGGTGGTGGCGGTGAACGATGCGGAGCACGGCCGTCTGGACGCCACGCTGGAGCGGGGCCGGCAGAACGGGCTCCACGGGCTCCGGCGCCTTGGACCCGAAGAGGCGCGGGAGCTCGAGCCCCACGTCCGCTGCCTGGCCGCCATCCACGTCCCCGAAGAGGGGATCGTGGACTACGCCGCCGTGTGTGCCGCACTGGAGCGGGAGATCGCAGCCCGGGGTGGCGAGATCGTGGTGGGCGCAGGTGTCCACGGGCTGCGCAGGGAGCGGGGGCGGTGGCACCTGGAGACCCCGGCGGGGGAGTTCACGTCCAGGGTGCTCGTGAACTGCGCCGGGCTCCACGCCGATCGGATCGCCGAGATGGCGGGGGAGCGCCCGGGATGCCGCATCGTGCCCTTCCGGGGCGAGTACCAGCGCCTCCGACCGGGGCGGGACCACCTGGTCCGCCACCTCCTCTATCCCCTTGCCGAGCCGGGCTTCCCGTTCCTGGGCGTCCACTTCACGCGCCGCATCGAAGGCGGGGTCGACGCCGGCCCCAACGCCGTGCTGGCGTTTGCCCGCGAGGGGTACGAGCTGACCACCGTGAACCTCGGGGACCTGGCCCAGGCCCTGGCCTTCCCGGGGCTCTGGCGCTTTGCCTTCCGCCATCCGCGGATGGTGGCGCGGGAGCTGGCCCAGTCCATGGACCGGCGGCGCTTCATCGCTGCGGCGCGCCGTCTGGTCCCGGAGATCAGCGACGACGACTTCGTCCCCGGCGGCGCGTCGGGGGTGCGGGCGCAGGCCATGCTCCCCGACGGCCGGCTTCTGGACGACTTCCTCTGGGTGGAGGCGGAGGGAGCGGTCCACGTGGTGAACGCTCCCAGCCCCGCGGCCACCGCGTCGCTGGCCATCGCACGGGAGGTGGCCCGCCGCGCCCTGTCCAGGCTCGGCGACGTGGGCTGACGTCATCCCCACCGGGGGCGCCCCTGTCATGTCGGGGGTGACAGCCGTCTGGACCCTCCCCGGCCCGACGGTTATCCTATAGGTCTGCCTTTTCAGGGGCTCTATCTGCCCCGCTCCCTCCACCCGGTGCGGAGGGGACCGAACACAAGGATCGACTCGAAGATGCCCGTACGTATTCGACTCCGGCGGATGGGCCGGAAGAAGCAGCCCCACTACCGCGTCGTCGTCGCCGACTCCGCCTCTCCTCGCGACGGTCGTTTCGTGGAGAGCCTCGGCTACTACAAGCCCCTCTCCCAGCCCGCGCGCCTGGTCCTCGACCTCGAGCGCGTGGACCACTGGCTGTCCAAGGGCGCCCAGCCCTCCGGCACGGTGCAGTCCCTGATCACGAGGGCCCGCAAGGGTGGGGACTCCGACGTGGCCGTGGGGATCGAGGCCGTCGAGGAGCGGGAGGCCAAGCGCGCCGAGGAGCTGGCGGCCCGTCGCACCATCGAAAAGAAGGCGGCGGACAAGAAGGCCGCCGCGGCAGCGGCTGCGGCCGCTACCGCCGGCGAGGCCGAGGCAGGGGCCACGCTGGAGGCCACCCCGTCCGAGGCGGACGCCGAGCCGGCGGCCGCGGAGACCGCCGAGTAAGCCTCGGCGTCCGGCACCGTGGGTCGCTCGGACCCGGGCTTCCTCGCCGTCGGGCACCTCACCCGGGCCCACGGCATCCTGGGCGAGCTCTACGTGACGCTGCTGACGGACCACCCCGAGGGCTCCTTCGCCCCCGGGGTGGTTCTCTGTCTGGGGGACGCTACCGGGCTCGCCCCCGACCCGGATCTGCCTCCCCTCACGGTCGTCTCGGCGCGCGGCTTCAAGAGCGGCGTCCTCGTCGAGTTCGCGGGCGTGGAGAGCCGCTCGGAGGCCGAGGCCCTCCGGGGACGCTATCTCCTCCGGGAGACGTCGGAGCTGGAGGCGCCCGCCGAGGGCGAGTACTGGCACCACCAGCTCCTGGGCCTGGAGGTCATCACCGTGCAGGGGCGCCGGCTGGGCACGGTGCGGTCGATCTACGAGCTGGCGCCCTCGGACCTGCTGGAGGTGACGGGGGAGGGGAAGGAGCACCTCATCCCCTTCCGAGAAGAGATCGTCGTGGAGGTGGACGTGGACGGCGGGCGCATGGTCGTGGACCCGCCCGAGGGGCTCCTGGATCTGTGATGCGGATCAACATCGTCACCATCTTCCCGGACTTTTTCACCGGGCCCCTGGGGCTCTCCATCCCCAAGCGGGCGGCGGACGCCGGGCTCGTCACGTACCGGGTGGTGGACCTGCGCGACTACGCCCGCGACCGGCACCGCACGGTGGACGACGTCCCCTACGGCGGGGGCGCGGGGATGGTCATGAAGCCCGAGCCGTTCTTCGAGGCGGTGGATGGCCTGAAGCCCCAGGGGCCCATCGTGCTCCTCTCGGCTCGGGGGCGCCCTTTCCGCCACGCCGACGCCGTGCGCCTTTCGGTGGCCCCCGACCTCACGCTCCTGTGCGGCCACTACAAGGACGTGGACCAGCGGGTGGCCGACCACCTGGCCACGGAGGAGCTCTCGGTGGGGGATTTCGTTCTCTCCGGCGGCGAGATCGGCGCGCTGGCCATCACCGACGCGGTGGTGAGGCTCCTCCCCGGCGCCATGGGTGACCACGAGGCCGCGTCGTCGGACTCGTTCTACGACACCGGGCTCCTGTCGGCGCCGTCGTACACGCGCCCGCCCGAGTACCGCGGCCACGTCGTTCCGGAGGTGCTCCGCTCCGGCGACCACGCGAAGGTCGAGGCGTGGCGGCGCGCCGAAGCGCTGCGGATAACCAACGAGCGGAGGCCCGAGCTACTGCGGGACGAGGAGTAGCGAGCAGGTCGCTAACCGTCCTTGAGCGCGCGCACCGGGTGGGTTCGGGCTGCCCGGAGCGCGGGGGCCAGAGTCGCCAGCGCAGCTACCGCCAGCAGGAGGCCGATCACGGCGCCGTACACGCCGGGATCCCACGGGCGGACCTCGTAGAGGAACGCCGCCACCGCGCGCCCGCCGGCCGCCGAGGCCGCGAGCCCCAGCGCCGCTCCCAGGGCCGCGAGGCCGAGTCCCTGACCCAGCACCATCCTCACGATGTCGCCCGGTGTCGCGCCGACGGCCAGGCGGATCCCGATCTCCGGCCCGCGACGAGCCACCGCCAGCGTGAGCACGCCGAAGATGCCGAGCGCCGCGAGGAGCGCGGCCACCGCCCCGAACAGGGAGGTCGTCACGCCCAGGGCGCGGTTCGGTCCGAGCTGATCCGCCACGTAGTCCGAGAGCATCCGCGCCTGCGCGAAGGGGATGTCGGGGCGGAGCCCGGCGACGGTGCGCCGGACCAGTTCCGGGAGCGTGCCGGCGTCCCCGCGCGCCTTCGCCAGCACCGTGAGGGAGGTCCCCGAGGCTCGGAGCGCCTGGCGCACGGGGACGTAGGCCTGGACCCGCGACGGGCTGGTCAGCTCGTAGTGGCGCAGGTTCGGGACGACGCCGACCACGGTCCGCCACGCCACTTCGTCCGGGGCGTCGGGAGCGTCGTCGCCGCCGAGGGGCTCCATCAGGGTGATGTGCTTCCCGATGGGGTCGTCCCCGGGCCAGAAGCGTTCCGCCATCGTCGCGTCGACCACCACCGCGAGGGGGGCGCCGTCCGCGTCCTGGGCGTCGAAGCCACGGCCGCGCAGGAGCGGGATCCCCAGGACGTCGAAGTAGTCCTCGGAAACGACGTTGTACAGGACGGAAGGTGCCTCGTCGGGGTCGAAGGGCGCATCCGCCGGAATCACCCTCCGCTCCCACGAGCGGTCCGAGAGCGGGACCAGGAGGGAGAACGCGGAGCGAGACACCTCCGAGGCGGCGTTCAGCGACTCGGCCACCTCGTCGTAGAAGGCCAGCCATGCCTCCCTGGACTCGAATGCGCCACGCGGCTGGGAGAGACGCGCAGCGTAGACGCCCTCCTCGTCGAAGCCCTTGTCCACCGCCACCAGGTTCCCGAGGCTGCGGAGGAGGAGGCCCGAACCCACCAGGAGCACCAGGGAGAGCGCGACCTGCGCCACCACCAGGCCGTCGCGGACCCGGCGTCCCTCCCGACCTCCGGTGCTGCGGGCACCGCGCCCCAGCTCCCCGGCGGGACGCGCGGCGCGCAGCGCGGGCAGGAGCGCGAAGGCGATCCCCGAGGCGACGGTGACGGCCAGGGCGAAGGCCAGCACCGGGCCGTGCACGCCGATCCCGTCGGTCATCAGCGCCGGGATCTGGAGGGGGAGCACGCGCGGGAGCACGCCGGAGACGCCTGCGGCCAGGGCCACGCCGCCCCCACCCCCCGTCAGCGCGAGCCAGAAGCTCTCCGCGATCAGGAGCCGGGCCACGTCGGCGGAATCGGCCCCCAGGGCCCGGCGCACGGCGAGCTCGGTCCCGCGGCTCTCGCCCCGGGCGAGGGCCAGGTTGGCCACGTTCGCGCCGGCGATGAGGAGCACGAGCGCCACGGCGCCCATGAGGAGCCAGAGACCGCGCTCGACGTCACCCAGGACGAGGTCCCTCAGCGGGAGCACCTCCGCACGCACCATCGGCTTCCCCTCCAGCGCGTCCACCTCGGCTGTGACCCGCTGCATGTCCTCCCGGGCCGACGCGAGTGTGGCGCCCTCCGCCAGGCGGGCCACGGCGCGCGCCCCGAACGAGCTTTCCCGGACGTCCCACGGCAGGTCCTGGACCCCCGCGAGGAATCCCATGGGCACGTACGCCTCCACGTCGGGATGGGGGTATCCGATTCCCGGGGGGAGCACGCCCGCGACCGTGTAGGGTTGGCCGTCGAGGACCAGTGAGCTCCCGAGGGCGCCCGGGTCCCCTCCGAAGGCCCGCTCCCAGAACCCGTGCCCCAGCACCGCCGTCGCGGGCGCCCCCAGCTCCGTTTCTTCTCCCGGGATCAGGCGTCCCAGTTCGGCCTCCACCCCGAGCGCGCCGAAGAAGTCCCCCAGGACCGCGCGCGCGTCCACGCGCTCCGCCCCGTCCGGCGTCGAGCGCACCAAGCTCCAGCCGGCCGAGGCGCCGAACCGGTCGAACACCCGGTTCCGCGCCTTCCAGTCGTGGTAGTTGGGGATGGAGAGGGAGATGTCGTGGCCGGTTCGCGCATCCCTCACGTCGAGGGTGACGAGGCGATCGCCCCCGCCGTAGGGGAGCGGGCGCAGGAGCACCCCGTGCACCATGGAGAAGATGGCGGTGGCCCCGCCGATCCCCACCGCCAGGGTGGCGGTGACGAGGAACGAATAGCCGGGGCGGCGGAGCAGGCTGCGCGCGCTGGCGCGCAGGAGAGCGAGGGCGTCCACGGGTGGGTCCTCGGTTCGAGGGATTCCCCCCGTTGGATGGCGTCCGGCGTCCCGAGGTTGGACCGGGGGCGCTCAGCCCCCCGTCCCCACCGCCTCCGCCGCCGGCTTGCCCGATTCCACCGCCGAGTAGTCCAGCTCGCTTCCCCGCAGGCTATGCGGGATGAGATACACCACCGTCATGACAACCGCGGCGGCCAGCACCGCCAGGCGCGCCCGCCAGGGCGGGCGACCCTCGCGGCGCTTCCAGCCCAGCATCCCACAGGCGCCGATCCAGACCACCCACATGATGAGCGTCTTGTTGTCGGTGAGGTCGTATCCCCACGGGAATCCGGTCCAGAGAGCGCCGAAGGCGTGCTTCTGCACGATGGGCCCGAAGATCATGCCGCCCACCGTCAAAAGGGCGAGCGTGGTCCAGGCGTGGGTGTGCATCCCCCGGGGTGCGAAGAGGGCGCTCAGCGCCGCCCGCATCCCGATGAGCACACCGAAGAACATGAAGGCGATGTGGGAGAGGAGGATGGGCAGAGGCACGGGGTCCTTGTAGCGCATGACGATGGTCGCCTCGCCGTGCTCCTGCTCCCCCGACGGGATGCGGATGAGTCCCTCGGGCGCGTCCACCTCCAGCCGGTACTCCAGCTTCCCGGCAGCCGGCTGGGCCGGCAGGTACGCGGCCAGCTCGCGCCGGCCCTCCTCCGTCGTCTCCAGCACCATCTCCAGCGTCCGGTATTCCTCGGAGGTGGGATAGCGGCGCCAGATCAGACGGCCCGTTGCCTCGGCGCTCGGCGCCGGCACGGCGATGCGGGCGTCACGCACCGACTCCTCGCTCCTCAGGAGCCGATAGCGCTGGGGGGCGCCGTCCACCACCAGAGAGCCGCGCATGGGGTTGGTGGGCCCCGTGAGGCGCTGGTACACGGCGGCGGACAGCATCAGGACCACCGCCAACGTCCAGAGCAGGGTGCTCGTCAGGCGGGGCGACATCAGCGTCCCTCCAGCCCGGGGGAACGGGCGGCGAGGAGGGCGGTGAGGAGAGCCGGGGCGGCGGATCGGAGCATGGGGCACCTGGCGGAATGGGTCCGACCAAATTGTCACAACCGGCGCCGTCCGCCAACGGGGGAGGGGCGTTTCCGGCGCCGCATCCCGGGGAGCCGGGCCTGGAGGTCCCCCTGTTTCCCTGGAGGCGCGAGGACTTCACCGGTCGAGAGGCGGCGGTTACATTAACGGTCTCTCCGGAAAGCTCTTCCGGTCCGTGTCTTGGGAGGCGACGATGGGCGACCTGATCCAGGAAATCGAAAAAGACCAGCTTCGGGGCGACGCTCCCGAGTTCGCCCCCGGCGACACCATCCGGGTCCTCTACCTCGTGCGCGAGGGGAACAAGGAGCGGATCCAGGCCTTCGAGGGCGTGTGCATCGCGCGCAAGGGCGGCGGCCTGAGCGAGACCTTCACCGTGCGCAAGATCTCCAGCGGCATCGGGGTGGAGCGCATCTTTCCCCTCCACGCTCCCACCGTGAAGGGCATCGAGGTGGTGCGCCGCGGCCGGGTGCGCCGGGCGAAGCTCTACTACCTCCGCGGCCGCAAGGGGAAGTCCGCCCGGATCACGGAGAAGCGCGTGGGCGCCTGACCGCTCCCGGCCATGCAGCCGGACGCCGGTGCGCCGCGGCCCCCGAGCCTTCTCGCCTACGAGCGAGGGTTCTGGGGCCGCGGTCTTTTGGTGGCCGGGGTGGACGAGGCGGGACGGGGGCCCCTGGCCGGCCCGGTGGTGGCGGCCGCGGTGATCCTCTCCCCTGACGTTCCCGTGAACGGTGCTCGCGACTCCAAGCGGCTGAGCGCCGGCGCCCGGGAGGAGTTGTTCGGGAGGATTCTGGGGGCGGCGCGGGGCGTGGGGGTGGGGGCGGCCTCGGTTCGCGAGATCGACCGCCTCAACATCTTGAGGGCCACCACGCTGGCCATGCGCCGGGCCCTGGGCCGGCTCCCCGAGGTGCCCGGGCACGTGGTGGTGGACGGCCTCCCGGTGCGGAACCTGGGGTGGGAGCACGAGGCCGTCGTGGACGGCGACGCCCTCGTCCACTCCATCGCCTGCGCCTCCATTGTGGCCAAAGTGGTCCGGGACCGCCTCATGAGCCGCTTGGCCGGGCGTTACCCGGGATACGGCTGGGAGACCAACATGGGATACGGAACCCTCCGGCACCGCGCCGCCCTGCAGAGCCTGGGCGCTACGCCGCACCACCGGACGACCTTCGGCGGAACCCAGTTCGAACTGGGCCTGTAGGTCGTCCCCGGGACGACGGTCCCGGCGGCGCCGCGGGTGCCGTCGCTGATAGATTGGGAGTGTCGGACACCTCTCGCCCCGGGAGGCACCATGCAGACCGAGCACCTCTCCAACCTCCATCCTGGGTGGATCGCCGGCGGCTGGCTCATCGCCGTGGCCGTGACCTCCGCCGCCTACCTGGCTCTGGTGGGCGCGGGACTCCTTCCTCAGGGCCCCGCCGCGGTGTTCGGCGTCGCTGCCGCGATGGCGGTGGGGTTCTTCGTGGGTGGGCTCTTCGTGGGGCTACGCTGGAGCGACGCGCCCATCCTCCACGGAGCCGCCATCACCCTCGTCAGCGTGCTGGTCTGGTTCGTGGGGAGCCTCACGCTCCCCGGCCGGCTGGACTCCTGGTCCGGACCTACCCCCGCAGTGCTCGGGCTCGTCCTCCTCCAACTCGCGGCCTCGTCGACCGGAGGGTGGGTAGGGAGACGCGCGACACTGGGTCCCGGCCCAAGTCAGCCGGGGACCGACGCCGGCTGATCCGCTCCGACAGCGAGGCTCCGGGCTGGGGGCCCGGCCGGCCAGGGTACCGGCCGGCTATGCGCGGGTGGCTTCGGCTCCCAGCGCGTCCTCGAGCACCTGCATGGCGCCCGCCAACGACGCGCAACGGGGATAACGCGCCTCCGGGATCTTCACCCCGTGCTCCTTCTCCAGAGCCAGGACGAAGTTGAGGAAGTCCAGGGAGTCCATCTCGAATTGATCGCGAAACGGCGCCTGCGGGTCGATCTCCGTGGGGGCCACGGGCACGACGCGCCGGAGCGTCGCGTGGATTGCGGCAGCGAGGTCAGGGGCGCTCAAGGTACGGTCTGCTCACGGTTGGGGAGTACCCAGGTCCTTCCGAACGATCTTCCCGGAAGGGGTGCGTGGCAAGTGGGTGCGGAACTGGAGGGTGCGCGGAGCCAGGGCCGGACCCAGCTTGGCGCGGGCGAAACCGAGGATGTCCCGGGCCAGATCGTCGTCCGGGTCGTGGCCGGCGGCGGGCACCACATGGGCCTCCACCAGCGTCCCGGCCACCGGATCGTGGCGTCCCCAGACGCCCACGTCGGCGACCCCGGGGTGCAGGAGCATGGCGTCCTCCACCTCGGCTGGCGAGATGAGGTGGCCGGCCGACTTGAAGACGTCGCCGCGGCGTCCCACGAAGCTCACCCACCCGTCGGCGTCCAGCGCCGCCACGTCCCCGGACAGGTACCACGTCCCCAGGAAGGAGCGTGCGTAGAGGTTGGGGTTGCCCAGGTAGGTGCGAAACATGGAGGGCCAGGGGGTGCCGATGCACAGCTCCCCGGGCTCCCCCGGCCCCGCCACCACCTTGTGCTCCTCGGTCCCGTGAAGGCAGGACACCTCGAAGGGAGGCACAGCCCTGCCCACGGCCCCGTCCTTGGGCTCCTCGTCCCAGCAGGTGGCCACCACGATGCACCCCGTCTCCGTCTGCCACCAGGTGTCCCGCACCGGGATGCCGAAGACCTCCCGGCTCCACTGGGCCTCGGCGTGGGCCAGGGGCTCACCCACGGAAAAGACGCTGCGCAGGAAGGAGAAGGGACCGCCGGTGACGCCCGCTCCGTGCATGCGCCGCAAGAGGCGCAGCGCCGTGGGGGAGGTGTAGAGCACCTCCACTCGCTCGCTCTCGAGGTTCTGCCACCAGCGCTCGGCGTCGAACTCCTCCTCGTCCATGAATAGGGTGGCGCCCCGAGCCAGGGGCGCCAGGATCCCGTAGGAGATCCCCGTGACCCAACCGGGATCGGCCGTGCACCAGTACCGGGTGCCGGCCTCGAGGCCCAGGACGCGCTTGCCCGTGTAGGCGTGGGCCAGGATGGAGTCGTGGACGTGGACGACCCCCTTGGGCTCCCCGGTGGTGCCGGAGGTGAAGTGGAGGAGGGCTGGATCCTCGGCCTCCACGTCCACGTCGGGGAAGATGGATGCACCCCGGGCCAGCCAGGCCCCGAAGTCCTCGGTTCCTTCGGGCGGGTCGCTCTGGGCGGAGAGGGCGGCGAGGCGCCCTGGGCCGTCCACCACCAGGACCCTCCGGAGGTCGGGGAGCTGGTCCCGGATGGGGGCTACCTTGTCCCGGTAGAGCCTGGGGGTGGTCACGAGGAGGTTCACGCCTCCCTTCTGGAGCCGCCTCAGCACCGGCTCCGGGCCGAAGGAGGAGAAGAGCACCGTGGCCACCGCCCCGGCCCGGAGGGCGCCCAGGAACGCCACCACGAGCTCGGGGATGCGCCCGGCCAGAATGGCCACCGTATGCCCCTCCACGATGTCTTCCTGGATGAGGCCCGAGGCGAACCGGCTCACGGCCCGGTCCAGGTCCCCGTAGGTGTAGGTGACCGTTGGCCCGGACCGGGGCCGCCAGCGCAGCGCGACCCGCTCGGACGCCCCCGCCCGCACATGGCGAGTGAGCGTCAAAGCGGTGATATTGTGTGGGGTCTGCGCCGGGGCTTGGAGCTCCGAGCGGATCCCTACCCACGCGTCCGTCACACGTCCTCTCTTTCCTGCGGCGCGACCTTGAGCATACGGAATCTAAAGTCGTTCTTCCGTCCGCGGACCATCGCGCTGGTTGGAGCCAGCAACCGGGCCGGCTCGGTCGGGAACGTCATCGCCAAGAATCTACTCGCCGGCGGCTTCGGGCCAGCGCTTTCCTTCATCAACCCCAAGGGCGAAGTCATCCTCGGTGTCCAGAGCGTCCCGAATGTGGACGACCTGGCCGAAGCTCCGGAGCTGGCCGTCCTCGCGATCCCGCCGGCGTCCGTCCCTGGCGTGGTCAGCTCCCTGGGAGCCCGGGGCACGCGCGCCGTGGTGGTCATCACCGCCGGCTTCGGCTCGGGGGACCTCGGTCCGGATGGTAAACCCCTCAGCCAGGCTTTGCTACAGGCGACGCAGCCGTACGGGACCCGCATCATCGGGCCCAACTGCCTGGGCATTCTTGCGCCTACGCTGCGGCTCAACGCGGGATTCTCCCATCTGGCCTCCAACCCCGGCGGACTGGCCTTCGTGGCCCAGTCCGGGGCCATCGTGACCGTGGTGCAGGACTGGGCCGAGCCCCGCGGGATCGGGTTCTCGCACCTGGTATCCCTCGGGGACATGCTGGACGTGGACTTCGGCGACATGCTGGACTACCTGGCCAACGATCCCCGCACCAATGCCATCCTGCTGTACGTGGAGGGCATCAAGCACTCGCGGAAGTTCATGTCCGCCGCCCGGGCGGCGGCGCGCATGAAGCCCGTGGTGGCGGTGAAGGGCGGGCGCTTCGAGGCGGGCAGGAAGGCGGCCGCGTCCCACACGGGGGCGGCTGCCGGCGCGGACGCGGTGTACGACGCCGCGTTCCGCCGCTCCGGCATCCTCCGGGTGTACACCCTCGAAGATCTGTTCGGCGCGGTGGAGACGCTGGCGCTGGCCAAGCGCCACCGGGGCGACCGGCTCGCCATCCTGACCAACGGAGGCGGGCTCGGGGTGTTGGCCGCCGACGCGCTGGCCGAGGCCAAGGGACGTCTCGCGGACCTCTCGCCGGCGACGGTGAGCGCCCTCGGGGAGATCCTCCCGGGGACGTGGTCCGGGGGGAACCCGGTGGACATCATCGGGGACGCCCCCGGTTCGCGCTACGAGGCGGCGCTTAGGGTGCTCCTGGAGGACCCGGGGGTGGACGCCGTCCTCGTGATCAACTGTCCCACCGCGGTCATCAAGCGCGAGGAGGCCGCCCAGGCGGTGGCCAACGTGGCGGCGGCGCGCCGCGGGAAGACGCTGCTGGCCAGCTGGGTGGGCGCCGCCACCACCGCCGAGGCCTCGAAGATCTTCTCCGAGGCCCAGATCCCCTCGTATGCGACGCCGGAAGCCGCCATCCGCGGCTTCATGCAGTTGGTGGAGTACGGCGTGCGCCAGGACATCCTCCTCGAGACGCCGCCCTCCCTTCCCGAGGTGTTCCAGCCGGACACCCAGGCCGCGGAGAAGGTCATCAACCAGGCCGTGAGCGAGGGGCGGGAGTGGCTGACCGAACCCGAGGCCAAGGCGGTGATGGAGGCCTACAGGATCCCCTCCATCGCGACCTACGTGGCCCGCACGCCGGCGGAGGCCGCGGAGATCGCCACCCGCATCGGGGGCCCGGTGGCCCTCAAGATCCTCTCCAAGGAGCTCACCCATAAATCCGACGTGGGCGGTGTGGTGCTGAACCTGGAGGGGCCCGGCCTGGTGGAGCGGGCCGCGAAGGACATGGAGGCGCGGGTGCGCGCTGCGCACCCCGACGCTTCACTGGAAGGCTTCAGCGTGCAGGCCACCGTCCGGCGGCCCGGGGCCCGGGAGATCATCATCGGCGCCACCGAGGATCCGCAGTTCGGGCCCGTCATCATGTTCGGGCAGGGCGGGACGGCGGTGGAGGTGATCAAGGACGTGTCGCTGGGATTCCCTCCGCTCAACCTGAACCTGGCGCACGCGCTCATGGCGCGCACCCGCATCCACCGGATCCTGGAGGGTTACCGGGACGTGCCCCGGGCCAACATGGACGCGGTGGCGCTGACGCTGGTGAAGATCTCCCAGCTCGTCGTGGACCTCCCGCAGGTGGTGGAGCTGGACCTGAACCCCCTTCTCGTGGACACGTACGGCGTGATGGCGCTGGATGCCCGGGTACGTGTGCGGCCGAGGACCATGACCCCAAAGCCCAGGCTGGCCATCCGTCCCTACCCCCAGGAACTGGAGGAGGAGGTGGAGCTGGCCGACGGCCGGAAGCTGCTCCTCAGGCCGATCCGCCCCGAGGACGAGCCGGCGCTGCAGTCCATGTTCAAGGCGCTCACGCCGGAGGAGGTGCGGTTCCGCTTCTTCGTGCCGCAGAAGACCTTCTCGCACATGAACACCGCCCGGTTCACGCAGATCGACTACGATCGGGAGATGGTGCTCGTGCTCACCGAGCCCGGAATCGCCGGCGAGATGCCCACCTACGGCATCGTGCAGCTCTCCGCGGACCCGGACAACGAGAAAGCCGAGTTCGCCATCCTGGTGACGAAGGAGGTCACGGCGCTGGGGCTCGGCGTGTACCTGATGAAGCGGCTCATGGAGTACGCACGGGCTCGCGGCATCGGGCACCTGCACGGCGACGTCCTGTCGGACAACACCACCATGCTCAAGCTGTCGAAGGTACTCGGCTTCACCACCAGCGCGGTGGACGGGGAGCCGGGCGTGGTGCGGATCGCCATCGACATGTGAAGCCAGCCGCCTGCCGCGCGGCCACTCCGTGATGAAGGAGTGGCGCCGCGGGTGTGGCGAGGCCGGGGGGTGGGGCAGCCATTTCGGAACCTGAAGAGTCGCGGGGGCGATAGGGGACGGTAGGACG
>CAZJFX010000097.1:0-13461 GCA_964545395.1 uncultured Gemmatimonadaceae bacterium | reverse complement strand
CAAGATACGTTGCCCCTCTCAAGATGTACAGCTTATTGTTGCGCGGTCCCTTAGGAGGCCGGCGCGCGCCGGTCCCCAGCCCAGGGTGGCCTGCGGGGGGCGCCGCGCCACGCGGCGCCCCCCTGCGACCCACGGAGCTCCCGTCTGCTATTCCTCCGGCGGTGGGAACCTGGGCGGGTAGACCGGGTCCGTCGGCGCGCCACCGCACAGCGCCTTCAACTCATCCGACCGGTCTGCCGGGTTGAGCCGGTGAAGCACCTCGACCTGGCTCAGCAGCTTGCAGATGGCGCGGCTCTGCACCAATGCATAGGCCGGGTCCTGTGCACTCCCGGGGTCGGTGGTGGGGTCGTCGTCCACCGTCATGAGGTTCGCCCAAGCGGTCAGATGGCCGCTCGTCGTCTCCAGCGCTGTGGTCGTCGTCTCCAGCGCCGTTATCCGGTCCCCCCAGTCGCACCCCGCCACCCCCAACACGAGCACGATTCCCAGTACCATCCCCATCCACCGTCTCATGGCCCACCTCCTGCTTGAAGGAACCTCATCGAGCGGCCGCCCCCTGGAGCGCCTCCAGGCGGACGGTAAAATCATCGGCAAGCGAAAGGGAATCCATGGAGAGGGCGGCCTCCCTGCGGAGCCGCAGGCTCTCCTGGAGAAGCATCAGGTTCACGATGGGCGCCGGGTGATCGAAGGCGGCCGCAACGCGCAGCGCCTCGGCAGGCCGGCCCCGCCCCAGGAGCAGGCGGACACGCAGCAGCCGCTCCAGCGGCAGCGACGCGAGCGCCTCCCACATGAGGTCGTACTGGGGGACCGCCGGCGCCAGGGACTCCAGCGTGCGCAGGGCCTCGTCGGGACGCCCCTGGAGCGCCGCCTGGTGGGCGGTAAGGGCGGCCAGGGCCAGACGCCCTCGCTCCTCCCCGCCCTCCGCGGCCTCCCGGGCCGAGGCGAGGATCCGCTGAAGCGCCGCAGTGTCGCCCCGGCTCGCGTACCACGTCCCAATCGCCTGTCGCGTGTTGTGGCTGGCCGTCTCGAGGGCCGGACCGTACCGCTCGGTAGCAGTCAGCAACCACTTCTCCACAAGGGTGTCCAGCGGCGCCCCCCCCGCCGACGCCACCACGATGTACGGCCCCGTCGCCCCACCCACCCAGGACATGGCGCTGTCCAGGATCGCCGCGGCGGCGGTGAACCTGGAGCCCACGAAGTAGACCGCCTGCAAGCCCAGCGCCCCGCCCCAGCGATACGCATTGGGCACCCCCTCCCCCTCCCAGAGGGCCAGGAACCCCTCCTCGGCGCAGCGGAGCTGGCCCGCCCCCTCCGAGAGACGCTTGGCCGCCGACAGCGCGATCCCTGGATCCAGCGCCACCGCCTCGCGCCACTCGGCGAGGCCCACGCGTCCCGCCACACAGTCGCGCATCAGTCCCAGGTGGGCGGTGGTGCTCTCGTTCGGGCGCGCCCTGACCAGAATGTCCACGAGCCTGCCACCCAGCTCCACGTCACCGCGCCCCAGCGCGAGCTCGGCGAGGTGGATGAGAGGCGGGTTGAAGTCGGGATCCAGGCTCCACGCGCGCTCCAGCGCCTCGCGGGCCATGGAAGCATCGGTGACATCCGAGGGGAGGAGGTGGAAGTAGGTCTCCCCCAGCGCCGTCCACGCCTCCTGCCAGTC
The DNA here is from genome assembly GCA_964545395.1 of uncultured Gemmatimonadaceae bacterium. Taxonomy (GTDB): domain Bacteria; phylum Gemmatimonadota; class Gemmatimonadetes; order Longimicrobiales; family Gaopeijiaceae; genus SZUA-318. The sequence continues at coordinate 11,804 of CAZJFX010000097.1, read as the reverse complement.
GGGGTCGATCTCCAGCGCGGCCCGGAGCGCCGCCACGGACGAGTCGGCGTGTCCGGCCCAGCAGGCGTACAGGCCTCGCGCGAGGAGGCGGTGCTTGGGCGGCAGGTCCTGGATCCTGGCGATGGCACGCTCGGCGAAGGCCATGGAGCCTGCGGCGTCGTGCTCCCAGCTGGCGGCCTGGGCGCCCTTGAGCGCCGCGAAAGCGAACAGCGTATCCGCGTCCACCGCGCTCTGGAACAGCCTGCGGGCCTCGGGAAAATGGCCCAGCCGGTACTCCCGCTCCCCCTGGATCCAGCTCACCACGGCGCCCGGGTCGCGGTCGCGCACCGGCGAGAGGTCCACCGCCCGTCCTGGATCGAGCCATGCCGGGAGGAGGCGCGTCAGCGTCTCGAACCCCACCTGGATGGGGAGGTCGCTCCGGCCCACCCCGGTGCTCTGGGCCACCAGGGAGTCGCCCCGGGCATCGTGCACCCTCAGGAAGACGTGCAGCGAGTCACCGCGGGGGATGAGGCGGCCGGCGATGTAGTACCGGGCGCCCTGGGCGACGGCCACCTCCCTTTCCGCCTCCGGCCCCAGCGTGGTGATGTCGAGGCGCTGCCTCGGGTCCAGCCGGCTCCACCCGTCGATGAGCTTGAGCGTGCCGGCGTGCTCCAGGACGCCCTGGATGAGCTGGGCCACCAGGAGGCCGTCCTGCGTCCCACCGTGTCCGTCCTCCAGTGGGAAGACCACCACCTTCCCCTCGTCCAGCTCGGGCCCCCGGGGCGCCAGGAGGGCCCACCCGGCCACGCCGGCCGCCACCGCCACCACGGCGAGGAGCGTCGCCACCACCGCGCGCCGCAGGCTCCCGGTCTCAGCCGCGTCCTGGGCTCGGGCAGCCTCCGCCAGGGCGGATGCGAACGCGCCGGCGGTCTGGTAGCGGTCAGCGGGGAGGCGGGCCAGCGCCATCTTGAGCACCTGGTCCACGGCCTGCGGCACTGCGTCGCGGAACGTCGAGATGGGGACCACCGGCAGGCTGAGCTTCTTGGCCAGCAGCGCCTGCGCCGTCGTCGCGGTGAAGGGCGGCTCGCCGGCCAGCATCTCGTACACGACGCAGCCCAGGCTGTAGACGTCCGAGCGCCCGTCCACGATCCCCTGGCCCGAAGCCTGCTCCGGGCTCATGTAGGCGGGGGTGCCCAGGGCGATGCCCGTGCCCGTCATGACGGTGTCGGCGTCGGGGTGGAGTGCCCGAACCAGTCCGAAGTCCGCCACCACCGCGTGGCCCTCCGCGAGAAGGACGTTGGCGGGCTTGATGTCCCGGTGGATGACGCCGTGCCGGTGCGCCGTGTCCAGCGCGTCGGCGATCTCCCCGGTGAGCCGGACGGCCTCGGCGACGGGCAGCGGCCCCTCCCGGGTGAGCCTCTCGGAGAGGGTGTCCCCGGCCACGTACGGCATCACGTAGTACAGCGTCCCTTCGGCGGAGCCCGAGTCCAGGAGCGGGAGGATGTGGGGGTGGCTGAGCGCGGCGGTGACCCGCACCTCCCGCAGGAAGCGCTCCGCTCCCCCGGGCGTCTCCGGGGAGCGGAGGACCTTGATGGCCACCGGCCGGTCGTGCTGCGTGTCCCTGGCAAGGAACACGGTGGCCATCCCGCCGCGCTCGATCTCCCGTTCCACCTCGTAGCGGGGCGCCAGCGCCGCCCGGAGCCACTCCACGCCACGCCCTTCCCCACCCCGCGGGTACTCCGGCGAGCCTTCCGGCGGCAGCCCGGTCATGCCCCTCTCCATACAGCCGCCACGGCGATCATCCAGGCGAGCGCGATCGCACCCAGGAGCCACTTCTCCGCCGCCGTGACGCGCTGCGTCCCCCGGGCGCCGTGGTGCCACGCGACGACCAGCGCGGCCGGCATCCCGGCCAGCACCGTGGCGAGGGTCATCAGGTACGCCGTTCGCTCCAGGAGCCCCTGCTGCACCAGCTGGTCCACGACCTGGAGGACGACCCATCCGCTCGGCGCGTAGATCAGGAGGGCGTGGGGGTCCAAGGCGAGGCACCTGTGGATCAGCTCTGTCAACTGCGGTTCGCCCACCGACTCCTCCCAGGCCTGCCACTGGATCTCGGGCTTCGTCTGCGGAGAGGGGAATCCGGGCGCGGCCCCCGTCAGGAGCCTCCACGCCACGAGGCCCAGGGCGTAGACGTCACTGCGGTCCGTGGCCGGACGGCCCAGCATCTGCTCGGGGCTCATGTAGCCCGCGCTCCCGAAGATGGCTCCCGAAGGCGTGAGCCGGTCGTCGTCGGAACGGACCGACTCCATGAGCCCGGAGAGGCCGAAGTCCGTGAGCAGCACGCGCCCCGAGCTCTCCTCGCACCGGAACGCTCCCGGGTGGATCCCCCGGTGTACGATCCCCAGCTTGTGCGCCGCGACCAGGGCGCCCGCGATATCGCGCATCACTTGCCGCACTTGGGCGGGCTCGAACCGGCGGAGCGCGTCGAGGCGCTCCCCGAGCGTGCAGTCGCCGAGGTAGGGCTGGACGTAGTAGGGCGTACCGTCGTCCAGTGCCCCCACGCGGAAGATGGGTACCACGTTCGGGTGGGAGATCCGCGCAGCCGCCAGCATCTCGCGCTCGAAGCGGCGACGGACGTCGGGCGCCTGCATGTGCTCCCCGGAGAAGACCTTCACCACCACCGCCCGGCGCAGCGCGACTTCGCGGGCGAGGAAGAGGCTCCCGAAGGACTCCCGGCCCAGATGCCGCGACACGTCGAACTCGGGCCGGAGGTCCTCCCGGACGCGGGCGAGGAGCGCCTCCGGGCCGTCGGCGGCACGACCGTCCCCTTGAGGGCCAACCGGCGGTGAGCTTCCCACCATCCTCGGTCCTCCCCGGGGGAATGGAGTCCGACGTCAGGGGGGGCTGGCAGCCGACTCTAGGGGGGATAGTGAAGGCACGGCAGGCGAGATCGCAAGGTATGCGTGATGCACCACGGGACCCTCCGTCGCCCCGCAGCCCGACGCCCCCCCTCGTCGGACCCGGCCGGCCCACTCCGGCTCCAGGGTCGCCAGGAGCAGGCGTACCCGCACCTCTCCAACATCTCCAAGAAGCTGGAGGCGGACTCGCGGGCGGCGCTGGGGAACGCGGTGCGGGGGCGGGTATTGGTGGAGGAGATCGAGATCCTCGGTCCCATCAGGGTCCTGAGCCCCGAGGGGGCCGTCCTGAAGCTTCCGCGCGGCAAGGGAGCCGCGCTCCTGGCGTACCTGGCCGCCGAGGCGGGCGACGAGGGCGCCATCGAGCGCGTGATCGAGACGGGCGCCCGTGCAGGTGCTGGTGAAGGGGTGCCGGGCCGTGCGGCGGGTGCGGCGGTCCCCTCCTCCCGAGCCGGACTCCGCAGCGGTGCCGGCCACTCGCTCCATGGACTCCGGCTCCGATCAGTTGCCGCCGAGCGCGCCGCCCCGTCGGCGGTGGCGGGCGTACGCCAACGCCCAGAGCCGCCGAGGCTGAGGGACAGTTGCGCGGGGACTCCCTCATCTTCGTGCGGGGCGGGCGGCCCCGCCGTCAACGTCAGCGCCGCACCGGGCTACGACCGGGTGGTGGGGTTCGCGAGGCGGACGGGGACCTGACCCGGGCAGCGGCCGAAGCACGGCCGTTGACACCCGCTTGGCACCGCTCTGGCCAGCCACCCGGCGCCTGCCACGCATGCACCTCCCCGGGGGTTCTTCGCCTTGACGCGCGCCCCCCGTGCGCCACCTTCCGGCCACCATGAGCCCCGCGACGCTCCCCCTCCGCTCCGCCCCCTGGTGGGCCGGTCTCGCCCTTACCGTCGCCGTGGCCTGGGCGGCGGGCTACGCCGCCGACTTCATCGGCGTCACGCTCCTCGGGTTCGAGAAGAGTCCCATCAGCGCCATCATGATGGGAATCGTGATCGGGATGGTGCTGGGCAACACGCTCCCCCTCCCGAAGACCATGGTCGCGGGAGTGCGCTTCGGCGCCACCACGGTGCTCCGCATCGGGATCATGCTCCTGGGGATCCGTCTCAGCCTGGTGAGCGCCGGAGCGAACGCCCTCCTGGCCCTCCCGTTCGTGGCCGTGGCCATCACCGTGGGGCTCTCCACGGTAGGGCTCCTGGGCAGGAGCATGGGGCTCACCCGGAAGCTCAGCGGGCTCATCGCGATCGGGACCAGCATCTGCGGCGCCACGGCCATCGTGGCCGCCGCGCCGGTCATCGAGGCCGACGAGGCCGAGGTGAGCTACGCGGTGGCCTGCATCACCGTGTTCGGCCTCGCCGCCATGTTCGCATATCCCGTCCTGGGGCACTTCCTGTTCGCCGACGACCCGGCTTTGGCGGGGCTCTTCCTGGGCACCTCCATCCACGAGACCGCCCAGGTGGCAGGCGCGGGGATGATGTACCAGGCCCAGTACGCCGCCCCGGAAGCGCTGGACGTGGCCACGGTCACCAAGCTGGTGCGCAACCTGAGCATGGTCGCGCTCATCCCCCTGGTGGGCGTCCTCTACGGGACCCGGGCCGCCGCCGGCGCCCCTGCGGGAAGGCGCCTCCTCTCCCTGGTCCCCTGGTTCATCGTCGGGTTCGCGCTCATGTCGGCGCTGCGCACCCTGGGCGATGCGGGCGAGCGCCCCTTCGGCATCATGGATCCCGCCCAGTGGAAGGCCGCGGTCGCGTTCCTGCAGACCGGCGCCGAGCGCTTCCTCCTCGTGGCCATGTCCGCCGTGGGGCTCACGTCCATGTTCTCGGGGATCCGCAAGATCGGCGCGAGGCCCTTCGCCCTGGGGCTGTTCGCCGCGCTGGTGGTAGGGGGCGTCAGCCTCCTGCTCATCAGCCTCTTCGGCGCCACGGTGGCGCGCAGCCTGGCGGGTTGACCACAGGAAGGAGAGAGGGAGAGAAGACGGCGGCGCGCGCCGCGCGGCACGCGCCGCGCGCATTGCCGCTATGTTTTCTCAGATCCCCTCGTCACCCGCGGCCCGTCCGCAGGGAGCTGGCCATGTCCGAGCCCTTCACCGTCTCCCGCTCGCGTTGCTCCGATCTCACCGATCCGGGCCTGCGGGAGGAGATCCTCCGGCACACGGGGAGCGACGACGAGGTAACCAGCATCCTCCGGTGCCTCGAGCGGTTCGGATTCGACGCATCGGTCCGGCACTTCGAGATGATCCCGAAGCCGAGCCACCGCAGCCACCGCGGCGCCAACCCGGTAAGCTGGAGCGTCACCGCAATCCGCACCTAGAAGCGGTCTCCCGGGTCTCCCGACGAGAGCGGCGGAGGATCGCTCCCCCACCGCCCCCTTCGATCCCCCGCCACCGCCCACGGTATCCCGCAGGCGGCATCGGCGAAGTACCCTACCGCACCCGCACCGTGGCCTCCACGGTTCCGCCCTTCGCTGCGGAATAGGTGACCTTCATGTCGCCCGCCCCCCGCACCAGGTACTCCACGGTCCTCGTGGTCCGCCCGGGGAGGCCGCTCCGCACCAGGACCCGCTTCAGGTCCTTCTGGTCGATGTGCTGGGTACGCCCCGGACGGTTGCGGTCCTGCACCCACCCGGCGGCCACGATCTTCACGCCGCCCTCCACCGTGAGGAGGTCCGGGCGCACCACGCGGTGATTGAGCGCCCGGGCGGTGATGGTGGGGATGAGGCGCTCGTTCCTGATGTCCACCTGCACGCGGTACATCCCGCCACCCAGGCTCTCCACGCGCGTGTCGCCCATCTTCACCAGGGGCATCTGGTCGGCATGATGGAGCGTGAACGCCATGTTGCGGTGGAAGAGCTCCATGCTCATGAAGCGCGGGTTGATCCGGTTGAAGAGCTTGTCCCAGCCGCCCAGCTCCACCTCGCCGTAGAGGGGATGGTCGAACTTCGTCCACTCGCGGTAGTGGGAGCCGAACTCCACGAAGTCGTCGAAGAAGAACTGCGAGCGCTGGCCGGCGATAGGCGAGTTGGCCGTCCCCTGCTGCTGCGTGAGGATCGGGCTCTGGAAGTACTGGCCGCCGTTCCACAGCTCGTTGGTGAACGTGATGGCGCCGTGGCCGTCGCTGAACCAGTCGATCCCGCCGCCGTGCACGGTGTAGAGGCCCTGCCAGATGATGTAGTACTCGTACCAGGGCAGGATGCGCTCGCCGTTTTCGCCGATCTCGTTGTACACCGCCACGTCGGACGCAGGGTAGTCGCCGTACCAGGCCGCGCCCGGCCCGCGCAGGATCATGCCCCCGTTGTTGTGGTACGACTGGGCCCCGGCCACGTTGGGGTGGGCCGCGAGGAAGTCCTCGGTGGCGCGCGCCTCGGGGAGCTGGAACGGGTAGTCCATGGCCCCGCCCTGGATGTACTCGGGCTGCCAGTCGGCGGCGTAGTTCCGGTTCGGGTCATACCCGCCCGGCCCATCCTCGTTGACCCGCCCGTCCCCGTCGTTGTCGAGCCCCTCCTGCCCCAGCAGGGTCCAGTCACCCTTCTCCCACGGCGCCACCGCCTCCATGATGCGCGGGTCGCTGGCGTTCGCCCGGTGCGTGCCCTCCCCCGGGGTGTGCTTCCTGATCTGCTCGATGACGCCGTTCCCGTTCAGGTCGTCCGGGCCGTCCTCGTCGAAGAGACCGTCCCCGTCCTCGTCCACGGGAACGTGCCCGGTGCGGGCTCCGGCTCCCGCGCCGTGCATGAAGAAGTCGCGGCCGTCGGGATTCACCGTGGGGGCGATGTAGAACACCCGCTCGTCCACCAGCCGCTTGACCTCGGGGTTCTGGTCGTAGTTCTCCATGAGATACCAGATGGTGTAGAGGGAGATCTCCCCACCCTGGATCTCGTTCCCATGCACGTTGGCCTCGATGAACATGGCAGCCTTGGCCGCCTCGGGGCCCGTGTCGGGGTTGTTGATGGTCATGACCCAGAGGTCGCGGCCGCCGTAGCTCTTCCCCATGGAGGAGAGCTTCAGGAACTTCGGCCACGTCCGGGCCATGAGCTGCATGCGCTCGCCGAGCTCGGCGTGGTCCATCCACCGGTCCCACGTCAGGTCCAGCTTGTGGGGCGGGTCGGAGCCCCGCGTGGCCTGCGCGAACGCGTCGGCGCCCCCCGTCAGCGGGAGCGCCAGGAAAGCGAGGGCGGCCAGCGAGGATGCCGCCAGGATGCGTGCGGTTCTCATGACGGGCCTCCTCACCTGAGGGTCAACGTGGCGACGTCGGTTCCGGCCTTCTGGGAGTAGAGCTTGATCTCCAGCCGCTCTCCCTGGCGTCCCCGGATGACCCAGGTCCAGCGCTCGCGCGCGCCCGAGCCGTCCAGCTTCGCCACCGTTACCGTCTTGTCCGCGCCCGTCAGGATGTCGGACGGGTCCACCTGGATCTGCACCTGGACGGGCCCCACCGCGCCCGACGTCACGCCGTGCTGCGTGGACGTGGGAAGGAACCCCGTGTTCTCCACCGCGACCTCGACCGTGAACACGCCGCCGCCGTTGGCCGTCACCTCGGCCTCGGCGATGCGCACCCGGGGGAGCATCCCCGCCAGCTCCACCAGGAAGCGACCGTGCTTCTCCCCCAGGTCGGGGAGTTGGGCCGCAGGCGGGTTGGTGGCGACGTAGGGGAGGAAGCCCCCGATCTCCACCTCCCCGAGGGTGGGATGCCGGAAAGCCTTCCAGTCCGCGAAGGCCTCGACGCCCAACGCATCCAAGGCCTTCAGGATCTGCGCATCGGCGCCGGCGGTCGCCTCGGCCGGGCGCCTCCGCTCCGGCGCGCCTGCCCGCTCCGGCGATTGCGGCCGCTCCGCCGATTCCGCCTCCTCCGCCGCCGGCAGCCCCCACCCCGGAGTGCTGAACGACGGTACGCCGTACTGGAAGTAGCCGAATTGGAAGAACGTGCCCTGGGGCGTGCGATGCACCGGCACGCTCCGGATTCCGGTGATCCGCTTGTAGGCGTCGGAGACCGCCTGGAAGTATGGCTGGTCCTCGGACGCCACCATGGTGGCCGGGCGCTGCCCGGAGCCCGGATCGTTGCCCCTGCCGGGGAGCGCGCCCCGGAGGAACTCATCCGTGCCCCCGCGCCTGCCACCGAAGCGTTGCACGACGGCCTGGGTGAACACGCCCTGCTCGAACACGCCCTCGTTGGACGCCGCGGCGAACGAGGGGAGATCCAGGATCTTCGCGGCCGCCAGGGCGCCGCGGGAGTCGGGGGGCGTCACCAGGTTGTCCGTCTCACCGAAGGTGACGATGGCGGCGATGTTCCGGTGCGCCACCACGAAGTCCATGAGCGCGCGGCTCTCCTTCTCGCTCACCATGTACGGACCGGCGTCGCGCTGCCAGTACGGGTACTCGTGCTGGAAGTTGCGGTTCAGGTCCACGCCCCCGGGGCCGTCCTCGTTGAAAAACCCGTCGCCGTCGTCGTCCGTCCCCTCGAGGTACAGGGTGTAGGTGCCCGACTCGCCCTTGGATGCGTCGGCGCGCTTCATGACGCGGGCGTCGGCGGGGTCCGGGAGGTACGCGCCCGAGGGGTCCTTCACGCGCATGACGGTCACGTAGCCGTCGCCGTCCAGGTCCTCGGGACCGTCTTCGTCGGTGCGGCCATCGTTGTCGTCGTCGAAGGGGCGTGCGTTGGCTCTCCGATCCCACTTCACCCTGGAGAACATGGCCTCGGCGCCGTCGGGGTTCAGGCGCGGGAAGACGTAGAACACCTGGGTGTCCAACGCCTTCTTCACCGTCTCCTCGGACGCATGGCGCACCAGGTAGCGGACCCCTTCGAGGGCCAGCGCGCTCCCCACCAGATGATTCCCCTCCAGGTTCCCCACCACGAGCACACCCGGGCGCTCGTCCAGGCGCGCCCCGGCGGGGTTCCCCACCTCGAGCATCCAGACGTCACGTCCCCCCGGCGTCTTCGCCAGGGAGTGCATCCGGACCAGCTCCGAGCCCTGGGTGAGGGCGCGCAACTCCCGGGTGAGCGCTTCGTGGTCGAGGTACGAGCTGGCCTGCGCCGGGGCGTTCCCCGGCAGCGCCAGCGACGCGGCGGCGAGGGCGGCGAGGGACCACGCCCACGTCGACCCGCAAGCCTTCAGGTTCCGCACGGTCGTCTCCTGGAATGGGTTGGCCCGCCCAGCGGGCGGGAGGGCTGGAACGGCGTTCGCCCCGGGGCAAGGACAACCGAGCCATGGGTTTTGTTCTGGTTGCCGCCCTCCGGCGTCGCCGGATACGTTGGCCTCAGGGTGCCCTCGGGCCCTCCACGCGGCAAGGGAGGAGTAAGGTACGATCCATGGACGTCCCGGCTGAAGCGCTCCTCGGCATTGCTTTGGGGATCGGGCTCGCGGCGGCCACGGGGCTGCGGGCGTTCCTCCCGCTACTTCTCACGGGGATGGCGGCACGCGCCGATCTGATCCCGCTCACCGACGCGTTCGCGTGGCTCGCCACCACCCCGGCCCTGATCACCCTCGGCGCCGCAGCAGCGGTGGAGACGCTGGCCTACTACGTCCCCGGCCTCGACCACGCCCTCGATGTCCTGGCGGGCCCCGCGGCGATGGCGGCGGGGGTGGTCGCGTCGGCGTCGGTGATGACCGACGTGCCGCCTCACGTGCTCTGGCCGGTAGCCATCATCGCCGGCGGAGGCGTCGCCGGCCTCACCAAGGGCAGCGCCGCGCTGGTGCGGACCAAGGCGGGGCTCGCCACCGCCGGCGTCGCCAACCCCGTCGTCAGCACCGCCGAGACGGTGGGCGCGCTGGGGGTGGCGGCCCTCGCCATCGCGGTGCCGCTTCTGAGCCTCCTCGCCATCATCGTGTTCCTGGTGTGGGCCCTGCGGCGGGCCGGGAGGCTCCTCTTCGGGCGTCGTCCCCCCACCGAGCCCGACGCGTAGCGCGTCACCGACCTCGGGTCCACACCAGGTACGAGGGGTTTCTCAGGCGCATGCGGTTCGAGCCCTCGAGGAGCATCTCCAACGACTGCGGGCCGTCCACGGTCGTGTATTCCAGCCGCACCACCGCTGTCCCTTGCTCCGTCCAGCTACGCACCGCGGATATCGTGCCCTCGTCGGGGGGCACCCCCGCCCCGAGTTCCAACCTCACGGTCGCGGGGCCTACGACGAGGACCCGATCCGCGTACCGGGGATCTCCGGTGGTCCAGCGGCCCACCGCTTCGGGCGGGGGCTCTGCGATCAACTCCCCGGGCGGCTCCGGCTGTCCACTGAGAAGGAGGACGGCCCCGATCACGGCCACGCCGCCGAGGAGGATCCTCCAAGGGATGAGCGGAGGGGGCTTGGCCGGCCGCGGGTTCGCCCAGCGCTGACCGGGGGGAATGCGGTCACGCATCGATCTGCCCCTCTGCCGAGAGCACCAAGGCCCCCTCGGCCATCATCTCCAGGAACACGTCCGCGATCCGAGGCTCGAATTGGGTACCCCGGCTCCTCCGGATCTCGGCCAGGGCAGCGCTCGTGTCGATTGCACCCCGGTAGGGCCTGGCGGACGCCATGGCGTCGTAGGTGTCCGCTACGGTGAGGACCCTCGCCAGGTGGTGGATCTGCGTGCCGGCGAGCCCGAAGGGGTACCCCTTCCCGTCCCAACGCTCGTGGTGCTGCCTCACGATGGGAAGCGCCGGCGCGAGGGAACGGATGGGCTCCAGGATCCGTCCACCGATGATGGGATGCTCGCGGACCAGGTCCCAGTCTTCCTTGGTCAGGGTCCCCGGATGGTCCAGCAGACGGGCGGGCACACCGATCTTGCCCACATCGTGGAGCAGGCCACCGCGGTGCAGGATGTCCAGATCGACCGCGGAGAGCCCCAGCGCCCGACCGAGTCGCAGCGAGAGCTCGGTCACGCGCTCCGAATGCCCCGCGGTCCACCGGGACTTGGCGTCGATGGCGCGGGCCAAGGCCCGAAGCGCGCCCCAGTTCGTCTCCTCCAGCTCCCCCACCATGCGGACGGCGTCCAGGGCCACTGCGGTCTGGTCGGCCACCTGCCGCCCCCGCCGGACGACTTCGGCGTCGGGGGCGCGGTTCCCCAGGGCCTCGAACACCACCACCCCCAGAAGCTGCTCCTGGGACTCCATGGGCAGGACGACGAGCGGACTGGGGCCCAGCGCATCGATCGCGTCGACCAGGAAGGGTGGTCGCTGCGCCAACTCCTCAACGACCCGGTGGTCCGGCGATTCGCGGATCCAATCGACGTCGTAGGACGAGAGGACCACATCCGCTTCGGCGCGCGACTCCTCGCCCGGGGGCCGCCAGAAGAGAGACGCACGGTGAAGAGTGCCTCTCTTGATGATCAGAATGGCCAGGGAGCGGCACGGCACCATGGCGTCGAACCGTCCCAGAAGGGCATCGACCACACCATCGCGGTCCATGGCGGAGAGCACGGCGCGGTCGATGGCCCTGCCTGCCTCCAGCGTCTGGAACTGCACTCCCAGGCGCTGAGCCATGCCGTTGAAGGAGGCAGCCAGGATTTCGAACTCGTCACCGCTGGTCACGCGCACCCGCGTGGACAGGTCTCCTTCCGCGAGGCGCGCCGTCCCCTCGGTCAGCGCGTCCAAGGGAGTCATGGTGCGACGCACCTGGATGGTGGCCAGCAGCACCACCATCAGGAGGCCCAGAGCCAATGCCACTCCGAAGGAGTAGCGGAACAGGGCAAGGTCCGCGCCGTAGAGGTCGCTGACGGCTTCGGTGACCAAGACGCGGATCGCCGGGGCGGCGAAGGCCGCTTCCAGGAACAGCTCGGCATGCCCGATGATCAGGTCTCCCTCGGGAGACGGCACCATGACCGTGCCGGAGGCCGCCGAGTCGCCGGAGGCGAGGAACGCGTCCGTCGTGAGCGTCCGTCCGGACTGGCAATACAGGCTCTTCACCTGTTTCCGTCCGCGCAGGCTATCCGACGAGCTCGTAGCGGGTT
>CAZJFX010000096.1:0-13767 GCA_964545395.1 uncultured Gemmatimonadaceae bacterium | reverse complement strand
CCCGCAAGATACGTTGCCCCTCTCAAGATGTACAGCTTATTGTTGCGCGATCCCTAAGGGCCGCCGGCGGGCCTGCGCCTCAGCTCCCCCCTCTGCTCCCCCCTCCGCCGCGGAAGACCCGGTGGTGGGCCGCGAACCCCACCAGGTAGAAGGTCCCCGTGGCCAGGTGGGCCCAGGCCAACGCTTCCAGCCACCCAGCGTGGGTGACGGCCTGGATCAGGTAGCCGCTCACCACCATGGGCACGAATAGCCACATGGAGAGGAGCCCCGAGCGACGCCCCGCGCGAACACCCTGACGCCAGTGTCGCCAGATGTGCTCCCCGGCGATGAGGCCCATGGCGAACACGAGCGCAGGGGCGACCAGGATATGGGCCTTGAGCACCCAGGGCTGGAGGGGGTGGTTCACCGCCGCCCACGGATCCACCGGCTCCATGCGATTCACCATCCACCAGTAGACCAGCCCGGTGACCCCGGTGGCCACTGAGCTCCCCCAGAGGAGCCAGCGCTTGAAGAGGCTCACCGCGCACCTCTCGCGAATGGGGCCACTACCTGGTGGAGCGCAAGCACGCGGCGCGACGCCGAGGTAACGGCGCGGGCGGTGAGGGTCGCGCCGGTGATGCTGGCGATCCCCCGCTTGTGCGAGAGCTCGGCCTCCAGGGCCCGGCCGGCGAACTGGCCGAGCCATCCTCGGGGGGGCGCGTACTCGGGAGGTTCGGAGAAGCGCACCACCTCGACGCGGCGGATGCGGTGGTCGGTGCCCACCACGAACATCAGGACCTCGGGGAGCGTCCTCACCCTGTGTGCGTCGAAATAGGCGGTGCCCACGGGGGAGCCATCCTTGGTCGCCAGGTAATATGTGACGACGCCCGACTCCACCTCCGCCTCCAAACCAGCGAGGTTGGAGGCCTGCGCGAGTTGGGCCTCGTCCAGGTATGCGGTGCGACGCTGAATGGCGTCTGCGCCCGGGAACGCTAGACGCAGCGCATCTTCCTGGGTGACGGTCTGGGCAGCCGTGGGCATCGCCGGCACGAGGGCCACCGACCACAGCAGCGCGCCCGCCACGAGCCGCGGGGTGATCAGAAGAGCCACCCGAGCTGGACGTTCCACTGGTTCACACCGGTGCCGGCCGCGTTCTCGTGGATCTGGTAGCCGAGCTTGGCCACCACCTGGGGAATGGGCTTCCAGGCTGCACCCAGGGAGTGCACGCTGAGCTCCGTGGCGAGATCGGCGGTGAAGCCCGTGGGCACGTCGCTCTGCGTGTCGGCCCGCTCGTAGCGGAGGAAGGGAAGAAGCTGGTGCTGCGAGCGGGTGCGACCGAGGACGTCGTAGCCGGCTTCCACGTACCACCCGAGCATCTCGCTCCCAACGCCCTTGGCCCCGGTCAGGCCCGTTCAGGCGGTTCAGGTCGGCGGCGTCGGTGAGGCGTGCGCCTGCCGCGAGCGCACGGACGTCGAGCCCGTGGGCTTTGTAGTCGGCGTGGAGGTCCCAGATGAGGAGGCGGCCCTCGACTTCCTCGCCGTCCAGCTCGCGCCCTTGGCCCGAAGCGCCGCGGAAGGCTGATGCGCCCACGAGGAGTCCAGGAGTTCCCACGTAGTCCAGCCTGCCGGCCACGCCCAGGCTCTCCGCCAGCGCCCTCGTCCCCTTCTGGCGCCCGCTGCGCAGGCCCGTCGCGGCGAAGCCGGCGCCGTTGAGCGAGTTCATCACGTACACGCGCCAGGCGAAGTCATCGCCTTCGCCGAAGAGGCCGACGCCGTTCTCCCTCCAGGTAGTGGGGATGATCCGGCTCTCCGTCACCGAGCGCTTCGTGTCCAGGAACACGGGCGGCTCGTGGAGCTCGTTGACCAGGCCAAGGGGCGCCAGGAGCAGGCCGGCCCGGACGCCGAGGGCGTCGTTGAGCTTGTAGTCCACGTAGGCGAACTCGAGGTACGCCTGGTCGGCGTGCTCGATCTCGATCTCGGAGTTGAAGAGGATCCGGTCGTCGTACTTGTATCCGAAGTAGACGATAGCGCGGAGAGCATCGGCCACGTCACGGTTTCCCGACGCCACGCCGTTCTGCCGCTCGGCGGCGAAGTTCTCGTAGAGAATCTCGCCGTAGCCGCCGATGGAGACGCCCTGGTTCACCTTGTAGACCTTGGACGCGGCGGGTCCCAGGCCGAGGATGGAGGTGTCGGCCTCCACCACGTCGCGGCCCAGATTCAGACGCTCGATCTCGCGGGACAGCGCCTCCATGCGCCGCTCCAACTCGAGGACTCGGGACGAGTCCGGCTGCTGGGCCGAGAGAGGCGCGGTAGCGGTAAGGAAGGCGGTGGCGAGGCCGGCCACGAGGGTCCGGATGCTCATGGGAATGGTCTTTCGGGCGAAGAGGATAACGGGGTCCCGGCGTTCGCCGGGCTCTCGATCAGCCACGTCGTCATGGCCTGGTTGTGTAAGGTGTCGATCCTGCCGCCCTCTTCGACGAGGAAGAGAACGCCCACGTCGGGGAGGTCCCGGGCCCAGGCCATCCCCCCCTCGGGACCCATGACGTAGAGAGCGGTGGAGAGGATGTCGGCCTCGAGCGGGTCGGCGGAGACCACCGTCACGCTGCCCCACCAGGGCACCGGGACTCCGCTGCGAGGGTCGAGGATGTGGCCGATGCGAACGTCGCCCAGGACGACGCCACGCTCCGAGTTCCCGCTGGTGGCGGCAGATACGTCCCTCAGGCGGAGCGTGGCCACGCGCTCGTGGCGCCGGGAGGGATGCGCCACGGACACGTCCCAGGGGTGGTCACCAGGCGCCGCCAGTGTCATCACCTGACCTCCCAGATCGAGGAGGGCCCTGCGGATGCCGTAGGCGCGCAGGCTATCCGTCGCAGCGCGCAACGCGGCGCCCTTCCCGAACGCACCGGTGTCCAGCCAGGCACCCTCCGTGCCGCGTGTCACGGTGGCCAGGGCTTGGTCCACGGTCAGGGTGGAGCGGCCCGTGCGCGCTAGGGCGCCGACGATCTCCACGTCCGACGGGACGCGGCCGGTGCCGCGGAGGTCCCATGCGTCCACCAGGGCCCCAATCGTGGGGTCGAAGGTTCTGCCGGTGCGGTGGGCCCAGGCTTCGGCCTCGGCGAGAAGTCGGGCCACGTCCGGGGGGACGACGGTGGGCGCTCCCACAGGCGCGCGGTTGATCCGGCTCAGCGGGGTGGAGGGGTCCCATGTGGAGAGGAGCCGGTCGAAATGCTCGACGGCGCCCACGGCTGCCTCGGCGCCGCGGCGAGCGCTTCCCATGGGCCCACCCCCGGCACGAACGGAGAGGGTTGTGCCCATGGCGTGCACCCGGCGCTCCACTGCCCCTCCGACAGGGGACTCCGTTGAGCAAAGGGCGAGGAGAATGGCGGTGGTGAGAAGGAAAGGCACGTGGCTCAACGGATCCCGAGCGAGATGCGGATGAAAATCACTCGCAGGCCAGACGATGGCGGCTTACCTCTGCACGGTCAATCCGGAAGAACTCCCAGGAGGAGATCCGCGATGCTACGGAGGTGACACGACGGAGAAGTCCGAATTTCGGAGAGGCAGGGCATTGCGGAGCTTTCCTGGTCGATACGTACCCGTTGGGAAGCGAGGCCCGCCCGTGTTTGCCCGTTACCGCCGACTCCGCCGCACGCCGGCGCTCCGACGCCTGGTCTCCGAGACCCGGCTCGACCCGTCGGACCTGATCTACCCCCTCTTTGTCACCGAGGTGGACGCCGAGCGGATCGAGATCCGCTCCATGCCCGGCGTCATGCGCTGGCCCCTTGGGCAGGTGGCGGGCGCGGTGAAGGAGGCGGAGGAGGCGGGGATCGTGGCCGTCCTCCTGTTCGGCATTCCCGCTCACAAGGACGCCGTGGGGAGCCAGGCGTCGGCGGAGGACGGCATCATCCAGAAGGCGGTGCGGGAGATCCGCGCCTCCGGCTTCGGTGGCGTCGTCATCACCGACGTCTGCCTGTGCGAGTATACCGATCACGGGCACTGCGGCCTCCTGGACGAGGAGGGAACCGTCCTGAACGACCCTAGCCTCCAACGCCTGGCCGACACCGCCGTGTCCCACGCCCGGGCCGGCGCGGACATCGTCGCACCCTCGGCCATGATGGACGGCATGGTGGACGCCATCCGCGAGGCTCTGGACGACGCCGGCTTCGCCCACATCCCCATTCTGTCGTACTCCGCCAAGTATGCGTCGTCGTTCTACGGTCCCTTCCGCGACGCAGCCGACGGCGCACCCCGCTTCGGCGACCGCCGCAGCCACCAGATGGACCCGGCCAACGCGCGCGAAGCCATGCTGGAACACGAGGCCGACATTATCGAGGGCGCCGACATCCTCATGGTGAAGCCGGGGCTGGCCTACCTGGACATGGTGCGCCGCACGCGGGAGGAGTTCCCCCACCATCCGCTGGCCGCGTACAACGTGAGCGGTGAGTACAGCATGGTGAAGGCTGCGGCGGCCAACGGCTGGATCAACGAGCGAGCTGTGGTCATGGAACTCCTCACCGGATTCCGGCGCGCCGGAGCCGACCTGATCATCACCTACCATGCCCTCGACGCGGCCCGCTGGCTGCGCGAGAGCTGAGAGCGCACGAGGAAGCGTGACGGAAGAGCAGCTGCCCCCCGAGGAGGTCATCCTCGGACATTTCGCCATCTACCGGTTCACCGACCGATTCTGGACGCTGCCCCCGGCGCAGCGCCGGGAGCGGGCAGGTGCCTGGCTGTCCGGCATGAAGGCGTCGGCGGACGTCGCGCACCTCTATCTGGTGCAGGGGCTGGAGACGGGCGCCGACGTGCTTCTCTGGAGCGCCGCCCGCGTCCCCGACGCGGCAGCCGTGGGCGCCTTCTTCCGCCGCCGGGCCGCGACGGAGAACGCTCACCGGGACGTCCTGGAGCCCGGACACGTCCTGTGGGGCGTCACCCGACCGTCCGAATACTCCCGGGCCGCCAAGTCGGCCCAGGAGATCGATCCCTTCGCCCCCGGGCGGCGCTCCTACCTCGTCATGTACCCGTTCACCAAGACGGCGGGCTGGTACCTGCTGGGGCGAGAGACCCGCCAGGGGATGATGAACGAGCACATCCGCATCGGAAAGCAGTACCGGGATATCACCCAGCTCCTGCTCTACTCCTTCGGACTCCAGGACCAGGAGTTCGTCGTCGTCTACGAGACCGACGACCTGTCGCTCTTCTCCAAGCTCGTCTACGACCTCCGCGCCACCGAAGCACGCCGCTACACGAAGGCGGACACGCCGCTGCACACTGGCGTGCTGGTGACCGCGGACGAGTGGCTCGGGAGCCTGGGATAACCGATGGCCACCGAGCTCTTCGTCGTCGGCACGAGCCAGTCGGTGGCGCCGGCCTGCGTGCGGGAGCGCATGCACGTGGACCTGGACGAGGTCTACGCCGGCCTCGAGCGGCTCAGGGCGACGCCCGGCTTGCTCGAAGAGACGATCCCCATGGCCACCTGCGGGCGCCTCGAGGTGTACGGCCTGAGCCGGCGCCCGCGCCGGACCATCCGGGTGCTCCGGGACCTGATGGCCGAGCGCACCGGGCTGAGCCACGAAGACCTGGCGGCCCACTCCTACCTGCGCTGGGGCGACGAGGCCGTGCGGCACCTGTTCCGGGTGGCGGCGGGGCTCGACTCGGTCATCTACGGAGAGGCTCAGATCCTGGGCCAGGTCCGTGAGGCCATGGTGCATCCCCGCAACGAGCGGGTGGCGGGGAGCTACATGAAGCGCCTCTTCCAGAGCGCGCTGGCTGCCGGGAAGCGCGTCCGCTCCGAAACCGAGATCGGCCGCGGAGCGGCGTCGGTGGCGGGCGCGGCCCTGTGCCTCCTGGAAGCGGAAGCGGGGGCGTTGGAGTCCCGGACCGCCCTCGTCCTCGGTGCCGGGGAGACGGGCGCCCTCGTGGCCAGCCTCCTCCGCAAGTCGGGCGTCGCGCGGTTGCTGATCGCGAACCGCACGCTCGCCCGTGCCGAAGACGTCGCCACCGACGTGTTGGGCGAGGCGTACGGCCTGGACGAGGTGCCCACGCTCCTCGCCCAGGCCGACATCGTGGTGGGCGCCGTGACAGGGCGGGACGACCTGGTTACGGCGGACATGCTGCGCTCCGAGGTTTTCAGCGGCCGGCCCAGGTACTTCCTCGACCTGGCCCACCCGCGCAACTTCCCGGAGGACGTCCGGGAGGTTCCGGGCGTGTGGCTCATGGACCTGACACAGGTCTTCACCCGGGTGGAGGAGGCGCTCCAGTCCCGCACCGCCCAGGTTCCGCGGGCCGAAGCCATCGTGGACGCAGAGGTGGAGAACTTCTCTATGTGGGTTCGCTCCCGCGAGACGGCTCCGGTGCTGCGGGCGGTGCGTGAGCAGATCCTGGCTCTGGCCCAGGAGGAGGCGGAGCGCAAGGCGCGTGGGCGCACTGCGGAGGAGCGCGAGGAGTTGCTCCGGTTCGCCCGGTCCCTGGCGCGCACCTTCCTGCACTCACCCACCGTGGCGATCCGGGATGCCGACCCCTCGAGCCCTGAGGGACGGTGGCTCCTGCGGAACGCCACCTCCCTGTTCGGCGTTCCATCCAAGAGCGACGTCGCCGCCGGCGGTGCGGGATGAGTACGCTCCGTCTCGGCACCCGGGGATCCAAGCTCGCCGTGGTCCAGTCCCTCGCTGTGGCAGCGCGACTGGAGGCGGCGCACCGCTCGCTGACGGTGGAGATCGTGGAGATCCGCACGTCCGGCGACCGGATCCAGGACGTGCCTCTGGGTCCGCAGTTGGGCCAGGCGTTCTTCACCAAGGAGATCGAAGACGCGCTCCTGGAGGGCCGGGTGGACCTGGCGGTCCACTCCTGCAAGGATCTGGCAACGGCGCTCGCCGACGGACTCGTGTTGGGCGCCTTGCCCGAGCGCGAAGATCCGCGGGATGCGCTGGTGAGTGGGGGCGGCGCCCTGGCACAGTTGCCTCCCGGGGCCACCGTGGGAACGTCCAGCATGCGCCGCCAGCGCTTCCTGGCAGCGTACCGCCCCGATCTCCGGATTCTGGACCTGAGGGGGAACGTTCCCACCCGCGTCGGCGCCGTGGACGCCGGCCGGTGTGACGCGGTGGTCCTGGCCGCGGCAGGGCTGCGCAGGCTCGGGCTGGGGGGGCGCATCACCGAGGAGCTGGACCCGGCTGTGATCCTTCCTGCCGTGGCCCAGGGAGCCCTGGCCGTGGAAGTGCGCGAGCAAGACGAGATGACCCGCAGCCTGGTCGGGATCCTGGACGACCCGGTCACCCGGGCCGAGGTCACCGGGGAGCGGGCCTGCCTCCACCGTCTCGAGGCCGGGTGCCAGGCGCCGGTGGGCGCGCTGGGGCGGGTCGTTGACGGCGAGCTTCACCTTCGGATCGCGGTGGCTGCGCCCGAGGGAATCGTGGCGCGGGAGGTGAGCGGACCGGGCGGCGATGCGGAGAGGCTCGGGGTCGAGGCGGCAAAGGCCGTGCTCGGCGGGCTTGGGCTGCCCTCCCTGCGTGGGGTGACATGGGCCGGGCCCCCCCCGAAACGCCGGGAGGCGCGGTGACGGGACGCTTGACCGGGCGGGTGGTTGCGGTCACGCGCGATGGAGATCCCGGCGACCCGCTCCCTGCCGCTCTGGCTGCTGCAGGGGCATCGGTCCGCTCCTGGCCCACGTTGGCCTTCGCCGGCCCCGACGATCCGGCCTCTCTCACTGCGGCGCTGCGGCGCCTCGAGTGTTTTCACTGGGTGGCGTTCACCAGCGCTCGAGCCGTGGATCCCGTCCTGCGGCGCGCCGTCTGGCCGGGCTCGGGCCCACGCATCGCTGCCTTGGGCGAAGGGACGGCGGCGCGCATCCGCGCCAAGGGTTGGTCCGTGGATGTGGTGGGGGAAGGGGATGGTGCTGCAGGGCTGGTTCGTGCTTTGCAGCGCGAAGAGGACATGGCGGGACGGCGGGTTCTTTTCCCTGCGGGCAACCTGGCAGGCACGGCGCTGGAGGACGGGCTCCGGGCCCTGGGCGCCGAGGTGGAGCGGGTGGAAGTCTACCAGACGCTCCTGTGCCCCCCCGATCCTGCCATGGTCCGCAGGGACCTGGCCCACGGAGTGCATGTGGTGGTCTTCACATCGCCATCGGCGGTGGAGGGGCTGAGGCTAGCGCTCGAAGGGGATCTGGAGGGAGGGTTGGCCAGGTGCGCCGTGGTGGCTGCGGGCAGGACCACAGCCGTCGCCCTGGCGCGAGTGGGTGTCAAGCAGGTGACGGTGGCCGGGTCCCCTTTTCCGCAGGGGCTCGTGGACGCATGCGGACAGGCCGTGTGAAGGAGAGGAGCGACGTCATGGAGAAGTACAACGACCATGGAACCGCAGGAGGCGAGGGGCGAAGCGACGCTCTTCTCCAGGTCGCGCGGAGGTTTATCCCGGGGGGCGTGAACAGCCCGGTGCGGGCCTTCAAGGGTGTGGGGGGAACCCCTCGCTTCATCCGCGCCGCCCACGGGGCGTTCCTCGAGGACGTGGACGGGCGCCGCCTCCTGGACTTCATCGGGTCCTGGGGCGTCATGGTGCTGGGGCACGACCACCCGGCGGTGCGCCGGGCCCTGGAGGACGCGGTGGGACGCGGCACCTCCTTCGGTTCCCCAACAGAAGGGGAGGTTCTCCTGGCCGAGACCATCACGCGGATGGTGCCCGGGGTGGAGATGGTCCGCATGGTGAACTCGGGGACCGAGGCCACCATGAGCGCGGTACGCCTGGCGCGCGCCGCCACCGGACGGAGCCGGGTGGTGAAATTCCGCGGCGGGTACCACGGCCACGGAGACGCTTTTCTGGTGGAGGCGGGGTCGGGCGCCGCGACACTGGGTGTGCCGTCGTCCCCCGGGGTCCCTCCGGGAACGGCGGCCGACTCGCTGGTGGCCGAGTTCAACGATCTGGTCTCGGTGACGGCTCTCTTCGACGCCCATCCCGGCGAGATCGCCGCGGTCATCGTGGAACCGGTGTGCGGCAACATGGGGTGTGTCCCCCCCGCCGGCGGGTTCCTGCCAGGGCTCCATGCCCTGTGCCATGACCGGGGCACCCTCCTCATCTTCGACGAGGTCATGACGGGCTTCCGGGTGGCCCGGGGCGGCGCGCAGGGGCGCTATGGCATCACGCCGGACCTGACCACGCTGGGAAAGGTCATCGGCGGCGGGCTCCCCGTGGGCGCCTACGGTGGCCGCGCCGATCTCATGCGCCTCGTCGCCCCCGAGGGTGCCGTCTACCAGGCCGGGACCCTGGCGGGGAATCCGCTCGCCGTGGCTGCGGGGCTCGCCACGCTGCGCTACCTGGAGGAGGAGGAGGTTTACCCCCACCTGGAGTCGCTGGGGCGGATCCTGGACGAGGGGTTCGCCTCCTTGTCCGAGCGTCTGGGGATCCCCATGCGGTGGAACCGCGTGGGCGGGATGGGATCCCTCTTCTTCACCGACGCCCCGGTCACCGACTGGCCGTCCGTGACGGCGTCGTCGCGACAGCGCTTCAACTTCCTCTTCCACGGCCTCCTTGAGGCGGGGATCCACCTGCCGCCAAGCCCCTTCGAGGCATGGTTCTGGTCCTACGCCCACACCCCCGGAGACGTGGAGCGGACACTCCAGGTCGCGGAGGCGGTCATGACCAGAAAGGAATTCCCGGATGCCTGAGGGGAAGACGCTGTTCGAGCGTGCGTGCCGAGGCCAGAGGGGCGAGCACACGCCTGTGTGGATCATGCGCCAGGCGGGCCGCTATCTGCCCGAGTACCGGAAGCTCCGGGAGTCGGTGGACTTCCTCACCGCCACCAAGACACCGGAGGTGGCGGCGCGCATCACGCTCCAGCCCATGGAGCGCTTCCCCCTGGATGCGGCGATCCTGTTCAGCGACATCATGACCCCGCTGGAGGGGATGGGGGTGGGATTGGACTTCGATCCCGGCCCCGTCCTGGAAAGGCCCATCCGCTCGGCGGCAGAGGCGCGTCGCCTGCGCTCCCTCGACCCCGAAGAGGGTGTTCCCTTCGTCATGGAGAGCATCCGGCACGTGCGCGCGGAGTTGAGTCCCGACCGAGCGCTCATCGGGTTCGCCGGCGCGCCCTTCACGCTCTTCTGCTATCTGGTGCAGGGCGGGGGCTCCAAGGACTTCATGGAGGCCCGTGGGTTCCTGCGCCTGGAGACGCAGGCCTCCACGGAGCTGCTGGACTTGCTGGGCGATTCCATGATCCGATACCTGGTCGCGCAGGCCCGCTCGGGCGCCGACGCGCTCATGCTCTTCGACTCGTGGGTGGGGCTGCTGGGCCCCGACAGCTACCGGCGCTTCGTGCTTCCTCTCATGCGGAGGGTGGTGTCGGAGATCCGCGCGCAGGTGGACCGCCCCATTATCTACTTCGCCAACGGGGGTGCCACGCTGGTATCGGACGTGAAGGAGGTGGGCGCCGACGTGGTGGGCATCGACTGGTCGCTCCCTCTGTCGCGGGCGGTAGCCCAGCTCGGGACCAGCGCTGTGGTGCAGGGGAACCTGGATCCGGCGGCGCTCTTCGCGCCCAGGAAGGAGCTGGACGACGCCGTGCACGACGTGCTCCGCGAAGGGGCGCTCGCCGCGGCCCACGTCTTCAACCTGGGTCACGGGATCCACCGCACCACGGACCCCGACCAGGTAGCCTTCCTGGTGGACCGGGTCCACGAGCACTCGGCGCGGAAGCCGTCCGTATGACACGACCTATCCACGCAGCGTAACCCGGCCTCGAACCCCGACCCCACGACAGACGACCCCCATGTCCCTCGGCGTCCTTTTCATCAACTTCGGCGAGCCCGACGAGCCCACCCTGGAGAAGGTGACGGCGTTCCTGGAGCGCATATTCCTCCAGAACGCGTCGCTGGAGGGCCACGCCAACGAGGCCGCCAATGCCCGCACCCGGCAGCTCGCCGCTGATCGCGCCCCTGGGCTCCTGAAGGAGTACGCGGCTATCGGCGGCTCGCCGCTGAACGCCCAGTCCGAAGCGCAGGCGCACGCGTTTGCCGCAGAGCTCAAGCGGCGGAGCGTAGAGGCGCGAGTCTACACCGCGTACCAGTTCACCGACCCTTCGATTGCCCAGGCGGTGGCCAGGGCCAGGACCGACGGAATCGAGACGCTGGTGGCCATGCCCGGATACCCGCTGTGCGGCCAGTCCACCACGGTGGCGGCGCTGAACGACGTGCGCGGGGCGCTGGACGCGCTGGGGTGGCAGCCGAGCTTCCTGGGGCTCTCCGGGTGGCACCACAACCCGCGGTACCTGAGGCTGCGTGCCCGTCACATCCGTGGCTTCGTGGAGGAGCGGGGACTGGACCTGAACGACCCCGACACCCTCCTGTACTTCTCCATGCACGGCACGCCTCTGAAGTACCTGCGGGACGGGAACCGGTACGACCGGTATGTCTATGAGCACTGCCGGGACGTGGCCGCCGCGCTGGGGGTGGACCGATACGCCGTGGGATTCCAGAACCACACCAACCGGCGCATCCCCTGGACCCAGCCCGACAACGAGGACCGGCTCCGGGAGGTGGGGGAGCGCCGCTTGGTGGTGGCGCCCATCAGCTTCATTAAGGAGCAGTCGGAGACGCTGGCCGAGCTGGACCACGAGCTGCGTGAGTTCGTGGAGGGGTTGGGCAAGGAGTTCCACCGGGTCCCCGTCCCACACGACGACCCGGAGCTTGCGGCATACATGGCCGACCTCCTCTCCGAGATCACCGCCCCCGACCCCGCCGCCAATGGGGTCCTGGGCAGGTGCCGGTGCCGCCCCGCCGCCGGAACGTGGTGCACCAACGGGTTCCGCGAGGTGCCGCCCAGCCCGTACGTGCCGGCAGGGGCGTGAGCGCCGTGCGCCTCTGCCCCAGACCGACGGTCGCGGCGACACACGCATGATCGCTGTCGTCGGCGGGGGGATTACCGGCCTTGCCCTCGGCTGGGAGCTGGCCCAGCGGGGCGTGGACTTCGTCGTCTTCGAAGCTTCGTCCCGGCCCGGGGGGGTCATCCGCAGCGCCGAGGTGGACGGTCGCATTTTGGACTGGGGCCCCCAGCGGGTGCGCCTCACCCGCAGGGTGACCCAGTTGGTGGATGCGGTGGGGCTCACCGACCAGGTGGTGCAGGCACCGGACGGGTTGGACCTGTTCGTCTACCGCGGCGGACGGCTCCGGAAGGTGCCCTTTTCCGCCGGGGCGTTCCTCACGTCGGACGTGGTGAGCACAGCGGCCAAATTGCGCCTGGCGCTGGAGCCATTCACGGCTGCCGCCGACCCGGAGGAACGCGTCTCGGAGTACTTCAGCCGCAAGATCGGTCGGGAGCTGTACGAGACACTGGTGGCACCACTCTACGGCGGCCTTTACGGGTCTGATCCCGCCGACATGCAGGTGAAGCTCTCCCTGATCCACGTGCTGCGGGAGTTCGGAATCCGGCGTTCGCTCATCCTTCCCCTTCTCATGAGAGGGGGGCGGGTCCAGCCACCTCCCGCATGTACCTTCCGCGACGGTATGAAGACGCTCCCCGCCGCCCTGGGTCGATCCCTGGGCGACCGCCTGCGCCTGGACGCGCCGGTGCATGCCCTGCGCTCCGAAGGGGCCGGGTGGCGCCTGGATTTGGACGACGGAGCATGGGAGGCCGAGGCGGTGGTCCTCACCACGCCGGCTCCCGTGACCGCCCGGCTCCTCGCCGACGCGGCTCCCGCCGCCGCACTGGCCGTGGGAAGCCTCCGCTACAACCCTCTGGCCGTGGTCCACCTGCACGCCGACACGGCGCTGCGAGGACTGGGCTTCCAGGTGGCCTTCACCGAAGACGACCTGGCCCTGCGCGGCGTCACCTTCAACGACAGCCTCTTCGGGCGCCGCAACCTGTACACCGCCTACCTGGGCGGTGCTCGCCACCCGGAGGTAGCGGAGATGGGCGAGGACGCGCTGGCCCGGCGGGGCGTGGACGAATTCCGGCGCTGCACCGGATACGATGCCCGGGCGCTGGCGGTCGAATACGAGCGCATGCCCGCGTGGGACGTCACGTGGCAGGCGCTCAACGCGTTGGAGCTTCCCGCCGGGCTCCATCTGGCCGCCAACTGGTGGACCCGGCCGGGGCTCCCCGGCCGCCTGGCCGAGGCGGACCGGACGGCCCGGCTCCTCGCCGGGGCGCCGGTGGGCACGCGCGCCCGTGGATAGCGGAACGAAAGGCGGCGGCGTGGGAGGCGCCGTCGCCGCGGCGTGGGCGCTCACCGGCGTGGCGGTTCTCTTCCTGTTTGCCGTCCTCCGCCTTGGGAAGAGAGGGCTCGCAACCCTCGAGGCTGGCCTCACCCCCGTGGCGTGGGTGGCCCTCGCGCTCCTCACCGCCGCCTTCGTGTGGGGCGAGGGGAGAGGTGCGCTCCAACTCCGGTGGGTGCCCCGGCTGGTGTGTCGGGCTTCGGCGCTTCGCGCGGAAGGCCGCGTCCACCACCGGATCCTGGCTCCGCTCTACGGGATGTCCCTCATCGGCGCTCCCCCCAAGGGCATGATCAAGGCCTGGGTAGGCACGGCGGCCATCGTCGCCGCGGTGATCCTGGTGCGGAGCTTCCCCGAGCCGTGGCGGGGGATCACCGATCTGGCGGTCGCGGCGGCGCTAGCGTGGGGGCTGGGCGCCATCGTGGCGAAAGCCCCGGAGGCGTTCCGGCGCGGGGTCAGCCTACCACCGGGAGGGGGATCCCGTGGGCCAGCGCCCGGTTCCGGAAGTACTCCTCCACGGGCTCTGCCTTCCCTGCCGCCACCAGCTCTAGACCTCAAATAAGCGAGTGTGCAGGGGCAGGGGCGGGCGCGACTGTTTTGCG
>CAZJFX010000095.1:0-13947 GCA_964545395.1 uncultured Gemmatimonadaceae bacterium | reverse complement strand
GGGCTTTTTATGCCCTGACTATGTCTCGGCTAGCTTCGTGGTGAATAAGGCGGGCCAACGTCTGTCGCACGTAGACCGAGACCATGTCGGCGCCGCCCAGGACGGCGAGCGCCACCAGCGACAGCCAGAGCGAGCGTGAGAGGCCGAACACCACCGTGGCCACACCGAAGATGGCCACGCCGGTGAAGAGGGAGAGCCCCGCGCGGCGCTGGATGGGGCGGCTGGCGAGCACCAGGGCCACCGTTGCCGCTCCCACGGCCGGCGCGGAGCGCATGAGCCCGAACCCCTGGGGACCCACCAGGAGGATGTCCCGGGCGAAGACGGGGAGCAGGGCGGTGGCGCCACCCAGCAGGACGGCCACCATGTCCAGGGAGATGGCGCCCAGCACGAGTTTGTTGTCCCGGATGTAGTGGAGCCCTTCCCGTACCTGCTCGATGCGGGAGCCGGGCTGGGTGGTGGGGCGGGTGGAGCGCCGCAGCGTCGTCAGCCCTGCCGCAGCCAGCAGGTACAGGGTGAGGGATACCGCGTAGGAGTGGGCGGAAGACCAGTGCCCGACCAGGAGCCCGGCGAGCGCCGGCCCGCTGATGGTGCCGATCTGGAACGCGAGAGAGTTCCAGGCGATGGCCCTGGGGAGGAGGGGCGGGGGGACCAGCATGGGCGCCAGCGCCGCGTTCGCAGGCGCGAAGAACGCCCGGGTGATCCCGAAGATGAATGCGAACCCGATGAGGGCCCGCACCGAGAGCATCCCGGTGGCGGCGGTCCACGCCAGGGTGCCGGCGAGGAGGGACTGGCCGGCGAAGCACCCCATGAGGATCGCCTTCCTCGGGTACCGGTCGGCCACGACGCCCGCGGGGAGGGCGAGGACGACGAGGGGGAGAAACGTCGCCAGGCCGACGAGTCCCACGTACAGCGCCGACTCGGCGACTCCGCGCTCCGCCCGGGCCAGGTCGTAGACCTGCCATCCGATGGTGACGCTCTGGGCCACGGTCCCCAGGACTGCCGCCACGCGGGTGCCCAGGAACACGATGAAGTCGCGCTGGCGCAGGAGGGCGCGGGCGCCGACTTCCGTGGGCAGGGTGATGGGTTCGTGAGGCATGGGGGTCGCGGCCCGGAAGTCTAGAGGGAGGGCGCCTGCGCCGCGACCCTGGCCCGCCGCGGAAGGGCGACTCAGCTTGGTGCCATGTCCCGGATTCTGATCGCGGCCGCCGTGGCGCTCCTCGCCCCCGGGGGGGCTTCCGCCCAGGCCGACCCTTCCCTGGGGAGGGCGGATTCGCTGGTCACTGCCTGGGTTTCCGCGGGGCGCATCCCCGGCGCGGTGCTCCTGGTGCTGCGCGACGGGAGGCCCGTGCTCGAGAAGGCATACGGTCACGCCCAGCTCCTCGAATACGCGGAGGGGGAGTACGGCGCTTCCCAGGCCGGCGAATCACGCGCCGGGGCACTGAGACGCCTGGCCCAGCCCGTCCCCATGACGCTGGGCACGGTGTTCGACCTCGCCTCGGTGACCAAGGTCATGGCCACGACCTTCGGCGTCATGCTGCTGGCGGACCGGGGAGATCTGGACGTGCACGACCCCGTGTGGCGCTACCTCCCGGACTTCCACGGCGGCGGGAAGGACGGCATCACGCTCCGCCACCTCCTCACCCATCGGGCTGGGCTGGAGCAGTGGGTCCCCACGTTCTTCCACGCCTCCGAAGCGGACGCGGCGTACGCCTACGTGCGTGACCTCCCCCTTGGGTGGGGTGTGGGGGAGGGGCGCCATTACTCGGACCTGGGCTTCATGCTCCTGGGACGGGTGGTGGAGCGGGTCGCTGGCAAGCCGCTGGACGCCTTCCTCCAGGACGAGCTCTACGGGCCGCTGGGACTCGCGCACACCGGGTTCCGCCGTCCGGGTGCGGTGGCGGCCGGCCCCGTCGCCGCTACGTCCCACGGGAACCCGTACGAGCACCGCATGGTCCACGACTCCACCTTCGGGTACCTCATACGCGGGGATCCCCACTCCTGGGACGGGTGGCGACGTTACACTCTCGTGGGCGAGGTGAACGACGGGAACGCCTGGCATGCGTGGGGAGGGGTGGCGGGCCACGCCGGACTCTTCTCCACCGCCGGGGACCTCTCCAGGCTGCTCCAGCTGCTCCTGGACCGCGGCGAGGGCGGGGGCCGGCGCTACCTGCGACCGGAGACGGTGGACGCGTTCCTCGCCCCCGTGGTGGAGGGGCAGGCACTGGGGTGGCAGATCCCCGGGTACGCGTCCCCCGGGAGCTTCACCCACACCGGCTTCACCGGGACCTGGGTCCTGGGCGTCCCGTCCCAGCATCTCGCCGTGGTCCTCCTCACCAACCGGCAGAACCTGGGAGGGGACGAGCGGGGCCTGTACCGTGACGTGGGGCTCCTGCAGCGGGCCGTGGCCCGGGCGCTGACCGGGTGGGAGACGGCGCCCGCCCCGACGCCCCGTCGGCGTGTTTCGTTCCGGCCCTCGGGATTCGGGAGGACGGGGCTCGCACCGGGGCCGTCCACGTAGGGATGCGCCGCTCCACCCTCCTGAATTTCTGGCAGTTCACGGCATACTCGGACCGGTGGTCTCGCCACGGGTGGCCTTGGGAGCTGCGGGGGCGATGACCTTCTGGAAACGCGATCCCGGCCCGTACGTGGCGTAGGCACCCGGGGGCGGAGACCCGTTGGCAGGGACCTCCCGGAGCCTTCCTGGGTATTTATTAGGCTGTACAAACGGACCGAAAGGCGCTGCGCCCTCCGATCCCACCACTCTCTCACGCGGGGCATGATATGGCCCGAATCGCCATCACCCGACCGGATGGAAGCCCGTCGCCGTACTTCTGGACCGACAAGGAGCCCGGCGACAAGCGCCTCAAGACCGTCTACAAGCAGACCTCCGACGGCGTGAAGCGGATGAAGGGCGTCCGGTTCGACATAGAGCGGAGGAAGATCCGCACGGACTGAAGCGCGGCGCCACCGCGCCGCCTCCGGGCCGGGTGCGAAGCCCTCAGCCCGTCACTTTGTGGTGAGCACGTCCGGCACGAGCATGTCCGCAGGCTCCGCGAATCCCAGTCGGTCGAGGGTCCGGGCGCAGGCGTTCCACCGCAGGAGCGAGTCGTCGTCACCGGGCGGCCGGAGGGCCTGAGCCCTCTCGTACCATGTCATGGCTTCGCGGATCGCTCGGTTCGCGTAGTCGTCCGAACCGGGGGAGCCTCGGTTCAGTTGCGCCTTGCCCAGGCGCTCCGCCGCCACTCCCGTGTAGTAGCACCGCTCGTACTCACTCTCCATCTCCGAGGCGAGAGCCTTCGCCTCCGCGACCCGGCCGAGGTCCGTGCGGAACTGGTCCGTGAGGGAGAGGATGAGGCCGATGCGGGCTTCTCGCTGCTGCGCATCCAGCGCGAGGATATCGCGGTAGATGCTCTCTGCCTCGCAGGGCTCTCCGAGGAGCCGATAGCGCTCCGCCTTCCACAACGCCCTGGGGATACCCTCGACCGTCAGTTCTTTCAGGACGTGCATGGTCGCCTCCTTGGGGCGCCGGCGTATCGCCGAGGAACTCGTGAGCGCAAACATCTCCAGCGGATTCCGACGAGCGCACCGGGACCAGCTGCGCCGT
This sequence comes from uncultured Gemmatimonadaceae bacterium, assembly GCA_964545395.1. Classification (GTDB taxonomy): domain Bacteria; phylum Gemmatimonadota; class Gemmatimonadetes; order Longimicrobiales; family Gaopeijiaceae; genus SZUA-318. The sequence goes on along the minus strand of CAZJFX010000095.1, from coordinate 10,343 downwards.
GGTTGAACCGACCCATGGACTTGCAGGGGGCATGACTTGCTTCTACCCTTTCCAGATCAAACATACCCATCAGTATGTCATTGCCCAAGGGTCCCTCACGCGTATCTCGCCGGGCGTCTGCCCGGTGAGAACCGGCTCCACCGTTTCGGGGACCGAACCACCGCATCCATGGTGAGCGTTCAGCGTTCGAACCCCTTCCAGGATCCTGTCCTGGCCGCCCGGTACCAGGGATGGTATGCGGGATCCGGCCTGGCCTCGGTCCGTCCGGAGCGGTCGCTCCTGCGTTGGGTCTTGGCTCACTTCCCTGCGCCCGCCACCCTCCTCGAGGTGGGATGTGGAACGGGGGAGTTCACCCGATGGTTCCGCCATGAGGGGCTTCGGACCTTCGGTGTGGATGCCTCCTGGCCCATGCTGGCCGAGGCACGACGGCTGGACAGCGGCGCGTGCGCGTGCGCGGAGGCGGAGGCGCTCCCCTTCCCCGACGGCGCCTTCGACGTCACCGCCCTGGTCACCACCCTCGAGTTCGTGGCTTCCCCCATCCAGGTGCTCCGCGAAGCGTGCCGGGTCGCCCGCCGCGGCCTCGTGCTGGGCGTGATCAACCGGACCAGCCTGGTGGGCCGGCGGTACAGGCGCACGGGGGGGCTCTGGGACGCCGCGCGTTTCTTCGCACCCGGCGAGCTCAAGGAAGCCGTCCTCGAGGCGGTTGGCCCGGATGCGGACATCACGTGGAGAACCACACTGTGGCCCTGGTTCGAGCGATCACTTCCCCTACCTTGGGGCGGGTTCATCGGCATGGCGGTGGTGGTGGCCTACCGGAGGTGACCATGAGCGCAGCATCGCGGCCCGAAGCACAGCAAACGGCGGACCATGGGGCGGTCGCGGCTCAGGTGTCCCTGTATCCGTTGCGGCAGGAAGTCCTGACGCCGGCCATCGACGAAGCCATGAGCATTCTCCGGGGGTCGGACCTGGACGTGCAGCCCGGGGCCATGAGTACCGTGGTCACGGGTGCCCGCGCCCCGCTCTTCCGCGCACTGGAGGCCGTCTTCGCGGCTGCCGTCGCCCGGGGACCAGCCGTGATGAGCATCACCGTCTCCGACGCATGCCCGGTGCCGCACCGCGAGGAAGCGGAGAGTTCTGCGCCCCCCCCTGGTCATGCGCCCCATCGGGCACGTGGAGAACGCATTCAGCGAGCCCACTCGAGCCGACACCATCAAGGGGGCGCCTTCACGGATCGTGCTGGATCCGGATCTCGCCACGGGGCTCACTGGTCTGGAGCCCGGCCAGCGCCTCCTGGTCCTGTTCTGGTTTCATCGAGCGGAAACGGGAGACCTGCTCCAGCACCCACGGAGAGACACAGACCGACCCGCCCGTGGTGTGTTCGCTCTGCGGAGCCCTCACCGTCCGAATCCCATCGGAGCCACGGTGGTGCAGCTTCGCTCCCGCACCGGCTACGTCCTGGAGGTGGAGGGTCTGGACGCCATCGACGGAACCCCGGTGCTCGATCTGAAGCCGGCCTGAGGCGCTTCAGGCCACACCGGAGGCGAGCTGCCTACATACTCCGGCGTAGCAATACCGGGTGGCGGTCGAACCGAGGTTCCGGTGCGCCGGATTAACGAACGAGGAATCGCAGCGTCATATTGCTGTGAAATCTGGACTTCGATACTATTTGACAGGGTCACCTACCGCAGAGTATGAAACCTGGCGAAACAAGGTAGGCAACCTAAAGGCGGTGGTCATGTTTTTCGCGAAGCGGGTGGCGACGGGACTCATCGTTCTCGCCATGGCTGGGGCAGCCAATCCGGCGTCGGCGCAAGTGGGGCGGCGAATCTTCGGTGTGGGGCCACGGCTGGGTGAGAACATCCAGTTGGCTCTCCAGAACCAGGACAGACTGGGCCTGTCGAGCGACCAGGTTGGCCGGCTGCAGGAACTCCAGTCCGGGGTCGAGCGTGACGTGATGCCTCTGGAAACCGAGATCGAGGCGATCCGTTCGAGCCTTCAAACCGGCAACGTGGGCTATGCCGAAGGCCAGACCCGACTCCAGGATCTGCTCGTCAGATACGAGACGGCGGCGGAGCCCTACAGGGCGGGGGTGAACGAGGTCCTCACCCCGAGCCAGCACGACACCCTCCGGTTGATGATGTTCGACACGAGGCCTTATCCGCAGATGGGCTACGGATGGGCGGGGGTCGGCTACGGCAGGGCCGGGGTCGGCTATGCCAGGCCCGGGGTCGGCTATGGCTACGGCTACGGCTATGGCTATGGCAGGGCCGGGGTCGGATACGGCAGGGCCGCCCGGGGCATGGCGTGGGGAGGACGCGGGTTCGGTCGTGGGGCCGGGTGGGGTTTCCGCTGGTAAGTCGCTGAGAAGGGGAGTCGTCTACGTAGGGAGTGCCGTCCAGGCGGTGGGGCTCGTACTGGACTCGGTACGGTAGTGTGCCACCCGCCTCCGGCGCTCCACATTCCGCCGGACACCGGGATGCCGAAGCAGCCCCGATGCGTGGTGAGATGTCGGCGCGGGGCATGGGTGGCTTGCGTGCGTCCCCGTCCACCCTTCGGGCCTCCCGGCCAGGCTGACACGGCACCGGCCACGGCTCCCTCCCCCATCGCCGACCATGGGCCCGGGAATACATACTTATTGGTATGTTCTTCCCGTCAGAGATCGGATGCGGAGATGGGTGTTGGGTGTGTCGATCTCAGCAGGTGCTTACTTCTTCAGGGTTGTTGACAGGTTCCCTAGACTTCAGACAAGGGATACTTTTAAGTATCTCTGGACCCGGGAACGGACGAACCTGTCATGTTGGTGGAGCTCTCGCACGCCCTCGGCCACGCGGTCATGATCACGGCCTTCGTGGCCGTGATGATGATGGCGGTCGAGTACTTCAACGTCCTGTCGAGAGGGACGTTCGAGACCGCCCTGAGGGGCTCTCCGTGGGTCCAGTACCTGGCGGCTGCTCTGCTCGGGGCGACCCCCGGCTGCCTCGGCGCCTTCACTGTGGTGGCGCTCTATTCCCACCGGGTCGTGACGGTGGGGGCGGTTGTCGCCACGATGATCGCGACCAGCGGCGACGAGTCGTTCGTCATGTTGGCGCTCATCCCCCGGCAGGCGGTGCTGCTGATGCTGGGCCTCGCGGTCCTGGGGTTCGCCGTCGCCCCCTTGGTGGACTGGCTCGCGGGGGATTCCCGTTACTGCCGGGGCGCGTGCGGAGAGCTGACGGTTCACGGTGGGGAATGTGAGTGCTTTCCCAGGGGCCGGTTCCTCGACCAGTGGCGCCAGCCCGGCATCGCCCGGGTCCTGCTGACGGTGGGCACGGTCGGCTACAGCGCCTGGGTCGTGTGGGGTGGTGCCGGGCTGCCGGCTGCGTGGAACTGGGTCCGGGTGACGCTGCTCCTGGTCGGAGTGTTCGGGACCTTCGTCGTGACCACGGTTCCCGACCACTTCCTGCGGGAACACCTGTGGAGGCACGTGGCAGTGCGCCACGTGCCACGCATCTTCGCGTGGACCGCGGGCGTGCTGGTCGGCGTGGTGCTCCTCGAACAGGTCACCGACCTGGAAGTCCTCGTGCGAGAAAACCCGTGGGCGATGCTCGGATTTGCTGCGCTGCTCGGCATCATCCCCGAATCCGGGCCCCATCTCGTCTTCTTGACGCTCTACGCGGCGGGAGGGATTCCCATGAGCATCCTCGCCGCGAGCTCCATCGTGCAGGATGGGCACGGCATGCTTCCGGTCCTGGCCCAATCCAGGAGAGAGTTCGTCCGGATCAAGGCCATCAACCTCACTGTGGGCCTGGCCGTGGGCGCGATCCTGCTCGCGGCCGGATGGTGAGGCTGGGCATACCTGAGGAGGTTGGAGTCATGAAAGCAGCTGCTCATAGTCTCGCAGAGGTCGCGCCGAAAGAGGTCGTGACCGTCCGCCGGATCTTCTTCGACTGCCTGGAGACACACTGCGCCGAGCTGGGCGTGCGCGAGGGAGACCGCCTCAGCGTCGTGGGGGAGAATCCCTTCACTGTCGTGGGAGGAGACGCTCCTGCGTTATTGTTCCGGACGCCGGATGGGCAACTCGTCAGGTGCCCGCCGGGGCTGGCGCGCTTCGTCGAAGTCCATCGTGAGGTCGGCGCATGAGGATCGAGGGAGGTTCCGTGGTGGATGCTTATGAGACCCGGATCACCAAAGCCATTCTCGATGCCTATCACGAGAAGCTCTCCAGGTCCCTCGTCAGCGATGTCCTGATCGTAGGAGCCGGGCCCGCGGGACTGCGGGCGGCCATCGATCTGGCGGCGAGCGGGCGCCGGGTGACGCTGTTGGAGAAGCGGCTGTCCCTGGGAGGCGGGATATGGGGTGGGGCCATGGCCATGAACGATGTGGTCATCCAGGAGGAGGCCTTGTCCGCCCTGGAGGGGATCGCGTGCCCTTCGCGGCCGGCCGGGGCCGGGCTCCATGTCGTGGATGCGGTGGGGTTGGCGTCCGCCCTCTGCCTGAAAGCGGTTCAGGCCGGGGTCGTGATGCTGAATCTGACCTTCGCGGAGGACCTCTGCGTGCACGACGGGCGGGTGGACGGGGTCGTCGCGAACCGAACCGGGGTGGGGGACAAACTCCCGGTGGACCCCATCTCCTTCCAGGCCCGTGCCGTCGTCGACGCCACCGGGCACGAGGCGGCGCTGGTGCACATGCTCCGCAGGCGAGGGCTCCTGGAAGGCCGAGCCGAGGCGTTGGGTGAAGGTCCCATGGACGCCGTCGAGGGTGAATCGTCCGTGGTCGCGGGAGTCGCGGAGGTCTATCCCGGACTCTGGATCTCCGGGATGTGCGTCCAGGCGGCGCTGGGTGGCCCCCGCATGGGGCCGATCTTCGGAGGGATGCTGTTGTCGGGGAGGCGGGCAGCGGCGTTCATCGACCGGGCTCTCTCGGAACTCGAACCGGGACGCTGAGGGAAGGGGACCATCCCCGGAGCCCCTCACCGGATCGCCGGGGGCTCCTCCGTGCTCTGACGCGATTCCAGTATGATCCGCGCGGCCATCCCCGCCGCGGTGCCACACACGCCCGGGCATTTTTCCAGGCCGCCGTCCTCGTACCAGGCTTCCCGGTCCCGTTCGTTGAAGAAATCATATCGGCGACCGAAGAGCTTCTCCTGGATATCGGCGCAGCGGACCGAGCCGTAGTGCTCCCGGAACACCTGGAAGAGGTCCCGGGACCGGGCCATGGTGTCCGTGTACCGGTCGAATCGGGACAGGTCGTCGGAGCCGAACTCCAGGCCTAAAGCCATGATCCCGCCCAGGAGGGCACCACAGACCTCCCCCATCCTCGCCACCCCTGCGGAGAGCGCCGTGCTGGCCAGGAGGGCCTGCCGGGAGCCGCCCGGCGGCGTGAGTCGCAGGTGCTCGTCGAGGGCCGCCAGGACGCAGCGGGCGCACCCTTCGTACGCGCGGTCGTTATTGAAGGCGGACGCCGACACCGCGTCGACGATCTTGGCGGGGCTTCCAGGTGGCGCATCGCGAGTGTGGTACAGGTCGCTCTCTCGGTGCATGCCTCTGCTGCTGTCCGGGGCGCTCATGTCACCTCCTACCTGACCCAGTCCATGCCCACGGCGTGGGCGAGTTCGACGTAGCTCTCTTCGAGGGGATACTCGGTCGCGAACGAAGGGGACGAAGGGAGCCCACAGCCCGTGTCCCGGATGGCCTTGAGGCCGGCCAGGAGGCCGGCCAGAGCCCCTGCCGGAGCCGAGAACACCATGCTGTAGTCGTCGCAACTGGCCCTCCGCTGGTCACCTCCGCAGGGAATGCTCATCCGCCATTCCTGCCGCGCCACGGCCGGCACCACGTAGTAGACGCACGCCGCATGGCCGGACATGGTCGTGACGATGTCCAGGCCGTCCAGCCAGTTCTTGGCCAGCATGACCTGCGTCATCACCGCCGGGCTTCCGTACAGGATGAAGATGTCGGGCTCGAAGCTCGCGGTCTCCAGCGGCGCCGTGACCACGGCCGAGTAGGTGGGATAATCGAACCGAGGCATGTTGCGGGCCCATGTCGCGCCTGCCTCGGGCGTCGAGGCCGAAGCGGGGAAGCGATTGTGCCCGTCCAGGAACGCCTGGGGCGGCGGGGCGAACCCCAATCCGACCACGGGCTCGAAGCACCACATGTCCTCCTTGGTCTCGGCGATGGTGAGCCCGCGCCGACGCGTCAGCGCGAGGGCCTGACAGAAGGAGAGATGGTGCCCCATGTCCCTTACGGGACGCACCGCATCCCCGGGGATATCCTCTTCGGTGCGGAGCATCTTCAAGGCGATGGGCATGCTCTGCAGCCGCAACACGCCCACCAGCTCCGCAGCTTGCTCGTGCATCTGTTCCAGGATGGTCATTTCTTCCCTCCGTGGGCCGGAGCCGGTGCAGGTCGCCAGGACGGCGAGCCGCGGCGATACAGGTACATGCCGAGAGCAACGCCCAGGGCGATCATCCCCGCGCACAGGAGCTGCCCCATGCTGAACGGCCCGAGCGGGAGGCCGAGCTGAGCGTCGGGCTGGCGCGTGAACTCCACGAGGAAGCGCAGGGTGCCGTAGCCGATGAGGAACACCGCTGCGAGAAGGCCGGGCCGGTACGAGCCACGGCGCAGCGCCCACCGCTCCGCAGCCCACAGCAACAGAAAGAGCACGATGCCCTCGGTGACGGCCTCGTAGAGCTGAGACGGGTGTCTCGGAACCTGGAGTGGGTCGGCGGGGAAGACCATCGCCCAGGGGAGGTCCGTGGGCCGGCCGTAGAGCTCACCGTTGATGAAATTGCCGATGCGCCCGAAGAAGAGTCCGGGCGTGCCCGCGAAGGCCAGGGTGTCCGCCACCTCCCCGAAGGGCACGCGGTGCACACGGGCGAAGATCAGGCACGCGGTGACCATGCCCAGCACCGCACCGTGGAACGACAGCCCCCCGTGCCACACACGCACGAACTCCAGCGGGTCGTCGAGAAAGTGGCTGGGCTGATAGACGATGGCGTACACGAGTCGGGCGCCCAGCAACATCCCGAGGACGAGATACGCGATCCACGCGTCGAGATCGACCTCGCTCATGGCCACCAGACCCCGCCTGATGCGCTTTCCGGCGAGCCGGAAGCCGACCAGGTATCCCACCAGGTACATGACGCTGTACCAGCGGAGGGAGAAGGGGCCGATGCCCAGGATCTCCGGCGAGATGCGCGGATAGGGTAGGGACACCTAGCAGGTCGGCCTGGGGCCGATGTTGGGTAGGGTTCGGAGCTTCACGGGGCCCGTCGTGCTCCCTTCCCTGGCTGGGCCGGAGCCGCCGCAAGGCCGCGGAGGACCACCTCGACGGAGGAATCGAAGATGCGGTCCGGGTCGCAGGGTGAGAGGTCCGCCAGTGCCATGTGGACGTGCAGGGCCGCCTGGAGCATCAGCCCGGACAACAACAGCCGGGCTGACACGGCGGCGTCCGCCTCGGGTCGGAACTCCCCGCTGCGCTTGCCCTCCTCGATGAGGGCTTCGAACAGGGTCCATCCCTCGATGGGGCCCACCTCGGCCCAGTGCCGGAACAGGGCGGGGAACTCCACGCTCACCTCTCCGAGCATGAGGCGTAGCGCGTGCCCCCACTCGGGTTCCATCCAGTGCCGCCAGACCTTCCTGAGCGCCAAACGGATCTTCGCCGATGCCGGCGCCTTCTCCGCCGCCAGGACTTCGGTGATCTCCTTGAAGATGGCCCGATGCCGGCTCTGGACGGCCCGGCGGAGGAGGTCCTCCTTGCTCTCGAAGTAGTAGTAGATCGCGCCCTTCGTGACTCCGACGGCGTCCGCGACCTCCTCGAGGCGGGTGGCGCGGTAGCCGCGTTCCGCGAAGACTCGGAAGGCCGCCTCCATGAGGGCAGCGGGTGGGGCGTCGGTTTCCGTGGGGATGCGAACGTCGGTCTTGGGCATACCTATGAGTATATTCCCTCCCTCCGCGGCGGCAAGTACCCTGCTGATTCCTGTTTCCTGCGTCGGTGTTTCGGGCTTCTTGTTGCTGGTCCGACCCCATTACGATAGCTTCTCATCAAGAAGATACTCATGAGTATGTTCCAGTCCGAAGCCCCTCGGTCGGTTCGAACCTAGCTGACCCGAAGGGGCTCGCTTCGGGAGGCAAGACATGGACAGGCAGTCGCTGGCAGGGGTTCGGATCGGGATGTTCGGGAAGGGGGGCTCCGGCAAGAGCACCGTCACGGTCTTTCTCGCGCGCGCCCTTCGTCGCCGGGGGCACCAGGTTGTCGTGCTGGACGCTGATTCGACGAACCTGGGGATGAGCGCCGCCCTGGGGGTGGACCGGAATCCCGAGCCTCTTCTGAACCACTTCGGCGGCATGGTGTTCAGCGGAGGTGCCGTCTCGTGTCCCGTGGACGACCCGACCCCCCTCGAGGGCGCCGAAGTCTTCCTCCCGGACCTTCCTCGCTCCTTCGTCGGGGAGACGGAGGAAGGGATCTCTCTGGTGGCGGCCGGCAAGTTGGGGGTGCTGGGGCCAGGCGCCGGTTGTGACGGCCCCATCGTGAAGATCGCGCGGGATCTGCGGGTCCGGGGCCGCACCACGGACCCGGTCATGCTCGTGGACTTCAAGGCGGGGTTCGAGGACGCGGCCCGGGGGGCGGTGACCTCGGTGGATCTGGCCGTCGTGGTCGTGGATCCTACGACCGCCGCCGTCCAGATGGCGAATCACCTGACGTCCATGGTGGAGGCGATCCGTGCCGGGGTCCAGCCGGCGACTGCCCACCTGGAGCAACCGGGGCTGGTGGAGATGGCGCAGCGCGTCTACCGGGAGGCGAGAGTCCGGGGTGTGCTCGCGGTGCGCAACCGCGCGCCCGACGCCCAGGCCGAGGCCTACCTGAGCTCTGCCCTGGAGAAACTGGGGGTCAGGGTGGATGGTGTCTTCCCCGAAGAGCGTGAGGTGGCCGCCCAATGGCTCCGTGGCGAGACGCTGAGTTCCCAGCGCCTCGATGATGCCGCAGAGGCTCTGGCGTCGGCAATCCTGGACGTTCTGCGGACCCTGGACGCCCCGGCCTCCGCGGCCCCGTGAGCGGACTTCGCGGTCCTGCCCTCAAGCCGACTGGTTCACCACCGCCCGGATGATCATCCGGCGCAGCGAGGGCTTCTTCGCGTCGATGACGGTGCGCAGCTCGACATAGCGTCCCTGCTTCAGCCCGTCGGGGGGCGAGAACACCCCGTCCGGGTCCTCGAACTGGGCGCCCCGCTCGAAGAAGAGCCGCACGTGGTCCGCCTGAGGGAAGAGGCCGAGCACGTAGCCGGCCTGCGGGTCGTGGAACCCGATCCCGTGCCACCCCGGATATGCCTTCTCCGTGGCTGTGGGGACCACGAGGTGGACCAGCGAGCGGATCTCCTCGGCGATCTTGCGCACCCGGGGAGAGCACGGCTCCAGGATGTCCTCGGGGGTGGTCTCCCGGTGTGTGTGCTTCCCCCTCGGGGCGCGGGCCTTCTCCGGAGCCTGTCGCTTCGTCATCGCTTGTCTTTCGCGGCACGGGAGGGGGTGCCGCCGGCGGGTGTTCCCGATGCGAGGGGGCAGAGTACGGTGCTTCCGCGATCCAGGCCAGACCCTCAGGGCTCCACGCGCACGACCCCGGCCACCGGGGCGAAGTCCCGGTCGTAGGAGCAGACCGCCTCGAGCTGGTGCTCCAGGACGACGGCTGCGTGGAGGGCGTCACGGGCCATCAGGTGGGGATATGCGTCCAGCACCAGGCGGGCCCGGTCCATCACCTCGGCGGTCACCGGCAGCACCACCGGGAACAGGGTCCTGGCCAGGTCGAAGACCCGACGCCCTTCCTCCCACCGGTCCAGCGCGCGGTAGCGGTGGAGGATCTCCAGGAGGACCTCCGCGTCCACGACGGCCTCCACCTCGCCGGTGGCCACCCGCTCGAGGAAGGCGGCGCTGGGCTCCTTGTGGGGGTGAGGAGCACCCGCCGCGTACATGAGGACGTTGGCGTCCACCAGGATCACGGGAGGGTCTCCTCCGGCGACGGAACCGACTCCCGCTTCATCTCGTTCGGCGATGCCACGGGGAGCGATAGAGCCGACAGGGCGCGCACCGCGCGGAGGCGCTCCTCGCTTCCCCCGAGGCCGTACTGGCGCTTGACGGCGGATCGGATCAGGTCCCCGATGCTGGTCCGCCGCTGGTCGGCGAGCCGGGACAGGCGCCGGTGCAGCTCCGGTTGGAGGAGGATCGTCGTCTTCTTGGTGAGCTTCTCCATATACGCCTCCATATATGAAGATCAAGCGGCGTCGGGGTGTGGGTCAAGCCCGTTCGTCCAACTCCGCCCAGCGGGCGAAGGCCGCCTCGATCTCGGCGCAGGTCTGGGCCTCCTTGGCCGCCACCGCC
>CAZJFX010000094.1:0-14143 GCA_964545395.1 uncultured Gemmatimonadaceae bacterium | reverse complement strand
CCCGGACGACCCGGCGCCGCCCAAGCGAGCCCCTTGAGCGACGGCGGTCAGGCGATCACGTGGTCAAACGGGGCGAGCGTCTTTCGAAGGGCGCGCGCGCTCCCGCCCGGCCCGTCCGACCACGATCACCCTCGCGTTACCACCGCAGCAGCACCTTCCCGAACGTCGCGTTGGCCTCCAGGAGCCGATGAGCCTCGGCGGCATCCTCCGCCGGCAGCACCCGATCCACCACGGGTCTGAGCACCCCCGTGTCGAAGAGGGCCAGCGCCCGGCGCTCGAAGGCCTCCATCAGCGCGATCTTCTCCTCCACCGGCCGAACCCGGAGCACGGTGCCGCGGATGTGGGCGCGCCGGGTCATGAGAGCACGCAGGTCCACCTCGGTCCTCGGACCGCCGGTGACGCCCACCACGATGTGGCGCCCGCCGGTCGCCAGCACCTTCTGGTTCCCGGCCAGGTAGGGCCCGCCCACCAGGTCGAGGATCACGTCCGCCCCGTCCCCCCCGGTGATCTCCAGGACGCGCTCGGGCCACCTCCCGTCGCCCAGGACCGGGTGATCCAGTCGCAGGCCCTCGGCCTTCCGCAGCTTGTCGGGGGAGCGCGACGTCCCCACCACCCGAGCGCCGAAAGCCCGCCCGAGTTGGAGTCCGGCCGTACCCACACCGCTCCCCACCGCATGCACGAGGAGCGTCTCGCCGGCCTGGAGCCCCTCCTGGAGCACCACCGCGTCGAACGCGGTCATGAAGACCTCGGGGATGGCTCCGGCCTCCTCGGCGCCCATCGCCGCCGGGACGCGCACCGCGGCGTCCTCACGAGTCACGACGAGCTCGGCGTATCCCCCCCCTCCGATGATCCCCATGACCCGATCCCCGGGACGCCAGCGGGTGACGCCCTCCCCGACCTGGTCCACCGTCCCCGCGAACTCCATCCCGGGGATGTCCTGGGGGCACCCGGGAGGCGCGGGATGCCCTCCCCGGCGCTGGAGCAGGTCGGCCCGGTTCACGCCCGACGTTGCGACACGCACCCGGATCTCGCCGGGGGCCGTCAGGGGTATGGGAACCTCCCGGAGCTCCAGGACCTCGGGGCCGCCGGGCTCACGGATCACCACCGCACGCATGGATTCTGTCATCCGGCCTCCTCGTGTCTTCACCCACGGGCTCGGGGCACGCTACCTTCGCCACCACTCCCTGTAAACTCGCCACACCCCGAGGCTCCCGTGCTCTACCAGGCCCTCTCCCTTCTCGGCGCCGCGCTCGTCCTCGGGGCTTTCGGCCTCCTCAACGCAGGGAAGCTCCGGCCCACCGACGTGTCGTACAGCCTGATCAATTTCGTGGGGGCCGCCCTTCTCACCTGGGTGGCCGTGGTCGACCGTCGCGCCGGCTTCATCATCCTCGAGGCGAGCTGGGCCCTCATGTCCCTCATCCCCCTCTTCCGCCGGGCCTCGACCCCCCCGGGAAAGGCGGGCTGACGGTGCGCCGACGGGCGCGAGCGGGTAGGTTTTCCCTTCGCCGGGGCGCCCTCCGGGCCCCCTCCCTCCGCTCCGCACAGGCCTGAAGGCATGAAGCTCCCCTTCGAACTGGATCGCCCGCTGGTCTTCTTCGACATCGAGACCACCGGCCTGAGCCTGAAGAACGACCGCATCATCGAGCTCGCCCTCATCAAGGTCACCCCCCAGGGCGACGTCCTGGAGAAGGTGCGCCGCTTCAATCCCGGGATCCCCATCCCCCCGGACGCGACGGCGGTGCACGGCATCACCGACGCCGACGTGGCCGGCGAGGCGCCCTTCTGCGCCCGGGCCAAGGCGCTCCTCGAGCACCTGGAGGGATGCCACCTGGCTGGGTTCAACGTCCGGCGCTTCGACATCGTGATGCTCGCCGCCGAGTTCGCGCGCTGCGGCCTGCGCCTCGAGATGGAGGGGCGCCGGGTCGTGGACATGCAGAACATCTTCCACCACGAGGAGCCCCGGGACCTCTCCGCGGCGGCCCGCTTCTACCTGGGCCGCGTCCACGACGAGGCCCACACCGCCCTGGGCGACATCCGCACGTCCGCGGCGGTACTCAGCGCCCAGCTGGAGCGTTACTCCCACCTCCCGCGGGATCTGGACGGGCTTCACGCCTACTGCGAGGAGCACTATCCGGAGCGGCGGGAAGTGGACCGCTGGTTCGGCGGCCCGGCGGACGCCCGCGTCTTCCGCAAGGGCAAGCACGAAGGCCGCTCTCTGGACGAGGTCGCCGCCAGCGATCCCGACTACCTCGGCTGGATGATCAGGGCCGAGAACATGGACGAAGAGGTGATCCGCATCGCCCAGGAAGCGCTTAGCCGGCGCTCGGCATCGGCGCCCCCGGCCGCGGACGCCGTCCAACCCATTCCCCCTTCCGACGAACGATCATGATCATGCCATTCACTCCCAGGACCTTTCTCGCGTCCCTGGCCACGGTCGTCCTCCTGACGCCCTCCGCCCTCGCCGCCCAGGGCGCCATCCGCACCGAGGACATGGCGTCGCTGCGCCCCCGCTCCATAGGCCCGGCGGTCACGGGGGGCCGGGTCCACGACATCGAGGCACTCCCCTCGAACCCCTCCATCCTCTACGTGGCCGCCTCCTCCGGCGGCCTTTGGAAGAGCACCAACCGGGCGCACACGTGGGTGAACGTGTTCGATACCATGGCGGTGAGCACGTTCGGCGACGTGGCGCTGGCCCCCTCCAACCCCGACATCATCTACGCCGGGACCGGGGAGCAGAACAACCGCCAGTCCACGTCGTGGGGCAACGGAGTCTACCGCTCCGACGACGGGGGCGAGTCGTGGCGTCACCTCGGGCTGGCCGAGACGCGCCACATCGGAGAGGTGCAGGTCCATCCCACCAACCCCGACGTGGCGTACGTGGCGGCGCTGGGCAACCTCTGGGCGCCCTCGCCCGACCGGGGCGTGTACCGCACCCGTGACGGCGGACGGAGCTGGGAGAAGGTGCTTTTCGTGGACGAGCACACCGGCGCGGTGGACCTGGTCATGGATCCTTCGAACCCTGACATCCTCTACGCCGCCACGTACCAGCGCCTGAGGCGGGCGTGGGGGTTCAACGGCGGCGGCCCCGGGAGCGGAATCCACAAGACCACCGACGGCGGCACCACCTGGACCAAGCTCACCAACGGCATCCCCGCGGGGGACAAAGGGCGCATCGGCCTGGCCATCTCCAGGTCCAACCCCAAGGTGCTGAACGCGCTCATCGAGCACGCCGACCGGGACGCCCAGGGCACGTACCGCACCGCCGACGGCGGTGCTACCTGGGAGCGGGTGAACCCCCTCGACGGGCGCCCGATGTACTACTCCCACATCTTCATCGACCCGACCAACGAGAACCGGGTCTATGCCCTGGCGACCCAGTCGCACGTGAGCAACGACGGGGGCAGGACGTTCACCCAGATCGCGGTACCGCCGACGTACGACGTGGGCGTGCACGCCGACCACCACGCGCTCTGGATCGACCCCAACGACCCCGAGCACCTCTACATGGGCGGCGACGCCGGCTTGCACGAGAGCTATGACGGCGGGCGGAGCTTCCGGAAGTTGAACAACTTCCCCATCGCCCAGTTCTACGCCGTGGGCGTGGACATGCGCGATCCCTACTGGATCTACGGCGGGCTCCAGGACAACCACTCCTACTTCGGGCCGTCCGAGACCCGGCGCTGGGAGGGGATCCTCAACGACGACTGGATGCAGAACGGCTTCGGCGACGGCATGTATTGGCACGCCGATCCCCGGGACGCGCGTTACACGTACGGCAGCTCCAACGACGGGAGTTACCACCGCTACGATGCCTTCACCGGCGACATGCTGGACATCAGCCCCGAGCCCCCGCACGGCGAGCCGCCGTACCGCTTCGACTGGACGTCGCCCTCCCTCCTCTCCCAGCACGACCCTGATGTCTTCATCGTGGGAGGAAACCGCATCTTCATCTCCCGTGACCGCGGCGAGTCCTGGGAGCGGACCGAGGATCTGAGCCGCCGCATCGACCGCGACGAGGTCGAGCTCATGGGGGTCCTGGGCAAGAACATCACCCTCTCGCGCAACGACGGAGAGGCCACCTGGGGCGAGGCCACCACGCTGGCCGAGTCCCCCATCGATCCCCTGGTCCTGTGGGCGGGCTTCGATGACGGCAACGTCCAGGTCACCCGGGATGGAGGGAAGACGTGGACCGAGGTGTCGCGCAACGTGCGCGGCGTCCCGGACGGTACCTACGTCAGCCGCGTGGAGGCGTCCGCCCAGGGGCCGGGTGTGGCGTACGCCGCATTCGACGCGCACCGGGACGGCGACTTCCGCCCGTACGCGTTCCGCACCGAGGACTTCGGCGCCACGTGGAGGCCCATCCACGCCGGCCTCCCGGCCATGGGGTCGGTGAACGTGATCCTCGAGCACCCGGACAACTCCGCCGTGCTCTTCCTGGGCACCGAGCACGCGCTCTTCGCCAGCACCGACGCCGGCGCGACCTGGGCGAAGATGCCCCACCTCCCCACGACGGCGTACGACGACCTGATCATCCACCCCCGGGAGAAGGACCTGGTCATCGCGACCCACGGCCGGGCATTCTGGATCCTCGACGACACCCGGCCCCTGGCCGAGTGGGCCTCCGCCTCCGGATCGGCTCATCTCTTCTCCATCGCACCGGGGACGATCAAGAGCTACAAGAAGGACACCTCCTACCGAGCCCAGGCCGAGTTCTCGGGTAAGAACCCCGACGACGGCGTGCACGTGACCTACCGCCTCGGGGCGGGGAGCGGCGACGCCGTCCTGCGCATCACCAACCCCGAGGGGAAGGTGATTCGCCAGATGACGGTCCCGGCTGCGGCCGGCACGCATCGGGTGAACTGGGACCTGCGCCATCCCCTCCCCGGGAGCGACGACGTCTGGGAGCGCTTCGAGCACCCCGAGCTGGCGCGCCCCGTCGCGGAGCGCGGCCCCTTCGTGTCGCCGGGGCGCTACACGGTGACGCTGGTGGCCCGGGGGGTGGAGTCGTCCACCACCGTGGACGTCCGCGGCGACCCCGACATGCCCATCACCGTCGCCGAGTACCAGGCGAGGGAGCGCTTCCTCCTCGACCTGCTGGCGCTGCGCGCCGAAGCCGCGGCGGTCATGCAGGCGATGGGCGTAACGCCCGGAGGCGGCTACGGCCGGCCTGCAGGCGCCTCCGACAGCCCCGAGTTCCGCATCCGGACCGTCTCCCGGACGATCTCGAGCGTGTACTCGTCCCTGAATGGTTCGGCGGTGCGTCCGGGCTCGCTCTACCCCCCCACGCAGACGATGCGGAATCAGGTGGAGGCAGCCAGGGCGGAGGTCCAGCGGTTGAAGGCCTCGGCTCGCCGCTGAGGGGCGCGCGCCGGGGAATCCGGCGGGGAGCCGGCAGGGCGCGGTCTCCCAGGATCCAAGGAGGGTGGCGGCCGCTCGGCGCGGCCGCCCCCTTTCGCACCCGGGCGCCCCAAACCCGGCATGAGATGCCGGCCCGCCTTCCCGGGTGGGAGGCCCGGCTCTAGACTTGTGCGCCCGTCCGCGCGCCCGTCCGCGCGCCCGTCCGCGCGCCCGTCCGACACCCCGAGACCCAGATGCTCCTGTATCTCCACTCCGCCCTACGCTATCTCGTCCTGTTGGCGGGGCTGGCCGTCATCGTCTACGCGCTCCGCGGCGTGGCCCTGAAACAGCCCCACGACCGGACGATGAAGAGGCTCGCCATCACGTTCCGCTCGCTCATGGACGTGACGCTCTTCTCGGGGATCGTCATGATCACGGTGGGCTACGACTTCAACGCCGACGCAGGCTTGCACGTGGTCCTCATGGTGCTGGCCACCGCGGTGAGCCACCTCGTCCCGGCGGTGATGCGCACGCGCAGACAGAACCGGCGCACGCTCATGCCGTACGCGGTGGCCACCACCGTCGTGATTGCTCTCGTGATCGTGGGCACCCTCTCCCTGGGCCGCCCTGCCTTCGGTTGGGGCTCCGCCTCCTCCGAGCAGCCCGTCCAGCAGCAGCCGTCGACTCCGTAGGAGCAACCCGCCAGCCTCGGGCCGGGAGCAGCTTCAGAACGTCAGCAGCTTCGTGACCTTCGCGGTGGCGACCCGCTCCAGCACGCCGCCACCGGCGCCGAGCTGACGGCGCTCGGTGAGCACCAGGAAGAAGTCGGAGAGCGGGCCGTGGATGAGGTTGAACCGCGCGTACGTCACGAGTTGGTCCATGTCCTGGTTGTACTGGACGTTCACCGTGGTGAAGACCCGCTTGGAAAACGCGTACTTGATCCGCCCGGAGTAGACCGAGGTGGTCACGGCGCCGACAGGCAGTGCCAGCCGGTTGTAGTCCGCGGAGCCCGTGAGGGCGAGGCGGTAGCTCACCAGCCACCGGAATCCCGCCCCCACGGATCGGCGCTCACCCCCGTAGTAGCCCCCTCCGCTTACCGAGAGGTCCGCCGAGAACGGATTGCCCGCCGAGGAATGGAAGGAAAGCGAACCCTCGTCGAAGTCGTACCCGCCGGCCGGGACCACGCCCTCGCCCACGGTGAAGGGCTCCTCCACCAGCTCGTGCACCCGGGACACCCTCCCCGTGAGCGTGGCACCCGACATGAAGTCCACGACGAGCCCGGCCTCGACCTC
Source organism: uncultured Gemmatimonadaceae bacterium (assembly GCA_964545395.1). Classification (GTDB taxonomy): domain Bacteria; phylum Gemmatimonadota; class Gemmatimonadetes; order Longimicrobiales; family Gaopeijiaceae; genus SZUA-318. Next base: position 7,514 of record CAZJFX010000094.1, on the reverse strand, counting down.
CCGGGACACGAGCGTGTCCCCCAGGTCCGTGAAGCGATGGAACTCGACGTACGGGTTCACCTCCTGCAGGAAGCTGATCGGGGGACGGCTGTGCATCCCCACCGTCATGTACGTGTGCTCGATGTCGCGGCGGCGCACGAACCCCACAGCCGGCTTGAAGTCGTCTCCGATGCGCCGCCACAGGCCCGAGACGTCCCAGGTGCGGTCCCTCCACGCCGCCCCGAAGCGCGCCGCCGTCTCGTCTCCGGTGGCCTCCGGCGTCTCGGTGCGAGCCAGATAGGAGTTGAGGACCAAGGCCTCCAGGACGTGGATGTTGGCGTCCACGCCGTAGCTGCGCCCCACCCGGCCGCCCCCCTCCCCCACCCCCGTCCGGTCCACGAACATGGCGCCCACGTCCGAGGCCGGCCCCACCGCGCGGCGCAGGCGCAGGACGGCGAAGTTCTCGCCCGGGCGTCCGTTCGCCGCCTCCGTGCGCATATCCAGGAACCCCACGTCCCAGTCGCCCACCGTCCCGCTCAGCCTCCCCCCCGCCACGATGGGGACGGGCCGCCCCGACTGGAGGCCGATAGCCCGGGAGTGGAACAGGGTGAAGTCTCTCAGAGACGCCCCCATGCGGTACTCCCGCTCCGTTTGGTCGCCGAAGTTGAAGGACCCGGAGTTCTCGACGAAGAAGTCCCGCTGCTCGGGGAAGAAGATGGGAAAGCGGGTCAGGTTTACCTGCTCCTGGTCCACGTCCACCTGGGAGAAGTCGGTGTTCACGGTGAGATCCAGGGTCAGCCCGGGCGTCACTCCGTACTTGAGGTCCCCGCCCACGCCGAGGCCCGACCCCTCCAGCCCTGCCGCCAGGGCAGCACCCGACTGGTTGTCCGCAGTCAGGTACGGCTTTGCGGACAGGTTGTTCACGGCCGGGATGTCCCGGATCCCGTACAGGGTGCCCGCCTTCGACATCCGGTGTGACGGGTCCCTGCGCTGGAGGGGCGCCCAGTAGGAGTCCTCGTTGTCACGCCTCACCCTCCGCTGGAGGTTGAGCCCGAAGACCTGCTCCTTGCGGTGGGCGTCGTAGCGGACTCCCGACCAGGGGATGCGGACCTCGACGCTCCAGCCGTCGTCCCTGAGCGACGTCTCCACCTGCACGGGGACGTCGAAGCCGAAGTCCATGCTGCGGCTGTCGTCGAACGTCTGGCCGTCGCGGTAAGCGCCGTACGGGTTGATGAGGAAGATGAAGGAGTTCTTCCGGTCCAGGAACGTGTCCAGGGTGAGGCCGAAGAGGTCGGCATCCCGGGTGGAGAGGGACGGGAAGTCCCTTTCCATGCTCTGCACGACGTACAACCCGGGGTGCGCGTCGTAATTCATCGCCCCCACGTACAGCGCTTCATCGTCGTACACGATGCGCACCTCGGTGCGCTCGTTGGCCAGGCGACCGGGATCGGGCTGGGACTGGATGAAGTCGCTGATCACTTCCGTAGCCTGCCACGCTTCGTCATCCAGCACGCCGTCGATCACCGGCGCCACCCTGGTGCGCGTCGCCGTGGCCGTGGGGCGCGGATACGCCTCCGGGTCGTGCAGGGAGCCGAGCACCGGTGGGGGCCCGGACGCCGGCTCCGACTGCTGCGCGCCCGCCGCGGCCGTGCCCCACAGGACCAAGGACGCCGCCAGGGCGACGCATCGCCTCGACCCCTCCACGGCCTGGCGCGTCACCGCTCAGCCCGCTCAGCCATCCGTGATCTGGACGGTCACCGTGTCCATGGCCAGGCCCTGGAGGGCATCGTACACCGTGCCCACCGCCATGAATGTTCCCGCGGATGCGTAGGCATGCAGAAACTGCCCATGGGCGGTCATGGCACCCGATGCGTACATGGTGTCGGCCAAACCGTCCCCGTACTCGACGATCACGCCGTCGAGCATGGCACCGGTGGCGTCGAAGTCGAACGCGATGTTCTCCCCGGTGTTCGCCGTGGTACGGTCGCTGATCAACGTGATCGAGAGGGGCGCCCCTCCTTCGAAGGTGGCCTCCCGGCACGCCCCCCCCACCACCAGTGCGATGACGGCGGTCCACACAGCAGCTCTCTTCTTCACATCCACCTCTTCTTGCGGAAGTAGAAGACCATGCCCCCCGCCAAGGCGGCCATGGCCAGCAGGAGGGTGGGGTAAGCCCACCACACGCGCAACTCCGGCATCCAGTCGAAGTTCATCCCGTAGATCCCCACTACAAAGGTGAGCGGAATGAAGATGCTCGCCATGATCGTGAGGACCTTCATCACCTCGTTGGTCCGCGTGGTCATCATGGACAGGTGCAGGTCCACCGCCCCCGAGACCACGTCCCTCAGCACCTCGACGCTCTCCACAACCTGCACAGCGTGGTCATGGACGTCGCGCAGGAAGACCTCCGTCTCGGGCGTGAACATATCCTCCTCGTCGCGGACCACCTGCGCCAGGGCATCGCGCATGGGCCAGATCGCGCGGCGCATGGCGATGAGCTCCCGTTTCAGGGCGTGGAGCTGGATCATGGCGCTCTGGCCGGAGTCGGCCAGGAGCTGCTCCTCAAGCGCTTCCGTCCGGTCACCGATGGCCTCCAGCACCTGGAAACAGGAATCCACAACGGCGTCCATGAGGGCGTAGGCCAGGTAGTCTGCGCCCCGGGACCGGACCCGTCCCTTGGCGCTGCGGATGCGCTCCCGAACGGGGTTGAAGACGTCCCCGGCGCGCTCCTGGAAGGTGAACAAGTACCGATCCCCCAGCACCATGCTGAGCTGCTCCTGATCCACCTGGTTGTGCTCGGCGTCCCATCTGAGCATGGGAAGCACGACGAAGAGGTGGTCCTCGTACTCCTCCACCTTGGCACGCTGGCTCGTGCCGACGATGTCCTCCATGAGGAGGGGGTGCCAGCCGAAGTGCTCGCCCAGGCGGCGAACCAGATCCACTTCGTGCAGCCCGTCCACGTTCACCCAGCTCACCGTCGGCGAGCTCTTGAACGGGAAGCAGGCGTCCACCGAATCCACCTCTGCCTCGGAAACGTGGCTCGGGTCGAAGTCCAGGTAGGTGGTCCGCACCCGGTCCACCTTCTGGACCCCTGTATGGACCAACGTCCCGGGAGTTAGCCCGGGCTCCTTCATCCTGCGGCGAACCAGGCGCCCCATCACCTGCGCGTGGTACACGGGGTTGATGGCGTCGGGTATCAGATGGCGCTTCTTCTTCCGGCTCAAGGCTCCTCCCACGCTGGCCGTGGCGCGCGCGTCCGCAGGACCGGATCGCCCGCCTGGCAGCACCACCGTCAGCGGTGGCCGCTTCCCGCGCAACCCCCCGGCCCCCCGGGGGTACTCGGCCGCCACCCCCACCTCAACCCCTACCGCCATGCACACCCTCCATCCGAGAGCCCTTTCGGTGTCGGTGGCCTGGACCCTGGGCCTCCTCTTCCTGGGGAGCGTCGTCCACGCCACCGAGTCGAGCCTGGCCTGTCCCGACTGGCCGACGTGCTTCGGCACCATGGTGCCGGAGATGTCCGGAGGGGTCTTCTGGGAGCACCTCCACAGGCTGGTGGCGGGGGGGCTCCTCCTCATGTGGGGGCTGGCCACCTGGCTCCTCCGGAGGGAGGCGGGGGACCGTCCGTGGATGTTCGGCACCGCCCTGGCGGGCGTGGGGCTCCTCCTGGTGCAGTCGGTGTTCGGCGGGCTCACCGTGCTCTTCCGTCTGCCCGACCTGGTGTCCACCACCCACCTGAGCCTGGCCCTCCTCTTCCTCGGCCTGGCCACCTTCCTGGCGTCGGCCGCGGCGTGGGCGCCACGCATGGGCGTGCTGGAGCCAGGCTCGGCTCGGGGCCTCCTCCGGTGGGGGCTCTGGGCCGCAGCCCTGGTCTTCGTCCAGTCCGTCCTGGGTGGCCTGGTCCGCCACACCGACTCGGGGCTGGCCTGCCCCGACGTGCCGCTGTGCATGGCCCGGATCGTGCCGCCGCTCCAGAGCGGCCTCGTCCTCCTCCACTTCCTGCATCGGATGCTCGGCTACGGCGTCGCGGTGGTGGTGGTGGGCCTGGCGGTCTGGGCCTTCCGCCGCGGGGCTCCGGCGGCGGTTCGGAGCTGGACGGGGTGGGCCGGGGCCCTGGTCCTCCTGCAGGTGGGTCTGGGCTTCCTCTCGCTGTACACTCGCCTGGAGGTGGTGCCGGTCTCCCTCCACACCCTGGTGGCCGCAGGCCTCCTCTCCGTCATGGTCCACCTGGCCACTGCGGGCTGGGCCAACCGCAGCTATGCTCCCCGGAGCACCGTGTCCGCCTCGACGGCAGTCTCCGCCTCGACGGGAGTGTGAGGGACTTCCCGTGGACCGCGCCCGGATCGGAGACGTGCTGGCCCTGGTCAACGCCAGCCTGAACGCGGCGAGTGCCCTCGCCCTGGCCACCGGGTGGGTGCTCATCCGGCGTCGGAAGGCGAAGCTGCACCGCCGGGCCATGATGACGGCGCTGGGCGCCTCGACCCTCTTCCTCGGGTTCTACCTGACCCGTGTCGCCTTCACCGGGACCCACCACTTCGCCGGCGAGGGGGCCGCCAAGCTCGTGTACCTGGGCATCCTCTTCTCCCACATGGTGCTGGCGGTGGTGGTGGTCCCGCTGGTGCTCCGCCTCCTCTGGCTCATCAGGAAGAAGCGCTTCCACGATCATGCCCGGCTCGCCCGCTGGACCTTACCGGTCTGGGCATATGTCTCCGTCACCGGTCTCCTGGTCTACCTGCTCCTGTACCAGGTGTACGGGTACCGGTAGCGCACGTCGCCGGGGGCGCCCTCAGGCAGCAGGAAAGGAGATCTCCACTTCGCCGCCGCCGGCGAGCGCATTGCTCAACTCGATGCGTCCGCCCATTCCCTCGACAGCCCTGCGGGCGTGGGGCAGCCCGAGACCCAGGCCGTCCTCGGCGGTGGAGTAGAAGGGATCGAATGCCCGCTGGAGGGACTCCTCGGAGAACCCCGGCCCGCGGTCGCGCACGCGAATCCGGGCCTTGCCTCCCTCCACCAGCACGGACACGTCCACCGTGGCCGCCCCTCCGAACCGGGCCGCGTTGTGGAGCACCAGGTAGAAAGCGTCCATGAGGGACGTGGCGTTCACCCGGGCGCGCACGGGCTTGTCGTCCAGGGAGAGGCGCACCGCCACGCCCTGGTCGTGGGCGAACTCGTGGGTGACCTGCTGGACGAGCTGGGGCAGGTCCTTGGTCTCGGCCTCCAGCAGAGGCTCGTTCATGAAGAAGTCCAGGTCCTTCATGGCGCCCAGCGCGCGCTCGATGCGCTCCCGGAGCTCCTCGGCGTCCGCCGAGGGAGTCGCACCCGCCAGGGGTGCTCCCACCGCGTTGCGCAGGAAGCCGCTCACCCTGCCGACCGCCTCCACGAGAGCCGCCTGGCGCTCAGCGTCCCGGGGCGCCCACCCCTGCTCCAGGGCGCGCTGCAGCTCCGCCGCAGCGCTCCCGGCGGCGATCCCCTCCGGCCGCCGACCCCGGGACACGGATTCCACTAGGGCGCGCATCTGCCGCTCCGCCTCGGCCCGGGCCTCCATGCGCCCTGCCTCGAAGCCTTCGTCGCGACCTTCCCGGCGCCCCAACGCCACGCCGCCGGACCGGCCCATGCCCCTCCCGATGGCGAAGCCCAGCACCGCGAGCACCAAGCCGATCACGATCTGGATGCCGATAGTCATGCGTCCCCCGTGTCCCGTTCGAGGCAGTACGCCGATCCTCGGCCCTGCGCCGCAGGGATCTTCGCACCGCTCCAGGGCGAGGGCAACCGCGCTGCCCCGGCCCGCATCGCCGCGGCCGGCCTCTCCCGGGTGGCGGCAGAGGCGCGCGGCGCCGGCCGCCTCGTGGTGCACGACCCGCGCAGGTACCAAACGCACAGGACGCTGTTCACGTAGAAGTCAGGCTCAAGCTCCCAGCGCCGCGGCAACCAGCTCCGCGTGGCCCTTGGGCCTCACCTTCCGCCATGCCTCCAGGACGATCCCGTCCTCCCCGATGAGGAAGGTGCTGCGCTCGATGCCCATGTAGGTGCGCCCGTACATGCTTTTCTGCACCCACACTCCGTACGCCTCCGCCACCGCGTGGTCCTCGTCGGAGAGGAGCGTGAAGTTCAGGCCGTGCTTGTCCCGGAACTCCCGGTGCGACGCCACCGGGTCCGGCGACACTCCCAGGATCACCGCGTCCACGCCCTCGAACCGCGGCAGCGCGTCACGCAGCTCGCACGCCTGCGCCGTGCACCCGGAGGTGTCGTCCTTCGGGTAGAAGTACAGGACCACCTTCCGGCCGCGGAGGGACGAGAGGCGTAGGGACTCCCCTCCGTCCGTGGGAAGGGTGAAGTCGGGTGCGGAAACGCCCTTGGATATCACGGCAACTCCTCCCGGCGGGTCACCCGGCCACCGAGTCGGGGGGCAGGGGGGGTGGCAGGTCCGGCACTCCCTCCAGGAGAGCGCCCTCCCAGCGGCAGAGCGCGTCCCCCCGGGATTGGCAGAGCGTGTGGGTGACGCGGGTCTTCTGGCCCGTCGCCTGCTCGATGATCGTCTGGCACAGGCCGGTCACGAGCGCGCAGGCCTCGCCACCGGGGTCGGCCTCGATGAACAGGAGGCCACGCCCCTCCAGGGAGAACGCCCCCCTCCCCAGCCCGCCGACCCGCCGCCCGAACAGAGCCTTCAGGCGTCGGCGGACGCGGCTCCGGGCCACGGCCAGGGCCATCCCCTGGGGGAGGAAACGGCGCCACCCCGGACGCTTCGATCCGGCCAGCGCCTGCCCGGCCTTGAAGAAGATGTCCTCGGCGTCGGGCCGGCGGATGACCAGGCGGAACAGGTCCCGGACCTCGGGATCGGTGAGGCGGACCCCCCGGCGGGCATCCTCCCGAAAGGACCGGATCTGGCGGCCCACGACATCGCTCAGCCCGAAGCGCCGGGGAAGCGTGACCGTGGTGTTCTCCTCCTCGAGGAGCTCCGAGGGGATGTCCTGGTCCCGCATGACCTCGAGGACACGTAGGGCCACCAGGGCCCGGACGCGGCGTTGTGAGGCCTTCGCGGAGGAGTTGGGGGCGGACGTAGTCAAGGGCGCTTCGGGAAGGGGGGCGGTAGGGGGAATCAATAGAAATCTCAGCGAGGGGACCTCCTCGGGCAACGCGTCCCCGGCGGCGTCACAGGCAGCTCCTCCAGCGGCGTTTCCAGCGGCATCCCCGGTAGCGTCCGCAGGGAGAGGGCCCCGGAGGGCGCGGCATCTCTTTTCCCGGATCGTGCCAAATTGAGAGTGACAACTCCGTTCTGCGGTTGTATATAAGGGTTGCCGGCTGGGAGTCGCCGGTGTCGAAGCGGGCGGAGTGTGAAGGGAAATTCTCGTGGCCCACCCTGGGGGGGCTGGTTCTTCGTGCCACCGAGACCCTTCGCCTCCCCCGCTTCTTCTTTTTCCGGCGCCGCCGGCGCCGCTCCGGCGAGGGAACCCGGTCCCAGGCCCCTTCCCGAGGCCTGCTACCCAGCCATTTCGGAACCTGAAGAGTCGCGGGGGCGATAGGGGACGGTAGGACGG
>CAZJFX010000093.1:0-14249 GCA_964545395.1 uncultured Gemmatimonadaceae bacterium | reverse complement strand
GCCCCTACGGATGGCGATCCACATCCGGGTTATCGATTGCGTGGGGGGAGTCTTGAAGCACCCGCTCGGCGCCGACCTCCGACGGGACGCCGCGCCCGACGCTACTGGAACCTGAACACCAGCGGGAAGACCACCACGACGATCCACGCCCACACGGCGTACACCGGTAGGTAGGCCGTCTGCCACCGCTCCAGGGCCGCGAAGCCCGCGCGCCTCCGGAGGAACCTGGCGTACAGCACGGCGGACCAACCCAGGTTCACCACCAGGATGAGGTTCTCGCCCAGGGCGGCCACCCGGTTGGGGCTGAAGCCGAACTCGGTGATGCGCGCGAGGATGGCCCAGAGCGCCATGGCGTCCACCAGGAGGGCGCAGACCACCAGCACGAACTGCAGGACGTCGAAGAAGCCGGGCTCGGCCTGGGGGTCCCTGGCGGAGATGGCGTACAGGAGCAGGCCCACCACGACCACGAGGATCAGGTCGAAGCCGATGAGGACCTCGCGCTCCACGTTGATCCCGCTCCCCGTCAGGACCATGGTGCCGAGGAAGGCCAGGAGCAGGAGGGTGAAGAGGGGCGTGAAGAGCAGGGTGAGGACGGGCGCCATGTTCTCGATGACGCTCTGCTTGGCCTCCGCCAGCCAGCCGGCGATGACGATGGCCCCCATGACGCCGCAGGGGAGGATCCAGTTGTTGAGGAGCCACTCCGCGTCCATCCCGATAGCGCTGAAGACGAACACGGTGGATCCCATGAGGACGCCCCCGCCCATGGCGATGAGGGCGAGGTAGATGAACCACTCCCCGGAGAAGCGCACGTAGTTCATGCGCTGGGCGTGGCTCCGCCATGCGCCACCGGCGTACCCGATGCCCACGGCGAGCCAGAGCGCCAGGGGGAGGTGCAGGGCCGCCAGCACCTCCGTGTGACCCAGGGGTGCGAAGGGGATCAGGTTGATGGCCAGGGCCCCTACGACGAAGGACGCCGCCAGCCGCATCAGCCCCGCCGGGTCCATCTCCCTCTTCCACGCGAAGAACCCGGCGAGGAAGGGGAGGACGAAGAGGCTGAAGTTCCTGACGTAGAAAGACTCCGCGGCAGGCCCGCCGTCTTCGATGGTAAGCCCGAAGAGCTCGGGCACCTTGATGGCTGCCGCAGCCGCGACCGCCAGGCCCAGAGCCACCAATGCCTCCCGGCCCCAGCCCGTCTCTCCGGCTTTGGCATCCGAAACCACCAGGCGTTTCCACAGGCGCTCCGAGTGTTCCCGGGCGAACTCCCGGGAAAGCGTGTCGAGCTCGCCGATGCGCTTCACGCCGATGAGGAAGGCCTCCTCCTCGTCGAGCCCCGCCCCCACGAGGTCGGCGACCTTGCTCCGGAGGTGGTCCTCGAGCTCATCCACGTCCTTGGCGTCGATGGCCTGCCGCCGGCGCACGTAGGACCGCCATTCACTGATGCGTTCGTCGAGCACTGGACCGCCTCCTGCGTGCGCCATCATAGCCCCTGCGGCACGAGTTGGAACGATTTGAACGGGGTCGAGAAGAGCGTCTCGTTCACGACCCTCCACTGCCGTCGCTGATTCTTGAGCTCCTCGGAGCCCTGCTCCGTGAGCCTGTAGTACTTCCGCCGCCGGCCCGTCTCGGACTCGCCCCAGCTTGCCTTCACCAGGCCGTTGTGCTCCAGGCGATGGAGGACCGGGTACAGCATGCCGTCCGTCCACTGCATCTCCCCGCCCGACAGCTCGTAGACGCGCTTGATGATGGCGTAGCCATAGCTCTCACCCTCGCTGAGGATGGCCAGCACCAGGGGCGTGGCGGACGCGGCGACGAGGTCTTTGCCTATGTCCATGCCGAAGGGCCAGGCGCGTCGGATGGCGGGGGGCGTCGATGCATAGAGGTAGTATACATGGCACTCCTATGTATGCGCAAGCGCCCTCACGCTCCCTTGGTGGAATCGCCTGGCGGAAGGCCGGCCGGCTCCTCCCATCGGACCGTGAGGGCGCAGACCTACCTGGCTCCCGGCCGACCCTCCAGTTTCCAGGTGGGCAAGGCGCGCCCGGCGCGCGTGTCCGGACGGCGACCGGCAGCGTCTCACGCAACGGGGGTGGCTCATCTTCGAATCACCGGTGGTCTTCGGGCTCGTGGCGGTGGCCGCCGGTGCCGTGGCGGCGCTGTCGGGCTTCGGCATCGGCAGCCTGCTGACCCCGTTTCTGCTGGTCTCCTTCCCCATGGCGGAGGCGGTCGCGATCGTCGCGGTCCCGCATGTCGCCGCCACGGCCGTGCGCTTCTGGCGACTCCGGGCCGACGTGGATCGGCCGACCTTCCGGCAGTTCGGCATCGCGAGCGCCGCAGGCGGACTCGCCGGTGCGACGCTGCAGCCCATCCTCGGCAGCGGCACGCTCGCAGCGGTCCTGGCGGGCCTGCTCGTCATGGCAGGAGGTGCGGAGCTGTTGCGGCGCCCCGTCCCTCTCCCGACCACGCGCTTCTGGAGGCTCACCGGCGGCGCGGTCTCGGGCGTGTTCGGAGGCCTGGTGGGCAACCAGGGAGGGATCCGCGCCGCGGCACTCCTGGGCTTCCAGCTTCCAACTCGGGCCCTGGTCGTCGGGACCTTCCTCGGCGTGCCTCTCCTCAGCCGCATCCCCCCTGCCGTCTACCGCCAGATCGTGGGAGGCCTCCTCGTCGCGCTCGGCATCGCCCTCGCGCTGGCTCTCGCATGACCAAGGCTCGACTGCCTGCTGGCCCCGAACATTCGATGAGCGTCCTCCCCGGTCAGGCCCACGCGCGCGACCTCATCGCTTTCTTCGAGCAACTCCCTGCTGTCCGCCGCCCTGGCGATGACCAGGGTGCCGGCAGCTGAGCCCGCACCCAGGATCGTCGCTGCGCCGGTGACGACAGCGCCCAGGGTGGATAGGCCGGACCCGAGGAGTCCGGCGGCGACAGAGGGCCCTCCGAAGACGGTGGCGGTGATCCAGGCGGTGATGGCGCCGATAGGCGCCTACTCTACTGCCCACGGGAGCCCGATTCCGTCGGATGGCGGAAACGAACGAGGGCCGCCGCGCGTTCGCGCGGCGGCCCTCGAAGCCCTGCCGAGGCAGAGTCGCACTACAGGGCTACGACGTTCTCCGCCGCGGGGCCCTTGGCCCCCTGCACCACGTCGAACTCGACAGAGGCACCCTCGGCCAGGGTCTTGAACCCGGCAGCCTGGATGGCGCTGTGGTGGACGAAGCAGTCCTTGCTTCCGTCCTCCGGCGTGATGAATCCGAAGCCCTTCTGATCATTGAACCACTTCACGGTTCCCTTGGTACGCACCTGTGCGCTCCTTGGTTTTTGCGAGTCGGAGGCCACGTTGACGCGTACTTACCGACTGCTGTGTATTGCGCGGACTGTCCGCGCGACGTGCGGCCCCATGGCCGCTTACAAGAGAGGCGCCAATCTCCAACCGTGAGACCGCCGCCTCGAGAATTGCCTGAGCACCCCACTTTGGGGCCGACGCAGAACGGTCGCGGAAGCGGACGCGCAAGTCAACGGATGGCGACCGGGTACCTCGAGGTGGACCGGGCGCAACGCACCTCCTCGCTCCCTCCCTCCATCTACGGGTTCATCCCGCAGACCTACTCGGGCGCGTCCGTGGCGGCCCTCATGCCCGGCGCCGCCCGCGGCGACCTGGACCCCCTCGACATCTGCGTGCTCAGCGAGCGCCCCATCCGAGGACGATCCTTAGCCGTCAGCCCATCCGGATCGGCACCGGCTCGACGTGCCAGATCTTCTCGCAGTACTCCCGGATGGAGCGGTCCGACGAGAAGCCCCCGATGCGCGCCACGTTCAGGATGGACATGCGGGTCCACTCCTCGGGATCCCGGTACGCGGCGCTCACCCGCTCCTGGCACTCGATGTAGGACCGGTAATCCGCCAGCAGCATGAAGGGGTCGTGGTAGAGGAGCGAGTTCACGAGCGGAAGGAACAGGCCGGGATCGGAGGGCGAGAACGCCCCTGAGGCGATGAGGTCCAGGACGGCGCGGAGCTCGGCGTCCGCGTCGGCATGCGCACTGGGGTGATAGCCTGCCCGCCAGAGCGCCTGCACCTCTTCGGCGCTGAGGCCGAAGAGGAAGAAGTTCTCCGCCCCCACGGCTTCACGGATCTCAACGTTGGCCCCGTCCAGCGTGCCGATGGTGAGCGCCCCGTTCATGGAGAACTTCATGTTCCCCGTCCCCGACGCCTCCTTCCCCGCCGTCGAGATCTGCTCCGAGAGGTCCGCTGCCGGGTAGATGGCATGGGCGCGCTTCACGTTGAAGTCCGGCAGGAACACGACCTTCAGACGGCCCGCGACGTCAGGATCGTCGTTCACCACTGCGGCCACCGAATTGATGAGCTTGATGATGAGCTTGGCCATGAAGTACCCGGGCGCGGCCTTCCCGGCGAAGATGACCGTGCGGGGGACCACGTCGGCTTGCGGGTCCTGCTTGATCCGGTTGTAGAGCGTGATGACGTGGAGCACGTTCAGGTGCTGGCGCTTGTACTCGTGGATGCGCTTCACCTGGATGTCGAAGAGCGAATCAGGGTCCACAACAACGCCCGTCTGGCCCTTGATGATCCCGGCGAACGTGACCTTGTTCTCGCGCTGGATCGCCCGCCAGTCGTCCCGGAAGTCCCTGCTCTGCGCGAAGGGCTCGAGGCTGCGGAGCCGGTGCTCCATGTCGCAGATCCACCCGTCCCCGATGCTCCGCGTGATGAGGCCGGCGAGCTTCGGGTTGCTGAAGAGCACCCAGCGCCGGGGCGTGACGCCGTTGGTGACGTTGAGGAATTTGCCGGGGTAGACCTCGTAGAAGTCGCGGAGCACGTCCTGCTTGAGCAGCTCGGTGTGGAGCGCGGCGACGCCGTTGATGCTGTGGCTGCCGATGCTGGCGAGGTGCGCCATGCGCACGTAGCGGTCCCCGGTCTCGTCGATGATGGACATGCGCCGCACCCGGTCCTCGTCCCCGGGGAAGCACTCCCGCAACTCCTCCAGGAACCGCCGATTGATCTCGAAGATGATCTCGAGATGGCGCGGCAGGAGGCTGGCGAAGAGGGGCAGCGGCCATTTCTCCAACGCCTCCGGGAGGAGCGTGTGGTTCGTGTAAGCGAACGTCTTCTGCGTGACCTCCCAGGCGTCGACCCATTCGAGCCCGTGCTCGTCCATGAGCAGGCGCATCATCTCGGCGACAGCGATGGAGGGGTGGGTGTCGTTCAGCTGCACGGCGTATACGCTGGGGAAGTCCTCGAGCCGATTCCCGCGCCGCAGGTGCACCCGCATCATGTCCTGAAGGGAGCACGACACGAAGAAGTACTGCTGCTCCAGGCGCAGGCGCTTCCCGGCCATGCTCTCGTCGTTGGGATAAAGCACCTTGGAGAGGTTCTCCGAGGACACCTTGTCCTCCACGGCCCCGTAATAGTCGCCCACGTTGAACGCCTGGAAGTCGAAGGACTCCATGGCCTCGGCCTTCCACAGGCGGAGCAGGTTCACCGTGTTGACCCTGTAGCCCGGCACAGCCATGTCGGAGGCGATGCCGTGCACGATGCGCCCGGGGATCCAGCGCACGCGCAGGCGACCGTCGGCGTCCCGCCGGTGCTCGGTGCGGCCCTCGAAGCCGACCGGGTAGCAGATCTCGGGGCGGGGGATCTCCCAGGGGCTGCCCAGGTGCAGCCACTTGTCCGTCTCCTCGACCTGCCAGCCGTCCTGGATCGCCTGGTCGAAGATCCCGAACTCGTACCGGATGCCGTAGCCGGTGCCGAGCACTTCCAGCGAGGCCAGGGAATCGAGGAAGCAGGCCGCCAACCTGCCCAGCCCCCCGTTGCCCAGTCCCGGCTCCTCCTCCTGCTCGAAGAGCTCGTCCAGATCCTGGCCGAGCTCCGCCACCGCTTCTCGCACCTCGTCCAGGATCCCCAGGCTCACCAAGTGGCTCCCCAGTTGGGGGCCGATGAGGAATTCGGCCGAGAGGTAGCTGACCGACTTCGCCTTCGTGGTCATCACCGTCTCGATGGTGCTCATCCACCGATGAAGGACGCGGTCCCGGATGGTGTACGCCACGGCCATGTACCAGTCGTTGCGCGTGGCCGTGCGAGGCACCCGTCCCTGCACGTAGAAGAGGTTGTCCTTGATGGCCTGGGCCAGTGCGGCAGGCGTGCAGTCGGTGCGGATGTTGACCTTCATCACATCCCTCCGGTGCGATCCGCGGCAGGACGGAACCCGGATCAGGGAAGGCGCGGGGCGCGCAGGGGCGCGCCGGACTCCCGGGAAATCTAAGGTGGGGAGGGGAGAAAGGCTCGCCGTTTGTGCGGCTTGCAGCACGCTGCCTGGCGTGGGCATGATGCAGGGACCGTAGAGCGTCCACCTCGGAGGGGAGCGTCCCCATGCAGATCGAGTCGGTGCCGTTCGGCACCACGGACTGGAGCCAGGTACCCGAGACCGAGCACCCGGGCGAGACCGGGACCGCGTACTGGAGGACCTTCGAACAGGGGAACATCCGGGTCCGCATGGTGCGCTACTCGCCCGGCTACCTGGCCGACCACTGGTGCAGTCGGGGTCACGTGCTCCTGGTGCTCAACGGCGAGCTCGTCACCGAGCTGAAGGACGGCAGTGTCCACCGACTCGGGCCAGGCACGAGCTACCAGGTCTCATCGAACCTGGCACCCCACCGCTCCCGCACCGAGGGCGGCGCGACGCTCTTCATCGTGGATTGAGGAGGGCGCCCGATGGTCGAGACGAGCCACGCCGTCGAGGCGCTTGCCCGCGCGGAGGCCCCTGCCTGAGGTACGACTCTTTAGAGGTACGACTCTTTAGAGGGTGCGGTGACCCGTGTGGAGAAGGGATCGCGACCCCGGTGATGACGCTGACGAGTGGGGGGGTGAGGTGACATGAGTCTCAAGCCGGATGAAGGGCTCGAGTCCGTCCCAGGGATCGGGCCCAGCCTGGCCCGGGATCTCCGGGACCTGGGGTACGCGGACGTGCCCGATCTCCGGGGTGCCGACCCCGAGCGCATGTATGCTCGCCTCATCCATTTGCGGGGCCACCACCAGGACCCATGCGTCCTGTACGCCTTCCGCTGCGCGGTGTACTACGCCTCCATGCAGGAGCGCGACCCGGAGTTGCTCAAGTGGTGGGCGTGGAAAGGGCGGACGCTGGAGGCCCCCCGGTCGCGAAAGGGGAGGGGATGAGCGGCCTCTTCTCCGGAAGACGCCCGTGACCCGCCGGGCCGCGGTGCCCTTCCAGTTGAGCCGGGGCCAGGACGAGTTCACCGGCGGGTGCGTCACCTCCACCACGGAAGTCGTCCACGGACTGCTCCGGCTGGAGGGGGACCGGCTGGTGGTCCAGTGGCGGCTGGCCCGGCTGCCGCCGACCGCGCACGCCGCCTGAAGGAATCCGGCGCGCTCCCGTATCCTCTGCGGTCGTCGCCCCTTGCCGTCCTGGTCCCTTGCCGCCCAGGTCCCCCGCTCACACACCTCCGGCCCGAGGAGCACTGTCGAAGGAGAACCCGCTCCACGGGCTGAGGATGCAGGTGGCCTTCACCCTTCCCCTGTCGCTCCCCGTGGTGGGTGCCGCCGCCCTGTACCGCCTCGAGTGGTTCTACCCCGCGTTCATGGTGGTGCTGGGCGCGCATTACCTGGCGTTCGCGTTCCTGAGCCTGGCCCTGGTGGCACGGGAGGGTGGAGCGGAAGGGGAAACCCGCGGCTGAGGCGCCGAGGCCGGCCTCAGCGCGCCAGCACCACCTGGTTCCTGCCAGCGTCCTTGGCTCGGTAGAGAGCCTCGTCGGCAGCCTGGAGGAGCGCCTCCCCGGAGACCTTGGCGCGGCCGGTGGCCACGCCCAGGCTGGCGGTGACCCGGAACGCCTGCCCCGAGGGGGAGCGGTACGCGGTACCGGCGATGCGCTCCCGCACGCGTTCGGCGACGATGCGTGCGCCCACTGCGTCGGTCTCGGGGAGGAGGAGCGCCAGCTCCTCGCCTCCCATCCTGGCGGCGAGGTCCATGTCACGGCACACGGAGTGGAGCACCCGGCTCACCTCCCTGAGCACCTCGTCGCCGGCGGCGTGGCCGTGGGTGTCGTTCACCGACTTGAAGTGGTCCAGGTCGAGGGATACCACCGCCAGGGGACGGCCATACCGATCCAACCGCTCCACCTCCTGCTCCAGCGTCTCCATGAAGTGCCTTCGATTGGCCAGCCCGGTGAGCGGATCGGTGCGCGCCAGCCGTCCCAGGTCGGCGTAGGCCCGCTCCAGTTCCCGCTGCATGCGCTCCTTCACGGTCACGTCCCGGAGGAGCAGGGCGGCGCGGCCGAGCTTTTCCGCGTCATCGAGGCGCGTGAGGGTCACCTCGTACGTGCGCTTCTCCCCCTGGTCGCCCTCGAGCACCACCAAGGGAGCCGGAGCGTCGGGAGGTGCGGGCCTGGAGGCCCATAGCGTCCCCAAAACCACCGGCAGGTCCCCATACGGCCTCAGCCCCAACTTCCTCCGGGCTGCTTCGTTCACGTCCACCACGCGCCCCCGCGCGTCCAGCACCACGATGGGGTCCTGGAACTGGCTCAGGACCAGGTCCCGGTCCACCGGCCCCAGGTGCATGAGGCGCTCGCGCATGAAACCCCGCAACAGAAGGGCGCCTCCAAGGGCGAAGCCCGTGGACGAGAGGTCCGCCCACTCCGCGCCCGGCATGGCCGCGATCTGGATGAGGGAGGGGGCCAGCGCCACCGCCGCCGCGGTTCCGGCCCATGCGACTCCGACCCGCTCTCCGGGGGTCCGGGCCAGGTGGTGCAAGAGCACGACGGTGGCTCCCAGCACGGCGACGAAACGTACCGCCAGCGTCACCCAGTGGACGGGCCCGTAGTGAATCGTGAGACCGAGGATGCCGTCCAGGTCCGCCAGTTGGGCGTCCCGGATGAGGAGGCGGGGCTCAGCGGAACCGAGGGCCATGCCCGCGGCCGCGGTGGCCACCGCGTACAACAGGACCATGGGCAACCGGGTCAGGTGCTTCCTCCGCCCGGTGTGGATGAGCGCGAAGCAGATCCACGCCACCGCCGCCAGCGTGGCCGGGGCGTATTCCAACCGGGTGGTCGTCATCTTCACCACCAGGGCGGCGCTGGAAATGGACATCAGGTCCAGCAGGGCCCACACCCCCACGGCGGCGACCAGAGCGAGGAGGACGGGGGTGCCCGCCTCCCTGCGGCGGGGCCACAGGAACGCGCCATCGTGGAGCGCAAGCAGGATGGCGAGGAGGGGAGGGAGCCCCCAGAGGGAGAGCTGGATGGACCAGGTCATCTTCTATGATACGACGTCGGGCCCCGGCGTGTACGGTGCCACGCCGGGGCCCGACATCCATGGCACGACGTCAGGCTCCTGCCGCCTCCAGCGTCGCGCTCACCACCTTGGTCATCTCGGGGAAGTTCTCGTCGAGGTACTTGTTCCCCTGGACCCAGGCCGTGGCGTAGTCCGGACCCTTCCCGGCGGGCGGGAGCTCGCCATACCCCGAGTAGACCTTGTCTAGGACGTCCAGACCTTCCACGATCTCGCCGAACGGCGTGAACCCGCTCTCGTCCAGGTGTGCGTTGTCCTTGAAGTTGAAGAACACCTGGGTCGTGCGGGTGTCCGGCCCGGCGTGGGCGAAGGTGATCGTGCCCCGCCTGTTGGACTGGGTGAACGGATCGTCGGGGAAGGTGGCGTCCCTCCACGCCTGGTCGATGGCGTTGACCCCCTTCAGGCCGAACTGGGCCATGAATCCCTCGACCACGCGGTAGAACCTCGTGTCGTCGTAGTAGCCGTTCTTCACGAGGTTGTAGAAGCGGTCGGCGCCATTGGGCGACCAGGCCTTGTTGACCTGGACGACGATGGCGCCCACCGACGTCTCGAAGCGCACGCGGTACGTCTCAGGCGCTATCTCGGTGAGATCCCCGGGCGTGAGAAGGGGGCTGGACGGATCCACCGCCGGAGCGGCCTCCTGCGGCTGCGCCTCCTCCTGCTTGGGCTCACCCCCCCCACAGGCGCCTACCAGCGAGGCGGCAACGAGAAGGGCGAAGGTGGAAGATCTGCGATTCATGGGAAGCTCCTCAATGAAGTCGGGCCGCCCACCGTGAACGATGGACGGCCCGGTGACGTGTCGCACGGGAACGCTCAGACCTGAGGGTGACGTTCACGGCGGCAGGGCCCTCGGTGCCCTGCACGACGTCGAACTCGACCCAGCCGCCAATGGGGACCAAGGTTATTCGCCCCATTCCCGGGGTCAAGCTCCCCGGTTGCGCAGGCCCGGGTTCGGCGGCAGTCTCCCGCTCACGCCTTAAGGAGTTGTGCGCACGTTTCCAGGAGGAGCGTCCGTGATCGATCTGCGAAGCGACACCGTCACCAAGCCCACCCCTGCCATGCGAGAGGCCATGGCCGCCGCCCCCGTGGGCGACGACGTGTACCAGGAGGACCCCACCGTCGAGGCGCTGGAGGCCAGGACCGCGGAGATCCTGGGCAAGGAGGATGCGCTGTACGTCCCGTCCGGCACCATGTCGAATCAGGTGGCGCTCAAGACCCACACCGATCCCGGCGACATGGCCATCATGGACGGCGCCTCCCACATGGTCATCAACGAGGGTGGCGCGGCCGCGGCTCTCGCCGGCGTCACCGTGTGGCGCGTGCAGGGGCGCTTCGGCGTCTTCGGCGGCGACGACGTGCGTGCCGCGGTGGGCGTGGAGCATCCCTTCCAGCCGCCGCACCACTCGCCGCTGCCGCGGTTGGTGTGCATCGAGGACACCCACAACGCCGGCGGGGGAGAGGTATGGCCCCTGGATGCCATTCGGAACGTGGCGCAGGCGGCGCGGGAGAACGGCCTGGCCATGCACATGGACGGAGCGCGCATCTGGCACGCGGCCGTCGCCATGGGCATCCCCGAGGCGAAGATCGCCGAGCCCTTCGACTCGGTGAGCGTATGCTTCAGCAAGGGGCTTGGAGCGCCCGTGGGGTCGGCCCTGGTGGGGAGCAGGAAATTCATCGAGAAGGCCCGGCGCTACAGGAAGATGTACGGTGGGGGCGTGCGCCAGGCGGGCATCATCGCCGCGGGCGCTCTCCATGCCCTTGAGCATCACCGCGCCCGCCTTGCCGACGACCACAGCGAAGCACGCCGCTTTGCCAATGCCGTGGCGAAGATGGACGGGGTGCGCGTGGACCTGGAGCGCGTGCAGTCCAACATCGTCCGTTTCGAGGTGACAGCCATGAGCGCCAACGCGTTCGTGGAGGCGTGCTACGAGCGGGGGCTGCACATGCTCCCCGGCGGGCACCACGGCGTGCGCGTGGTGATGCACCTGGACGTAGGGCCCGCCGACGTGGACGCCGCGCTCTCCATCATCGGCGACGTGTTGGCGGCGGCGCGGGCCTGAGCGGGCGCCCTTCCGCGTTCGCCACACGGACCGTGCCGACCCTGCCTCAGCGCCGGCGGCTCCGGCGGTAGAAGAACCCCGGAGCCCAGGTCGTACTCCGAGGGAGAGGAGGTCGAAATGCTCTACGTGCCGTTCATTCCGCCCCACGACAAGCCTCCCTCGCCCCGGGTCCGGGAGCTGACCGACCTCCTGGGACGCGTGATCGAGGAGTACGAGAAGCACCACCCCGCCGTGACGGGCCCGGAGGTGCGCGCGGCCGCCCGCATGGCTGTGGAGCGCTCCTCCCGGAAGGGCTCCCCGGACCTCCGCATCGCCCTCGGGGTGGCGGTAGCCCTCGTCCTGGGAGGCCTGTTCGTCCTCCTCGCGTTCGTCCTCCTCGCCATGAACCAGGGTGGGATGCCGCAAACCGCCGTGCCCGTTGTGGCGATCACCCTGGTCATCCTCGCAGTACTGCTCGCCGTGGCCTTGGCGAGGCGCAGCGGCCGCTGACGCAGGGGAACGCCGCCGGCTCCTGAGGGGTTCGGGTCCCGCATATTCATCGGATCCAGGACGGCGACGAACCACGGAGACGGGCATGGCGGACGGAGCGGGACTCGAGCTGGTAACGCTGGGAGGCGGCTGCTTCTGGTGCCTCGAGGCGGTGTACGAGCGGGTGGAGGGCGTGGCCTCGGTGCGCTCCGGCTATGCCGGCGGCACGATCCCCAATCCCACCTACGAGGAGGTGTGCGGCGGTGCCACGGGGCACGCGGAGGTGGTGCAGGTGGCGTTCGATCCCGCGGTCATCTCCTACCGTGACGTCCTGGAGATCTTCTTCGCCATCCACGACCCCACGACCCGGGACCGGCAGGGGCATGACGTGGGAACCCAGTACCGGTCGGTGATCTTCCATCACTCGGAAGCGCAGCGTGGCGAGGCGCTGGCCGCCGTAGCCGAGCTGGAGGCCCAGGGGATATGGGACGCGCCCATCGTCACCGAGGTAGCTCCTCTGGACGCATTCTGGCCGGCGGAGGATTACCACAGCGAGTACTTCCGCAGGAACCCCTACCAGTCCTACTGCCAGGCAGTGGTGGCGCCGAAGGTGGCCAAGTTCCGCCAGAGGTTCGCTCACCGGCTGCGTTCGTAGCGCCACGCTCCAGAGGATGACGGCTCCCCGCGCGCCGAATGTGCCAACGGGGAGACACATGAGGGGAATGGAATGTATATTCCATGGCGAAGGGTAGGCGCGATCAAACAATCCCCCAGGAGGGTGATTATGCCCAAACCCGATGCCTCTCTCGTCATCAAGTGGCGGAGACTGGCCGAGGAGGGCTACCTATACGCTGAGATCGCCCGCATGAACCCGTCGTTTTCCGTGGACCAGGTGCGCCATTACTGCCTGGGACACACGGGACGGAAGCTGGGTGGTCCGGTGCAGAGGGTGGACCGTTGGTATGGATCGAACGTCTGGCTGAGGGGATCCAACTCCCCCCACGCCGAGCTCACCGAAGCCCAGGCCCGCAAGCTCCTGGACGACTGGAACGAGGATGCCGACCGGTGGGGAACCCCGGGCGCCGAGTGGGCCCGCCGCATGGGCGTGTCTCCGTCCACCGTGTACATGCTGCGGCGTGGTGAGACGTGGGCCCATCTGGAGCATCCCAACCAGGGTCGGAAGCCGAAGAAGCGGAAGAAGAAGGCCCGCTGACGCGGCGTCCCGATCCGAAGCCCGAATTGCCTCCGCTCTTTCGGGTGGAGGCGATTCGTTTGGTGGGTGTGGCTCGCGGGTGGGTGCCGCACCACCCTGGCTCGACCTCCCGCCAATCTCATAGACATGCATTCCCAGGTTGACGGCGTGCACCCTGCCGGGTGGGTCTTAGGCTTTTCCCCCACACGGGTGTCAGCCGATTCCCTATGGAGGCCGCGCCGGGCTGGGGGGTAGCATGGGGCAAGAGGAAGAACTCCGGGCAGGAGGCGCCCCATGCCGGTCGATCGACTGCGTAAGTACCTGGAAGAGAACCACGTCAAGTATGTGACGGTGACCCACTCACCTGCCTTCACCGCCCAGGAGATCGCCGCTTCGGCTCACGTGCCGGGGAAGGAGTTGGCCAAGACCGTCATGGTGAAGCTCGACGGGAAGTTGGCCATGGTGGTGTTGCCGGCTCCGGAGAAGGTGAGCGCACACCGGCTCCGCGAGGTGACCGGAGCGAAGGAAGTGGAGCTCGCGTCGGAGAAGGAGTTCGGGGATCTTTTCCCCAAGTGCGAGGTGGGGGCCATGCCTCCCTTCGGGAACCTGTGGGACATGGAGACGTTCGCGGACGCCCACCTCCGGGAAGACGAGTTCATCGCCTTCAATGCCGGGAGCCACACAGAGCTCGTGAAGCTCGCCTTCGCCGATTACGAGCGCCTGGTGCAGCCGAAGATCTCCGACATCACCACGCGGAGCTGAAGGGCGGCTCCGGAACGGTCCGGGGGGGGGTCGGGCTTCGGCCCGGCGCCCCCGGTTCCGCACATGCGCGGGGTGGCGGTCGGCCTTGGCGCCGTGTGCCCGACACGGTATCGTCGGGGGCCCCGCGACGGCCCCGAGGCGGCGGGCGGACGAGCGACCCGGCATTCCAGGAGAGCACCATCGATGGGCAAAGGCGATCAGAGGACGGAGAAGGGCAAGCGGATCAGGAAGACCCACGGGAAGTCCCGGCCCAAGAAGAGTCCCAAGGCGAAACCGGCGGCTCCCAAAGCGAAGTAGCGGGCCGCCGGCACCAGCGGTGAGCCGCCACCCCTCGGCGTCAGGCCCGGGGGTCACGCGGGCGCGGCCGGGCCCCACCGGGGCCCGGCCGCTCGCTTTGGGAGGAGCGTGTGCTTAGACCGAAGTTCCAGCGCTGTCGTAGTCACTGCAGCGTGTCGAAGTGCCCCTCG